>NZ_JAERLX010000002.1:0-477390 GCF_018256135.1 Gluconobacter sp. Dm-74 | reverse complement strand
CAGGCCTACCCTCCATCGGTAAGCCTGTGAATCACAACCTCTCGCTCAGTTCAATAAATTAATAGGTCCTGAGCCTAGTCCTTCAGCATCCAGTACAACAGCAACAGGATTTCCCTTAAAGGGAGTAGAGCTGAAAACATCCACAATTTTGAAATCGCGGCTCATGGCATTTCCTTTTGGAATTTTTCTGTATCTTTAATTGATATTCAATCACGCTACAAAAAATTAAAAATATAATATTAATTATGTCGTAAGGATTTATCCGGAAGGAGGCGGCTGCCCATTAATGTGGGTTGAGATTTATATTTTCCTTTAGTGTGTCCGCTGTATTCCGAATTGATTTTCTAATGCGGCAATATACTCTTTTTGACGTTTTGTATGTGCTTCATGAAGGGTTAGGCGATTAATGAGAAGGGTATGCATGTACGCAATTTCTTCGATATGGTTTCGTCGATTGAGAGAGTGTGTTGCTGAAACAGCATGTCTTCGATGAACATTGAGAGATTTTGCTATGTATACAATTTCTGCATCTTCCTGCGTCAGAAGTTCTACATAAATTCTCCAGTCTCCAGCAACGCGAAGTGTTTCTAAGTCTCTTTGACAGGCATTAATGGCAGTCAACAAACGTTTTTTCTGAAAAATAGCGCTGCTGACATTGAGAACGAGATTACGTTCAAACAGGCATTCTCTTACAAATCCTTCACCTGTAAATTGACTGTTATTTTCCAAAAGTGCGCCTACACTTTGTGAGTAGTAGGGACGATAAGAGGAAGACATTGGCGTTCCGTCTTCATCTACAGAGCGGCTATCGGTGAATGCCATGACAACAGACGGATTGCTATTGATGCCGTCCAGAATATTTTCAAGAAAATCAGGTTCACAAAAATCATCTGCTTCGGCAATCCAGATCCAGTCGCCTTGTGCGAGGTTAAGGGCTCTGTGCCATTGCCGGAAGACAGACCCTGAGGGGACAGTATTTTCAATGCAGAGAATGTCTCGGTTCCAGTCTTTTGCAGTCTGACGCGCGATTTCAAGACTGTTATCGTGAGACGCATCATCAAGGACGATGATTTCAAAAACCGGTATCGTCTGTGCAAAAATGGAAGACAGGCGGCTGCTCATGTAACGGGCATAGTTATAGGACGGAATAACAACAGAGATTTTTGGCACCTTTGGCAGAGCCAGGCTGAGAATGTCCTGAGCATAGTGTTTGAAGCTGAATGCGTCCTGTGCGAACCGCCCGGCTTTCTGGCGTTCTTTACCAGTTCTTTTCATGGACCAGATGGCCAGGTCTTCAGTTGCACTGGCCAGAGTTGAGACATCTGCGAACGGAACAGTCCGGTTTTGGAAATCTTTATTGCTGTCGAGTTCTTTCAAAAGATCTGGAATTCCCCCTGCGTCGTCGAATGCAACGCATGGAAGGCCCGCGGCCAGCGCTTCAAGAACAACCGAAGGGTAGGGGTCTTCGCGTGATGGCAGAACAAACACATCGGCCGCGGCAAACCAGGCCGGAACATTGTCTATTCGTCCTGGCATGTGGAATGTGCCGCTGGAGCAGGCGTTTTCCAGTTCAGTGTGAAGGCTGTTTTTCAGGGACGGATCAATATCTCCCAGCCAGACACAGTGTACTGTGCTGCGCAGTTTGCGCCAGAGCTGGAGGAAAAGGTCAAACCCCTTTCGCAAATCTGCGTAGCCTGCACCGATCACGACCGGATCTGTTGAGCTAAAGCCCATCTGTTTGCGGATCGTCTGCCGTGTCTGCAAGGAAAGTGACGCGGCGGCATAGAGGCCCTGTGGCAGGATTTTCAGGGTTTTTGCAGTTTCGAGATCAAGTTTTCTGGCCACACTTCTGGCCGGGACAATAACATTCCGAGCAAGCGCGCAGGCCTGTTTCATAGGTGTATAAAGGTCGCGACTGCGGAGGAGGGCTGGAAGTTCATGGATCAGGAACAGGAAATCGATACCTGCCTGCGCGAGGTGAGGCGCGATGGCTGAAGACGCAGCACTATTGAGGATGGCTGACTGAAATCCCTGCTTTTGAAGTGTGTAGAGACGAGATGCGAGTGTTTCTGCTTCTGCAGAAAGTATTTCAGTCGGTGCTACATTCCGATAGTCATTCAGAAGTGCGCCGTCCGCTAGAAGAAGAAATTGAAGCTCCACTCCAAAGCAGTGTTGCAGGGTGCGGCCTGTTTCCAGAAGCAGTCTCTGCGCGCCCGCTGGAAATGCGTCATGACCAATCAGCAGAAGCTTGGATCGAGACCGCTTGCCGCCAAAGCCCGTACAGGCGCGGGCCGTCGCGTTGAGATAGGCGCTTCCGAAATGTTGATCCGGTTCCAGATATGCTCCTTCGGCCCATTCGTTCCAGGCATTGATGCACACGACCGGGTCTCCGAAGAAAGTTCGGGTTTGAGCCTGTTCAATCAGACCGCCGAGCCAGTGTTCGTAAAGTTCCGGGGTTGATCCGTGCAGGACAAGACCTTTTCCCTGCCTGCGCGCGTCATTATCCCAGGAGGGGGCCGCAGTTCGGATGAGTGGAAACGGCGCTTCGGGTTGAGACAGCGCATGCTCCATGACGTCACTGTAATCATAAACCTGAGCACTGAACTCATTATCGAAGAGCTTGAGTTCGTCATTCATCAGGTTGCAGCCTGATACGACCTTGTGGGGCGGAAACTCGATGGCTCCGTCCAGCCCAAAAAGATCGGGGTTTTCGTCTCCGAAGGCCTGTCCCATGACAAGGAGCGGGTTTAGCCCGTGTCGTTCCCGGAACATCGCGCGCCATCTGGCGATCGTGGCCGGAGCAGCGGGGATTGTGCCGGGGCGGTAGATCATGAGGACCGGTCGGCCATCGCAGTGGATATAGCGCGGATCTTTCAGGTAGTGGGCAAAGCAGTCCACGAGGGCTTCGTCATCCTCGGGGCGATAATTCTGCGCAATTAAAAGGTCGTCATCCGATCCGTCCCAGCGACGGCTCCAGTTCTCATTGGCCCACATCAGGCAGAACGGAAGGTCGATCTGCGGGTTGGCCAGCAGGATGTCCAGTGGTTGTTCCAGCAGGCGCTGGCGGTTGAACCAAAAGCAATAGACGTTGATTCTATTGGATAATTTTCTTTTGTGTTTTGCTAAATTGCTTTGTTGTTCGCTAAGAATTTGGAAAGAATGAAGAGGGTATCCAAGAGGCTCGAGCAATCTTGTTCGATCTGCGGAACCGCCTGCGTTACAGCGGGCGGTTTTTGCTTTTGGGACAACAATTGTATTTCTAAAAAAATCAGATTTTGCAGAATCGTTATTTTATCATCAATAGATTTGCGGTAGGGTGAATTTGGCGCGCACTCCTATGCAAAGCCTCGCATCTCCCCACCCTGATCGAGCGACACTCCGGGGTGGGGAGATTCTTACAAATCAGCGATATTAGAGATGTTTTCTGGATAGATTTTGTATGTCTCTTTTGATGTCTTAATCAGCATATAATAGATCCGACGGCTTGGACCCTAAGGCGTCCGCAAGACGAAGGAATTCTTCTGGATCAGGGCGATAAGTACCGGATTCAATTTCGATGATGAGATTTTCTGGCATGCGGGATTTGGCGGCGAGAACTGCAATAGTCAGATCGCGTTCAAGTCGAAGCCGCTTTATATTCCGTGCAATGATATTGATCAAATTCGGCATATATTTAAAACCTTTTCAATAGACAGAATTTGACCACATTTTAAACAAAATGCCTTGCGTTACCGCTTTTTTGACGCAATGTGTGGAAATGCGTTCCACGTTTTATGACGTCAACACTTTCAAATGATGCGGGTTTCCTGACATGTGCTCAAAAATTTCAGATTTGTTGAAGCTCGCCGATAACTTTTGGGAAAAAGGAGAAAAACAACAAGCAATTAAGGTCGTCGAGAGTATTTATGATTTATATGATCAAGAAGAAATCAAAATCAATCGACGAAATCGTCAAAAAACCGTTAAACGAGTAAGAATTTTGTAAATTCTATCTGGAATAGGGTCAAAATATTATTTTTTGGGATTGAATGTATATTTAAGTAATAGAATAATTATTTGTAAATAATATTGAATTATTTCACTATTTTTTGCATTTCTCGTAATTAGATATGAGCGTCAATAATTACGGATTATTTATTGGTCTCTTTCTCTTTACATAATTACAATTTCGTAATTTACCTGCAGATTTGGATAGGGGTGAGTATAAGTTTTGTATCCCCAATTCTGATGTCTACTAATGGGGAAATGGTGGCACGAGGTCACGCAGCACGGCGCATGTTCGCATACACATGCGCCAGTTGCTCCAGAACCAGAGCACACTGAGCTGAGACTTTCATGCGCGACCTACTTTCCGAAATACCCGGGTAGAGCATCCTCGCCATTTGAGAGAACGACATGCCTCGAGCGAGCATCATCTCAAGGCGAATATGAGCACACAGACCAAGTCGCTCCTTGATGTCCGCAATCCTGGCAGAGCATTTCCCGCGACTGAGCATCCAGGTATGGACGTTGCCCTTTTCTTCCGTCGTCTTGCGATCGCCCTCAGTGATGCCTTGAGTGGCGAAGATGAACTCCCGATACCATCGGTTCGAGGCTCGCACTTCATCGCTGCCAATATCCTGCGCCTCAAAGAGCGCCTGAACGGTCTGAATGGAAATCGGAACGCGCTCAGCAATTTCGGTCATGCAGCCCTCCTGCAGGATATGGTGGAGCGTTTCCACCCCAGAGGGACTGCCAGCTGATGTCGTGGCCGGGAGAAAGAGCATCTTCTCCTGCCTCTGAGCGCCTTGTCGCAATAGCAGTGCTTACATTGCGCACGCGCTTTTTTGAATTGTTGACGCGCGACCGACGGAGGGGGAGGGGCTCGCTCGCCAGTGAGGCCATCAGATCAGTCAAAGACGCGCGCGCCATGGGTCAGACGCCCTGATAGATGCGAGCGCAGATCAGCTCCGGCGACTGGATGGGCGCGGCATAGGGCGCGGCCGTGACACCGGCCAGCGCCTCGACCAGCGGGATCATGGCCTGTACGGTGCTCATGTAGGTTGCAGCGGACGGCGAGTAGACCTTAACGATCGGCGTCGCGATCTCCAGCAGGGTTTCGAGATCCGTGCCGAGAGACTTGGCCCAGTCCTTGCCGGTCGCCACCGTGATAGAGCCATTGGAGTTGGCGGCGACCTGTGCGGTCACGCTGCGGATCTGCGCGACCAGGTTGTCGAACTTGGCCTTGTCACTGGCGGAGAGATGGCTTTCCAGTTCGGGAATGCCCTCGATCGCCTGGACGGCATAGGCGATGGCCGTGGCGTCATTGTTGAGTGTGGCCGTGTTGAACGTGGCCGTCGTCGGGGTCGTGGTGCAGGCGGCCGTGGAGCCGAGAAGAATGGCGCCGAAACCGAGGGCGAGAAAGCGGTTACGCATTGGTCGTGGTCTCCGTGCTGGTGTCATCGGACAGGGGCGTTTCCGCTGCCGTAATTGCGGACGTGAAGCCATTGAGGCCAGCGGCAACGCCAGCATCGACGCCAGACAGGTCGAACTTCGGATCAAGGCGAGGCACCATCGTCTGAATGACGAGGGAGAACGCCGTGGAGGCGAGGGCGAGATCATTCTTCAGCGCCGTGCACTCATGCTTGCCCGCAATGGCGGTTAGCATGTTCTGGGCGGCGGTCAGGGAAGCGAGGTCAGGCATGAGTGTCTCCAAGTGGGGCAGGGTGTCCCGCAGTCAATCCGCAGCCGGTGCCGCGGGCTTGCTGAGGATTTCGGGGATGGCAGCCTTCACCTTCGCCGCGTCTTCGCGAGCAACGGGAACGGCGGTGATGCCCGGACGCAGGCGAGGGAGCGCCCATCCGATGCAGCCGCCGATGGCCGACATCAATTCGTAAAGTCTCGCCCACTTGCTGGTCGCTTCCGGAGGCTGGATCACGGCGCGGAGGATCGCGCAGGCGACAATCAGCCAGGCCGGATAGATCAGGTATTGAGCCGGGATCAGATCGGGCAGCAGCACCAGTAGCGAGCCGACGCCGCCAGCCTTGAGGAAGGTGTTGGCGTTCGGATTCATGCGCCGGTTCCGTTCAGGCCAAGGCGGTAGAAGGCGTGATGGCCAATGACCTTCACGGGCTTGCGTCCGGCAGCCCATCGCGGGAGCGGGATGCCCAGAGCGAAATAGCTGTCGGCCCCGTTCGTCACGTCTGGCAGGTCACCGGCAATCATCCGGCCCGCAAGCGTCAGGGAGGATCGGAAGAGAGGATCTTCGTCCGTTACTGCCTGAGCCTTGGCGCAGTTCGGATCAGTCTCGTTCCAGCACGAGAATTGCCACGGGCTGGTGCAGACGCTTTCGACGTCCCGCCCCCACCATCCGGGGTGGGCTACGCGATGCGCGATGACGTTCAGAATGGCATGCATCCCCACGACACCCTCGCCGCGGGCTTCACCCCATGCTGTGCGGGCTGCAAGTTCCTGCGGGGTCATGTGCCATGCCAGTCCCGCCAGAAGGCGAGCAGTTTCGGGCCCCATACTGCCACGAACACCAGAGCCGCTGCCCCAGTCCCGCAGATCCATTTGAAGGCCGTTCTAAAGAACACCATGCCGCCAAGCAGATCCCGGGTCATGCCCTTGAGGTCGCGCAGATCTGTGTCCTGTCGCTCTCCGCGCATCCGGCCTTCGGTCTGAACCTCGACCAGGCGGAGCTGCAATGCAGCAATCTCTTGCCGGGTAGCAGTTCGGTCCTGTTCCAAGAAGGTGATGCGCTGTTCGTGATCATCGACCCGGGGATCAGCCGCCGCCGGAAGAAGTGCCTCGCCCATCACTGGCAGGCCGTCGAGCTGCGGTATAGCTGACCAGACGCATTGAGGCAGGCGTAGGCATTTCCCGTGCCGGTCGCACTCGTAAGCGTCACTTCACCGTTTATCGAGGCATTGCCTGTGATCGTACCCCCCGTAAACGGCAGGTACGTTTTCGCAGCGGCAGAGGTGGTCAGGTAGGCGGAGAGCGTGGATGTCAGGCTGACCTGGGTGACGTAGGCGTCGAGTGCGTTGCCGAGGTTGATGTAAAGCGGGTTCGACTGCGTGCCGACGCGTCGGCCATAGCTGAACAGCTCGACCGGTGCGGCAGCCTGGGTGGATCCAGCCTGAGCAGACGGCACGACAGAAGACAGGGCCGCAACAAGCGGGTTCTTTGCCGTTCCAGTTCGGACGCCATACGAAAACGGCTCAACGGGGCTCGCTGCCTGTTGAGCGTGGGCGCAGAGGGGGATGCAAAGGGGAAGGGCGAGCAATAGACGACGCATGGGCGACATTCGGAGTTCGAATTGTGCCGCCAGCGCGAGGCTTGCCGTGGTGTGAAGATAGCGGAAGTGGGGCGTTCAGTACAAGGGAAAAGCGAGGCGCGCTGGACAAGAAAGTCATCAAGAGCGCAGTGTTCTATTTTCCTTGGAGGCTAATATGTCATACCGCACCAACGACGACGAAGACGGCATCAACTCAGAAGTCCATCAGTTAGTCACTGAGCTCCAGCGTGATGCTGAGCGCCTGAATATTGCTGTCGATAAGGCAGATATTGCTGCCGAAATTAAACACATGGTCTCGGCGCTGGCTGATAAGATCGATGGGGTGGCGTCGTTGATGTGATATCGGCGCATTGACCTGAATCCGCTCTGCCGGGGAGGGCATTCCGAAATACTACTCCATTAAATCGTACATACAATTAGATTGACGCTTCCAGCCTATCCGTATATACAATAAACTATGAGATACGACTGGGACGAAACGAAGCGCCTGAGCAACATCGAAAAGCATGGCGTTGATTTCGTTGTTGCTGAAGGCTTCGAATGGGACGCGGCTTTCATCAGGGCCAGTCACTCATCGAATGAACCGCGCCTTGTTGCGATCGGCCCAATTGGCAAACGCCTTCATGTGCTGGTGTACAGCATCGAAACCCGGATCGTTCGGATCGTCAGCTTGCGGAAAGCCAACAAACGGGAGGTATTGCTCTATGTCTCGCAAGACTAACATCATCATGCCGACTGACGAGGAAGATGCCCGGATCAATCAAGGTATTGCTCTGGATGGCGATAACCCTGAACTGACTGAGGCTGACTTTCAGGTCATGAGACCGGCGATGGCGGTTGCTCCCGCGCTCGTAAAGGCAAAGCGTGTCCGCGGTCCTCAGAAGGCTGCTACGAAACGCTCAGTCTCGCTTCGTCTCGATCAGGACGTTCTGGAAAAATTCAAGAGCACCGGGCCGGGATGGCAGACCCGCATCAATGAGGCATTGCGGAGGGCCTGACCTTTTCTGTCTGCGTCTTCATTGACCCGACTCCGCTCTGCCGGGGAGGGTGAAGAATGGCCGAAAAACTCCCCACCCTTCGGCGATCTGACCGAGGCGATCTACCGCCTGAGCCTCGCGCAGATGCGCTCCACCGCAATCATGCAAAGCGTTCTGGAGCAATATCAGGGCGAGATGAGCCCGAAAGCGCGTGAAAAGATCGAGCGCTTTCTCAAGGAATCCTTCGAAGACGCCGACAAGATCAACACTCAATTCGGAGAATTCGAGTGGTGACGGCTGCGGAGAAGATGGAAAGACGCATCGCGGAAGGCCGAGAACGGCGCGAGGCGCGGAAAATCATTGAAAAAGACGGCGGCGGTAACGATAATGGCGGTATGGATGACCTAGCGCCACGTGTTGCCGTTCTGGAGCAGATTGCCAAAGATACTCAGGGTGTCCTGAAAGAGATCAAAGATGATCTTCGTGCCATGCGGACGTCTCAGGAGCGGGATTTTCGGCTTTTGTTTGGGGCGATCATAACCGTAACGCTTGGCTTAGCTGGCCTTATGGCGCACGGCTTCCACTGGATCGGGTAAAGCTCGCCGCATGATCTTCCTCTGGATCGCTGCGGCGATTATCGGCCTCTTCGTGGTCAACTGGCTCATGATGCTCAATGCAGAGCCAGGCACCGATAAGCATATCGAGCGCTCAATTGCCACGTATCTGACCGGCGGTTTCATCCTTTTCTGGATCGTATGGTTCTGGCGCCTCTGCTTCGACTGGACCGATCACGTCCCGGATGACCAGTTCTATGCTGTGCGCAACCACCGCATTTTCACGACGCTCCTTTACGTCATTGTCATCATGATGCTCCCCCCGCATCATTCGCGGCGCGCGGCGCATCTGGGCTCGCAATAAGGCGCGTCCCCCGCTTTCGTGGTGGTGTGCGCTGCCTTACGGGTGCGGGTGGGGGATTTTGATGACGATGTTTTTGTTCTCAGGGCCATTCATGGATACGCCACATGATTGGGCGGTCGTGATTGCCGGTCTGATTTTCGTCTGGGGCTTTCTTGCCATATTCCACTGCGTCAGTGCGTTCATAAATTGGCTGGATCGGCGGAAGGACGTGTCTTTCGAGGATTAGGGGACGAGATAGAGGAAGATCATGAGTCGTCGTCTTTCCTCCCCTTATGAAGGAGAAAATTATTCGGGATAAAGCGAGCGAAGGCAGTTGCTGTGCTTGGACCACCAATTCCAACTACAACCATGCTTATGCACAGGAACCTTGGAAGATGGAAATAGCCTCCGACCAGCGCCGCTATGATTGAACCAATCGCTATGAGAAATGAGTTTTTCTGAGAAGATCTCTTTTGCTCTGCATCTTTCTCGGTTTGGAAGGTGAGCCTTCTGCTTTCTTCGATTTCTAGAGCATGAGCATGTACCTGGTCCTGCTCTACACGTGCGTGGCGCCAGCGTCTTTCTTCATCAATGACATCTAGGGCTCGGCGCGCAACATCTGCCATACCCCTCTGCCGATAATCAGCCAGCATATCAGCAGAAGGGTATGGACTTCTAGATTTACTTATACGGGCGATCGATGCCTGTTCAAGTATCTCGGGAGAGACCTCAGAAAGGTTAATCCCAAGCGCCTCTTGCAGGCTCTCGGCGACGTCTTTGCGTACCGAAACAATCTCCCGATCTGAGTTTTCGGGAGAGTTTTGAGGTGAAGAGGTGTTCTGATTATGGTCGTTCATAGTTCATTGCGCCGGCTTTCCCATACTCAGCCATGAAGCGGGCTTCCCCTTTTGTGCGGTCTTCAAAAAGGCCAATGCTTGTGAGTAAGAACGTGTCATAGGATGGGCGCTTACGGTGCTCAACGTGCGTTTCTACGATGACATTAATGGGAGCCGGATCAAAGGCTCGGCTCATGCCGATAAGCATATTCCGCATGCTTCGCGAGCGAAGAAATGACATTTTAAAGCTCCTTTGTGCGGATCTTCACCACGTTTCCTATGTAGGTTTTCAGGACGTCAAAGTCTAGGAATGTTACCTCTATCCATTGTGGGATGGGACAATCCGAGCTTTTGCCGCCCTCCCCGGCAGGGCGGAGTCGGGTCAATGGGATGGATTAGAAAGGGATTTCATCGTCCAGATCATTGGGAGGGGAATCCCAAGGATTAGGCTCTGGATTGGCTCTCTTTGGAGGCTTCATATCTTCATCGGAATAGTAATAATTCATATTACAGTCCCAATCATTGCCATCCTCAGAGAAGTACAGTTTTCCTTTTTTATCGACCCCTCCTGATTCCCCATTGCGGGTCAAAAACCAAACCCAATCTTTGCCATACCTAATATTCTCAACAGCCGCATGAGGTGCAATTACCTCCCTAGAAATAACTCTTAGGTCGCGTTCTGTTTTGAACAGTTGGTTTATTTTATCCAAAATATCTTTAGTGGATTCTCGTTCATCAAGTGCCGATTTAACCAGACGCTTTGCTGCCTCTTCACTGCTCGGAAGGCCCGCATTGTCTTTGAAACGGCTGATTCGCCAGACTAGTTGCGGCGGGAAAAGCTGCTCAAGTGCAGTTCTATCAGGCGCCTGCTTGATTTCGCCAGCAAGCCCCTTTTCCAGCAAGCGCAGCATTTCCGCATTCAAAGATGCGTTGTTCTCATTGGCAGAAGACGTGAGCCGATCATGCAGTTCACGAGGCACGCGCAAAGAGAATCGGAGTGTCTGATCTTCGTCCATAAGCGAGCCATAGCATCACAAAAACAAAAAGTCTTGACGCTGCATATGATGCTGCCATAGCATCATAGGTGGAGCTATTGAGCTTCAGAGTAGCATCACGAGGTGAAATGAAACCACTTAGTAAGAAAACCAGCCTGCGCCTACCGCCGTCTCTTCATCGGAAGATGACCAGCTTAGCGCAGGAAAACGGACGCAGTTTGAACAGCGAGCTTGTCTCCTGTTTGGAGGCTTTTTTTGTCAGAAAAGAAATCACAGAAGCAGCGGGATCGGTCGCCAAACTTTCCCCCGCTGCTTCTCAACAGTGATCTGGAGAACACCGCGATGTCAGATGTTATCACGAAAGCCGTTAAAGGCTCAAACGCAATCGTTCCCGCCATGCACGATGGCGAACTGCGTATCCTCGACACCGATCTTGCAACGCGGCTGGGTTTCGCCAAGCCGACCAAGATCCGCGATCTGATCAAGCGGCACGTGGGTAGTCTTGAGAAAATGGGACCCCTCCCCACCGTGGGGAGGGTCATAAACGGCGGAAACGCTACCGAACACTACCTCAATGAAGAACAGGCCCTCTTCATCACAGCAAAGTCGGAGACGACAGCGGCGACGAAGATCACCATTGAGATTGTCACTCAGTTTGCAGCGTTCAAGCGCGGCGAAGTTGCCGCGCCGGCAGTTCCGACCTCCTTCCGTGAAGCCCTGCTCCTTGCAGCCGACCAGCAGGAGAGGATTGAGGCACAGGAACGGGAGCTTGCGATTATCACGCCCAAGGCTGCCGCTCATGACTACCTTGCGGAGCTCCCGGGGGATCTCGGTGTGCGTGATGCAGGCCGGGAATTGAAAGTCGGCCAGCAGTGGGTGACGGACTATATCGACGGCCATGGATGGTCATGTGTTGAAGGCGGCAAGCGCAAACCTGCGCATTATGGCTTGAAGCACGGTTACTGTCGCTTCGTGAGAAAGACGTATCCGCACCCTCACACGGGTGAAGAGATTGTGAGAGAGGATTTCCGACTGACCGGGAAGGGCATCGCTCGACTGGCGGAAATCATCGCAACCATGAAGGCCCAGAACGAAGCCAAGACCGGCCTTCGCAATCTGGCTGAAAAGGTCGGTAAGCCCCCTTTCGCCAAGAAGCCGGAGCCGGTGTCATGACCTACATCCCGCTGGCAACGGCGGAGCGTCAAGAGCAGGCCGCAAGAACACGCGTTCAACTTATCACCTCCGACGCCATGCTGGTCAACGAGATGAACCGCTGGACGGCGCTGCGTTACAACGGCGTCCCGGCAGATCAAGCAGCGGCGGATATTTGGTATGAGATCGAGGATTACCAGCCAAAAACGGAGCCCGCCCGAGCGGCCAAGGATCAGTTCCTTCGGCAGTTCCCATACGTCGCTCTCAAACGGAGCGAGTTTGAGGAGCGGCTTAACAAAGCCGCCGATGCTTTCGAGCGACGAAACGAGCGCGTAGGAGCAAATCTCTGCGCCTGACTCCGGAGCCGCCCTTCGGGGCGGCTTTCTAATTCCCCAACAGCCAGTTCCGCACGATCTGGTCTCCGGTTGGGACTGCGGCTGAGTAGGGCGCCCCAGCTTTCGCGGCATCCACCAACCCGCCGAGCAAGGCATTCCGAGGCGCGGGCGCAGATGCCTCGCTCCGGCGAAGAAGGCTGTTCTTCAGTGCGTTGCTGTTCAGGTAGGTGCGGGCCGCTCCTTTCGCCACACCTCGACCTGCCATCGCACCAAGCACCCCGGCCGCCGTTCCCAGTTCGTGTCCCGTAATCGCTGCCGGCACTGCACTCAGGGCGATCTCCGCCCCGATACGCGGCGCGGTTCCGGAGTTCGGCGGGGCTTTCAGGAACGCCTGACCGATATCGGCAAGGTCTCCCAGATCTCCCGCACCCCGTCGCGCGCGGTTCTTGAAGGACTTGTTGACCGCGCCCTGAAGCAGGGCCGGGCTGATCGCTCCGCTCTCGTCTGCCTTCATGGCGAGAGGTTCGATCGTCTTCAGGTTCTTGTACTGACGGCGAGCGTCTTTCAGTTCGTCCAGAAGATCCGTGCGGCCGTCCGTGGTCAGGGATCGCTCCATCGCGTCATCGAACGCATCCCGCACACGACCGGCATAATAGGCGACGTTCGGGTTGTTAGACCGCATGGCCCGGGCGAGGGGAGCGCCTTGCCGGGTCAGGGCCTGATATTGAGGGCCGCTGATTTCGCCATTCGCAATCTTCCCCATGATGTTGTCGATCTGGTTGGCAATCGGCGTGACCTCCTGTTCGGGCAGGACCTGACGCGCCTCGTCAGCGATTGTTCCAAGATCGCTTCCAAACTGATTGTCGGCCCGGATGATCGTGTTTGCCGCAACATGATCGAAACGGCTTCCAAGAGCGTTGTGCGCGTCGTCGATCACATCAGGTGTCAGGCGGTCGCTGTCCTGCCCGAAAGTCCGCGAGACCGCACGGGTGAACTGGCCGTGCTGCTCCGGCGAGACGATGCCGCCATTGGCTACGTCTGATAGATAGGCCATGTTCCGGCTGGTGCTGATCTGTGGCGCTTTGAGGCCGATCCCGAGTTCTTCTGCCCGCCGCGCCAGAGCGGCCCGTTCCGGTGAGACTGCCCCGCCCGTAAACGCTTCAACGGCCCCGCGCGTGATCGGCTTGGCCAACGACAACGCTCCACCCGTCAACACGCCGCCAACCGCGCCATCGCGCAACGCCTGACCGATGGGCTGCCCCGTCTCACTGTCCGTTGCGGCATTGGCCGTCGCTCCGCCCGCACCCATTCCGAGAAGTGCGCCGCCAACCTGGGAGACCTTTTCTCCAGCCCCGAGCATCCCCAAAGCTTTCGCGCCAAGCCGGGCCGCTCCCAGTTCCGCTCCGCCAACCGGGATGGCAGACGCCGCCAGATTGCCGCCCATGCGCCCCAGCTTGGCCGAGAGGCTGCCGCCATAATCCCGGTCGTACTGCTTGCGGGCGGCATCTTCATGATCAACTGCACCTTGCAGAGCGTTGATCCCGGCTTTCCCGAGAAGCCAGTTGGCGCCATCAAGGCCGCTATCAACGACATCCCATCCACCTCGCGTTGCGCCCTGCAAAGCATTCCGCTCCCAGCTCTGCTTTTCCGATGCAGGTGCCGTGTAAGCGGGCGCACTCATGGGGGCCGGGGCCTGAGAGACCTTCGGAGTGGACAGGCCCCACATGCGGTCCAGTTCTTCATCGCTCGGGCCGGACTGCGTGGCGGCAGGGGCGGTTTTCGCAGGCTCGCCGTTCAGGCCCCACATCCTGTCAAAAGCGGCATCATCGGTCTGGGGATCTGCGGGCTTCTTGGCCACGGTCTGCGTCTCCGGCTTGTGATAGGCCGCTGCCACCCGGCCGACATAGGCGTTCGTCTCGTCGTTGTTCCAGCGCGCCCGGTCCGTCCCGGCATTGTACGCCCGGAGTGCATCCGGGAGGTTGCCATACCGGTCCAGATTTTCGCGCATGAGCCGGGCCGCGCCATAGATCGACTGCACGGGATCGGTCGGGTCGATGCCGAGGCTACGGGCCGTCTCCGGCATGAACTGCATGTGGCCGACCGCCCCGGCCTTGCTTCGGGCCCTCGGGTCATCCGTCGGATCTTCCACCCGGTGCACGGCGCGCAGAACCTCGGGATCAACACCCCAGTACTGGCCTGCACCTTCGTAATGGCGATCGAGGTCGGCCATCAGTTCGGAGCCTGCACCAGTCCGGTTTCCATGGCGCCACGAAGTTCAGACCGGAAAGCCTGCCGCTGTTTGCCATCCATGCCTGACCAGAGGCGCGCGCGCTGCTCGGGCGACATGATATCGAACATGAACGCACGGGCGTCTTTCTTGGTCGTGTAGTCGTTCTGGAACGTCGGCCACTCGTTGGCATGCACCTGCGCTTCCGTGCCAGGATACTTCTGGTGGAAGGCCAGATAGGCCGCGTTGGCGCGCCGATCCAGCGCGATGTTCGCCCGCAAGGCATCCTGCGCCGCCAGATTGTTGATGTGCGTCGAAGGGTTGCCTGCAAGCGCCGTGGCCAACTGGGCATCGCTGTGCGCGGCTCCCGGCTGGCTGGCCGCAAGCTGGGTCAGATACTTGTTGGCCTCGTCATAGGCCGCTGCCTTGTCGGACGGGTTTGTCATGCCGAGAGATACCGCCACGTTGACGATCCGATTATGCAGTTCCGCTGGCTTCCCGGAAGATGGCGAGATCTCCTGAAGAAGCTGCAGGGCCTTCTGGGAGCGGTACATCCGGTCGCCAAACCCGGCTGACAACTGCCCGGCCTGGCCAAACTGTTCACCGGCAGCATGACCGGCAACCTCAGCGGCTGCGCGTTGTCCTTCCACTTGGCCCGCAGCTGGCGCTGACTGATACCCCGGATTTGCGGGCTGCGCGGTCGGATAGCGGCCCGATCCCATGACCTCGGGCGGGACAGTGGGACGCCCCTGCGCTCCACCGACCACCTGATCACGGCGGACGTAGCTGTGTGAGCCGTCCGGGTTGACCACGTCCATAGGCGTAGAATTCGTTTCGGGCGATGTCTGCTTGGCAATACTGCCTCCGACATTCTGTCCACCCTGGCCACTGGCAGGAGAACCAACGTTCTGCCAGTGCAGAGTTCCGCCGTCGTCCACCAGTTGCATGGAGCCATAGGCGTCATTGTAGGCATGAGCCGGACCGATCGACGCGTCCATGAGACCACGAACCTGCTGCCGGATACCTGCGCTGTCATCGGGCAGGGCGGAGTAGGCGGCCTGTGCCTGATCCATCGAAATCAGGCCATGCGCCACCCCGACGCCAAGCTGCCGCGCAACGTCTCCCTTGGTCACGTCTGGATTGCTCATGAGAGGCGCGGCCAGACCGGCCAGCATTCCCGTTTTACGCTGGTTCAGTTCGAGCTGTGCACCCTGGTTGCCTATGTTCTGGGCCTGCTGGCTGTTGTTCTGCGTGACGGCATCCGGCAGACCATAGGCCGCATCTGGATCGCTCGCCGCGTCAGCGATTGCAGATCCATAATCAATGCTGCCGTCCTTACGAACATGACGCGCTAAGGCGTTGCCGACCGCCATTCTGGCCTTCTGCCCCAGCAGCGCATTGTGATATTCCAGCGCCTGGTTCTGGACGCCCTGAGCTGCGGCAATGTTCTGGATCTGGTTCGTCTGCGGCTGAACCGTGCCTTGCCCCATACCGAGCAGGGCGTTGGCGCCCGTGTCAAATAGCCCGGCCATCAGCTCGAACTCCCGTTCAGCAGTTTCTGATAGGCCAGATAATTCGTTCCATAACTCGAAGCCTGATTGCCAAGGCTGTTGAGCCCGCTGGTCAAGCTGTTGCCCATGGCTGTGGTGCCGGACATGGTGGCACCGACGCCCGCGAGCGCGGCCTGAGCGGAGAGGCTGGCGGTGTTCGTGGCGTTGCTGGCGCTGGCCGAAGAGGCATTCGCCCCATACCCAAGTAGTGCATTCTGGCGGTTGAACGTGTTGGTTAGGTTGCTCTGAGCAGCATTATTGGCAGAAAGCTGGTCATTAAACTGGTTCTGATAAGTGCTGTCAGCCAAGCCAGACGCATAGGTGGCCGCGCCCTTCAGTGCCGCACCGCTGTTCGCCAGCCCGCGAGCCGCCGCACTATTCGTCGCAGCTTGCTCTCCCTGTGACAGGTTCCACTCATAGCCAGGCGTCTGCTCAAGTGTCGTCTGGTTCAGCGCGTTGGTCGCATTGTTGATGTAGCTGTCATCAGTCGTGTTGTACGCGCTGTTGTCGTACAGACTGCCGATCAGCTTATTCCCGACCGAGACGTACGGGTTCAGATAGTCCTGAGCCGCCGTGCCAGAAGCGGAAATGGCCTGCGCCTGGCCTGTCCCTGTCTTGGCGGCCTTGTTCATGGCAGACTTTTCCATCGCCATCTGAGCGGCGGTCGTCGCCGCTGTCGTAGCGGCTTGTACGCCTTGCCCGATGCCAAACATATCGCTCATTGCGGGCGCTCCATTTTGTAGGTGACGTGGTGGCGCTTGATGCCGTCAGGGCAGGGCGCATCTAGCGCGCCCCAGCGGATGAAGCCGAGAGCGTGCATTGTGAACCGGGCCACCTTCCTATTGTCAGGGATCGCGGCAATCATCAGATCGGACGGCTGCGTCTCCCACCACCAGTCCCGGATCTTTCGCATCGCTGCGATGGCTTCTTTCCCCCGCGTTTCAGGGATGACAGCCTGATGGCACTCGTGCACCCGGCACCGAACCACCCTGAAGCCGACAACGATGCCAGGAAGCGATACTACCAGCCGGTCCTGCACATCCACAATACGGGCCTCTTCGCCGTAGACACCTGGATGGGTGATGACGGCATTGATGGCGGCGATGTCGTTGATCCGGGCGCCCGGCATGTCAGGAGCGGTGAAAATCACGACACGATCATTCCGTTAAGAACGACCGAAAGTCCGTTGCCTGAAGCTTCCAGCTTGTCGCCATTGTTCAGAACGAACGTCGCCAGTTCCGGTGGCAGGAGAGAACTCCCGGCAGGGATACTGCGCCCAACGATGATGGGGAAACTTCCACCAGCCGCACGAGACACGGCAATTGCAAGCGTGACCGCAGCGTTCGTGCCGTTGGCGACGGTCCCGGTTAGAACCGTGGTGCTGGACCCGGTACCGGTTGCGATTGTAACGGAAGAAGAGCCGAGCGTTATGCCTGGCTGGATTGCAGCAATTGTGACGGCCATGTCTGACTTTGAGCGGCCATGAGTGCCGCATCATCAAGAGATTGTGCCGTCTTTGCCACTTGGGCGCTCGACGTAAGCAGCGTCCTGATTAGCACGTCCTCCGCCGCTTTCAAAGCAGATTGCGCGTCTGCCTCAGCCTCATTCGCGGTCGCAATGGCGGCTGCGGCAGTAGCCTGGGCAGTGCTTGCCGTCGCCTGTGCGGCCTGTGCCATTGCTTGCGCGCCCCGCGCATCTGTTTCCGCCTGGTCCGCTTTTTCGATGGCAACTCCTGTCTGCTGCTCATCGTATAGTGAGTCGACGCCCTGCTCTTTGCCTGTGCGATTGAAAAGCGACAGCATGAAGCGCTGGAACGTCACCGTCATGTTGCGGTTATTGTCTACGACCGGACCTGTCGGGAAGGGCATGTAGTATTTCGATTGCGAGATATCGGTCATGACGTCACCTGATCAGCATCGATGAATGCACCCATCAAAGAGAATGTCCCGCCGATCCACGTCACGCGATAAACGCGGTCGCGGGCCATGCCAAGGCGCCATAGCGTAGGCCAGAAATTGCCGGTTGAGCCGAGCGTGAGAAGGCGCGGGGGCCCGAATGTTTTGCCTCGATCATCTGACCAGTCCACCGACACCGTGATGCCGCTTTCGTTCTGTGCGTCGAGCATGAACTTGCGGTGGATCATACGCGAGCCATCGCCAATCAGGTGAGGGAATGAGCGCTGACGCTCGACTGTCCTGCCATTCTCGGTATCAACATCGAGGGAAACGTCATAGATCGTTCCCGTCTCGAAGTCGCCCGCAAACACTTTCCCGTAAGCGTTGGCCCATGCGTTTGCGCGCGTGCGAACCTCATACCCCGTGACAGGATCACGCCCCTTGCGTTCGTGCCAGAGGCTCGTGGAAAGATCGTACACCCACGTTTCGCCTGATGCAGGGAACGCCAGGACGTAAAACGTATGGCCTTCCTGCTGGTAGATATTCCCGATTGCATCCGCGCAATCAGCATATCCCTGAATGGCATGATCGATCGCGAACGTGCTGACGGGACTGGCTTCTGTTCCCTGACCAAGATAAACGCGCGGCAGTCCGGCATTGTCGCATCCAAGCCACAGAACGCTCCCACCGTTGGAACAGATCGAATAAGGCGCAATGCACCCGGCGCTGATCGTGAGTGATGGAATGCGCTGGAACGGGAAATCAGCGGCTCCTGAGGTATACCAGAGCTCCGTCTCCTGAGAGCCGAACAGCCATATCGTCTGCCCGACTACATCAACGCCAACAATCGTGTCGGGGTAGCTGGTCTTGCTTGCCACATAAAGGCTGTCGAACGGCGTGGTCTTTTCGTTCGTGAACTGCGCGGGCCCGACATACCAGTTGGTTGTGCCCGGGTTCGTGTAGAGAAAGAACGTGTCGAGGATGGCGATCGTCTGTGACCCGTAAAATGCGTCATCCACGATCTGGGTCAGGCTCCCGTAAAGCCCCTGCTGTGGCTTGGCAGGAAGATCGCAATACCAGCCGCCCTTCGCCGTTCCATCCACGATGAACAGCGTGGTGCCGTTGTCCTGCATCCGTATTTGCGACGTGCCGGCCGCAATGCTGCCGATCTTCGTAGTGTTGCCTGTAGCATGCACGACATAGACACTTGCGTTCACGGCTGCGATCAGGTCGCCCTGCGTTGTCTGATAGAGGCAGCGAACCGCGCCCGTTTCCGTTTCGGCAAAGGCCTTCAAACCCGGCGTCGGGTAGTGCGCGAACTGCGTAGGTTCCCCCTCCTGCGCGGGCACGGGTTCCGGATAGAGATTGAGGCAGCGTTGCGCAGCAAGAGCAACTCCGCGCGCCTGATACGCGCCCCCGGTCAGGTTAAGGCGCGGCATAGTCGCTGCTCCCCACGCCATTCTCTAGCCAGATCATGTCCCAATACTTCAGCGACGGGACGGTGAAGGTGATGAACCAACCGCCGCTGTCCGATCCTGTGGTGTAGGGAAGTTGCTGCGCCTTGCCGTGGCTGGTGTCCGGGCTCGCGATGTAGAGTTTCCCGAGGGTTCCAGTCCCGGTGCGATACATCTTCACCGCCACGTTGGTCCGCGTCTCAGGCGCGGGATAGTCGCCATTGGGGTCCTGCACGTCGCCCATCTGGGTCGCGTTCATGCTGGTAAAGTTGATCAGGTGCAGGATGTCGAAGCCGCTGCGGTGAAACTCAAGCTGCCAGACGTTTCCTGTCGTCGCGGTAATGTTGCTGGAAACTCCCGTGACGGCTGAATGCGTATTGGTGCTGTCGCTGATGTTGTCACGCAGCAGCTTTTCATACGCAACGCCGAATGTCTGGTAGTCGTATTCCGCCTGGATGAATGCGGGTGTCGTACCGACCGTCATCCAGAACGGATAGTCGTCATTGGAGATGAAGCGATCGCCGTCCGTCAGCCAGTTATGATGCGCACCGGTCGCCATGATTGAGGCTTCCAGATACAGCGCGCCAGGCAGGCCGAACGTGCATTTGGTGAGCGGTGCGTTCTGGCACTGGCTCTGATTTCCCAGAACCTTATCGAGGCCCATGTCCCAATCGAGACCGACATTGTGTGGCGTGCGATTGGCCCAACTCCAGACATTGCGCGACAGCGCATGGAAACCGTCGTATGAGGTGATGTCGTCGGGATGATCCCAGACCTCGCGGAAGTGGTAGGCTTCGTGTGAATTGGTTGCCTGGTCCTGCTCCAACCAGGAAGCGGCGCCATTCAAAACGACAGGCGCGTTCAGCGCGGACACCGCCATGTTCGTGAAGCCGGACAGCATGTGGGAATAGTCGATCCCGTGGCCTTGAAAGTTATAAAGCTGTGGCTGCGTTCCGTAGGTATCAATGAAGACGCCATCAAAGCCGTATTTCTTCAGCCACAAGCTGACCTGCTGCGCCCAGTATGCCTGCCAATTCGTGTTTGTCGGATCCATCAGACCGATGCTTGAAGTCGCGGCAGAACCACCCCCGAAGCTGGCCATGTCGGTCAGCTTACATGCCCCGCCGCAGGTGTAGTTGAGGAACATGCCCCATTGAAGCTGCACACCTGAACCGTCGTTCAGGAAATTAGGCTGCATGGCGTCGGAATTGACGGAATACATCGGGATATAGGCCAGCGTTCCCATACCGAAGTTATGAGCCGCCCCGATGCTACGCATGATAAGGCGCTGGTCCTGAGTCAACTGGTCTCCGTTTACATACACCATGCTGTCAACGTAAGGCCGGTGCCAGCGATAGATCATGTTGAAGAACTGCAAGTTGTTGCAGTGCCAGGCGTTGAAATCTGCCGCGTTCGCCTCGGGCGAGGATGTGACCTGAGGAGAATGATAAGGCCAGCCGGTCCATGTCGCAGTCAGCCAGCACTGGCGCGGGTAAATGGTCCAGTCAGGGGAAACATCCAAAGCCGTTGTCTGTTCGTCAACAACGCCCGCCGATCCGCTTGCGGCGATATCGACAAGATACCCCCGGTAGTTACCATTCTGGGGGACGGGAATAGATAAGGTAACGGTCTGTGTAGCGCCTGCAGGGATCGAGTTGACCATAGCGGTTATCGGTGAGCCAATCTGGTTGCCCCGACCCGTAACATTTGCCATCAACGTTCCCGAGAACGAAGACTGCAAAGTGTTGTGCAAAGTCACGGTGACTGTTGCTGTGGCACCTTGGGAATAGATTGCCCGATCAGAGTTGATTGACTGGATCAGGCCGCCCGTCAGTGTCGGCATGGCATGCGCGCAAGGTGCGAGCAGAAGCAGCGCTGCGAGAACGATTTTCTTCATATGTCAGTTTGCCTTGAACCATGGGATGTATCCCAGATCGCCTCCATCATTCTTCACCTCAAGGCACCCGGTAGCTCCGCTGATATTGCCGCACTTCGAGATGTCGGAAAGAAACGGGTTGTTGAACTGGATACTGTTAGCGTTGAGGTAGAGCGTCCCCGTTCCGTTGGCCACGATGGTGTTGTCGGCATTCGTCGCGGTTGGGGAGAACCAGGCGTTCCCCTGCGTATCCTGCCAGATCGTCACCGGATTGGACTGACCGGCTGCCAACATATTGATCTGGGCGGACCCAACGCTGTCATGAACATAGAATGAGCTTCCGGCATTGAAAACATTCGTTCCAGCACCGGCACCGTTCGGCTGCAGGTTCAGCGCTCCGTCTGTGCCCTGGTAGATCGCGCTGGCGACGTTGGCAGAGGTCGATTTCAGATTGAGCGTCGGAAGCGCAGCGCCGGCAATCGTAAGCGTCCCACTGAAATTCGGATTGGGAGCGAAATACAGATTCGGCCACAAGCCGAGAACATCACCGGCAGCGGGGCTTCCGAAGGTTCCGGCACTGGTCGTCAGGGGTGCCGCGAACGAGCAGCCCGTCACCGTATATCCGTTTCGGGAGCAGGTGAATGCGTTGTTGTTCGCCGTGTTCGCGTCGTTCACTGCGTTGAGCTGGAACGTGCCGAGATAGTTGATGAACTGCCACCGTGCCGTGTCATTGGACGTGCTGGTGTCCTGCAACTGGATCGCCGGGTTCGTGCCAGTGATGGCAGTGTTCACCAGCGATGTGCCATTCACTGACCCGCCATTGATCGTCGGTGTCGAAAGCGTTCCGTTCGCCGTATCGGCCTTGGTCGCCATAGCGGCGTTCAATCCCGTTGGACCGGCCAGGGTGACACGCGGGTTCATGGTCGGGACCGACTGCGCAAAGGCAAGGGCAGGGGCACAAAGCCCCAGCAGGAGGGCTAGGCGCTTCATAGTTTTTGGATCTCCAGACCCGGCCAATAGAGCGGGTTACTGATGGGTGTGAGAATGGCGGGCATGCCGAGGGACGGGATTTGCGTGTTTGCCGTGCGGATCGTGTTCAGAGAGGATTTTGCCAGCGCGGCAACGGTGGCTGATGCTTCCTGCCCGTAAGACGGGGCGAGGCGCGCAGCCAAACACCACATGATTGCATCCCAGTACTCAGGCGGAAGATTGATCGGATCCGAGGCTTTCAGCGTGGCCGGAAGCGGCTCCGCGAAGAGAACATGCAATTCCCAGACCTGCGCGGGCGGAATTGGCCATGGACGGAATTCGCCCATGGGAAACGCTGGATTGTAATGGAAGTAGTTCGGCCACGTCCTAAGCCCCTTGAGGCTCAATCCGGCGTAATCTTCATAGGAAGGAATGGGCGTCAGATTGTAATCGATGGGGAATCCGCTACCATCCAGACCATTGGTTGGCGTGTCGAAGTCCGTCCCGTCGAAATCCTTACCCGAGAAGTCGCCGTCCTCCGATTGAGGCGCGCCGTTGAGTAGGCGGGCGTACGAAGACAAAATCTGTGCCGGGCGCACGGGCGTGTTGAGATCGCCGTCGGGTCCGATCTCGTAGACACTCGCACCAGTGCTCATGAACGCGCGGTCAACGAGATTGGGAACAAGCCAGCGTTTGCGCTGCCACTGAGCCAGCATCATGTTCAGGTGCATTACCCCGGATGCCAGGCCTTGCGGATCTGTATTTTGACCGCCGACACCAACGCCAAGCTGCTCAAGCGCCAGGCCAACAAGGTCGGAGACAAGATAACCGGACGTTGCGTTCGGGGTGCCGCCGTTACTGGTTTCGGACATTTAGGGTGCGCCCCTTGCGCCTCATGACAGGCTTGAGCGGCGCGTCCCGGCCCGAAGGCTCAGGACGGCCAGACATACGGGCTCTCACCCGTTCTTCTTCTGCCTCATCCCGAACGGTCACGGTTTCGTAGCCGTTCGGGTGGTAAAGGCATCGCGGATACCGCTTCGCCTGCATCAGCCGGCGTCAATGATATCCGGCACGATGCACATCCATTCTGGGCGCAGCACACCGATGCCGAACAGCACGTCGAGGCGGGTGCCAAGCGTGTCATCCGATCCGTTGTAGTAGGTGAGGGTACGCATGGAGATGCCGTCGAGGTTTGCCATACCGCAATCCACAACACCCTTGTTGACCTCCATCAGGTCAACGGTGACGAGCGTCATGGCTTTCTTGTTGAACAGAAGGTTACGGCGGATCGTCTCGCCCGGCTTGCCGACGAGGCTGACCTTCGCGTCAGCAACCGGCATGGCGTCCACTGTCTGGTACTGGTTCTGCGTCCCGTCCGCAGCCGGTCCGACGATAGCAGGCGAGACCACGATGGACGTGGCGCCAGAGGCAACAGCTTGCGTCACCACGAACTGCATCGGCGTTCCGTAGGACTGCTTGGTTACACGGTTGACCTGGTTGACGCCCGCAATGGTGATGACGTCACCGACATTGAGAGTGCCGTTTACTGCAGAGGTCGCGATGACCGAGTTCTGCGGATACGCCGTAGAGCTGATCTGGCCGGGAATTGCGTTGCCCGCATTGCTGATCGTCGTGACAGTACCGGTAGCTGTGGCGGCGCTGTCATAAGAGCCTGTCGTAGTCACCAGACAGGTCTGATCATTGATCCATTCGCGGACGCCGAGCAGGGGCGCTTCCATCGCGCCCGTTTTGGTCTGCTGACCAATCTGCGCAGACGGGTTGAACAGTCCCATCAGGCCAGCAACGGTATTGGCATCCGTATCCGGGTCGAGCACCGCGAAACGGTCGGTCGTCGGCGCATGCTGCTTCGTCAGCTTGGCCTTGGCCCGCAGCCAGGTTGCGGAATCCGGTGCAATCGTGTTGCCGTTCGCGTCCGTGTTGCGCACCATGTTCGCGGCGCCAAGAGCCAGCGTCATGGCGATATTGGCGACGGAGCCGGTCAGATTGTTGACGGACGGCTCGATATATCGCCCGCTGAAATCGTCAACATTCAGGGTGCGTTCCTGCGTATCGAAGCCCAGAGAGACGTGCTTGCGATAAGCGATGGTCAGCGGAACCGAGCGCTCTGCAATGGACTGCGGGCTGACGACAGGGCCGTCACCGACAACCGGGTCGTTCGGGAGACGCACGTTGACGGAAGCGCCAATCTTTGCGCCGGACTTGCCGAAATAGCTGTCGTAGGAACGGTCAACGTTCTTGATGAAGCCGTTGGTATCACGAAACAGCGGCAGCGCACGCTTCGTGATAATCATGTCGTTAATCAGTTGGTTGGCCACGGGTTCGGCTCACAATATAGGGCGCCACTGCGCCTATCGTGCCGCTCTCGCCAAAGGCAGAACGTGTGCCGGTTAGGGAACCGGAAACAGCCGGGTTAGAGCCCCCGTGGCTTTTGCGGAGAAACTGCTCCGCGACAGGTCAGGACCGAACCCCAGCCTTCCAGAGGCGGTCAAATTCGGCGGGGGATACGTTCGGATCGTAGATCGACTTCTTCCCCGTTGCAGCCGCACCGGACGGAGCCGAGACGGGAGGCGGGGTCTTTGAGACTGCTGGAGCGGCAGGCGTCTGTGCCTGCGTGACCGGAGCTTTCTGACCTACCTTCGCCGCGAACTGTGTCAGCAGAGCGTATTGCCGACGCGGTGAAGCGTCGAGGATGTCGCTTGCTGCATCCGGGTCGTGAGCGAGAGCATAATACACGTCTCCACTGTTCGGCAACTCCGATATATCGGCAATGAGTTCGCGGTGATACTTGTTACCGAAATCCAGTCCTGCACGCTCAGACAGGAGCTGCGTGGCCTGACCAACCGCATCTGCGCCGTGCAGACCCGAGAGGGATTTGGCGATCACCTCTGTCTGAGAGGCGAACTTCTGGGCGGACTGCTGCTCAACCTGCTGCTGCTCGAAACGGTGGCGCTCCTCCTGCCGGATTTGATCGGGAGTGAGTTGCGGCTCCTCCTGCTGCTCACCGCGAGCGGCGGCCAGTGCGCGACGCAGGTTTTCCATTTCCTCTCGCGCGGTCTGCGCCTGACGCTCGGACTCCCGGCGCTCGAACGTCATCTTGTCGATCTTGCGCTGAAGCCACGCAGGCGTCTTCTCGGGCTGGGGCGCGGGGTCGGGCTGTGACTGACCCTCTGGCGCGCCCTCAGTCTGGGTCTCGATGGCAGGCGTGTTCGCAATGTCTGGCGTTGTTAGCGCGCCGTCGAGAATAGGGGTTTCGAGTGTTTCGCTCATGCCTCAACGGCTCCTGTCACTGGATTGGCAGCATGGATCTTGCCGCCCGGGGGATTGGAAGAAGGAAGGCGCGGGAGGGGGCCGGGAGGGCCATCCTGCACGGCTGGCATTGGGCCATCTTCGGGTGGTTTATCGCCATTGTGCATAGCCTCGGAAACAAGCTGATGGACCAGCACGCGCAACGCGTCTGGATCGATCGAGCCAATCGCAGCCATACGGTCAGTCTCTGCCTTGTACTGGTTCGTGTCTGCGGCCATCGCGTCTTTGACGACGGTATGCTGCTGTTCGGCCTGCTTATCCTTGAGCTGCTGCGTGAGCTGACCGATCTGCGCTTGCAGCTGCTGGATGGTCTGCTGAGCCTGCCCGAGGCGCGGATCATCGGACGCGGGCTTGAGCCGGTCTGCAATCTCATCGGCAAGCGGGAAGTCCGCACTCTGGAATACGAGATCGCCGATCTGCCCCATGAGAGCCGGGGCGGCCTGAATGACCTGTGTGAGCGCGTTGAACGCATCCTGTTTCCGGGTCGCAAAGGCTGGCCCGACATCAGCCTCAACATCGAAGCGGCCGATTGTAGGGTTGATGGCAAGAATTGCGCCATCGATCTGGCGTTGCTTTTCAAGCGACATCCCTTGGGGTGGCTGCTGAGTCTGCCCATCAGGGCCGGGCGGAAGAGCCACCTGCGCTGATGTCTGCATGCCTGGATCAATGACAACGCCCGTCTGTGTTCCGTCCATTCCGAGCGACTGAACCGCGCGCTGCGTATCATACACACGGGGAATGGCATCAATCAGCAAGCGCCCGAGATAGCGCAGCGCCATGCCCTGATTGTCAGTGTAGTGATAGTTCGCCGTGTCAGACTGGCGCTGGCGCTGCTGGATCGCAATGCCGGACTTTTCGTTGCCAGGTGCACCCATCTCGGCCTGATACTGGCCGGTGACCATCTGCATCCACTGATCGGCGGACTGCATGCCCTGCATGTGACCAGTCGAGCCAGATGGCGGCTCAATGCGTGTCGGAACCGGGATCGGTTGCCCGTCTTCCCCTATGGCATTGTAAGGCAACACGGCAGCGTTGCTGGTGTTGGCCTGCGACCACTCGTTTGTGTAGCCCTCGATGGCCTCAGCAGAGGCAAGCCAGGGCGCTTTCGTCTGAAGCGCCACGCTCTCCACATACGCGCTGGCGGTGTAGTTGAACATGCGCTGCGGATCGATCAGCGCCCGGACAAGACCTGCGTAATCGGCGTCATTGCCCTCGGTCGCACGGGTCTCAATGCCGACCATAGGGATCAGCGGAATGAGCGAGAACACTGTCTCGCCCTGAGCCACCACGGCATTGCCTGCGATGACGTATTTGTCCACCATGTGCGACGTCACGGGGCGCGATGGAGCTTTGTTCTCGCGGCACACAGCGACAAGTGCCTCAGGCATCACTGACTGACGCATCATGCCGCCCGGGAAGTTCAACTCCGGCATTGGAGGCACTGACCAAAGCGTGTCTTTCTTTTCGCTGCGGCGGTAATACGTCGCCACGCGAACTGTGTTGTCGCTCACCCAATCACTGTCCGATTGCAGGCCAGAGAGCGGATCGCGAGCCACGTCTTCATGACCGGGATAGAGTTTGTTGAACTCGCTCCGGTCCATTTCCTCAACGATCATCGCCCAGTTCTGGTCCGAGTGATCTGGCTCGCGGGCGGATGGATCGAAATAGACGGACAGGCTGTTGGGTACAGACTTGATGAAGAAGTCCTGATCGAACGTGTCCACGCCCGGAACATAGTCCGTCACGACATGAAACCAGCCCAGGCCGGTACGAACCTGCCCCTGAATGGCGCAAGCATACGCATTCTGCTGAGCGTTCGACTGATACTCGATGTGGCGAATGATACCTTCAATCGCGTCCGCAGCCTCAGCCATGGAACCGAAGCCGGTCGCGTTGACCTTCACGCCCATTTGCGACTGCCGCGCTTCGTTCTCCACCTGAAAGACGTGCTGCGCGGTTTTGTTGATCGTCAGGCAGGGGCGCGGGGAGCCGCCAAACGTCCCTGCGCGGGCCTGATAGACCGCATCGTCCCACTGCGCATGATTATACGCGTCCGCATGAAAAAACCGCAGATCATCGCGGGCACGACCGCGCCATTGGCTCGTGTGGCCAGACGCTTCTTCGTAGCGTTTCTGGACCTCGGAGATAATATCGGTTGTGTCGAAAACGCTTTCGCTCATGAGGTATCTCAATACCACACAAGATTCTGTCAGTACAAGCAGAATTGAAAAGCTTTGGTTATTACATTCCCATCCAACCAGAAGGAGAACTTGTCAGAGAGACGTGGCGGCGTTTGGGAGCTTCAGCCTTCGGTTTCGGATCATTGATCGCGACGGCCAGCATCCGGAAGGCATCAGCGCCATGTGAGGCGTCATCGTGCAGTGGCTTCTTGCTGAACTGCCCGGTCTGCTGGTCCACGTCATATCGGTAACGTCGCAGAGCGTTCATGCCGTCTGCCGTCGCCTGCTCATCAAACCACACGCGCGGGAATAGGGCACGGGCTGCGCTGATCCCGGCCATGATCGGCAACTGAGGCAGAACCGAGATCGGCATGGAGCGGGCGCGCAGCTGAGCCGCGATGGTTTTGCCTGCGGCCGATAACTGCCCCTGATTGGCATCATGCGGAAGGAAATGCCGCTCGTACTTGTAGCCGCGCCGCTCAAGCACGCCAACATAATGGTCAAGGCCTTCCATTCTGTTCTGGTAGAAGTCGATCACACGGATATCGAAGCCGATCTTCTGCCAGAACCAGATGCTGGTCATGTCTGACCAACCTAAATCCCACGCCGTGAATACGGGCGCAGACGGATCATATTCCACGCGACAAATGCGCTGCTCGTCTGTGGCCTGCCGTATCTCGCTCGCATAGATCGCACCTTCAAGAACCTGCTTCGGGTTGCCCTGCCAGACGTTCAGCCATGCGTCGTAATCCGTGGCTTTGAGCTGCTCCATTTCCTCGCGCAGCACGACAGGGAAGAACGGGTTCTGATCCCAGTTCACCTTTCGAACAATCGCATTGCGCGGCGGGTTCAGGACGAACCGACGATAGACCTCATCCTCAGCAAGCTCCGGATTAAAGCCAAGCCAGATCTCAGAGCCTTCCTTGCGGATCGTCGGAACGAGAATATCGAGGCTACCCTTGGTGATCGTCTGCGCCTCTTCGATCCAGCAGCGGTCGATGCCTTCGATAGATTTGATCGAAGCGATGTTGTGCCGCAGACCCGCGAAGATGAATTCGGTCCCGTTGCGTCCAAGGATCGAGGTATTCTGGACCGTGTAGAAACTGGCCAGAGCCGGGTTTCGCGCAATATGGTCAGCCAGCAGCGAGTGAACAGAGTCAGAGATGGACTTCTGAAACTCTCGCGCACACAGGACGCGGATCGGCTTCTCAGCGCCCTGGATCAGCAGAGCGAGCGCCATTCCCCAAGACTTCCCCGATCCTCGTCCACCATACGCGACCTTGTAACGCGCAGGCTCGAACAGGAAGGCGAGGCTCTCAGGGAACTGGACCTCACTCACTCGGTCGAACCACGGTCACGACAAGGCCGAGCGGGGCGCCATCCTGTCCGCTGATCTCGACAGTCTCTTTCGCTTTACCCCATGCGCGGTCGAGCAGGGCATTCGCAGCGGAAACGCGCGCGCTTTCGGGAGAGACCGGACTGCCCGCAATTTCTGCAAGCGCTGTAATTGCTGTGACCGTATGTGAGCGGGCGAGGGCGATCACCTCGCGAATGTCTTTTGGAAGGCCTGAAGGATTGCCGCTTTGGCCTTTCTGAAACGGCCGACCAACAGGCATCTTCTTCCGCTGCTTACCGCTGTTGGCAGGGGGTTCTTTCATAAGGGCAGCCTATCATCAAACCCCGATCAGTACAAGCAAAACCGGTAACGGGGTACCATATTTGCGCGCTCAATCTGTGCTACTGATTAATCATGACAACTATCGTGATAGACCTTAATTCCAAAATTATTGCTGCTGACTCGAGAACTTCCGCAGACGGCTGTGATAACGACGAATTTTTAATATTTATTGATGACAGAAATGAAGATAAAATTCTATACTTGAAGAAGTATGGTTTGATATTTTGTTTCGCTGGACACGGACCAACGGACATTTCATGGAAAAAGTGGCTTCGAAACGAAACTGAGTGTTTTCCTGCATACCCACCAAAAAAGAAAAAAACTGTGGATGGAATTACTTTGGAATATATCGGAGCAATTATTGCCGTTGTCGACCTAAATAAATTAAACTGTAAAATTATTCTTGGCGATGAGAAGTTGATTAATTATAGTATAAATAATGATGCAATATTTATTGGTACAGGAAGAAGATTCGCTCAAGAAGAGTGGGAAGAAAGCCATGATGCAATTAAATCAATCAAATTTGCATCGGAAAAAGATATAAAAACTGGCGGAGAAATAAAATACTTTAAATTTGATAATTACGATAATAACCTTTCTCAAATTAGAATTAATCATTGCGAAACAAGGAGATTATTTCGAGAAGAAGGGAGGGTGGTTTACAAAAAAAATATCAATATCGAAATCACCGCTTCCATTGAAGCTAATCGGAATCCGAAGATAGAAGAAAGACTATCGAAACAGGATGATCTGGCTGCCACAATGGATCCAAATAGCGATTACCCGACATCTGCATCCACTAAACCTGTATGGCCAGAGTGTGAAAAAGTACGCGTCGAGAAGCTTCTACGGCGCCTGATGCCGGATAAATTTCAATAACCATCCCGCTTCGACCTCAGGTGAAGATCGTAACCCGGCTCTAAGGATAGAAATGCGGTAATATGATACCGCATTTCTATCCAGGTGAATGACATATTAGGTCATTGATTCTGGTTCAAGAGCTTTTCTTGATCTTCATAATGCGTCGCTTCTCTGTCGATACATGCATTTTTGCTAGGAACGGAGTAGTGAGACAAACATTCTTTCAATTTCTTGACAGATTCGGCACGGAGAGAAGTTTTATAATCCTCAATTAACGCACTTTTAACCTGATATATATTTTGAGGATGGGCAAGCAGAAAAGATTTATATGCTGTTATGGTCGAGTAAATAGAAGACGAAAGGGCAATCAAAGCAACAAACCCTCCAACAACACTAAATGTTCTTAACATCCGTGCGTTTTCCATATCCCACTGGGCCTTTAAGGTCGTGATTTGTGTCGCGTCCAGAGTCTTTTCGTCTTGAAATTTAGACCATTTTTTATCGTATTCACATTGTAATTTTTTTCTAACTTTATATTGCTCTCCACCAAAACACACATACTCCGAACAAGTTTCTATTTTTTTTATAGTATGAATGCTTACAAAAGCTAATATAACAGAAAAAATAATTAAATAACAAAGACAAACAATAATGAAAATTACTTGAATATACCAAGGGGATTCATTGATAAAGAAATTAAACATCACATTGCCCTCCATTTCGATTGGACAATATTTCGTTTAAATTTTTGATAATATCAAGTGCTAGAAATTCCTTTGGAATGCTGTGATCTTACACTAGATCACCCTCGGTGTTTATTGTTCCAAAATTCTCGAACAAGCCCGTAGAAGCATCGCCATCGCCCGCAGACGTTTCCACCCCATCGTGTATCGTTTGGAATTTCACATCGCACTCATCGGCCAACGGCGACACCTCTCCGTGCATGTCTGCGATGATAGCGCGACCGTGAGTGCCAATATCGCATCCCTGAGCCATCTGGGTCCGTGCACACGCCGCATCCCAGTTCCGGGGCTTGGCCAGTCCCGCCGCATTTTCTCCGATGCAGTCGGGCCAGGTATCCAGGTCGCTCATGCCCGGCTCTCCGTCTCGCCTGACGTGGCCCTGAGTTCCCTGATCACTGCCGCCGCAAGCGCACCAGCGCGGGCCAGTTCCTTCGCATCTGGCCGCTTGCGCTCCGGTTCACGCGGCTTTTCCGCCATTGCGAGGATCTCCCGTAGCCCAGCCACTTCAGCCCGGATTGCCTCAGCAAACGGGAGTAGGTGGGTGTAGAGTTCGCCCGGTGCCGGCCAGCGAGAGCCGACGGGATAGCCATTGCGCGGCGGCTGGCGGGTCCATGCGACGCGGGTTGCTGGGGTCCAGACGCCAGCGGGAATGTCGGAACAGACCTCGAAAATCGCTCGGGTTCGTGTTGCGGCTTCATCGGGATCGGCAGGGCCGTTGCTCACCAGTTGCGCCAAACCCTTGAGCCAAGATGCGACCACGACGGGGTTGGGTTGAAGGCAGGCGCGCTCGGCATCGGAGAGCTGTTTGCAGACGGCACGGATGCGATCCGGCGTAAGGTCGGAGCGCCAGAGGTAGCCTTCGCGCTTAGCCTCGATCAGGGCTTTGAGATCCCCGGAAGCTGGCGAGAAAGTTGGGGCGATGACGACGGCTGTGGGGCGATGGGTTGCGATGCTCATGGCTCAAACTCCCTCGATGTCGGGCACTCCGGCCCATGCGGCGTTAACGGCAATTCGTCGCTCGGAAGGCGCAGTCCGCTGCGGGTTTGGCTGCATGCCGTCTTCACGCCGGACCCAGTTCCGCCACGTCGCGTTCCAATCGGTTTTCCGGCCCTTGGGATCGGGAACACCAACCCAATAATCCCGGAAAACTGCCGCTGTTCGCTCAGGATCGACGCCGTTTGATCGGGCAAATTCAGCCATTTCCGGCGATGGCTTCCAGTCAGCAGGGAGGCGGCAAGCCCGTTTTGGTTTTTCCGATTTCGGATTTTGCGCGCGTTCACTCGAACGAAGTGAGAGTGTTCTTTCTGTATCTGCTTCTGCTTCTGTTTCTTGGTGTTTAAGGGGAGGGGTTGCGTTTGCCTTAAGGGAGGGGGTTAACCCCTCTGCGTCTTCACCCTTAACCTTGCGCTTTCCCTTTCCGGTAATGTTGGGATTACCCCCTTTCTTACCGTTGGCAGCAGCTTCATCGCTGATAGCCTTATCCCTGACCATGCGTCGGCTGAAGATGGTGCCATCTTCGGAACGGCTAAAAACTCCGTTTTCTTCGAGTTCAGCCACCAGCTTGGTTGCCTCGCGTTCAGAGCATCCGAGCACAGCGGAGAGCTGCCGCATGTTTGGCGAGCGCCCATTGACTAGCAGGTGTCCGACCGGATCAGCGTCTGCCATCAAGCACAGCATTTCGATCCAAGCGCCACGTGCTGCGAGGGAGCACATTCGCAGCGCCGGATCGCGTTGCCAGTCTTGCCACCAAAATTTTGCCCATCTGCGCGCACTCATGCCACCACCTCTGCACTCATAATTTCAGTGATCGTGACGACCGTCTTTTGCTCACACAGACGGCACTGCACGCCCCGCACTTCGAGCGTGAGATGCTTGGGTGCATCGTCCACGATGAATCCCAGACCGCGCTTGTTCTTCGTGCGCTGGCGAGCGCCTTCCTTGCGGACATTGAGCAGTGCGGGCGTCGTCAGGCAGTCCAGCAGACGCTTGGCAGAACCCCACAGATTGTCCGTATCAGGCGTGCCCACCGAGTGCCGCTCGATCAGGACGTGAGCTCGCTCAAACGGCACAGACGGGCGCAGGTGATAAGCCACAGCGGCTACTTCACGTTGCATCTGGTTCTTCTGACGAGCTGCTGTGAAATGACTGTGGCCGCTCGTACGGTTCACAAGCGGGAACGGCGCAGGGAGGGTGAAGGTGATCTTACGCATCGATCACATCCCCCCGCGTAAAGTACGTGATTTGACGTACTCCGCACGCTTTCAAAAACGCCGCAGGAATGTCGCGCCGTCCATTCATGACGTCAGAAACGTATTGAGGCGTACACCCCATCCGTTCTGCAAAAGTACGCTGATTTCCGTACTTACCCTTGATTGTCTCGCGAAGAATGCGGAACACATCCATTCGGTCTAGGCGCTCGCTCACTTCCGCAACTCCTCACAAAGCGCAGTGTGAGCAGCCTTCAGCGCGCGCTCATACTTCTCAAACTTCGCCGCGACATAGGCCTCGTAGGCATCCCAATCTTTGAACACGAGATGAACCCACGTCAGGCGATATGACGGAGGAGGTCCGGGGTTTCTCCCGAAACCGAACCGTCCACGTGTAATTTTGAACCAGGGCATTTCCCCTCCCTGACGAGCCGGAAGATTTCGTCTGCTAACTCGTCGCATTCCTGCATGAGGCGGATGAGTTCAGCGCCGCGCGGGGCGTTGGTTCCATCCAGCCAGTTTTGGACGGTGCGCGGGGTCGAGCCGACCGCCTGCGCGAGTAATTTCGCGGAATGACGCAGCGGGCCGTATTTGCGCCGCAGCACTTCCGTAACGGTTTCGGAATAGGCAGCAGCAGTCACAGTGCTCATGCGGCCCTCCCGAAAATTTCGGGGACAAATCCACCTACTTTTACGCATCTTGTTTCTCCATTCTCTGTCGTGTCACCGAGCAGAGAAGGAGCAACAGCGATGGAGGAGCCGCCCCAGACACCACAATTCGAAGCCGATGCAGACACGCCGCATCTAGCCGTCGCACTGTGCCGGGACGCCCAGCTTTGGGGCGCTCTGCACAGTCGGCAGCCGCAGGAGGTCAAAGACCACCTGGCGCTCAAACTGGCGATGTTGGTTGGAGCGGACATCTGGGGCTGAGGCTCAGTGCAGCCCGCGGTCCCGACCGAACGCATAGTCCGGAACAGGAGGCGCATGACCGCCGAACAGCGCACGCCACGAGACGTCCGAAAATGGCTCAAGCGGCCCCCGCAGGACCGGCTCGGCACGTTCCTTCTTCGGGTGCGTCGCTTCCTGACGGGCTTTCTTCCATCTGGCCCGGAGCGCTTTCGAAGCATGGCGCTCCATCGCGGCCGACAGGGAGGCAGGCGAGACACCCAGAGCCTTCGCAATGGCGCCAGAGCTTTCATTGCGCTCCATCATCTCAAGGAGCGTCGGCATCAGCGGGTCCCAGTCGATGCGATTATGCGTGTTCTGCGGAGACGAGCCACCTGTTGCGCTGCCGTTCGGCGACAGGCCCGCAAGGCCATGACGACCAATCATCGAGGAGAGGGAGGTTTCCTTCACCCCGAGTTGAGTAGCGATCTCGCGGCGGGTCTTCCCGGCTCGGAGCATCGCCTCGACCTCGGGAAGGTGAGGTGTCCAGTCGTAGCGCGCCGTCATTGTGCGACCCTCCCGGCAAAATGCGCGCGGATGAACGTGGTGAAGGACAGGACGGCGAAGGCAATAGAAGCGAAATTAAACATCGTCCCGGACTCCCTTCTCGGAAGTATCGGGCGTAGCGTCATTGCGGGGATCGGCGGCAACCGAGTCCCCGCTTTCACCATCTGCCAATACAGAGGATGAACTGGAATGAGTGAATTGACGCCCGACATGCTTCTCAAGTCGATAGCCAGCAATATTGCTCGCATGGAAGCCAATAATGCGCCCGCTCTTTTCGTCGATAATGTCATATCCTTCGGGCATAACGGCGGAGTTGTTTATGCTACCGTCGCTGCCGGGAAGCCTTCCGGAGAAGGCACATCCGCCTTGGCAGTCGCCCACCTGCGAATGACCGTCGCTGCCGCCCGACTTCTCGCGGAGAACATCACCGCTACGATCGCTATGATTGAAGGGGCAGGTGAGAGTAGGCACTGAAGGCTTCAGTAGCCAACGCATGAGTTTTTCGGCCTCGGTGATGCGATCTTCAACAAATCCGGGGCCAGTCTGCGCAAATGCCCATGCTGCGAAATCTTCATAGGACATGTCGAGAAGTGACTCAGCAATGTATCCCATCACGCCACCTCCTTCCTCTTGGCGCGGGCGGGGAGGGGCGGAAGGCAGGCCTTCAGCAGTTCGCTCAAAGGCATTCCCGTGACGGTTGCGATTGCAGGGACCCGGCTGGCCGGGATGCTTCCCTTTCGCTTCCACGACTGAACAGTGGACGGCGAAAGTCCGAGCTTGCGAGCCAGTGAGCGTGTGCCCCCTTGCCCCTCGATGATAACGAGTGCGTTGGTCATGTGCGATATGTGCGACACATTCACACAAATAGCAATGACTTTTTCGCACAGACATGTGCGGTCATTTCGCACATAGTGGAGAAATGACAGATTTGCCCGTCAATGACCGATTGAAGGCACTGCGCTTGCGCGGTGGCTATACCGTACGCGAGTTTGCTCAGGCCTTAGGCTATGGTGAGCGTTACTCGACGTACGCCTCGTATGAGGGGAAATACAAAAAGCCGTACCTGCCGGTGGATCTGGTCAAGAGCATGTTGCCGCTTCTTCTGGACCGAGGCGATCCGCCGATAGCTGCTGCCGAGGTATGGGAATTGGCTGGGGTTGCACCCGGAACTGACGGCATCGCCCCCAGTATTGAACGCGCAGAGCGCATGGAGCGGACCAAGAACCCCAAGCCCGGGGAAGTTGTCATCAATGAATTCGACGTATCGCCGCAAGCGGGGGGCGGGGCTCTCGTGGCTGAAAATGGCGGCGACGGAGATATGCACACGTCTCTCGCCACATGGACGCTGCCCAAAGCCTTTCTTGAAAACTATCTGCCTGACAGCACAGGTCTAGCTGTGGTGCGTGTAATCGGAAACTCGATGGAACCCGACTTCATGCCGGGCGATCGAGTGCTGGTTGATACGCACCACAAGCTCATGAGCCACGACGGCGTCTATGTGCTCTGGAACGGTCATGGTGTCGTCATCAAACAGCTTCAGCTAGTGCCTCGTAGTGATCCTGAGCGCGTTCGCATCATTAGTGTGAACAAGACCTATGACACGGATGAGGTTCTGCTCTCAGAGATCGAGATCAACGGCCGCGTCGTTGGGAAGTGGACTTGGAAGTGAGGGTGGGATGATGGCTGGCCTCATGACTTCATATAACCGGGCCACCTGGGCATGAGTGATCCAGAGCATTACCTGCTTCACAAAATATACCACGTTATTGCAAGCCGAAAAATAGTTTCTGGGCGAATGATATGGAATAACGGAAACCGAACAGATTATGCCAGGTGTGACCTGAAGTGTATTTGCGAAGATATTCCAGATGCAAATTTGAAGATTACCTTGACTTCACAAACATCAATATTGCCAATGAAATCAAGTTTCACAATTTTGATGGGCGGCCAAAGAATTTTCAGTCTAGATACAGAACCTAGAAGATCACATAGCAACAGAAAAACTCTCGGATCATTCACTAAGAAACAAGTAGTTAATATCACACATTGGACACGTTATCCGTGTATCGATGTAGTCGAGGACAACAGAAAATTGACGCATAAAGCATGGTTCGATGCTTTCCTCATGAATGCTAATGCCGAGTTTAATGGTGCTTACAGGGGGCCGCGCTTCAAGCCGGAGCAGTGGGAGTTAAGTCTGTGATTCAGAGAAACATGCAACAAGACATCAAAAAGGCTCTTTGCGACTTAACATTCGTCGAACAGACCCTTGTTGGTTATGAGATCGCTCTACCGCAGATCTATCATACTGGAGAAACTGTCTGCATAACCGTAAGGCAAGAGAGCGATTTCTTTATTATCCATGATGATAGCGCTGGAATGATGTCGCTTGAATCATCAGGTACAGTTCTGTCTTCAAGAACTTTGAATGCCCTCCAAAAAGGCGTCGAAGCGTATGGTTGTGAGATTTCGGGCTCTCGGGTTCTAAAGAGAGCACAGAATTTTTCTGACGTAGCCGCCTTCGTTGCTATTGTGGGATGTGCATCGCGCTTCGTCGCCGACTATGGCCTTCACCTACCCGTACAAGCTATGTTTGATTTTAGGAAAAAGGCAGTAAATGTCCTCAGGACAATACTTGGCGAGCAAAGGCTTAGGGAAAATGAGGAGATAACTACCTCGCTTGGATCTAAATACCACGTATCTGCGGCTGTTCTGGATAATCGATTGGTACGCCCCATAGCATATATAGAAGCTATCTCTGGTCATCAAAGCAGTACAAGAAAGTTTCGCTCCCTTTTCGAAATTAAAAATACTCCAGAAATTGGTGAAATTTCTCGATTTTCATTGTATGACGATGCGTCTGGATCGGTAACTGCTGGCGATATTGATCTTCTTAAGACAGTAAGCTGTGCTGTTCCTTTCAAGATAGCATCACAAACTTTCTCTAATCTCCATCTTAATTGATCCCCACCCGGCTCCGGCCGGGTTTCTTTTTGCCCAAACCAAACCCCCGCGCCGAACAGGCTTTGAATAATCGTCACCCGCCAATGGAGACGACCATGCCCGATACTCGAACTGCCTGCGGTCAGCCACCAATTCCGCCCCCAAGCCCTCCGGGTCCACCGCACCCAAATCCATACCCGCCACCGGGTGAGGGGCCGCCACCCATGCAGGAGCCGCCCCAACCAGTCAGTTGACAGAGACCCGGTGAGAGCCGGGTTTCTTTTTGTGCGACGTAATCGATAAAATCATACATGTGCGATTTTATCGCTTGACGTCTGTGTGACGATATCGCACATATAGTCCCGCACCGCACGAAGCGGCGAGGGAGAACCACAATGGCAAACCTACCCGACAACTTTTCACAGAGCGCGTTTGATGCCCATTGGCGTCCGGGCTCTGGCGATAGCGCGACACTGACCGCGCTGAAGAACAAGCTGTCCCGTATCGACACCGAGATCGCGACTGATCCGATGGCTGCGGTTCGGCTGGAATGGCATCGTGACACCACGATTGCCCAGATCCGCCAGCTTGAGCGCGCTCCGATGCGCCGAATGGTTCAGGAGGCAGCGTAATGCCCCAGAACCCGACCGCAGCAGCACTGAGCAAGGCATGCGCCATCCTCGAAGACAATGCCGAAGCTCTTGATGATGGCAGCATGACTGACAGCCAATGGTTCGACATGTTGGCAGAACTTCGCTTCGCAAGTCGCCGCTTCGACACGACTGAAAACACATCCGCAATCGCCGCCTGATCGGTAAGTAAACAACAGGAATTTCTAAAATGCGTGAAACAGCAAACGCCCGAAGTGTGTCCAAAGCATCAGTTCCATATCTGGAAATGAAGCGCCGTCAGTTCCGCAAGGCCGCATGCGTGAGCCTGAATGCCGCGGGCCGGGCCGATATGGCGGGCGATCGGGCTGCTCACGACCGTCACTGGCAGCGCTATCTCGATGCAGCGAACATCGCGCTCGATACAGATCGGCAGATCAAAGGTCAGACCATTGCCGGACTGTCCCGGATCGTGGCGCGCGTCCTGCGCACGCCGCTTCTGCCAATGGGTGACGTGGCATGAGCCAGACCCTGACCCGCGATATCCGCGACGTGGCCAACGAGATCCACGCCAGAGAGATCAAGCCCGCCATTGATGCCTACATCGCCGCTCTGACTGCGATCCGTGGCGCCAATGATCCGGACGGCCCGACGGTGGATATGATCCTGGCCTGTGAGGCAGCGGCTGCGAAGCTTAAGGGAGCGGAAGGCAATCTCCGCGCCGCGCTGTTCGCCTCGATGAAGGACAACGGCGTCCTCGACTTCGAGCATGGCGGGATGATCGCTGCCGTTCGGGCAGGGTCCACGTCGGCCACGATCAAGGACGAGAAGGCGCTTCGGGCCGCCGCTCCTGAACTTTTCATTCCATCGCCGGACAAGCTGGACCGGGCCGCGCTGACCAAGCGCCTCAAGGCCGGGATGCCTGTTGCAGGCGCAGAACTCTCCACGGGCGCTCCGACGCTCGTCATCAGAAGGGCTTGAGACGATGAACGCAGTTACGACGCCGCAGGCCGGCGGCTTCGCAATCGAGGGAATGACGGGCGCCATGCACCTCGCCAAAGCCATGTCATCCGCCAAGATGGTGCCGAACCACCTGCAGGGCAGTCCCGGTGATTGCCTGATGGTGATTGAGCAGGCGATGCGCTGGCAGATGTCACCTTTCGCGGTGGCTCAGGCAACGGCGGTGGTCCGAGGCAAGATGTGCTTCGAGGGCAAGCTGGTCGCGGCGGCCATCCAGACGAGCGGCGTTCTTGAGGGGCGTCTGAACTACGAGTTCGAAGGAGACGGGCAGGGACGCAAGGTCATCTGTTCCGGCCTGATCCGTGGCGAGAAGAAGCCGCGCACGGTCGAGGTCCTGCTGAAAGACGCCAAAACGGACAATCAGTGGTGGACGAAAACACCAGACCAGATGCTGTCCTATCATTCGGCCCGTGTCTGGGCGCGGCGCCATACGCCCGAGGTTATGCTTGGCGTCTATGCGCCGGAAGAGTTTGACGCGCCGTCTGGTCATGTCGTGGACGTAACGCCTGAGACGAAACAGGAGCCGCGCCAGCAGATCCAGGAAGAACGCCCAGTCGATTACGTCGCATTCTTCACCAGTCGCCTCAAGGCCTGCTCCGATACAGGTTGCGTTCTGGCCCTCGAAAAGAAGTGGGAGCAGACGCAGAACAAAGCCCGGGACGCGGGGAAGGTGATCGCACCGGAAGTCCTCGCAGACGTCACCGACCTGTTCGCGGATCGCTATGGCGTGCTGCACGAACAGGAGCGCCAGCAGGCCGACGACGACGCGAAAGTCCCGGCTGAGGAGATGCCGGCATGAGCATCCTCTTCTTTGACACAGAGACCACGGGCTTTGCGAAGCCCGGACTTCCAACCGGCCATGAGGACCAGCCGCATTGCGTGCAGCTTGCGGCCATCCTTACCGACGATCAGGGGCATGAGGAAGCGTGCGTCAATATCATCATCCGCCCGGATGGCTGGACGGTTCCTGGTGCAGCGGCAGCCGTCCACGGTATCACGACGGAGAAGGCCACGCGCTACGGCATCCGGGAGCAAGTGGCCTCGGTCCTGTTCTACGACCTGACGTGCCGGGCTGATCTTCTGGTCGCGCACAACATCCAGTTCGACCGGCAGATCCTGGCGACGATGTTCGCCCGCGCCAAGCGGCCTGAGTGGCGTCTTCCGGAAGCTCAGTTCTGCACGATGGAAGCCGCTGCGCCGCTGGTGAACCTGCCGCCGACGCCTCGCATGCGCGCGGCCGGTATCATCAAGCCCAAAGCGCCGAAGCTCGAAGAGTGCATCCAGCACTTCTACGGAGAAACGCTTGAAGGTGCGCATGATGCCCTGGTCGATGTCCGGGCCTGCGCTCGGATCTACTTTGAGATGAAGCGCAGGGGAGAGGCGGCATGACCCACCCCCGCGAAATCAACGAGGACCTGAGCGACGTGATTGCGCGCTCCCTTCTCATGGAGCGGATTGAGCGTGCAGCGGCCCTGCCGTGCCTCTCAGACCTCCGACATGACGACAACGAAATCCGCCGCGAGTGCGGCCTGCTGAATGCTGAGAAGTGGAGCGCGTGATGACCAAACTCTTCCGCCCGATCCTGTTCGCGGCGCGTTCAATTCGTGACCTGTGGCGCTGGCTCACGAACGATCATGACGACTTCAATCCCGACCGCGATGACATGGGGCACTACCGATGAGCCAGACAACTGAGCGCGTAGGAGATCCAACATGAGCGGCCGGACAGATACGGATCGGATTAACTGGCTTGGAGAGCAAGACATTGTCGTCGGAGAGCATGCTTCTTACGGACGCTGGAAAAATGTCGCTTTAGCGAGATATCAGAAAGCATTTCCCGCTGATCTCACAGATATTCGCCACAGCATCGACACGGCCATGGATACGGAGGAACGGGGATGAATGAGGCACTGGAGCGCTGGCTCGACAGGGCAGCCCTAGCAAAGAGGCTCTGCACATCTCCTGCGTGCCTTCCGCGTCTTGTATCGCAAGGGAGGCTTCCGCAGCCTTCTCTTCACCTTGGCCCCAGAAGTCCGCGATGGGATATCCATGCTGTTGACGCCATGATGCTCGATGCCGTGGGTGTGTCCATGTCACTAAATACTGAAATGGCGGTAGCCCGTGCCTGTGAAGAAATTTCCTCCGAAGCGAAACGATCTAAAGGTCGTCCGAAAGACGCTCGCTGACGGCACAGTTCGGGAGTATTTCTACCCCAAGAGACGAAAGACTGAAGTTCCGAGAGGGGCAGTCCCAGGCACTATCGGGGCAGTCCTTCGCCTTTATTATGGGAGCCCTGAATGGGCGGCCACGAAAGCCAGCACTAAGAGAAACCGGACGCTCTACCTAAAGGAGCTGGAGCGCATAGAACACGTTCCGCTTAAGGAATTGCGCAGACGTGTGATCCTCCAGTTTCGTGACACTCTCGCGAGAGATCGAGGAACCGGAGCGGCAAATCAGTTCATCCAGTCCACCAGCGCTTTTCTCTCATGGGCGCTCGATCGCGAGTGGGTGGAAGCGAATGCCGCCGCCAGAATCGGAATACTTCCATATACCCCACTTCCCGCGTGGACAAAGGAGATGGCTAGAGATGCAATCCGTAATCTCCCGGCGCACCTTTCCCGTGCGGTGATGCTTGCGCTCTTCACCGGACAGAGGCGTAGTGACCTGTGCGCCATGCGTTGGAGCGATATTCAGAACGGTGCAATCTTTATCAGACAGATTAAGACAGGTACCGAACTTTGGGTTCCAATCCATCCTGTTCTTGCTCAGGCGATGACGCAATGGCCTAAGACCTGCGATCACATTCTTACCGGTGTGCGTGGCGGTCCGCTGACGACGCACAACATCACTCGCAGCATGAATGATGCGCAGGCCCGAGGGATTATTCCGGCAGGCTTCAATATGCATGGCCTACGGAAACTGGCTGCCACACTCCTTGCGGAAGCCGGGTGCTCAACGCACGAGATCGCGGCAATCACCGGACACAAGACACTCAAGATGGTTGAGCACTACACCCGCTCAGCCGACCAAAGACGCATGGCAGCGGAGGCAATTTTCAGAGCGGAAACCAGTTTTTGGAAACCGGAGGAAACCGACATACAAACCATTGAAAAAAAACGAACTCCTTTACTGAACCAGTAGAAATAGAAAATGAACCCTTCAATGCCCGCTGCCTGGGCCATGGCAGCCTGCCGTTCGAGGATTTCTGGCGAGTTCAGAGTGTAGTGACCGAGGTCGCGTGGAATGCGCGGCTGATAATGGTCTGCAAAACGTGGAACGCCACGGGGCAGGTTGGCCCACTCCGTGAAGCCGTCGCCCCACCAGGCGTCGTTCTCTGGAATGGCGTGAAACTGCGGAAGATAATAGGCTAAAACCCGGGCGCGGCGAATGGCGCTTTTGGGAAGGGGGCGGGGCTTTTCAAAAAATGGGCCGGGTTTTGTTCTGCGTTTGATTTCGCCAAAAACCGATATTTCACTCTCAGGACTGCATGGATGAACATCTGGCCGTTCGCGGTTTTCCAGATAATGAAGAAATGGATTGCTTTCGGGCGCATTTCGCAGGTGCTTGCGCCTGTAATAAAGCGGGTCGAACCCGTCGAAGGGGCGTCTCGCTTCGCGAAATCCCTGAATCATATAATGTTCAAGCGCATCCAGGCCAGCTTTCGCGACATCCGGATAAGACCGCAGATAAAATTCCGGATCGAAATCCGGAATGGGGCGCAGGGGGGTCGTGTGTCGGTTCAGCAGATAATGGGCGAGGGCCAGCATCCGTTCCGGAACGTGATAGGTTTTTACATACCAGGTCGGGTCGAACCAGGCGATCGGGCGACGTCCTTCCCGCTCACCGCGTAGGACATAGTGCAGTAACGGATCGCCAATAACGTCGCGGTTCTGACTGAGATACCAGTGAGGATCAAAAAAAGGATTGGGTTTGCGGCCTTCGCGCCATCCATGCTGGTGAAAATGGCGCAGAACGTCGGTTCCAAGCGGTTCAAGATCCGGATTGGTTTTCAAATAGTAAAATGCGTCGAAAAGTCCGGAATGCCCGAGAATCTGAAGAGGCGACGCATCGACCGGGAAAGACGGTGCTTGTGAATCGTCAGCAGGGGAATGTGAGAACGCATTCGGCATTGATGACTTTTTTACGGTTTTTTAACTTTATTCAAGCCGTTAATTGATCGTCATTCCAAAAGGAATTTGATCGCATTGCCGTGCGGTGTCATACCGTGGCGCCTTGAAGGCAATGCTGCTTTCAGATCTGGTATCGGAGGCGGGTTAACGATGGACATCAGCGCGTTACCGATTGTCGCGGATGGTCCGGTTCATGAGCACCGGACTGTGCGTCTTGAGGGCGGCCTCGATCTGGAATGTGGGGTGCATCTGGCACCGTTGGAGATCGCGTACTGTACCTATGGAACGCTCTCGCCAGCGCGCGACAATGCCATTCTGGTCTGTCATGCATTAACGGGCGATCAGTATCTCGCGGAACAGCATCCTCTGACCGGAAAACCCGGTTGGTGGAGCCGCATGGTGGGGCCAGGCCTTCCGATTGATACGGATCGGTATTTCGTTGTGTGCTCCAATGTCCTGGGAGGCTGTATGGGCACCACGGGGCCGCGCTCGGTCTGTGCAGAAACCGGGAAGGCGTGGGATAGCGCGTTTCCGCCGATCACCATGCATGACATCGTGGCTGCTCAGGCCAAGCTGATCGACCATCTGGGCATTGGACGTCTGTTTGCCGTGATTGGTGGATCAATGGGCGGAATGCAGGCTCTGACCTGGGCTGCGGACTTCCCTGACCGGGTGTTTGCCGCGATGCCGATTGCAACCTCGCCGTTTCATTCCGCCCAGAATATCGCGTTCAACGAAGTCAGCCGACAGGCTATTTTTGCGGATCCGGACTGGCATGACGGTCACTACCGGGACTTCGATGCCATTCCGGCCCGTGGGCTTGGGGTCGCACGGATGATGGCGCATATCACCTATCTGTCGGAGGAGGCTCTCAGCCGGAAATTCGGACGGCGCATCCGGCATGATGCCGCCACGGCTGTGCCGGCGTCCAGCAGTCCGTCCCTATTTGGCGAGATGTTCGAGGTCGAGAGCTATCTGCGTCATCAGGGTTCGTCATTCGTGCGGCGCTTCGATGCCAATTCCTATCTGACCATCACGCGCGCGATGGACTATTTCGATCTGGCTGCGGAACACGATGGGGATCTGGCCAACCCTTTCCGGAAATCGCAGACGCGTTTCTGCGTCGTCTCTTTCAGTTCGGACTGGCTGTTTCCGACATCCCAGTCGCGTCTTCTGGTGCGGGCATTGAACCGGGCAGGCGCGAACGTGTCTTTCGTCGAAATCGAGAGCGATCGCGGGCACGATGCTTTTTTGCTGGAAGAGCCCGATTTTGACCGGACCATCCGGGGCTTCATCAATGGCGCTGCCGAACATGCAGCCCTTCTGGCGGGAGAAGGCTGATGCGTGTTGACCAGCGCCTGATTGCCGAAATGATTGCACCCCGGGCCCGTGTTCTGGATGTCGGAAGCGGAGACGGCACTCTAATCGACTACCTATACCGGACGCGTTCGTGCGATGCGCGTGGCATAGAGATCGACATGCAGAACGTCACGCAGTCGGTTGCCCACGGTCTGCCTGTCATGCACGGCGATGCGGATCATGATCTGGCGGATTATCCAGACGGTACGTTCGATTACGTCGTGCTGCAAAGAACCCTTCAGGCCGTCGAGCGTCCGCGGGAAGTCCTGCGGCAGATGCTCAGGATCGGGCGCTATGCGATTGTTTCCTTTCCAAATTTCGGACATTGGCGGCTGAGGCTTCAGCTTCTGACGACAGGCCGGATGCCAATGACGTCTGTCTGGAGCACGCCCTGGTATACGACACCAAACATCCATCCCTGCACAATCCGGGATTTCCTCGTTCTGTGTGAAGAAGAGGGATATGTCGTTCAGCAGTGGCTGGCGATTGACGAAGACGGAGCCCGTGCGCCCTGGCGTCGCTCCATCAGGCTCGCCAACCTGTTCGGGGAACAGGCGATGTTCCTGCTGCGGCGAGCAGAACCCTGACCGGGTTCAATTGTTTGCAACCTTTCCTTTAGGGTAGGGTTTGAAGATACAGGCCTGATTCAGGTCTTTCATCATTAAAGCGGAGTGCTGGATTTATGAGCGACATTCTTCAGGCCATCGCATCCCGTCGTGCCACCAAGCATTTTGATGCGGACCATCAGATTGCGGATGCCGATCTGACGGCGATTCTGGAGGCGACCCGCCATGCGCCGACAGCATTCAATATCCAGAACTATCGCTTTCTGGTTGTGCGGGACGCCGATCAGCGTCGCAGAATTCGCGCCGCCGCATGGGATCAGCCGCAGGTCGAGGAATGTTCCGCGCTGATCGTCATGTGTGCCGATATCAAAGCGTGGGAGAAAGATCCCGCACGGTACTGGAAAGACGCGCCGGAATCCGTACGCGAAGGGTATGTCGGCATGATCCGCTCTTACTATGAAGGGCGCGAACAGGTGCAGCGAGACGAAGGTTTCCGGTCGTGCGGTCTGGCGGCCTATGCGCTCATGATGGCAGCATCGGCCTATGGTCTCCAGACATGTCCTATGGACGGGTTTGATTTCGATCGGGTCGGGGAGATCATTAATCTTCCGGTGGATCATGAAATTGTGATGTTTGTCGCGCTTGGGCGTGAGGCATCCTCGCCAAAGCCTCGCGGCGGGCTCTTGCCTCTTGATGCACTGGTTCAATACGACAGCTTCGCCTGATGGCAAAACTCAAGAAATAGCAATGGTTTTTCACAGAATGGCATTGCTGTATCCTTGCAATGGGACAAGTGTTGTCCTACATCCCATGAGCACTTCAGGGGCATTTTCTGAAATGTGACGATGACTTCATGATCCTGCTGGCTCTGTGAGCACATCGGGCAAGAAGTGGTCTGCAATATAAAGCCTGCGGCCGGTTGGTCGGGCGGGATGTATAGCGGTGCGGTTAACTGAGCATGACCTTGCCGTCTCAAAGGAGAGGTCCATGACCAGTTTTGCCGAACTCAAGCTCGCCGAGCCAATTCAGAAGGCTCTCGCAGAAGAGGGTTACACCACCCCTACGCCGATTCAGGCCGGGGCCATTCCCTATCTGCTGGAAGGCCGTGATCTTCTGGGTCTTGCCCAGACCGGCACAGGAAAAACCGCAGCATTTGCCCTGCCGATTCTGAATCATATCTTTTCAAGCCGTCGTCCTGCGCCGCCTAAGGGCGTTCGGGCTCTGGTTCTGGCGCCGACGCGAGAACTGGCATCCCAGATCGGCGAAAGCTTTGCTGCTTACGCACGGCACATGAAATTTTCCTACGCTGTCGTGTTCGGCGGCGTGGGGCAGGGGCGGCAGATCGAGGCAACGCGCCGCGGTGTGGACGTTCTTGTGGCCGCGCCGGGCCGTCTGCTTGATCTGATCGGGCAGAAATATATCGACCTCTCCAGCCTTGAAATTCTCGTGCTTGATGAAGCCGACCGCATGCTGGACATGGGCTTCGTGCGCGACATCCAGCGCATCATGGCCCTTCTGCCCAAGCAGCGTCAGACCCTGCTGTTCTCGGCAACCATGCCGCCGTCCATCAGCGATCTGGCGCATTCGCTGCTGAAGGACCCGGCGACCGTTCAGGTCACACCTGAATCCAGCACCGTTGATCGCATCAATCAGGCCGTGATGTTCGTTGATTCGAACAGCAAGAAAGATGCGGCTCTCATGCTGCTGGAAAGCCCGAGCGTTGCCCGGGCCGTGGTCTTTACGCTGATGAAGCACGAAGCCAACAAGGTCGCCGAGTTCCTGAACAAGAACGGGATCCGTGCGGAAGCCATTCACGGCAACAAGTCTCAGGGTGCGCGCGAGCGCGCCATGGCGGGGTTCCGCAGCGGAGCCATCAAGGCACTGGTGGCCACCGATATCGCGGCGCGTGGTATTGATGTGGACGAGGTCAGTCACGTCTTCAATTACGACCTGCCCAACGTTCCGGAATCTTACGTCCATCGTATTGGCCGGACCGCACGTGCCGGACGTGAGGGTTGCGCAGTGTCGCTGTGTGATGCCGAACAGCGTGCATGGCTCAAGGATATCGAAAAGAAAATCGGCAAGCCTATCCCGGTCGTGACCGATCATCCTTTCCATTCCGAAGAAGCACGCCTCTCCACCCAGCGTCCGCCCGTTCTTGGTGGGGGGCGTGGTGGCGGCGGCGGAGGTGGACGCCGCCGTTCGGGACCGCCGTCAGGTGGTCGTCCGGGTGGCGGACGTGGAGGCGCTCCCAGCCGTAGCGGTCATCGTTCCGGCCCACGCTGATCTGTCTTTGAAAATATTTCCTGAAGAGCCCGCTTCTGCACAAATGCAGGAGCGGGTTTTTTTATATTGCTCGCGCCCGCACCAAAGACCATGATCCTTATAGAGTAGGGAATTCCATTTTAATAAATAACAATGACTTCTGTCAGTTCATACCAACTCTATCGCCCAGGTTTGACCTGACCAGCATGAGGATTGATGGATACCAGAAGAAACGGCTGTTGACTGCGGGATTGCCCCTGATGGAACATCGGAAGACGATCCAGTTGCGCGACGGGCAGCCAGAGACGACCGTTCAGAGCAAGGCAAGGTGCATCCGCCCAGTGCAGACGTGGGTCCGAGATCAGTCTCGTGATCTTTCCAGAAACGTCTTTCCGATAAACGCCGTTATCCTTCAGATTGGTGAAGTAAAGGTTTCCGGCAGTGTCCATGGTGCTGCCCCCGATTGGAGGTAAATCTGCCCAAGGCTTTACAGCCGCAGACAGATCGGTTGACGATATATTGGGATCGTCAAGAAGTGCTGTCGGAACTTGAGACCACGGCCCTTCAAGCGGCCCGAAATACAGCCATTTCCCGTCCGGACTGACTTCCAGCGGATCGACATTCACCAGAAGTGGCTGATGCAGGCGGCTCTCCACGACGTGCCCATCCATGACAATCGGCCGATCTTTCCGTGCGCGTGTGGAAACATCGTTGTCCAGAACACGACGTGCCTGACCTGTTTTGATATCAAGAACGATCAGCGCTGCCTTGCCCGCATCCGTCAGATAGGCGTGCGTTCCGTTGAAACGGATATCGTCGATATAACTGCCTGCCTTCGCGATTTCTGGGCCCAGAGGATAGATCCGCAGCACATGGCCTGTTGCCGGATCAATGCGGACCAGTTTGGCTCCGGCAGCTACGGAGGCACCTCCAAAAGACGGAGTTCCCGTATCAACAACCCAGAGCGTGCCGTCAGGAGCAACGTGGAGAGCATTGACGCTGACAAACCGATGCGTTGCATCCTGCCCGGGTTTCCAGCCATTCCAGTCAGCATCTGGAAAAGGCTTTATCTTTCCATTCTTTGTCAGAAGACCCACGGCCGGTCCGGAAAACCCGCTCCAGCGAGGGCCTGAGACAAACACATGACCGCCAGCAAGCGCTACGGCGTTCCAGTCTATTGCGTTAGTAGTCGCCTCAATCCTGATGGTCTGGGCACGGGAAGGATCAGGATGCCCGCATACCCCAACGAAACCCGTGAAAACGGCAATGGCGATCCTGCGCAGGCCTCTTTTTGAGAGAGCCTGCCGTGGACGTTGTGTCATGACTCCCATGATGTCAGATCCCGGCAATAAAACCGGAGGGCGTGCCGTCAGCAGGATCGACGAACACCACGTCGTCTGGAGCCCGTCGCGGCGTATCAATGGCCAGAAAAACGACTGGATGGCTCAGAATGCGGGGTACGGCATGCACGGCCCGACGGGGGAACACCAGAAGATGGCCGGGGGCAAACGGCGCCTCCTCCTTGGGATCATCAATCCAGAATGTGCCTGTCCCGGAGAGGACATGAAGCACTTCATCGCACTGGGTATGATAATGCGGTGGCACATCCCGGTAGATCCGGAAGACCCGGATACTGGCTTCCGGCTTGTCCGTCAGATAAGTGTCCAGCAGCATCGTGTCTGCCGTTTCGGGAAACGCCGTCGCAATTTTATTGAGATCGAAGCGACCTCCCATCCGGTTCAGGATCATCAGATGCTCTTTGTCATTCATGAGGTCTGCTCCTCTCAAATGCTTTGGCTGTTTTCGTCATGATTGCCTCCTTTCAGGCAGCAAAACCTTCGAGCACGATCTTGCCTTTGGCCTGACCGCTCTCGATCAGGGCATGTGCCTCCCGAAGATTGTCGGCAGTAATGAGCCCGAGATTTTTGCCGAGCGTTGTCCGAAGACGACCTTCATCCACGAGCCGCGACACGTCGTTCAGGAGTTTCCCCTGAGCGCTGATGTCTGCCGTTCCGAACAGCGAACGCGTGAACATCAGTTCCCAGTGCAGGGACAGGCTTTTGCGCTTGAGCGGTGCGGCATTGAGTTCAGCCGGATCATCAATCAGGCCGAAATGTCCCTGAGGGGCAAGAAGTTCGACGATCTCTGCCAGATGCCTATCCGTCTGCGTCGTAGAAAAGACAAAACCGGGGGCGCCCGCAGGAAGGGCAGCAACCTGTGCGGCCAGAGGCTTGCTGTGATCGATCACGTGATCTGCCCCGAGAGATGTGACCCAGTCCTGCGTTTCGGGGCGCGACGCCGTGGCAATGACCGTGATATCAGTCAGAACCTTGGCCAGCTGGATCGCCATGGAACTGACCCCGCCTGCGCCTCCAATGATCAATATGGACGGCGTCGTTCCCGGGACAGACCGACGAATGTCCAGACGATCGAAAAGCATCTCCCAGGCGGTGATCGCCGTCAGCGGTAAGGCTGCGGCTTCGGCCCAGTTCAGGGAGCGGGGTTTGCGACCGACAATCCGCTCATCGACCAGATGAAATTCGGCATTGGTCCCCGGACGATTGATCGCACCGGCATAAAAGACCTCATCGCCGACAGAAAAATCCGTGACGTCCGGTCCGGTTCCAACGACAACCCCTGCCGCATCCCAGCCCAGAACACGCCACTCGCCCGCGTCCGGTGTTGCATTGCGGCGGACTTTGGTATCAACCGGATTGACCGACACGGCCCTGATTTCCACCAGAAGATCCCGGCCCGAAGGGACGGGTTTCGGCAGATCGATGTCCTGAAGGGACGCCGGATTTTCGATGGGAAGCGGCGTCTGATAACCGATGGCCCGCATGATGTCTTCTCCTCTGTTGAATGAGGAGAAGAGTGAGCATTATGCTGTTTGCAGACAAGAACGCACTTTTAACGCCCATAGTGTCGGAAATGATACCGTTATGACCCGTATCCGCCATCAGTCGCTTGATTGCAGCCCCGGCTGCGCTGTTGAAGCAACGCTTCAGCTCATCGACGGAAAATGGAAAGGCGTGATCCTCTATCACCTGCTTCAGGGGACCCTGCGCTTCAACGCCATCCGCAAGCGCCTGCCCAACATCACCCAAAGAATGCTGACAACCCAGCTTCGCGAACTGGAGCGCGACGGGTTTGTCTTACGGACGGTCTACCCGGAAGTTCCGCCAAAGGTGGAATACAGCCTCACTCCACGCGGCCGAACCCTTGAACCCGTCATCATGGCTCTCAAGGCTTGGGGGGACGAACATACGGTTTTCAAGCCCGGTGCTGCGGACTGCAAAGGTCAGGACGAAGCATTTTTGCCTGTCATTGCCTCCTTTTCAGTCGCTGAATGAACACTCCGGAAATACTGGGTGAGAAGAAGCCATAGGGGATTTTCGATCCATCTCCATGGTTCGTGTTTCTTAGCGCGAAGTTCCACCATTGATGAGAGCTTGGGGAAGTATCAGCCCCATCAAGGCGACAAAGATGAGTAAAACCCCCACGCTTCCGAGCGCGATGGGGAGGTTTGCACTCTGGGCGACAAATCCCAGGGCTGCAGGGCCAACCAGAATTCCTGAATATCCGAGCGTTGTTATGGCCGACACTGCAAGATGTTCTGGCATGAAAGTCTGTCTTCCAACGGCTGAATAAAGCACTGGAACCACGTTGGCACACCCTGCGCCAACCAGTGCGTAGCCCACAAGGGTCAGCTGCCAGACCGGAAACATCGTCACCAGAAACATTCCCATGGCAGCCAGAAGACTTCCACCTACGACCAGCACACGGCCGGGGATGTGGCGAACCAGCCGATCTCCCAGCAATCTCCCGACTGTCATTGTGGAAGCAAACGCAACGTATCCTAGCCCCGTATAGCGCATCTCGACGTGGCGCACTGTCGCCAGGAAGACCGCGCTCCAGTCGATGGCAGCTCCTTCCGCAAGAAAGACGATAAAGCACATAATCCCTATGATCAGAACGATCCCATGAGGGAGAGCAAAGGCGGCCCCGGGGTCCGAACTGGTTCGCCCGGTCAGCAGACCAGATAGCGCCAGACATGCACTCAGAAACAGCAAAACAACAACCACAAGAGAGGCCTGAGTGGGCGTGAAGCCAAGGCTGAGCAGGCTGCTCACGCCTATGGCTCCGAGGAGGCCGCCTACGCTGAAAAGGCCATGAAAGCCCGACATCATGGTTTTCTGGCAGGCGCGCTCGACAATAACAGCCTGAACATTGACGACGCAGTCAATCGATCCAACCCCCGCGCCGAAAATAACCAGGGCAGCGACAAGAAAAGGCATAAAGTCTGAAGACGCCAGAACAGGCAAAGCGCAGCAGACGGCCAGGGTGGCCATTGCAATGATCCACCGGCAGCCGAAGCGTCCAGCCAGACTTCCAGCAATGGGCATGGCGATGATCGATCCCATCCCCAGACATAAAAGGAGCAGACCAAGATGGGCGTCTGTGAGGCCGCATCGCAGTTTGACATAGGGAATGATCGGCGCCCATGCCGCACCCGAAAAACCGGCGATGAGGAATGCCAAACGGGTTGAGTGCTGGGCCCGGAGCGAAGCTGGGTGAGGATTGCCCATCAATGACACGTCAAAAAACCTTTATTTTCATGCGGTAGGGAGGCCCTGATCAGAGGGGCTTCCGGCGTGATGTCACAGGGGCAAGCTGCCGGACCGTTTGATTTCGCGGATTGAGAAATGCGTATGCATTTCCTTGATGCACCCCAGCATCCGGATTTGCCGCATCGAGAGATTATGAAAATCGTCCATGTCCCGGACGATGATCTGTAGCAGATAATCATATTTTCCCGAGACATTATGACAGGCGATCACTCCGGGCATTTTCGAGACTGCGCTTTCAAACCCGGTCATCGTTTCTTCTGAATGGTCATCGAGCATGATGCTGAGAAACGCCAGAAGATTGAGGCCAAGCGCTTTTGCGTCTAACTCTGCATGGTATCCCGCAATGCAGTCGGCTTCCAGCCGCTTCAGCCGTTTCCAGCACGCAGGCGCGGAAATACCGACCCGCTGCGCCAGATCGCTGTTGCTCAGGCGTCCATCCGCCTGAAGCGTCTGTAAAATCGTACGGTCGATCTGATCCAGCTTTATCATCGGGCAAAGTTAATATTCTTTCCCGAATGCGTCCATGAAATCAGTTTTTTGAAAGCACATTTTGTCAGGGATTTCCTACGTTCAAAGGAAATGGAGACAAAATGACTAAGAAAATGAATGATCGCACGCTCCTGGCCCATGCTGCTGTCAATCCATCAGAGCATCATGGGTTCATCAATCCCGCCCTTTATCGCGGTTCGACTGTCGCCTTTCCCACGGTCGCTGCTCTGGCTGGGAGGACGCAGCCCTATCGTTACGGTCGATGGGGTAACCCAACCTCAACCGCACTGTGTGAGGCCATCAACGCGCTGGAAGGGGCTGTCGGCACGGTGCTCTGCCCGTCCGGACTGACCGCCTGTACCACAGCGATCCTAACGGTATGTGGTGCGGGCGATCATCTGCTGGTTCCCGACAGCGTTTACGGCCCGATCCGGCATTTCTGTGATACGGCGGCGCGACGGATGAATATCGAAACCACCTATTACGATCCCCGCATCGGGGCTGGCATCGCCGGGTTGTTCCAGCCCAATACCCGTGCCGTCTTCCTCGAATCTCCCGGTTCCGGGACGTTCGAAGTTCAGGACGTTCCCGCTATCGCCGCCATAGCCCATGAGCGTGATATCTGCGTTCTGATGGATAATAGCTGGGGAACGCCTCTGTTCCTGAAGCCACTGGAACTGGGTGTTGATCTGTCCATCATGGCGGCAACGAAATATATCGGTGGTCATTCCGACGTGATGCTGGGCACGATCGCCTGTGGCCCCCGGGCGTGGGAGCAGGTCAGAGACATGCATTTCCAGCTTGGCCAGTACGTCGGACCAGACGATGTGACGCTTGTTCTGCGCGGGCTTCGTACCCTCGATGTCCGTCTGCAACGGCATCAGGAAAGTGCGTTGACCATTGCACACTGGCTGGAACAGCGGCCTGAAGTCTCGCGTGTCTTCTATCCTGCTCTCCCGTCCCACCCGGATCATGCTCTGTGGCAGCGGGATTTCCGGGGGGGGCAGCGGCTTGCTGTCATTCGTGACCCGTAGTCCGTCATCCGATGCCGTGGCTGCTATGATCGACGGTCTGAAGCTGTTTACGATCGGCTATAGCTGGGGTGGTTTTGAAAGTCTGGCGCTGCCCGTGGATCCCCGCTCCCTGCGCACTGCAACACAATGGACGGAAACCGGGCATCTCATACGGCTGCATATCGGTTTGGAAGATGTCGATGACCTGATGGCTGACCTTGAAGAGGGTTTCAGCCGCCTGAGAGCGATGGAGGCGCAGAAAAACCTATGACAGACAGATCATGCCTGACCCGGCCGAAATGTCTGGTGCAGACAGCATGCGGAATTTATTCGCGTGCTGCCTGCACTCAATGATTTTTTATAACCCATCAGGATAGGAAGGATGTGTAAGACATATCATTCCCGGCTGGCACGCTTGGGTTAAGGAGAAACGGCATTATGACACTACACACTTGGTGGCTCTTTCTGGCAGCTGTTTTTCTACTCTCGGGCACGCCGGGCCCCAATATGCTGCACATTCTGTCGCGCAGTGTTGACCTTGGTATGAAGCGAAGCACTGCTGCCATGGCTGGCTGCCTCACGGCACTCGTGACCGTTTTGACAGCGTCATCTGTAGGATTAACCACGCTGCTTATGGCGCTTCCGGGCGCTTTCGAAATTCTGAGATATGTCGGTGTCGCCTATCTGCTTTATCTCGGCATCAAAGCGTGGCGCAGCGATGTTGCCCCTCTCGATGTCGGTGAGGACAAGCTCCCTGTGTCTCTCTCCCCGGCCATTCTGTTTCGGGGCGGCTTTATCATCGGTATCAGTAATCCCAAGCTTCTTCTGTTCGCAGCAGCTTTTCTCCCGCAATTTGTTAATCCCACTGCCGCACAGGCCCCTCAGTTTGCAATCCTTGTTGCGAGCTTCTCGGCTGTCGAATGTTTTTGGTACGTCATTTATGCCGCAGGGGGGCGTTCGTTATCCCATTATCTGACGCGTCCCTCCATCAAACGCATCTTCAATCGTGTCACAGGAGTGATTTTCGTGGGGTTCGCAGCTCTTCTTCTGAAAACCCGCCCCAATTGATTTTTCACATCAGATCCACGCTTCGCCTGAATGATGACGGTCTGTTTTTGCGCGCTTGAGTGATCGTTACGGATCAATGCTGGTTGGGTCTGGCCACGTCGCCAGCAGAATGGAGGGAAGCGCCGTCTCGATAAACGTGCCGATCGGATCTGGCGTATCGAACAAGAGTGCAGGGCGGCCTTCTATCACCATATGTGCCAGTCCATGAGCCGTTGCCATTGCACTGGCCATATGGGGGCGAAAGACACGGTGATGCAGATTGGGTGGTTCGTGTCCGAAATAGGCTGCTGCGGCATGGGCATAGTGTGTCAGTGCTTCAAAAGAAGCCTGTATCAAATCAGCGTCTTTGAAATCAATCAGATCAACGCGGCAAATAAGCCGGAATAATCCGGGATTACGTGCGGCGAATGTCACGTAGCCCAGAGCCTGCGTCCGCAGATCCTGAGCCGGCATTCCGGATGACGGGAGAGCATCCAGTTCCGCTCCGAGCTGCTTGAAAATCCGGATGGCAACAGCTGTCAGAAGCCCCTTTGTGCCATAGAAATGATGCGAGGGGGCTCCGGGAGAGACGCCAGCAGACTTCGCAGCTTTTCTCAGGGTAAACCCTTCAACGCCTTCGGCCCGGATGATGGCTTCTGATGCCACAATAAGCGCCGTTTTCAGATCACCGTGGTGATAGCTTTCCCGTGCTGTCACGCTCATATCACCTCCTGTGTGTTAATGTGAACATCGTTCAAATTGATGGTCGCTTCAATCTATGCAATGTTCAGATTGAGAAAGCACTCCACTGGGATACGTTATATGACACAGCGCGCACTGATCGTAGGCCTCGGCATTGGCGGCATGTCTGCTGCCATCGCCTTAAAGCGTCAGGGCTGGACGCCTGTGATTGTCGAACGTGCTCCCGAGCGGCGGAAAGGTGGTTATTTCATCGGTTTGCGCGATGAGGGAAAAAATGCCGCCTCGGCTTTGGGTGTTCTGGATGTCATGGAAAAAAGAACCCCGGAAAACATTCGTTTCTGGGATGTGCGTAAGGATGGCACCCGCAGACGCATTGCCGATCTGACGCAAGAGACAAACGCGCCGATTGCCGTACTGCGAGGGGATATCGAAGAAGCTCTCTGGTCCGGAATTGAAGGAAAGGTGGACGTCCGGTTCAGCACTGTCCCTTCGGCAATTGTGAATGGCGATACACAGGCGCAGGTCATACTCCGAACAGAAGGCGGTGAGGAAACGACAGAAACCTATGATCTTGTGATTGGCGCTGACGGGGTGCGCTCGACCGTTCGCAAACTTGTTTTTGGACCTGATGAGGCATTCTTTCATTCGATTGGCACAATGCTGTGTGCTTTTCCGTTGGCGCGCCCCGTTGAGGGCTTCAGAACTGGCGATGGCCTTATGGTCGCGGATGTAAAGCGCACTTTGACCGTCTTTCCTCTGGAAGGACGCCCTTCAACCGCACTTTTCTCGTACCGAACCAGAAATCCGGAAAAAGCTTCCAGAACAAATCCGCTTTCCACGCTGCGCCAGATATTTGCCGATCTGGATGTGAGCGGGATTATTTCCAAAGCTCTTGAGGATCTGGCAACAACAGACGACTTCCTTTTTGATTCCGTTCAGATGGTCAAAATGCCCCGATGGTCGAAAGGTCGTGTTCTGCTGCTTGGGGATTCAGCCTGGTGCCTGACACTGTATTCAGGCATGGGGGCTTCAGCCGGGATGCTTGGTGGACAGGTCCTCGGCGAAGCTTTCGCGGCTTGTTCGCAGGACATTGATGGTGCGCTGAAAATGTTCGAGGCCCGGATGCGTCCATTTGTCCGCAAGCATCAGAGATTCATCGCTCTGCGTTCCCAGTTGTTCGTCCCGTCAAACCGCTTTTCGCTCTGGGGGCGCCGTGTTCTGTGGCAGATCCTGCTGCGCTCCAGGAAATACCTCTTCCGCAAGAATGCATGAGGAAGGGGAAGGCAGGGCTGATATAGTCTATCTCTAAACCAGACCTTTCGTTTGTCTCTGAAAGCGGACGTTTGCCGAGAGATTGGGTGGCCGCCCGTGAGGCGCAGCATCGCAGTTTTATCGATTTTCATGGCGAATAAAAAAGGCATTAAGGGCAAGAAACGGAGTTCGTGAGGGCACCGAAGGCGACATAAGAATCCGTCTTTATCGCCAGGAATTTTTCGATGAACGATCCGCATCTCACGATTGAGCCGTCCATTCTTTATCTGGGGACTCCAGTTGTCCTGATCAGTACGGTTAATGAAGACGGAAGCTCTAATCTTGCGCCGATGTCAGCCGCGTGGTGGCTAGGCTGGAGAGCTATGCTAGGACTTCAGACGGCGTCAAAAACCCCACAGAATATGTTGCGAACAGGACAATGCGTTCTCAACCTGCCATCTCCGGCGCAGGCTGATGCAGTGAACAGGCTTGCTCGCCTTACTGGAAGCAAAAGCATTCCTGAATTCAAACAAAAACTGGGCTATACTTACGAGCCGTCCAAATTTGAAGTTGCGGGCCTTACCCCCCTCGCGTCTCAAACGGTCAACGCGCCTCGTGTTCTGGAATGTCCAATTCAACTGGAGGCCGTTCTGGTCGCGCAGCACGGTATCATGGACGATGACCCTCAGGTTGCAGGCCTCATCTCGGCTTTCGAAGTGCGTATCACGCGTGTCCATGCGCATCCGGATATCCTTATGAAAGGATACGAGAATAGAATTGACCCGGATAAATGGCATCCTCTCATCATGAACTTCCAAAAACTGTACGGAGTTTCTGATGCTCAGATCGTGCCATCCCGTCTCGCCGAAATTGATGAAACAATTTATCGGATGCCTGATGTGGATCGGGCGCGTACAGAAAAGAACTGGCTCTGATGAAGAGCGCCGCAGCCGTGACAATGGCCTGTCGCCTTATCGAGGAAAGCGAAGAAAGCCTTTCCCTGACAGATCTTGCGCAGGCGGTTGGCCTGAGCAGCAGCTATTTTCATCGTACTTTTAAAGCCCATACCGGGCTTACACCCAAGGACTATGCTACCGCACATCGTGCAAAGCGCGTTCGCGCGGCATTGGCGCGCGAGGCAACCATCACCAATGCGATCTACGATTCCGGCTTCAGTTCCAGTGGTCGGTTCTACGAAACGTCTCGTGCCATGCTTGGTATGACACCGTCACGCTACCGCAAAGGCGGAGCCGACGAAGATATTAAATTCGCGATTGCAAAGACAACGCTTGGTGATCTTCTCGTGGCCTCAAGTGCTGCGGGGGTGGCCGCTATTTTGCTTGGTGATGATCCTGAAGTGCTCCTTCGCCAACTCCAGGATATGTTCCCCAAAGCGCACCTGCTCGGTGCCGAAGCGGACTATGAAGCGGTTGTGTCTGAAGTCGTAGGATTTATTGAAGCACCTAAAATCGGACTTCACTTGCCGCTGGATATCAGAGGCACAGCATTTCAGCGCAGAGTATGGCAGGCCCTTCGCGATATTCCTTTTGGGGAGACGCGGTCTTACACTGCTGTTGCGGAATATATTGGTCTGCCACGTGCCACACGGGCAGTGGCAAAGGCCTGTGCGGCTAACAAGTTGGCTGTCGCAATTCCATGTCACCGCGTGATTCGCCGTGACGGCTCTCTGTCTGGTTATGCATGGGGCGTGGACCGTAAAGAGATCATACTGGACAGAGAGAAATTGCAAAAAGAGAAGTGATCGTAAAATTATAACAATTAAAATCAAATCCTAATTTTTTAAAGTAATTGTATGTTTGTGCGTTAAGGGTATTATTGATTTATAGATACAAAATAAATGCCCTTTTAGTCTGTGATGCGCTTCAGAGCGAACCGCATTGCACACCGGGAACCCTCTGGAAATCCATGTGCCTGCTCCCTGTCGAGGATGGATATCAGGCGCTGATTCAACTCGTCATGCGTAAGGATCACGAAACCCATTTTGGAGTAAAATGGTGCATTCCACGGAATTTCCTGAAAAGTAGTCAAAGTTATATCTGCCAGCTCTTTGCGTAGAGCCCAGTGTTTAAGATGTTGTAGTAATGCTTTCCCGATCCCGCATCTCTGCCAGGACGACGCGACTGACATTTCAAGAATATGGACGTCCTTATGGTTCACAGAAGCTGTCAGAAAACCGACAGCCATATCTGCTGTATCCACAGCTACCCAGCATGTCTTTGTCTGTATAGAGCTTCGGTGCGCCTCCTCTGGCATCGTCTCTGAGGTCGCAATCCAGGCCAGTCCCGGCACAGATCTGAAAGATTGTGCTGCAGAAAGTTCAATGGCAGGCAGTTGCTCTATGTCCGTCAGGCGTGCGTCACGGATCTGAAAAGTTTGCTTCTGGACGCGTGAATTCATGTTCAGGACTCTGCTGAGGCGTGTTGGCGCATATATACCGACGATATCAGGTAATGCTGGGCGGTATAGATGACAGGGCCAGAAAGCTGAGCGCCAGTAGCGTTACAAAATGAACTGAAATGGCATCAACCTCGCAGAACTGATCGTGCAGTTTACCCAGATTTGTGATGGCAGCCTGATGCCTTATCTTATTAAGACGACTGCCTTTTGATGATTGTTGCGGGATATAGTGTGCCAAGACCAGCGGGGGTGCCGAGGGAAAATCGCGCTCAGTCTCTGCTGTATCCTTCATGCCGCTTGCGGGCTTCTGCCTGGCGTTGCTTGCGGATCAATAGAGGATCGCGCTGATAGGGAGTTCCCCGAAAACCTCAGCACGCTTTGGGTGCTTGAATATCGCGCACCCCTGCGAGATTCAGGACCGAATGTGACGGGATATCATGAAACTTATCTTGGTGGCGGAGAGGGTGGGATTCGAACCCACGGTACGCTTCCACGCACGGCGGTTTTCAAGACCGCTGCCTTCAACCACTCGGCCACCTCTCCATCCGGCAGACTTCATCTGAAGAATTCTGTTCGGATCTGGATGCTTCATGCGACGGGAAGCATTTGCCGTCAAGTCGCTATGTTACATATACCCTGTCTTCTTACTCTTTGAAACGGAGGAGGGGGAACTCAGCAACATTGAAGCATGCCATCTAGAACGTCATGGAAGGCGCCTTGTGCGTTTCCGGCTGCCATAACCTCCAAGGATATGACGTCCATGACGATCCTTCGTCCTGTTGTTTTTCTTCCCGTCATTGCGGCTCTGGGCCTGATGGGAACTCCTCTTGTGGCTTCGGCACAGGCGCATCATGCGTCTGATTGGGTTCAGCCTCCTCCGGGAGGTCCGCGTGGCGCTCCTGGCCGTATGATGCCTCCTGTTCCTCCCGGCGTTACGCTGACGGCGGCTCAGAAAACAAAGCTCAAGGCCATTTTTGAAAAGGCTCATCAGGATGAGCGCGCGCTCCGTCTCGAAGGGCGGGCGATCGAGGACAAGATCCACGATGCCCTGAGTGCCGTTGGAGACCTGGATCGCACAGCGCTTACGGATCTGAGCGGACAGGAGAATGCTCTCAAGGCGAAAGTCTCCGCGCTGCATCTCGAAACTATGGAGCAGCTTCATGATCTGCTGACGCCTGCCCAGCGCCAGCAGGGCAAGGAGACCATGGACAAGCTCAAGGCGCTTCATGAACAGATGAAGGCTCTGATGGGGCATCCGCCAGAAGGCGAACCGGACGACATGCCCTGAAAACCGAGGTTTCTGCGTCTATCGCTTGACGCCTCTGCGGCAAGGCGATAGACGAACTCTGTTTCCGGACACGCCACCTCGCGAAGACTCGCGCAGTGGCGTGTTTCTGTTTGCTTTTAAGGTGACCCGTTGTTCGATCAACTCTCAGGCAAGATGTCCGGTGTCCTCGAAGGGCTTTCCAAAAATGGGAAGCTCTCGGAGGCTGATGTCACCGAGGCCATGCGTGAAGTACGTCTCGCCATGCTGGAGGCAGACGTTGCTCTGCCTGTGGTGCGGGACTTCGTCAACAAGGTTCGCGAGCGGTCTGTCGGGCAGGAAGTGCTGGAAAGCGTTTCTCCCGGTCAGGCTGTGGCCAAGATCGTCAACGATGCCCTGATCGACGCATTGGGCGGGGCAGGGGCTGTTCCGCTGAACCTGTCCGCCAATCCGCCGGTACCGGTGCTGATGGTGGGCCTGCAGGGTTCGGGCAAGACCACGACCTCCGGCAAGATCGCCCTGCGCCTGTCCGGTCGCGAGAACAAGAAAGTCCTTCTGGCCAGCCTTGACGTCCAGCGTCCGGCCGCGCAGCTCCAGTTGCAGCAGCTGGCTGAGCGCGTCAACGCCAAGACGGGTCGCGTTCAGGCTCTGCCGGTCATTGCCGGGCAGTCGCCTGTCCAGATCGCAAAGCGTGCGCTCGAGACCGGTCGTCTCGAAGGTTATGACGTCGTTATTCTCGATACGGCAGGCCGTCTGTCCATCGACGAAACGCTGATGGATGAAGTGCGGGAAATCCGCACGCTCACTAAGCCTGCCGAAACGCTGCTGGTCGTTGACGCGATGACCGGTCAGGACGCCGTCAACACCGCGAAGGCCTTCAACGAAGCTGTTGGCATTACCGGCGTTGTCATGAGCCGGATGGACGGCGACGCCCGCGGTGGCGCGGCCTTGTCCATGAAGGCCATCACGGGCGCGCCGATCAAGCTGACCGGTTCGGGCGAGAATCTCGAAGCGCTTGAAGAATTCCATCCCGAGCGTGTCGCCGGCCGTATTCTCGGTCTGGGTGACGTTGCCGGGCTGGTGGAACGTGCCGCCGAAACCCTCGATCACGAGGAAGGTGAGCGCGTCGCCAAGAAGATGCTCGCGGGCAAGTTCGATCTGGATGACTATGTGTCCCAGATCAACCAGATCAACCGCATGGGCTCGATTTCCGGCATTCTCGGCATGATGCCGGGGATGGGAAAAATCAAGGATATGCTGGGTGACAAGGAGCTCGATACGTCGATCTTCAAGCGTCATAAGGCCATCATTTCCTCGATGACGAAGCAGGAGCGCAAGACGCCGGAGATCATCAAGGCGTCCCGCAAAAAGCGCATTGCGGCAGGTTCGGGAACCACGGTTCCGGAGATCAACCGTCTGCTCAAACAGTTCAACGACATGTCCACCATGATGAAACGCATCAGCAAGATGGGCCTTGGTGGCCTGATGCGCGGCATGGGTGGTGCAGGAGGTCTGGCGGATCTGATGAAGGGCATGGGTGGCCCCGGGGGGAAACCCGGTGGACGCCCGCCTTTCGTCTGATCTGTCCCGTTTTTTACAAGTTCTGTCTCTCAGGAGTATTTCATGAGCCTCAAGATCCGCCTTGCACGTGCAGGTGCCAAGAAGCGTCCCTACTACCACATCGTTGTTGCCGACAGCCGCAGCCCGCGCGATGGTCGTTTCATCGAGAAGGTTGGTTCCTACAACCCGATGCTGCCGGCTGATCACGCCGACCGTATCCGTCTGGTTGACGAGCGCATCAAGCACTGGCTGTCCAATGGTGCCCTCGCCACGGACCGTGTTGCCCGCTTCCTCGGCAATGCAGGCCTGGCTCCGAAGCCGACCTACAACGAGCAGCCCAAGCAGTCCGCTCCGAAGGCGAAGGCTCAGGAACGCGCCAAGGCCGCCGCTGCCGCTGCTGCGGCCTGATTGAGCCGCTTTTCAGGAAGCCCGAGACGTGCCCCGCTTCAACCCTGACAGCGATGTCCTGATTGCCACCGTCGGTCGTCCGCACGGTGTCCGCGGTCTGGTGCATCTTCATGCTGCCACAGATGATCCGGCTTCGGTCGAGACGCTGGGCGTGCTGCATGACGGGCAGGGCAGGGCATGGACGGCACGCTGGATTTCGGCAGGTGTGGCTGCACTGACGGATGCCGAGGGTCAGGATCTCCCTGACCGTACGGCCGCCGAACGTCTGGTCAATGCCAAGCTGTATGTTCCGCGGACCGTTCTTCCGGAAACCGGAGACGACGAATTTTATCATGCTGATCTGATCGGTATGACGGCTGTCTCGGAAGAGGGAGATGTTCTCGGGACGGTATCGGTCGTTCACGATTACGGCGCAGGCGTCAGCCTCGAAGTGGATCGTGGGCTGATCGTGCCGTTCACGCTGGCCTGTGTACCGCGCGTTGATCTTGCGAAACGGGAAGTGACCCTTGTCCCTCCTGTTGAAGTCGAGGTTGAGGGGGATCTCTCCGGCGAGGTCCAGGTGCGGGCATGAGCTGGCGCGCGGACATCCTGACCCTTTTCCCCGACATGTTCCCGGGGCCGCTGGGGTTCTCCCTTGCGGGCCGGGCGCTGGAGCGGGGGATCTGGTCCTGTGAAGCGCATGATCTGCGCCAGCATGGACTAGGACGTCATCGGGCCGTCGACGACACGCCGTTCGGTGGCGGAGCTGGCATGGTGATGCGGGCAGACGTTCTGGATACGGCCCTCTCGGCGCTTCCCGCGCTGGATGGTCGTCCAGTCGTCTACCCGACGCCACGGGGCAAGCGCATGTCGCATGAAGATGCGGAGCGCCTGTCGTCCGGGCCGGGGGTCGTGGTTCTCTGTGGGCGCTTCGAAGGCGTGGACGAGCGCGTTCTGGAGAAGCACGATATCGAACAGCTCTGCATGGGCGACGTCGTGCTGTCGGGCGGGGAAATTCCTGCCCTGACTCTTCTGGATGCGTGCGTCCGGCTCCTTCCCGGCGTCATGGGGTCAGATGTCAGCGGTCAGGACGAGAGCTTCGCCGAAGGGCTTCTTGAATATCCACAATACACCAAGCCGGCAGTGTGGGACGGGCGGGACGTGCCCGACATTCTTCTCTCCGGCAACCATGGTGCCATCGCCCGCTGGCGCCATGAACAGTCAATCGCCGTCACGAAGGCGCGCCGCCCGGACCTCTGGGATGCGTATCTGGCACGACAGCAGGTCCATTGAAGTTTTGTTTTCAGGAGTTTGGTCATGAACATTATCCAGCAGTATGAGGCGCGCGAAATCGAGCGTCTTTCCGGCGTCCGCGCTGTTCCCGAGTTCATTGCAGGTGACACGGTCCGCGTTGGCGTCCGCGTTGTCGAAGGCACGCGTGAGCGTGTTCAGAGCTTCGAAGGTGTTGTTATCGCCCGTTCCAACAAGGGTCTGAACAGCAACTTCACGGTTCGCAAGATCTCCAACGGTGAAGGCGTGGAGCGCGTGTTCCCGCTGTACGCACCGTCGATCGCCAGCATCGAAGTCGTGCGTCGCGGTAAGGTCCGTCGCGCAAAGCTGTATTATCTGCGTGGCCGTTCGGGCAAGTCCGCCCGTATTGCCGAGCGTCCCCGCGATCTGCCGAAGGCGGACAGCAAGGCCGCTTCCTAAACCGTTCGGAGTAGAGACAGGATGCCCGTTACCAATTCGCCCAGAACCCTTTTTGACAAGATCTGGGACGATCATGTCGTCGAACGTCTCGAAGACGGGACGTGCATCCTCTACATCGACCGGCACCTCGTTCACGAGGTGACAAGTCCACAGGCCTTTGAAGGTCTGCGGCTGTCCGGGCGTCGCGTGCGTCGTCCGGATGCCACGGTGGCCGTGGTGGACCACAACGTTCCCACGTCCGACCGTTCCAAGCCGATCGAGGAGCCGCAGAGCCGCCTCCAGATCGAAACGCTTGAGAAGAATGTTGCTGAATTCGGCATCCCCTATTTCCCGCTGCGCTCCGCCTCTCAGGGGATCGTGCATGTTGTCGGGCCGGAACAGGGCATTTCTCTGCCGGGCATGACGATTGTCTGCGGTGACAGTCACACGTCAACGCATGGCGCTCTTGGTTCGCTGGCGTTCGGGATCGGCACGTCCGAGGTTGAGCACGTGCTCGCGACACAGACGATCCTGCAGAAGCCCGCGAAGAACATGCGTGTTTCGGTCGAAGGTAAGGTCGGTCCGGGTGTGACGGCCAAGGACATCATGCTGGCCATCATCGGGCGCATTGGCACCGCTGGTGGCACTGGCCATGTCATTGAATTTGCAGGATCTGCGATCCGTGATCTGGACATGGCAGGGCGTATGACGCTGTGCAACATGTCCATCGAAGCCGGTGCGCGTGCAGGTCTGGTCGCGCCTGACGAGACGACCTTCGCCTATGTGAAGGGCCGCCCGTTCGCGCCGAAGGGCGAAGCGTTCGAGCAGGCCTGTGAGTACTGGCGCAGTCTGGCGTCTGACGAAGGTGCCTATTTCGATACGGAAGTCACGCTCGCCGCTGAAGAGATCATCCCGTCCGTCACATGGGGCACCAGCCCGCAGGACGTGCTGCCGATCGACGGTTCCGTGCCATCTCCGTCAGACGTTGCCGATCCGGCCCGTGCTGCCCAGATCCAGCGTGCTCTGGATTATATGGGTCTTGAAGCCGGGCAGAAAATTGCCGGGACGCCAGTGGATGTCGTGTTCATCGGCTCCTGTACGAACAGCCGTCTGGAAGATCTGCGCGCTGCTGCGGACGTGGTGCGTGGTCGCCATGTTGCCGAGGGCGTTCGGGCCATGATCGTTCCCGGCTCGGGTCTGGTGAAACATGCGGCTGAAGTGGAAGGACTGGACAAGGTGTTCCTTGATGCCGGTTTTGAATGGCGTGAGGCAGGCTGTTCGATGTGTCTGGGGATGAACCCGGATCGTCTGACGCCGGGCCAGCGCTGTGCTTCGACATCCAACCGTAATTTTGAAGGCCGTCAGGGCCCGGATGGTCGCACGCATCTCTGCTCGCCTGCCATGGCGGCAGCCGCGGCTGTGACGGGACGTTTGTGCGATGTGCGTGAACTGGTGAAGGAGACTGTCTGATGGACAAGTTCACGGAACTGACCGCCATTGCGGCGCCCATGCCGACCGAGAACATCGACACGGACCAGATCATTCCAGCCCGCTTTCTCAAGACCATTCAGCGGACCGGTCTGGGAAAGAATGCTTTCGCGGCCCAGCGATATGACGCCGATGGCAATGAAAAGCCGGATTTCGTGCTTAATCAGGAACCATACCGGCACGCTGAAATCCTGATTACCTACGACAATCTGGGCTGCGGATCTTCGCGCGAGCATGCCCCGTGGGCGTTGCTGGATTTCGGGATCCGTTGTGTGATCGCGCCCAGCTTTGCCGATATCTTTTTCAATAACTGCTTCAAGAACGGTATCCTGCCGATCCCGTTGCCGCGCGAGATCTGCGACGAACTGATGGACGATGCCCGTCAGGGGTCGAATTCGCGTCTGACGGTGGATCTGGAGCGTCAGGTGATCGTGCGTCCGAATGGTGAGACCATCGCGTTCGAGGTCGATCCGTTCCGTCGTCACATGCTGCTGGAAGGGCTGGACGATATCGGACAGACCATGGCCCATGATGCCGAAATCAGCAGCTTTGAACATCGCCCGGCTCGTGCGTGGGTGCCGTCAATTACCATAGGGACTGTGAAATGAGCGACGCACACAAGCTTCTGGTTCTGGCCGGAGACGGGATCGGACCGGAAGTCATGCGCGAAGTGGCGCGGATCGTGCACTGGATGAGTGCGCATCGCGGACTGAAGCTTGAAATCACGGAAGAACTTGTCGGCGCAGCGTCGCTGGCCGTGCATGGAGTCCCCATCCGCGATGAGGTTATTGAACTGGCTCGCCAGTCTGACGCGGTGCTGTTTGGCTCGGTGGGAGATCCGGCTTGGAGCCATGTCGGGTTCGACAAACGCCCGGAAGTAGCGATCCTCAAGCTCCGCAAAGAACTTGAATTGTTCGCCAATCTGCGTCCGGCCAAGCTGTTTGATGCCCTGATTGATGCCTCCGCGCTGAAGCCGGAAGTGGTGCGCGGACTTGACCTGATGATCGTTCGCGAAACGGTCGGCGGCATCTATTTCGGTGAGCCGCGTGGAATCGAAACGCTGCCTGACGGCTCCCGTCGCGGCATCAACACGGAAGTTTACACAACGTCCGAAATCGAGCGTGTGGCGCGTGTGGCGTTCGATCTGGCCCGCAAGCGCGACAACCGCGTATGCTCGGTCGAGAAGTGCAATGTCATGGAAAGCGGCCTCCTGTGGAAGGAAGTCGTAACCGACATTCACAAGCGCGAATATTCCGACGTTCAGCTTTCGCATATGCTGGCCGATAACTGCGCGATGCAGCTCGTGCGTGACCCGAACCAGTTTGATGTCATTGTAACTGGGAACCTGTTCGGAGACATCCTGTCCGATCTGGCGTCGATGCTGACGGGTTCACTCGGGATGCTGCCGTCTGCAACGCTTGGCCCGGTTCGCGCCTATGGCAAACGCAATGCGCTGTATGAACCGATCCATGGCAGCGCGCCGGACATCGCAGGCAAGGGGATTGCCAATCCACTGGCCCAGATTCTGTCTTTCGCCATGCTGCTGCGGTATTCGCTCAATCGCGCCGAGGATGCGGATCTGATTGAAACAGCTGTGTCGAACGTGCTGGCTTCGGGCCTGCGGACCGGAGACATCATGTCTCCGGGTATGGCTCGAGTCGGAACCGAAATGATGGGACAGGCCGTCCTGCGCGAGATGGAAAAGCTCGCCTGACTTTTTACGGGACCTATCTGGCACATATCAGGCGCCTTCCTTAGGGAAGGCGCCTTTTTTGTTGATCGCAGCCCGGCTGCCTGTGGTCAAAACTGCTGGAACATGCCTAGGATCGTGCCATCGAAATGATCCGGAACCCTGTCATGTCCTTTATTGCCGACCGTCTGAACCGCATTCTTCCCAGTCAGACGATTGCCGTGACCCAGAAAGCCCGTGCCCTCAAGGCAGAGGGCCGTGATATCATCAGCCTTTCTGCGGGTGAGCCGGATTTCGATACGCCCGATTTCATCAAGCGTGCGGCAATCCGGGCGATCGAGGCCGGCAAGACAAAATATACGGATGTTCCGGGCACGATTGAACTGCGCAAGGCCGTCGCGGCCCGTCTGAACGCTGATTTCGATCTGGACTACAAGGCTGAAGAAATCTGCGTCTCCACGGGTGGCAAGCAGGTTATCTATAATGTCATGGTCTCGACCCTGAACGCAGGCGATGAGGTCATCATCCCGGCTCCTGCATGGGTGTCTTATCCCGACATCGTAACGCTGGCCGATGGAACGCCTGTCATTATCCAGACGGCCCCCGAAAATGGCTTTCGCCTGACGGCAGAACAGCTTCGTGCGGCCATCACGCCTCGCACGAAATGGCTCTGCCTGAATTCGCCCTGCAATCCGACAGGGGCGGCGTATGACGAGGTAGCCCTGAAGGAATTGACGGATGTCCTGCTGGACTATCCGGATATCTGGATCCTGACGGACGATATGTACGCCAAGCTCCTGTATGATGGGGCTGTTGCCAAGACCGTTGTGCAGGTCGAGCCGCGTCTGCGGTCCCGGACCGTGACGATGAATGGTGTCTCCAAAGCCTATGCCATGACAGGCTGGCGGATCGGGTTTGCCGCAGCGCCGGTGGAGTTCACAAAACAGCTTATCAAGCTGCAGGGACAGAGCACGAGCAATCCCTGTTCCATCGCGCAGGCGGCAGCGCAGGAGGCCGTATCCGGCCCGCAGGATTTCATTTCGGAGATGGTGGCGGTCTATCAGGAGCGGCGCAATCTGGTGATCGGCATGCTCAATGATGCACCCGGTCTGACCTGCGCTCTCCCTGAAGGGGCGTTCTACGCTTTTCCGTCCATTGCTGGCGTTCTGGGCAAGACCAGCAAGGGCGGTCGTCTGATTGAGAGTGACGAGGCTTTCGTAACGGCTCTTCTGGAAGAAACCGGCGTGGCGGCCGTGCATGGAACGGCGTTCCTGACCCCGGGATATTTCCGGATTTCCTATGCCACCAGCACGGATCTTCTGGTTGAAGCCTGCACCCGGATCCAGAAGTTCTGTCAGGGTCTTTCATGAGTTTTACCATCGCATCACGTCTTGCGGACCTGCCCCGGCCTGCAACGATCGCCATGGCTGCCCGCGCCCGTGAACTGAGGGCGCAGGGCGCGGATGTCATTTCACTTGCCTTGGGGCAGCCGGATTTTCCGTCTCCTCCAGAGGCGATTGAAGCCGCTTATGCAGCCGCGAAGGCCGGGGATACGGGTTATCCGCCGATCCCCGGACAGAAACCGCTGATCGATGCCATCATCCGCAAATTCAGGCGTGATAACGAACTGGACGTTGCGCCTCATCGGATCATGGTCGCGAATGGCGGCAAGCAGATCATCTTCAATGCACTGATGGCGTCGCTGGAAGTTGGCGACGAGGTCATCATTCCTGCGCCGTACTGGGTGAGTTATCCGCTGATTACCCGGATGCTGGACGGGATTCCGGTCGAAATCCGATGCCGGGAAGAGAAAGGCTTTCGTCCTGATCCTGAGGCCATCCGCGAAGCCATTACGCCGCGCACGAAATGGCTGGTTCTGAATTTTCCGAACAACCCGACCGGTGCCATTCTGGAACGGCAAGACCTTGAAGCCATAGCGGATGTGCTGCGTAAGGCGCCGCATGTTCTCGTGATGAGCGACGAGATCTATGAGCATCTGACGTTCGACGGCAGAAAACACCTCTCCTTACTGAACGTTGCACCTGATCTTGCGGATCGGATTCTGATCGTGAACGGGATGGCGAAAGCCTACGCCATGACGGGATGGCGCGTCGGGTTTGCCTGTGGTCCTGTGCCGCTAATTCAGGCCATGGTTGCCGTTCAAGGCAATTCCACGTCGGGCGTTTGCACGCTGGCACAGGCCGGATCGGTGGCCGCTCTTGATGGAGATTCCGACGGAATTGCACACATGCTGGCGACGTATGAGCGACGTCGGGCGCTGGTTGTCGGTGCCTTGCAGAACGTGCCCGGACTGACCTGCGTGATGCCGGAAGGGGCGTTTTATGCCTATCCGGGAATTGAAGCGCTGATTGGCAGAACATCCGGGCAGGGGCGTCTTCTGGAGACGGATGTGGCGTTCGCGGAAGCCCTTCTTGAAGAAGCACATGTCGCGACGGTTCCGGGTTCGGCGTTCGGATATAGCCCGTATCTTCGCCTGTCTTTTGCAGCGTCCGATGAACAGCTTGCAGAAGCCTGCCGCCGTATTGCCCAGTTTGTGGACGAGATCCGCCCCGTCTGACGGCAACAAAAGCAGGGCATGGACGCAGAAGCGGGGGAGTGTCAGACTTGCATCATGACGAAGACACTCCCTCCCTTTTCCGAACTGTCTTTCCCCCGGCCTGACGAGCAGTCGCTCAAGGTGCGCTACGAGGCCATCGCGTCTCTGCTGGATGCCGGGGACCGGGTGGAAGCCCTGAAGGCTTTTGATGCTGTCCGACGCGAGTATGAGTCGTGGGCATCGCACGTTCATCTGCAATTTTCGCGCAATACACAGGATGAGACCGCCAAGGCAGATCGGGATTATGCGGATCGGTTGTCTCCGGTCGCAACCGATCATGAGGTGACGGTCAAGAAGCGTCTTCTGGCTGATCCCGACCGCGCGGGTCTTGAAGCCATTGTAACGTCGCATGTGGTGCGGCTCTGGGAAGCTGATACGACCACGTTCGATCCGCGTATCAGTACAGATCTGGAAGAGGAAGCCCGTCTTTCAGGGGAATACACGGCGCTTCTGGCGGCTGCGAAAATCGCTTTTGATGGGAAAGTCCTGAACCTGTCGGGGTTGGTGCCTTATCTTCAGGGCATGGATCGGGATGTCCGTCATGCGGCGGAGAAGGCGCGCTGGGATTTTTTCGAGCAGAACGGCGCTGAACTGGATGCCCTTTACGGCAAACTGGTCGCTCTGCGGGACCGGATGGCGAAAACCCTTGGTTTCGATAACTATATCGAACTCGGGTATCGCCGGATGCGCCGGACAGATTATGGTCCCGAGCAGGTCGCAGCCTTTCGGGAAAAGGTTCTGGCATATGTCACGCCCCTGATTAGCGCCCTCATGGAGCGTCGTCGTCTGAAAATGGGCTGGGACAAGGTGATGGCGTGGGATGAGGCTCTGATTGACCTTCAGGGCAATCCGGAGCCTGCAGGCGATCATGACCTGCTGGTGGCCCGTGCGGAAACCATGTTCCGCGCCCTCGACCCATCAGGCGAAATGACGGATTTCTATGTCCAGATGCGCGATCTTGGGTATCTCGATCTGAAAAACCGAGAGGGCAAGGCGGGAGGCGGTTTTTGTACGTCTTTTCCGACGGTCGGGACGCCTTATATTTTCGCCAATTTCAACGGCACCCATAACGATATCGGCGTTTTCACCCATGAAATGGGTCATGCGTTCCAGAACTGGAAAAGCCGTGATCTGCCGTGGATAGATCAACTCTGGCCGACCATGGAAGCGGCGGAAATCCACTCCATGGGCCTTGAGTTCCTGAGCTGGCCGCAGATTGGAGAACTGGTCGAGGATGGCGCGGCAGAACGATATCGGCGCATGCATCTGATTGATGCGCTGTCGTTCTTTCCCTATGGCGTCTGTGTGGATCACTTCCAGCATGAGATTTATGCCCATCCTGACATGACGCCAGAAGAACGGCATCAGACTTGGGAGCGGCTTGAGAAACTCTACATGCCCTGGCGGGACTGGGGCGATCTGGCCTATCCGGCCAAGGGTGGCCGCTGGCAGGCCCAGCTCCATATTTACCGGCTGCCGTTTTATTATATCGACTATGCATTAGCACAGTGCTGTGCGCTGCAACTCTGGCTGGGGTCGCGTCTGGACCGGGAAGGGACGCTGGAAATCTACCGCAGGCTCTGCGCCGAAGGTGGGTCGAAACCGTTCGCGCAACTCGTGTCCGAAGCAGGATTGACCTCTCCGTTTGAAGCAGATGTGCTCGCTGAAGTCGTCCATGAAGCCGAGCAGGTGCTCGCGCTTTAAGGATAGAGTAAGGCTCCGGAAAAAAGCCGGAGCCTCAAGGACTTATCCGCGTTTGTTCCAATCAGAAATGAGGTCAAGAACAGCCTGCGGTGACATGCTGCGGGCGTTGCCAAGCGCCTTGGAGCCGTCGCCGTTCAGGGCATGGCCTTCCGGCGTGACGATAATGACGGTCGGGACGGCCTTGATGGTCACGCCATAGCGTTCCGCCAGATCGAGATTGGTGTTGATGCGTCCGACATTGATCGGCACCACCACGAACTGGCTGTCCAGCCAACGTGCCGCATCAGGTAGTGCGAAAATACCGCTGAGCATTTTGCAGTCCGGGCACCAGTTGCCGCCAAAATCGAGCAGAACCTTACGATGCGTTTTCTTCGCGAGCGCGAAGGCCTGTTCTACCTGCTCGTGCGCCACTGCCGTATCGGGATAGGGTTCGGCGACGGGCGGTGCGGATGTTTCGGTCAGTTTTGGGGCGGGGACTGCTGGCGTTGTGGACGCGGCATGTGCCGGAAGGGTTGCAGTCAGGGCCAGACCAAGGCCGGCGGCAAGAAGGGAACGGTTCATGAAAAAGGCTTTCATTGATGTTGTCCTCTGCATGCCATAACGCAGAATGACAGGAACAGATGATTAAAGCCCAATTTTCAGGAAAGGTCATGCGTTTGAAAAAAGCAGCACCCCGCCCGCAAGTCGCGTCTCTGCGTGAAGTCAGTGTTACGGAAACCCTGATCCGGACAGCAATCCTCGTGGCGTTAACGCTGGCTTTTGCGTCGGTCTTCCGTTTCTGGCAACCGGCCATCAAGGCCGCGCAGCATATCGCTGGAACGTCTGTCTGGCAGGAACTCTACAGCCTGTTTCATATCGACTCAGGGGTCGGACGCGAGCAACTGATCCTGACCGGGATCATGGTAGCCTGTTTTATGCTGGCACTTGCCGTCCAGTCCATTGGCTTCTTGATTTTTTGGAAGTTCAGAAAAAACCGGGCCTGACTTTCAGGGCCGAAACGGCTGCCAGGCACCACGCAATCATGAGCATCGTCCCGCCATAAGGCGCGATCCGGCCAATCGAGACCGGACCCAGCTTCAGGTCAAATAGCGCCAGCAGGGTGACAGGCACGCAGAACAGAACCATGCCGACCGCCATGCACAGACATGCCATGCGGATCAGTCGCGGCGACAGGCGCGCTGCGTTCAGAGAAAGCAGACCAAGCCCGAGAGCATGCCACATCTGGATTTCCACTGCGGAATGCAGCATGGCCCTGCCACCCGGAACGGCAAACAATCGGTCCGGCAGATGGGAGGACAGGGCGCCGAGCATGACGCCGGACGCTGCAGAGAGGGCTGCGAAAATGAAACTGCCTCGAAGCAGAACTGGTGTACCGGGCTGGATGGGGTTTGCGGACATGCCGTGAATGTATCATGTGTTGTCTGAACAGCGAATGAGAGACTGTCATGAGTGCATTGTCAGTCTGTCGCGGCCTGTCTTTTCGAGGCAGGCGCGTTTGAAAAAGGAAGCTTCGATGACTGTTTCGTATCTCCGCCTGTGTCTGTCCGCGGGCCTTCTGGCCGGTCTTGCGGCCTGTAACGCTCCCGATGCGCCGCCTGCGCCTGCGCTTCCGAGCGTCGCTTCGACCTACAAGCTGACGACGGCAGATGCGGCGTTCCTCCAGCAGGTGGATGAGATGGATCAGACCCAGATCGCCATTGCGACACTGGCCGCGACCCATAGCAACAGTGACGTGGTCAAAGCCTTCGGTTCGACCGTTCAGGGTGATTACACGACCAATCAGAAAGCCGTCGCCAAGATCGCCTCAGACGCCAATCTGACGGTTGCCGCCAAGATTGATGCGGCCGATCAGGAGCATGTCGAGTCGTTTTCCCATCTTTACGGTGCTGCATTCGACCGGATGTTCCTGCGCGATATCGTCAGTATCCGGACACCGGATCTGAGCAAGGCCATCGCGACGGCTCAGGCTTCGGGCGGCTCGCCGGACATCAAGACCCTCGCTACGGACACGGACAAAATGCTGACGGATCATACATCCCGCGCCCGTGATCTGATGGGCGATCGCAGCATCGGTCATCACGCGAAGCACAAAAGAAACCGCTAAGACCAGCGCGGAGGATTGGACAGGTCATGACGATCCGTATCGATAAGATCGTAACACGGGGTGGAGACGGGGGGCAGACGTCTCTTGGGGATGGCACACGCGTCCCCAAGTCTTCAGACCGGATCGAAGCGATGGGGACTGTTGATGAACTGAATGCCCAGTTGGGAATTTTGTGCAGTACCATGGCGCAGGATTTCCGGATGGCTGTTCTTCTGGACGAAATCCGTCAGATCCAGTCCTGCCTGTTCGATCTTGGGGCTGATCTTTGCCTGCCTGACCCAGAACGTACCCCCAGCCTGCCTTCGGAAGCCATTGTATGGCTGGAAAGCAGGCTGGAGGATCTGCGCCGACACCAGAAGGAACTCAGAAGCTTCGTGCTGCCAGGGGGCTGTTCCGTCGCGGCTCAGGCGCATCTTGTCAGAACCGTTGCGCGCCGGGCAGAACGGCGTGTTGCGCTTCTTGAACAGAGGCCGGTAGAGGGACTTCGTTTTTTGAACAGATTGTCTGATTACTTCTTTGTTCTTGCGCGTCACGCGAACAATCATGGTGAAACCGATATTCTCTGGTCGCCGGGTCGTTGGCATGAGAAGAAAATATAAATAAACGCTTATTGCCCTGATGACAGAATGGGCGTGAAGTGCTAGGAAAGCCTCGTCAGAACGCTGGGGTTTCTCTAGGCGAGTCGACTTTTCATATCCTTGTCAGGACATGTTTCGGCTGAGCGGGTTTAAATCCGGTCAGCTTTTCTGCTTTTCGGCAGACCTGTTTTGCAGGGGAAAATCCATAAATATCATATTGGTTGAAGAATACAGAATGCAGGACGAGCATCAGGCTAACGAAGAAGACAAACTGCGACAGGCTCTGGCCCGTCTGGGTGCCGGGGCGTCCTCACGCACTCCAAACAAGTCAAGGCCCGTTCCCCCGACTGCCGAGCGCCGTCGTCGTTTCGTCCGCGACGGGCAGGTTGTGGTCGAACATCAGGGCGGTCGTGGAATTGCAGCGCGTAATGTCGGGCAGGACGATCAGGAAGAACTTGAGCGTCTTCGCCAGTCGGTCAAGCGTGAACAGCGTCGCTGGGAAGAGGCCGAGCGGAGCCTCGGGGAAATTCGCAGCCAGCTCAAGGCGTTCGAGACGCGCGAAGCCCATGCGAAAATCCAGATCAGTGAACTGAACCGCGAGTTACGCGAAAATCAGGACACGATCCAGACACTGAAGGCATCTCTTCATCAGGCGCGTGAGCAGGCTGCCGAAGCAGCACGCCGTACACCGCGCCCTGTTGGACGTCCTCGCAAGGAGCCTGCTCCGCAGGTGGTGGATGTGGCGGAAGCCGAGATTGCCGAACAGGAACCTGTGCAGTGGTGGGTGAAGGCCTGAACTCAGGCCTTCATTTATTTACTCTGAATGTCTGACCCGGCGTCCGAACCAGAGCAGAACACCACAGAAAACAGCCCATCCTAATCCGGCATTCAACAGAGCTGGAACGGGAAGCGCCAGAGTATCGGAGCTTCCCGTAGCGCCTGTCATGGCCGCAAGTGCTACGCCGATCAGGCTTTCCCCAACAATGAAGCCTGAGGCGATCATCGTTCCCTGTTCTCTGGGGAAACGGCGCAGAAGCCACGCAAGCCCCGCACCAATCCCGATAGTTACCGAGACCTCTGCCGGGAGGTAGATGCCCATTCCCACGGCCAGTGGCGGGAGAGCAAGGTTGCGGCGGTTCAGCACGATATCCACTACGACCAGACAGATGCCAATGGTTGCTCCAATTTCCAGCATCAGCCAGTCAAGTCGGTGCGTCAGAATCCCAGTTGCAATAGCTGCCATCAGGGCGGGCTGGGGGGCGGCAAGTGCGCGCGAAGGGTCCATATCTGCACGCGGCATGGCACCCACGAAACCATAAGCCTGATACAACACCTGAAGCACCCAGGGGATAACGATCGCGCCAACGGCACAGCCGATAAGCAGCGCAACTTCCTGCCTCCAGGGCGCCGCGCCGACGAGCTGGCCTGTCTTGAGATCCTGCAGATTATCGTTCGAAACGGCGGCTGAGGCAGTGATGGCGGAGAGGACGAACAAGCCGAACGCGATGGCGATCGGGCGCTGGTCCACCGTCAGGATACCGCCGCTCTCCAGCCCCCAGAGAGCAACCGAAATGACAATGATGGCGATGATACCAACACCGGATATCGGCGAAGATGATGATCCGATGATACCAGCCATATAGCCGCACGCGCTGGCGACCAGAAAACCCAGTCCGAAACAGGCGATCAACCCCAGAACAACCAGTGTTCCCAGAGCGCCACCATGGGGCATGACAGGCCACAGGAAATAGCCGAACAGCGCAGCGAGCAGGATTGCAAGACCTGCGCAAAGACCAATCAGTGTACGAGGAGAAAGATCGCGGTCGCTGTCATCGCCGGTGGCCAGATGGGTGACCGAAAGCGCTTCTTTCAACCCTTGTGCGACCGGACGGGCAAGAGCGAGCAGCGTCCAGACCGCTGCCACCGCAATGGTGCCAGCACCGATGAAACGCACCTTGTGCAGCCAAAGTCCCGAGGCGTCGGCCAGTGGCGTGGCTGAGGGGGCGAGGTGGCCCAGAACCGGCACCATGACGCCCCAGGCCAGAAACACGCCGAGCAGCATCGCAATGCCACCGCCGATACCAACCAGATAGCCGGTGCCCAGCAGGGCCAGCGAAAAACTTCCGTTCAGACGAAATGCCGATGACCCGACGACGGTAGCAGCAGAAAATCCGTCTGACAGAAGGCGCAGCCCGGATGTGGCAAACGCTACAGCACCCGAGACAAGGGTGCCGAGCGTGAGGGATTTGAGGCTCCGGGCATCGCCTTCCGGCGAGGAGGCGCGCAGGATTTCGGCACAGGCCGTGCCTTCGGGGTAGGGCAGATCGGAGTTGCTCACGAGGGCCCGGCGCAGCGGGATGGTGAAAACAACGCCCGTCATGCCGCCCGCCATCGTCAGCAGCAGGGTGATGACATACGGAAATTCATGCCAGTATCCGACCATGATGAGGGCCGGGAGGGCTGCAAACACGCAGGACAGGGTACCGGCCGCAGAAGCCTGCGTCTGGACCATGTTGTTTTCCAGCATGGTCCCGCCGCCCATGAGGCGCAGGACGGCCATCGAAATGATGGTGGCTGGAATGGACGAGCCGAAAGTCAGACCGATTTTCAGACCCAGATAGACGTTTGCTGCCGTAAAGACGACCGTGATGAGGGCTCCGAGAATAATCCCCCGGAGGGTCAGTTCGCGATTGTCCATGTATTTCTGTTCCGAAATGATGGCAGGCACAGAGCAGCTCGCTGTGACTGCATGTCGGGGCTGATGCTTCAGCCCCGCCGATTTTCATTGGTATTTTTACTGGGTGTGGCTGTGGAAAGCGACCGGGGAGAGGTGTTCGCGGTTATAGCCCAGTTCGCCGTGTGTCAGCTGATACCCGATTTCGAGCGTATAAGGATTTTCCTGCGCCATGTTGTCGGTGGCTGGCAGGTCGATCAGGCGCAGGTCCGTGCGGACGGACTGTGTGCTGACATTCGGCGGGAAGCGGAACGTGTCCGTGAAGACTTTCTTGTCCACGATCTTGCCGTCCCGCATGATGACAATGAAATACGGCACATCGATCGTATTGCTGGTCGCCGCCGGGCCACGGGTCAGGTTCATGGCAAGGCTCAGGCGTGTGCGGACCGTCTGATGGCCATGTGGCCCTTCCGGACCGCGCTCGCAGTCTCCGGACAGAGATGTGATCTGCGCGTGGCTGACGAGGCTTCCGATATCCGCGCTCTTGCCGTCATAGACGAACTGGTCCGCTGCAGATCCTGGGATATCGAGCGCCGGACAGGCGGGGGCGAAGAAACTCTGGTTGGATTCGTCGCAGCCGGCCAGACTCGAAAGGGCCAGGAGGGCGAAAGCCGGAGCAAACAGGGGCGAGGCGAAGCGCCGGATGGCTGGCATCAGCTGAAGAAACTCCTACAAAGAGGCTCGGCAAAGAAGCCCGGACGTTGCGACGAGAGGCAATCCGGTCGATACTGGTCCTACATATCGAACTCCGCCCGCTTGGGGAACACCATGTCAGAACAGACGACTTTCGCTCCTGCCCGCACCAATGGTGTGGGCGCTCCTCCAACCCTTCGCGTCCTGCTTGCCGGTCCGCGTGGATTCTGTGCCGGTGTGGACCGCGCCATCCGTGTCGTGGAAGAGGCGCTGCGTCGCTATGGCGCTCCGGTCTATGTCCGTCACGAGATCGTCCATAACCGGACCGTCGTTGAGGGGCTTGAGGCCAAGGGGGCCATTTTCGTCGAGGAACTGGACGAGGTTCCCGAGGACGGACATGTTGTTTTTTCCGCGCATGGCGTTCCGAAATCCGTTCCCGCCGAGGCCCAGCGCCGCAATCTGCTGTATCTGGATGCAACATGCCCGCTGGTGTCGAAGGTTCATCGTGAGGCCGAGCGTCACTTCGCGGGTGGTGGGCCGGACCAGCTCCATATCCTCATGATCGGCCATGCGGGCCATCCGGAAGTTGTTGGCACCATGGGCCAGCTCCCGCCGGGTGCTGTCACGCTCATCAACGATGCGGAAGAAGCCCGTACGATCCAGCCGGAAGACCCCGCGAAACTGGCCTTCATCACGCAGACCACATTGTCGGTCGATGATACGGCCGAGATCGTGGACATCCTGCGTTCGCGCTTCCCGCTCATCGAGGGGCCGAAGCGCGAAGACATCTGCTACGCGACGACCAACCGTCAGGAAGCCGTGAAGGCGATTGCGCCCGAAAGTGATCTGGTGATCGTGATCGGTTCTCCGAACTCGTCCAACTCACAGCGCCTGCGGGAAGTGGCCGAGCGGTCTGGCGCGCGTCGTGCACTTTTGGTGCCGAAGCTTGAGAATCTGGACTGGAGCGTCCTTGAAGGCGTGGAAACGCTGGGCATCAGTGCCGGTGCGTCCGCTCCCGAGAGTCTTGTGCAGGAGATGGTGACGGCTCTGGCCGAGAAATACACGCTCAAGATCGAAGAGCGGATCGTCAAGGAAGAGAACATCAACTTCCGTCTGCCCGGTCCGCTGGCTGGCGAGGAAGACTGATTTCTCATGGCCGTCTATACGGAACTGGCGGCCGAGACGCTTGAAGCGTTTCTTGGCACTTACGCGATCGGCACTCTGGTCTCGTTTCATGGCATCGCCGAGGGTGTCGAAAACAGCAATTTCCTCCTCCGTACGTCGGAGGGGGATTTTATTCTTACGCTGTTCGAGCGTCGGGTGAATGCCAGTGAGCTTCCGTGGTTTCTGGGGCTTATGCAGCATCTTGCGGGCAGGGGGCTGAACTGCCCGCTTCCCGTATCCGACCGGAATGGCACCGCGCTGCGGACTCTCGCAGACCGTCCGGCTGCCATCACGACATTCCTTCCCGGTGTGTCTGCAACCCAGCTCGATGCAGGGCTGTGTTTGGAACTCGGCAAGGCGCTGGCCCGGCTGCATATTGCTGGCGAAGGATATAGTGCCGTTCGTCCGAATGCGCTGTCTCCGGCGGCATGGGGGCCGCTGCTTGACAGTTGTGGCGAGAGTGGAGATGCGCTGTCGCCCGGCCTGACGGCTGAAGTGCGGACTGCGTTGCAGCGGATCGAAAGCGCATGGCCTCTGCCGGATGAACTGCCGCGTGGGCAGATCCATGCGGATCTGTTTCCGGACAATGTTTTCTTCCAGAACGGGCAGGTGTCGGGTCTGATCGACTTCTATTTCGCCTGTACGGATTTTCTGGCTTACGATCTGGCGATCTGCCTGAATGCCTGGTGTTTCCGGGACGAAAAGACATTTGCGCCGTCATTCGCTGCGGCCCTTCTTCAGGGTTATGAAAGTGTTCGTCCGCTGACCGAGGCGGAGAAATCGGCGCTTCCCCTTTTGTGTCAGGGGGCTTCGATCCGCTTTCTGCTGACGCGCCTGTATGACTGGATCAACACCCCGGCCAATGCGCTCGTGACTCGCAAAGACCCGCTGGCCTATCTGGTGCGCCTGCGGCATTTCGCAGGTGTTTCCCATGTCTGAGGCCTCTGCGGAGCGGCCTCAGGTGGAAATCTGGACGGATGGCGGGTGCAAACCCAATCCCGGCCCGGGGGGCTGGGGTGCGCTTCTGGTCTGTCGCGGTCAGGAAAAGGAGCTTCTGGGTGGGCATCCCGAAACGACCAACAACCGTATGGAAATGACGGCCGCCGCCGAGGCGCTGGAGGCTCTGAAGCGCCCCTGCATCGTGACACTGCATACGGATAGCGAATATCTGCGGAATGGCATTACCCGCTGGCATACGGGCTGGGTACGCCGGAAATGGCGGAATGCGGCTGGGGACCCTGTCGCTAATATGGATCTGTGGCAGCGTATTCTGGAAGCTGCGAAGCCGCATGAGATTGAATGGCTCTGGGTCAAAGGGCATTCGGGCGACGCAAACAACGAACGCGTGGATCAGCTTGCAACGCGGGGGCGGGAAGAGCTCTGAAAATAGCGGTTTTTCTCAGGTCTTTGAAGAAAAACGAAAAAATCTCCAAAAAAAGTTCATTTAGGGGCTTTACCGACCCCGACCATTTGGCTACATACCACCTCGCCGGTCCCGAATAGCTCAGTTGGTAGAGCAAGCGACTGTTAATCGCTGGGTCGTAGGTTCGAGTCCTACTTCGGGAGCCAGCCTTTCTTTTGAAAAGCTGCTTCGGCCGCAATAAAAAGCTCCCTTCCGGGAGCTTTTTGCGTTTCAGGCTTTACTGTTCTTCGGGGAAGACGTCTTCCAGACGATCCAGCGCCCAGAGTCGCGGGAAAAGCCGCGCCCATGCGGCCGCCACCAGAATGGTGCCGACGCCGCCCGCGATCACGGCTGCCTCTGGTCCGATCGCCGTTCCGAGCATCCCGCTCTCAAATTCGCCAAGCTGGTTGCTGGACCCGATGAACAGCGTATTGACGGCTGAGACACGTCCACGCATCGAATCCGGTGTTGCAAGCTGGATCAACGAGGAACGGATGACGACGCTGATGACGTCAGCAGCTCCGAGGATCATCAATGCGACAATCGAGACCCAGACCGTGTGGGACGCGCCAAAGACAATCGTCGCTATGCCGAACACGACGACCGACACGAACATGACGAGACCTGCACGCCCCTTGAGGGGGTAACGGGACAGGCCCCAGGACATCAGGAGTGCGCCAATCGCCGGAGCCGCGCGAAGCAGTCCCAGCCCGACCGGACCGACATGCAGGATGCCGTCGGCATAAACCGGGAGCATGGCTGTGGCGCCGCCCAAAAGAACGGCGAACAGATCGAGCGTAATTGCCCCCAGCAGGTCACGGCGGCGATTAAGAAAAGAGAGACCGGCAAAGACCGAAGCGAATGTGATCGGTTCTTTTGGGGGAACGGTGTGCACCAGCTTCAGGGAGAATGTTCCTGAGAAAGCCACCGCGAACCCGATGGTCGAGAGGCCATAGCAGACGACTGGCCCAATGCCGTAAAGCAGGCCGCCAAGGCTGGGGCCGACGATGGATGCTGTCATGAAGAGCGAGGAGAGCAGCGCCTGCGCGCGGGGCAGAAGGGATGGAGGTGCGATGGCAGGAAGAAATGCTTGCTGGCAGGGCATCTCGAAGCTGCGCAGAACACCATAGAAGGCTGCGAACGCATAGATGCCGCCCGTCGTCAGCCCGTGAAGTGCAGCAGCCACGGCGAGGGCGGCTGTAGAGAGAATTTCGCAGATCTGACAGACAAGGACGATGGTGCGCCGGTTGAAGCGGTCCGCAACGTGTCCTGCGACGAATGTCAGCGGGATCATGGGCAGGAACTGTGCCAGCCCCAGATAGCCCAGAGAGGCTACGTCATGCGTCAGCGCATAGATCTGCCATCCGATGGCGATCGTCATGGTGGTCGCGGAAAGCTGTGAGAAAATTCTTCCGACGATAAGAGCCGGAAGGCCGGGGAGGGTGCGCAGGGCCGGATCGATCATTGCGGCACTTTAGGCACTTCCATCTCTCAAGTTTATTGCAAAATTGCGAGACGGAAGGCAGAGGAAGATCATGACAGCCAATCAGACTCCCCAAACCGTTCATTATGCGACCGTCACCTGGGACCAGCTCCATCGTGATGCGCGCCTTCTGGCCTCAACTCTCATGCAAAAGCATGGACCGTTCCGCGGGATCGTTGCCATTACCCGTGGTGGCTTGATCCCTGCCGCCATTCTTGGTCGCGAAATGGGCTGCCGCCTGATCGAGAGCGTTTCGGTCATCAGCTATGCGGGCGAAGAAGGCACGCAGCATGAGCCGAAAGTCGTCAAGCCGCCTGTTGCTGCGGGAGATGGCGAAAGCTTCCTGATTGTGGACGACCTTGTGGATTCGGGCGTAACGGCCCGTATCGTGCGCGAACTGCTGCCCAAAGCAGTTTTCGCGTGCCTCTATGCCAAGCCTGAAGGCAAACCCTTCACGGATCATTATGTGACGGAAGTTGCGCAGGACACCTGGGTGCTCTTTCCGTGGGACACAGCACCGCTTTTCGTGCCGCCGCTCGTAAGAAGCGAAGGCGAATAAAAAAACCCTCTTGCCTCGACCGGCCAGACATCCTAGGTTCCGGCCAGTTCGGGGCGTGGCGCAGCCTGGTAGCGCGCTTGTTTTGGGTACAAGAGGCCCCCGGTTCGAGTCCGGGCGCCCCGACCAGTTAACGGCCAATTGATGCGCCCTTAGCTCAGATGGATAGAGCAACAGCCTTCTAAGCTGTGGGTCGATGGTTCGAATCCATCAGGGCGCACCAGCCATTCCAGAGACATCGGCTGGCGCTCCATTTTTCTTTAAATTCAGTCTGCTGGATTATTATCCAGATAGGCTTTGAGAAGAACCTTCTGCATCTCGGCATCGGGTGCGCCCAGAAAAGTCTGTTTCAGCGGCCCATCCCGTTCGATGCTCAACAGCCCCCATGCCGCTGAATGGTCTTTCGCAAAAACAACCTCAAGCTGCTCTGCCGCACAGTCATGCTGGCGGCACATATGCCCCAGAAGATAAGACTTGCCCCCAATGCTGAAATCGCTGACCGGCACGGAGGTCGCATGTGCCGTCATCACCCATGACGGCAGTGTCACCATAGCCTGATAGGCCTGCCGGAATCCTTGCGTGTTCGCCAGATCTGCCGTTATCGGAGGTGTCGCTGCTGAGGCAGTCTGGAATGCCGCACATGCAAGTATTGCAGGAAGCAGTCGGGTTATATGCATGATTGTGCCCTTCAGAAGGTATTCAGGTTTTTCAACCGAACGCCTTGTTTTTCAAGTTTTTCCAATGTGGCAGTTGGGTTAGAGGAAATCCCCCGGCAGGCTTCCGGCACGACGTCGGTTTGATAGCCGCAACTTATGGCATCCAGCGCCGTCGCCATGACGCAGTAATCCAGAGCCAGCCCACAGACGACCACACGGTCTATGCCGAGACCTTTTAATAACCCGTCGAGCCCTGTTGAAGTTGCACGATCATTGTCGAGAAACCCCGAATAGCTGTCCCGCTCCTGCAGAACGCCTTTGCGGATAATGTGCGTTATTGGCTCGGGTGTGAGTGTTTCAGGAAAATCAGCCCCTTGGGTGCCAGCAACACAGTGAACCGGCCAAGGACCGCCTTGAGAGCTGAAAGAACAGTGATGGGAAGGGTGCCAGTCCTGCGTTGCGATCACTGCCCTGAACGGGCGTCTGGCAAGCGCGTTGACGGCTTCAAGGATGCTATCGCCGTCCGGTACGGCAAGCGCACCGCCGGGCAGGAAATCATTCTGGATATCGACGAGGATAAGAGCGGAGCGGCTGAGATCGATCATGTCACGATCTAAGCAGCCTGCGTCCGGCAGAGGAAGTCAGTTCAGGCGTGTCACCAGTAACTGGTTGATTCTGAAGCCTTCCACGTCCACCACTTCAAACCGGAATCCCGACGATTGCACACTGTCCGCCTTGCGCGCCATGCGACGCAGACGGTTCATGACAAAGCCGCCAACCGTGTCAAAGTTTTGGGCATCGTCGAACATGGGAATGTCCAGTTCGCGGATGACGTCGCCGATGGGGGCCGCGCCGTCGATCAGCCAGGATTTGTCGTCGCGGCGGACGATGGCCTGTTCCTCGAATGGGCTCACCAGACCGTCCATCAGGGCGCCCATGATGTCCTTGTAGGTGATGAGGCCGACCACGAGACCATATTCGTTGACGATCAGGGCAAAGCCTGCCGAATGCGCCTCGAACTGGGCGAGGGTTTCCCACAAATTCAGGGTGTCGGGGAGCGAGAGGACATCGCGGCGCATGCGGAAGATCTGGCTGGCGATGGTGGTCAGACCCGTGCTTTTGGGCTGGGGTTCGTCGACAACGGCAACCAGAACGTCTTCTGCGCGAATGGAGCCGATGACCTTATCGAGACCGCCGTCGCAGAGCGGGTAGCGCGAGTAGGGCCGGACCCGCACTTTGTCGCGCTGGCTTTCAGGGCTTTCCTGTACGTCCAGAAAGACGATCTCGTCGCGTGGTGTCATGGCGGACGTGACGGCGCGGTCCTGAAGGCCGAGCACGTTCTGGATCATCTGGTGCTCTTCTTCCAAAAGCACGCCGGAGGCTGTTCCGGCCGCGAGAATGGCGCGCAGGTCTTCAGGCGTGACGGGCTCGACGGTTGCGGCGGCCGGGATCTTGAGAAGTTTGAGCAGCCAGTCGGAGATTTTCGAGAAAACCAGAACCGCCGGGTAGAGAACTTTCAGGGCGATGGCGGGAAACCAGCCGACCTTGAGCGCGATCCGGTCGGGCGCGTTCATGGCAATCCGCTTGGGCAGTAGATCCGCAAACAGGACGAAAAGGCCGGTGATCAGCATAAAGGAACAGGCCGAACCCAGCTTGCTGGCAAGTGCTGGGCTTGTGCCCATCGCACGAAACCCCGTCGCGATCGGGTCGCTCAGCATGGATTCGCTGATGATGCCGCCCAGAACGCCGACCGCGTTCAGGCAGATCTGAAGGACCGTGATGACCTGACCGCTGTTGCGTCGCAGTTTGAGAAACGCGACAGCACGGGGATCTCCCGCTTCGGCTCTGGAACGAAGGCGCACATCCCGTGCCGCGGCAAAAGAGATCTCCGATAGTGAGATCAGGATGGAGACGCCAATCAGCGCGACCGTGGCAGCTAAGCCCAGCAGGAGGAAAACGATCTGTTGCTGGGAGGAGGGAAGGACTGACATGCGGGAGGCGTTATACCCTGAAAAAGTGAAATATTACCAACTTTCTCACGGTTTTGGTTTTGCAGTTCTGTTACAGCCCTGCCAAGTTGCGCCAGCCGTCCTCATCCGTGGTTTCAATCCCGAGTTCGGCGGCTTTCTTGGCTTTCGAGCCTGCTTTTTCACCGAGGACGACCAGAGACGTTTTCTTCGATACGCTGTCCGTCACCTGCGCACCCAGCCTTTCGGCAATGGCTTTGGCTTCCGGACGGGACATGGTTGTCATGGTCCCTGTGAACACGATGACTTTTCCCGAAAGATGGCCTTCCTGAGGGGCGTCTTCGGGAGTGATCTCCGTCAGTTCCGTCGCAAGATCATCAAGAGTTTCGATGTTATGGCTCTCGGCGAAAAAGGCGGACAGTTCGTCGGCAATCGCATCGCCTACACCCATGATCGCGCCGAGGGCCGCTCGTTCTTCTGAATCCGGGCGGGCGGCCAGCATGGCGTCGCGCCAGTTTTCGAAAGTCTGATAGTGTCGTGCCAGAAGCTGGGCATTGCGTTCGCCGATACGTCGGATGCCAAGGCCAAAAACAAGACGTGCCAGCGGGATCGTCCGTCGTTCGTCAATTGCACGGAACAGGTTGTCGACCGACAGCCGCCCCCAGCCGTCGCGCTGGAGCAGGGCGTCTTCATGCGTCCGCAGGCGGAAAATGTCGCCCGGTGTGCGGATATATCCAGCGTCGTGGAATTCGCGGATGCTGCGTTCGCCAAGGCCATCAATGTCGAAGGCGTTGCGCGAGACCATGTGGATTAGGCGTTCCACGACCTGAGCTTCACAGGTCAGGCCGCCCGTGCAGCGACGGACGGCTTCCCCATGAACACGCTCGGCGAGAGATCCGCAGACCGGGCAGTGATCGGGATAGACAAAGGGTTCTGAGCGCGGTTCCTCGCTTGGTACCGGGCCAAGGATCTGAGGAATGACGTCTCCGGCGCGTTGCAGGCGGACCAGATCGCCGATGCGCACGTCCTTGCGGGTAATTTCGTCTTCGTTATGCAGTGTGGCACGCGAGACGATGACACCGCCGACATTCACCGGCTCCAGATGCGCGACTGGCGTCAGGGCACCTGTACGGCCCACCTGAATTTCGATTTCCAGCAGGCGGGTGATGGCCTGCTCGGCCGGAAATTTCCAGGCTATGGCCCAGCGCGGCGCGCGGCCAACGAAACCCAGCCGCTCCTGCAAGCTGATATCGTCCAGTTTGAAGACGATACCATCGATATCGTAGTCCAGCCCTGAACGCTCGCGGGCCAGTTTGTCGACATAGGCGGGAATGTCGCTGGCATGGGCGATCATTTCGGAGAGTGGATTGACCCTGAAGCCCCAGCTCCGCAATTTTTCGAGGTAGCCCCAGTGCGTTGTGGCAACGGGCGAGGATGTGTAGCCCTGAGCGTAAGCAAAGAGAGAAAGCGGTCGGCTGCGGGTGATTTCAGCGTCCAGCTGTCGCAGAGAACCCGCGGCTGCGTTGCGGGGGTTGGCGAAGGGACGCGCGCCGCGTGCGACCTGCTGTTCGTTCAGGGTGAGGAAGCTGCTTTTGGAGAGGAAGACTTCGCCGCGGATTTCGAGACGTTCAGGAACAGGTCCGGCGAGTTCGTGCGGAATATCGTTCAGGGTCAAGAGGTTGGCGGTGACATCCTCACCTTCGATTCCGTCTCCACGTGTGGTGCCACGGACGAAACGGCCGTGTTCGTAGGTCAGGCTGATCGAAAGGCCGTCGATCTTGGGTTCAGCAACGAACTGAAGAGCCTGAAGACGTTGTTCGTCCAGCCCGAGAAAGCGCCCGACCTTTGAGACAAAACCGTCAAAGCCTTCCGGGTCGAAGACGTTGTCGAGAGACAGCATCGGAACGAGGTGACGGTATTTCCCGAAAGCGGAATCAGGTGCCGATCCGACGCGCTGGCTGAAGCCATTTTCAGATCGAAGATCCGGGTGTGCGTCTTCCAGAGCCAGAAGTTCGCGCCGGGCCGCATCATAGACGGCATCAGACACTTCCGGTTCGTCGCGCCCATGATAGGCCTCGTCCCACCGTGCGAGGTCCGCTTCGAGTTCAGCGTGACGCTCGGCGGCGGAGACTGGGGCAGTGGTCATGAAATCTGATGTCCAAGAAGGCTGTCGGCGGCCCCGCGGGCCGCGTCGGTAATGATGTCGCCCGCAAGCATCCGGGCGATTTCCTCACGCCGGGCGTCATGAGGCAGAGGTTCGGCCAGTGTTTCGGTCCGGTCGTTGCGGACACGTTTGGCGATTCGCAAATGGTGGTCGCCACGCGCCGCGACCTGCGGACTATGGGTGACGACCAGAACCTGCACGTCTTGCGCGACCTTGTGAAGCCGGTCACCGATTGAGGATGCGGTGGCACCGCCCACGCCAGAATCGACCTCGTCGAAGACCAGTGTGCCGATGTCGGAGCGTTCTGCCAGCACTACTTTCAGTGCCAGCATCAGGCGTGACAGCTCACCGCCTGATGCCACCTTGGCGAGCGGTCCGGGAGACTGCCCGGGGTTAGCAGCGATCAGGAAGGAGGCCTGTTCCATGCCCTGACTGTTCCAGTGATCGGGTTCCAGAGGCAGGAGCGAGACGATGAAGCGCGCGCGTTCCAGTTTGACGGGGCGCAGTTCCGTGCTGACCGCTTTTTCGAGCTTTTCGGCAGCTTTCTGGCGGGCGGCAGAGAGGGTGCGCGCGGCGTCTTCATAGGCCAGACGGGCTTCGGTCAGGGCTGTCTGAAGACGGGCCAGCTCGGCGTTACCGGAATCCAGTGCGCTCAGTCGTGTTTTCAGAGCGGCGAGAAAGCCGGGCAGTTCGGCCACGGAAATATTGTGTTTGCGAGCCTCGGCCCGAAGCGCAAACAGCCGTTCTTCCGTTTCTTCCAGCAGGCGCGGATCACCTTCCGTGTCTGCGGCAAGGCGGCTCAGCAGCATCTCCGCTTCGGCAAGGGCTTCTTCAGCTTTTCCGAGGGCGTCGAGCGCGTCCTGTGCCTGTGTCTGGTGGCTGTCTGAGAGGGTTTCCGTTTCTGTCGGGGCTGGCAGTAGTCTTGCGAGCGCGCGGCTGGCTGCACGCAGGGCGGCAGCAGGCGCGGATGAGCGGCGGTCACGGGGGGTCAGTTCTGACAGGGCGGCAGCAACGGCTTCGCCCCGGCGTTCATCACGCTGGAGGCTGACGCGCGTGGCTGCGAGCGCATCTTCCTCGCCCTCCTGTGGAGCCAGACGTTCCAGATCGTCCACTGTCTGACGCAGCCATTCTTCCTCGCGTGCTGCGGCTTCCATGTCGGTGCGAGCGGCTTTGAGGGCATTGCGTGCTGCGGCCCATTGCCGGAACGTGCTGGCCGTTTTCTCCCGGAGCGGCGGGGCAATTCCGAACGCGTCCAGTAGATCCAGATGGGTACTCTGATCGGCAAGCCCCATCTGTTCGTGCTGGCCCTGAATTTCCACGAGATGGGCACCCACGCGACGTAACAGGCCAACGCCGACCGGTTGGTCACAGATATAGGCGCGGGAACGGGCATCCGGCGTTACGATCCGTCGCAGGACGATCGGGTCCGACGGGTCTTCGCGGACAATGCCGTGTTCGTCGAGCAGGGCGAGAACGGGGTGGCGAGCGTTGACTTCGAAAATAGCTGAGACGCTGGCCTGCGTGGCGCCTGAGCGCACGAGGCCACCGCTGGCACGTTCTCCGAGAGCCAGCCCCAGACTGTCGAGCAGGATGGACTTTCCTGCCCCGGTCTCGCCAGTCAGAACGGTCAGACCGGGGGCGAGACCAAGATCGAGTTTTTCGATCAGAACGACGTCGCGGATCGAGAGATGGGTCAGCATGACAGCAATGTTGGGAGTGGTGTGACCAGTTTTAAAGGGCTGGTATCAGAAGACGCTGTGCCACATCCGCGAGAAAAATCCACGATGGTCCTGCTGGCCCGGATGGACGACAGGCTTCTTGAGATCGCCATTGAGCAGCTTATTCTCCCGAAGATCATTATAGGCATAACGATACCACTGGCTGTCGGGATAGTTGTAGCCGAGAACGGAAGCCGTCTGGCGGGCCTGATCCTTGAGACCAAGGGACAGATAGACTTCCACGAGACGCTCAAGAGCCTCGGCAACGTGGTTGGTCGTCTGATAGTCCTGCACGACGCGTTGATAACGTGTCATGGCAGCTTCGTAGTTGCGCTGCTGCTGATACCAGCGGCCAACCAGCATTTCTTTGCCAGCCAGATGGTCGCGGCACAGATCGATCTTCAATTGGGCGTCGCGGGCGTAGGACGTCTGGGGGAAGCGGGTGATGACTTCTTCAAGCGCGTCCAGTGCCTCGACCGTACCCTGCTGATCACGTTCAACATTGGCAATCTGTTCGTAATAGCAGAGAGCACGCAGATAGAAGGCGTAGGCTGCATCAGGGCTGGTCGGATGCAACTGGAGATAACGTTCGAGCTGCTGAACCGAAAGTGCGTATTCGCCCTGAAGGTAATACGCATATCCCTCCATCAGCTCCGCATTTCCAGTGAAACCGGAATAGGGATAATTTTGCTGAAGCAGTTCGAATTCGCCACCAGCCAGTTCGTAATGGCCCGTATGCAGCGCATCGATTCCGTAATTATACAGAGTCTCGGCATCAGCTGTTTTTGGAATCGCTGGTTTTTCGTGCTGATGCGAAAACAGGGAGCAGCCGGACAGCAGCAGAAGTCCGCTGACAGCCGCAGCTCTCAGAATGAAACCACCATTCGTGACCGATGCTTCAAAATGACGCTGAGTGCTGCTTGTCATACCTGCTCTTCCCGTGGAAGCCCGTCTTATATCACGGGAATGCGCTGACGAAAGACCTGCCATGCGGCCTCAGGCGGCAACGCGCGTGCGCAAAGCTTTTGTAACGGACCGGGAAGGGGCTGTGGAAACGAAACGCCAGTTGGAAGCATCTGAAAAAACGGTTCGCAGAAGCTTGTTGTTGAGCGTGTGTCCGGATTTATGGCCAATGAAACCAGCCTGCATCCGGTGTCCGGCACAATAAAGGTCGCCAATGGCATCAAGTAATTTATGGCGGGCAAACTCGCGCTCGATTTTCAGTCCAGCAGGGTTGAGGATGTTTTCGCCATCCACGACGACGGCATTTTCCAGTGATCCACCGCGCGCAAGACCAATACTCTGAAGATATTCAATGTCCTGACGATTCACGAATGTCCGGCAGAACGCCACTTCTTCCATGAAGCGCTGTTCGTTGAGCTGCATGGCGTAACGCTGGTTTCCGATGGCCTGTGCTGCAAAGCTCAGGGAAATGGCCAGTGACAGTCCGCGCTGGGCAGGGCGCAGTTCGGCAAATGCTCCGTCTTCGCCTTCGACGCGAACATTACGCAGGATCTCAATGACCTGGCGAGGTGTATCAAGGATCTTGCGACCAGCGCACTGGATCAGGAATGCAAAGGCGTCAGAAGAACCGTCGAGAACCGGCAGTTCAGGACCGCTGACCGAAATTAGGATATTGTCGATCTCGCAGGCATTGAGGGCCGCCATCAAATGTTCGATCGTTGCGACACGCAGGGAGGGATCGGCCTCGCACGCGACGACAGTTGAAAGGCGCGTATCCACGATGTGGTCATAGGTCGCCGGAAAAGAAGATGACCCTTCTCTGTCGGAACGCTGGAACCGGATTCCCGTATTGGCAGCAGCAGGAGAAAGATGGAGGTCGACCGTGAGACCGCTATGCAGGGCGATCCCCTGACAGTGAATGGGGTGTGCAAGAGTGGTCTGCAGGTTTTTTGAACCGCTGCGCTCAGTGCGGGAAGGCGAACCATCAAGGCCCGATGCCGTCTCTGGCTTTATGACATCAACGCCACGCGCCGTTTTTACACCTTGCTTGGGCGTCACCTGCATAAAGCCTCCGAAAAATCTGGTTCCGGAGACTAGAAAACAGATACTGGACTTTGGTTCCAGTCAACGATTGTTGCCGGATATTACCCCTCTCGCCCTGCGAGCAAGAGGGGGGCGTTGATCAGCGACGCAGATAGGTTGGGATATCCAGATTGGAATCATCGCTGCCGCTCGAAGGCTGTTCGGGGTGCTGCGGGGCCTGATGCTGGTAATTGTCGCGTGTGTTGGGTTCTGCGCGCTGCGTTGGCTGCTGGCCCTGCTGAGGCTGGGGCGGACGGCTGCGGAAAGCGCCTGTGACCATACCGAACAGGCTACGGGGCGGTTCGGCCTGCTGCTGGGGAGCGTGGCGGGAGGGATCTGAAAACAGACCAGCTCGAGGAGAAGGCTGATGGGCGCTCTCCTGCCGATGCGCGGGGTTTTCAGGGGCAGTCTGCTCGGGAGCAGGGGCTTCCTGTGCGGACAGGGGAGCTGTGTTGTGAGCCTGTGTCTGTTGTGCGTCGAGTGCGAAATTCGGGCGCGGCGGGCCACCAGCATAGGTTGAGCCGGGCTGGAAAGACGGTGCGCTGGCACGTGAAGACGCTGTTTCCCGGGTGGCAGGCTGGGACATGGGGTTTGCGTGCGGCGCCGATGCCTGAACGGGTTCGGGAGCAGCAGAAGGGTCATGTGAGGGCTGGGTGTCGATGCCGGTTGCGACGACCGAGACGCGCACGCGACCGTTCAGCTTCTCGTCAATCAGGGCGCCGAAGATGATGTTTGCATCGTCGGCCACTTCCTCACGGATACGGTCTGCTGCGGCGTTGACTTCGTACAGCGTCAAGTCTTCGCCACCGGTGATGTTGATGAGAAGACCGCGTGCGCCCGCCATGGAGGCATCTTCCAGCAGCGGATTGGAAATCGCACGTTCGGCTGCGAGGACGGCACGGTCTTCCGCGTCTTCTTCGCTGGAGGCTTCGCCCGTACCCATCATGGCCTTGCCCATCTCTTCCATCACGGCCTTGACGTCCGCGAAATCGAGATTGATCAGACCAGGAGAGACCATAAGGTCCGTAATGCCGCGGACGCCCATGTTCAGGACGTTGTCGGCCATCCGGAAGGCTTCGCGGAATGTCGTGTTCTGTGTTGCGGAATTAAAAAGATTCTGGTTCGGGATGACGATCAGCGTATCGACGTGCTTCTGAAGCTCGGCGATGCCCTTTTCAGCAGCCGTTGTGCGGCGACGCCCTTCGAAATTGAAAGGCTTCGAGACGACGCCGACCGTCAGGACGCCGCGTTCGCGTGCCATGCGTGCGATGACCGGAGCCGCCCCCGTCCCTGTGCCGCCGCCCATGCCAGCCGTGATAAAGACCAGATTCGCGCCTTCAAGCTGCCGGTCGATTTCCTGAGCAGCTTCTTCAGCGGCTTCACGACCGATTTCCGGCTTTGCGCCTGCACCCAGGCCGCGGGTCAGATGCGGGCCGAGCTGGACGCGGCGTTCAGCCTTGGAATGGGCAAGCTGCTGTGCGTCGGTGTTGGCAACGACGAATTCGACGCCCTTGAGATCAGACGCAATCATGTTGTCGACGGCGTTCGTCCCGCCGCCGCCAACGCCGATCACGGTAATCCGTGGCGCCAGCTCAACGTGGGAATTGGGAGTAGGGGTAAGGTTCAGCGTCATGATCTGGTCCGGAACTTCAGGAAAGCGACAGGTGAGGGCGTTATGATCTGTAATAGCTTATACATTATTGCGTATGAAGCCTACGAGACGTTTAACAAGTCCGCGAGGTCTTGGTTCGGGTGCGGATATATCTCCGAAGTCCCGATCCGCACCCGCTGCCCAGGCCAGAAGCCCCGCAGCGGTTGAAAAGCCTGCCGAAGCCGCGGCTGTCTCAGGCAGGCCGTAGATATTCTGGGGTTTTCCCATCCGGACAGGACGGCCCAGAATACGGGTAGCGACAGGCACGATCCCCTCAAGCAGGGATGCTCCGCCTGTCAGGACGACCCTGCCGTTGGCCAGTCGGCCCAGTCCGGCATTGTCGAGGGACTGCCGGACGAGTTCAAGGGTTTCCTCGATCCGGGGCTGGATGACGGAAATGACCTTGGAACGCTGTAGGCGCACCAAACGGTCGCTGTTTTCGCCGATCAGGGGAACCGACAGGATTTCCCGCTGGTCGTCGGAACCCATCTGGGCTGCGCCATACATCGTCTTGAGACGTTCGGCTGTTTCCAGAGAGGTTGACAGGACGCCCGCGATATCGCGCGTGACATGCAGGCCGCCGACGCGGATTTGGGCCGTGTGCAGCAGTTTGCCTTCGCAGAAAACTGCCAGAGAGGTGGTGCCACCGCCCATTTCCACAACCGTGACGCCAAGCTCCCGCTCTTCCGCCGCGAGAACCGAAATGCCCGAGGCAAAGGGGCTTGCAACCAGCCCATCCAGCTTGAGTTCTGCATGTTGCAGAACGGCATCCAGAGTGCGCAGGGCGCTGGAGTTCATGTCCACGACATGCATCCGGGTCGCCAGTTCTTCGCACTGGTGGCCGATGGGATCGGCAATGCCGGGAATGGAATCCACGACATATCCGATCGGGAGCGTATGGATGACCTCCCGGCCCTCCATCCAGGCGCGGGCCTGTCCTTCCGCAATGAGGCGCTGAACGTCCCCGGCCGTCACTTCGCGTCCACCGATCGGGATTTGGGCGTCCACCAGCCGGCTCAGCGGCCTGCCGCAAGACAGGTTGACGACGAGGGAGTCCATGCGCCGTTCGGCGGCTTCCTCGGCCTGACCGACCGTCGCCCGGATCGCGGCTTCGGCTTCGCGGATATCGACGATCGATCCTGAGCGGATACCGTGGGAACGGCGCCATCCGTGACCCAGAACCTGAATGGAACCGTCGGCCTCTCCCTTGCCGATCAGGCAGGTCATTTTCGTCGTGCCGATATCAAGTGCGCCGAAAATGCCCGGACGCCATGCGATACTGCGATGCGTCTCTTCGGGAGGGAGCGTTAGGATGTCGCGCGGGACACGGTTGACGCTGACATCACGCTCGCCGCCGACGGGGATGAGGGACCGGCCTCTCAGACCGCCCCGGCGCCGGAATGCCGGAAGATCTGACATGGACGTAAGGTCATTCATGGCTGCTTCGTGCTGTCTGCTGGGGGTGGAGGAGAGGATGGAGACGGATCGGGTTTCGCTCCTTCGGCAGGTGGAGTGGCTGCAACTGGGGCGGCCTGTGGAGGCTGGTGGACGACCATTCTGTCCGGGAGGCGCAGATCAATCGACTGCACCGGACGTTCCAGCAGGCGCATGCTCTGCTGGTAACGCGCCAGACGCGCAAAAGCTGCAGCTTCTTCGCCTTCAGGCAGCAAAACAGTGGTGCCATCCTTGAGCGTTGCATTCCAGCGGCGGCTTCCGACCCGGATCAGCGCCGTGACCTGAGCCTTGACCAGCGGTTCGTGGTTGAGCGCGTCAATAACGCTTGCAGCAGCGGTATTGGCGCCTTCACCCACAACGAGAGGAAGCTGGAGAAAAGCCTGCGCATTCTTCCCGGTCAGGCCCTGATCGGGAACTTCCTCGCCGACGCGGTTGATGAGCATGAAATGCCCGCGGTCCTGCCAGACGGCGATCGGGGTGCGCTCGACCAGTGTAATGATGACGGTATCGGGCATGTGTCGCTCGACCGTGGCGTGGTCGATGAATGGCAATTCGTCCAGTCGCTGGCGGGCGGCTTCGACGGAGAACCCGAAAATCGGGTGTCCGATGGAGGTTCCGAGCGCGTCCTGAATTGAGGCTTCGCTCGTCATGCCGCGACCATTGATGACGATGTGGCGGATGGGCAGCGGCTCCATTGCGACCAGACGTTCGCGTAGGGGTGCAAAGCGTTCTTCCGAAGCTGCGTCATACAGCAGGCGCATGCCCGCACCTGCAAGACCCATCACGACCAGAAACACGATCGCAGGCCGGATCAGCCGCCGTTGCCGGCGCCAGAACAGCTTTGCCCGGGACGGACGGTCTTCCTGAGGCGGCATGGCCCCGGAATAACGCTCCCGGACAAAATCGTTTTTCTGAAAGGACGGGTCTTCCCGCATCAGCGTATCAGGGCCTCCCGGACCATCCAGTCACACAGCTCCGGATAGGGAATGCCACAATAGGCAGCCTGTTCCGGAAGCAGGGATGTGGGTGTCATCCCCGGCTGCGTGTTGACCTCGAGAATGATCAGCGTGTCGGTATCCTCGTCATAGCGGAAATCCGTACGGCTGGCACCCTGACAGCCCAGCGCTTGATGGGCGCGCAGGGCGTAGTCGAGCGCGCGATCCGTTACAGCCTGCGGAAGCTCGGCGGGAACGACGTGACGCGAGCCGCCAGCCTTGTACTTGGCTTCGAAATCGTAGAACGCAGCCGTTTCGCAGGGCAGGATGTCGGTGACGGCGAGAGCGCGGTTTCCCATGACGCTGGCGGTCAGTTCCCGGCCGGGGATGAAGCTCTCGACCAGTGCGTCTTTTCCGAAACGCCAGGTCTGTGCGATTTCCGCACGGCGGTTGTCTCCCGCTCGGACGATCTCGACGCCCACGGATGAGCCTTCGGCAACGGGCTTGATGACATAGGGGGCGGGAAGAGGGTCGGCTTCGGCCAGTTCCTCAACCGTCACCACACTCCCCTGCGCCACTGGCAGACCGGCAGCCGCCAGAAGGATGCGGGTAGCGCCCTTATCCATTGCGACGGCAGAGGCGCGGATTCCGGAATGCGTGTAGGGCAGGCCGAGCCATTCCAGAACGCCCTGAATGGCGCCATCTTCGCCGCGCGGGCCGTGCAGCGCATTGAAGACGACGTCCGGAGCTGCGGATTTCAGGCTGGCGATTGTCGCGGCGATGTCGGGCCCGACATCGATCGGTGTGACGTCGTGACCCGTCTCGCGCAGGGCCTTGATCACGGCATCGCCGGTTACGAGGCTGACGGGACGCTCGTTGGATGTCCCGCCCAGCAGGACTGCGACTTTCATAACGTCTGGTCTCCTTCGGACGGACGTCCGATCCGTTTGATTTCCCAATGCAGACTGACGCCGCTCTGTGCCAGAACTTTTTCGCGCACGGTCTCTCCCAACGTTTCCAGATCCGCGCTGCTGGCCTGTCCCAGATTGAGCAGGAAATTGCAGTGTTTTTCGCTGACCTGCGCATCTCCGATCCGAAGGCCGCGACATCCGGCTTCGTCGATCAGTTGCCAGGCCTTGTGGCCTTCCGGGTTGCGGAACGTGGAGCCGCCTGTGCGCGCACGGACGGGCTGTGAAGCCTCGCGAGACGCCCGGATATCTGCAATGCGGCTGCGGATGGCATTCGCATCATCGGGAGTTCCGCGTAGGCTTGCCCGGATCACCACGCTCCCTGGGGGAAGCTCTGAATGGCGATATGCAAAGCCCAGCTCGTCATGTGAAAGGCGTCGCAGATCGCCATTTTCCGTCAGGATTTCGGCCCATTCGAGAATGGCATCGAGATCCGATCCGTAGGCGCCTGCGTTCATGCGGGCAGCGCCCCCGATCGACCCCGGAATGCCAGCCAGAAATTCCAGACCAGCGAGACCGGCTGCGGCGGCATGTTCGGCCACGGTGATGTCGAGGGCTGCGGCCCCGACGATCAGGCTGTTGCCCTGTATGTCGATATCCGCAAAGCCACGCGCCAGACGAATGACCGTGCCTGCAATGCCGCCATCGCGGATGATGACGTTCGAGCACGCTCCCAGAATTGTGACCGGCATGGATGCAGGCTTTTCACGCAGGAAAAGTGCCAGATCGTCCTGATCTTCAGGGATGAAGACCCAGTCCGCCGGGCCGCCGACGCGGAACCACGCACGCGGACCAAGCGGGGTGTTCGGCGTCAGTCTTCCCCGCAGGCCCTTGACCGGAAAATCGCTGCTGTCTGTCATGCCGCGCCTTCGGTTGCGGGCTGCCGATTCAGGGCTTCGAGCTGGGCAGGGAGCGCCTGCGCCCACTGGGTGATGGTTCCGGCGCCGAGGCAGACAACATAGTCGCCCGGCTTGGCAATGGCGTTGATCATTTCCGGCAGATGCGCGGGGTCGGGGAGTGGCACGACGGAGCGGTGGCCGCGATCGCGCAGACCTTCGACGAGCGCGTCGCGGCCTGCACCTTCGATCGAGGATTCACCCGCAGCGTACACGTCTGCCACGATGACCGTATCGGCGTCGTTCATGCAGGTGCAGAATTCGTTGAACAGGACTTTCAGACGCGAATAACGGTGCGGCTGCACGACGGCGATGACGTTCTTTGCACCCGCCTGACGCGCGGCCTTCAGAACGGCGGCGATTTCAACCGGGTGATGGCCGTAATCGTCGATGATGGAGATGCCGTTATAGTCGCCGGTGCGCGTGAAGCGGCGCTTGACGCCCTTGAACGTCGTCAGGGCGGACGCGATGACGGAATCGCTGATTTCCATTTCAAGGGCAACAGCGATCGCCGCGAGCGAATTCAGGACGTTATGGTGTCCGAGCATGGGCAGACGGAAGGGACCCGCCCGACGGGAGCGGTTGCGCTGGCGGTTCGTGACGACGACCTCGAACGTAGCCCCCCGCTTGTCCATGACGACTTTTTCAGCGCGGATGTCGGCCTGCGGGCTGAAGCCGTAGGTGATGACGCGATGATCGGACAGGCGCGGGATCATCTGCTGGACCTGTGGGTGATCCACGCACAGGACGGCAAAACCATAGAACGGGATGTTGGAGACGAACTGGTCGTAACCGGCCTGCATGGCCTCTTCCGTGCCCCAGTGATCCAGATGTTCCGGGTCCATGTTCGTCACCACCGCGATCACGGCGGGCAGACGCAGGAAGGAGCCGTCGCTTTCGTCAGCCTCGACCACCATCCAGTCGCCTGAGCCCATGCGCGTATTGGTGCCATAGGCTTCGATGATGCCGCCGTTGATGACGGTCGGATCGAGTTTGGCATGTTCCAAAACACAGGCGACGAGGCTGGTCGTGGTGGTCTTGCCGTGCGTGCCGCCGATGGCGACGGACCAGCGCAGACGCATTAGTTCGGCCAGCATTTCTGCGCGCCGGACGACCGGAATGAGCTTGGCACGCGCCGCCACCACTTCGGGGTTGTCTTTCTTCACCGCCGTAGACGTTACGACAACCTGTGCATCACCCAGATTGGCAGCGTCATGGCCGATATGAACGACAATTCCGGACTGTCGCAGGCGTTGCACATTCGCGCCCTCCGCGATGTCTGAACCCTGCACCCTGTAGCCCAGCATATGCAGCACTTCGGCGATACCGGACATGCCGATGCCGCCGATACCGACGAAGTGAATGGTTCCGATGTTAAGGGGCAGGGCGCGCATGGGGCAGGTACTCTTGGGTAGAAACGGAGGATCAGGGACGAAGAGCGGATTCAATCAGATCCGCGACTTTTGCGGCAGCATGAGGGCGCGCGCAGGACTGAGCGGCTTTTGCTGCATTTTCGAGCTTTTCAGGATGGGAAAACAGGTCTGTCAGCAGAGTGGTCAGCGCTGTGGGCGTGAAATCCGGCTGGCGGATCATCCAGGCGGCACCCGCATCCACGAGCGCCTGACCATTCGCGCCCTGTTCATCGGAGGCCGCGATCGGAAGGGGAACGAGAATGGAGGGGCGGCCTGACATGGTCAGTTCCGCGACCGAAGAGCCGCCCGCCCGCCCGATCACGAGATGTGCGTCTTTGAGGCAGGTTGGCACATCGGTGAAAAACGGGGCGGCTTCGACCTCAATACCGGCCTCCGTATAGATGGCGCGGACGCGGTCCAGATCGTCAGCCTTGATCTGCTGCGTAACTTTGAGGCGCTTGCGGAGTTCTTCGGGAAGAGCAGCAAGGGCTTGTGGGACGACTTCGGAAAAGACCCGCGCTCCGAGAGAGCCACCCCAAACCAGAAGATTGATCTGCTCTTCCGGAGCCGCATAGGCGTTTTCAAAGAGCGCTTCGATGCCTGCACGGACAGGCATGCCAGTGAGTGTCGTCTGTGCGTTTTGCGGGAGGCGCGCGACCGTTGCGTAGGATGTGGCGATCATCGGAGAAAAGCGGGACAGAAAGGCATTGGCCTGTCCAAGAACCGCATTGCCCTCATGAATGACCATGCGTGGCCGTTTTGCGGAGGGCAGAAACCGGGATGCGGTCAGTGGAGGAATGGAGGGATAGCCGCCAAATCCCACGACGGCTGCCGCATCAAGGGATTTGAGGGCGCGACGTGCTTCTCCTATGCCGCGGAGCAATGCGAGCACGCCACGGATTTTTCCGCCAAGACCCTTGCCTGCCACACCGGCACCATCCAGCACATATTGCGGAAGGTCTTTGAACAGGCCCGTGTCTCGGCGTCCATGCCGAGCGTCGGTCATGAGGACGAGGTCATGGCCTCGCTCTGCAAGAATGGTTGCGACGGCTTCGGCTGGAAAGAAATGTCCCCCGGTGCCACCGGCGGCAATAACGATGGGGCGACTCACGGCGCATTCCTCTCAAACAACGGGTTCTGGCCGTAAGATGCAGCGGCTCTCTGTGCGATTTTGCTCTGGCCGACATGGTGGCGGGTCAGGGCCAGAACCATTCCCATGGTCAGGGCGACCGACATTGCCGAACTGCCGCCATAGGAAATGAAGGGGAGCGTCATGCCCTTTGTCGGGATCAGATGCAATGTCGAACCCATGTTGACGAAGGCCTGAAGGCCGAAACCCGTCACCAGTCCCGCGGCAGAGACGATGACGAACGGATCGTCTTCATGCATCAGCTTGAGGAGGGTCCGCAAAACGATCGTTCCGAAAAGCAGAATGATGATCACGCACAGGATCAGGCCGTATTCTTCACCAGCAACCGCGAAGACGAAGTCGGCATGGGCGTCTGGCAGCAAGTCCTTTACCCGTCCTTCACCCGGGCCGCGTCCCAGAAGGCCACCGTTTCCGAAGGCACGTAATGCGGTGTCGATCTGGTAATGATCACCGACATCGGGATGCAGGAAGCGCTGGACGCGGGACTGGACGTGCGGAAAGACGATATAGGCCACAGCAAAGGCGCCTGCCATGCCTGCAACGCACAATCCAACCCAGTAGAGTTTGAGCCCATCCACGAAAAGCTGGGTCATGAAGACCATCGTGATGACGGAGAGCATTCCGATATCCGGCTGTGATTTCAGCAGGAGCAGGATGAAGCCGAAGCACAGGAAGGCAATCAGCATGCCCGGAAAGGCAATATTGCCCCACATGACGACAGAACGTCGTGCGGAAAGCAGCCAGCCTGTCACGACCGCAAAGCAGGGCTTGAGGAATTCGGAGGGCTGCACGGACATCATTGGCAGCGCGATCCATCGGCGCGCGCCCTTGATTTCCATACCATGAACCAGCGTCATGGCCGTAGCACCGAGTGCGATGATCCCGCCGATGATCGCCAGTCTTTTGATGGCTTTGCGGGACAGATACGACGTGCCGAGCACGATCCCACCAGCCAGCGCCAGAAAGATCACCTGCTTGAGAATGAACATGTTGCGCGAGGCACCGATGCGCGATGCCACCGCAGGACTGGCGGCGAGCATCAGCACATACCCCAGACCGATCAGTAGGCCGACGCAGGCCAGCGTGACGCGATCAAGGTTTCGCCACCAGCGGGCGACAGCGGAGGTCTCGACACGGGATAGTCCCGACATGGTGTCAATTCTCCAGCTTTTGCGTGAGCGTGGTGCCCGAATGGCCTGATTTCACAATATTATCGCAAATATGAAGAAAGTGTGACCCACGATCCTCGAAACTGCGAAATTGATCAAAACTTGCACAGGCGGGTGAGAGCAGAACAACCGGGACAATCTGGGCGAGAGCTGCGCTGAAGGCTGCCGAGACGGCATTCTCCAGCGTTCCGCACTGCTGGAAAGGCACGCCGTGTATGGCCAGTGTCCCAGCGAGAGTGTCCGCATCCTGCCCGATCAGAAAGGCCTGTGCGATATGGTTGAAGAACGGTGCAAGGCTTTCGATGCCGCCCGCTTTTGCAACGCCGCCCGCAATCCACATGACTCTGTCATAGGAAGCAAGAGCCTTGGAGGCAGCTTCTGCATTTGTGGCTTTGCTGTCATTGATAAACGACACACCAGCGCATTCCGCGACTTTTTGCAGGCGATGTTCCAGGCCGGGAAATGATTTCAGACCGTCGCGGAGTGCTGCCTCATCAAGGCCGAGATGACGCGCGATGGCGCAGGCTGCACCAACATTCTGGGCGTTGTGCCGGCCCGGAAGCGCCGGCCCCTCGAAAGGGGGCAGAGTATCGGCGTTCAGTTCCATGACCTGCACACCGCGTGCTGCGACCTGTGACGCAATGGCGCGGCACCAGTCATCATCGGTGCCGATCACGGCGAGGTCACCGGAAACCATATTGTCGAACACATGCGCCTTGGCGGCGGCATATCCGGTCATGTCGCCGTGCCGGTCCAGATGATCGGGCGTTAGGTTCAGCAGGCAGGCTGCGCTTGCATGAAAGCGGTCCAGCCGTTCGAGCATGTAGGACGACATTTCGATTACATAGACGCCGTCATCGGGCAGGAGCGGCAAGGCCAAAGAGGCCGTTCCGAGATTGCCACCTGCCACGCAGGGACGCCCGGCCATCGTAAAAAGATGGGCGATCAGGGCTGTTGTCGTCGATTTGCCGTTTGTGCCGGTGACGGCCACGAACGCGGCTTTTGAGCCGGATTTCCGAACGACCCGATATAGGATTTCGGCATCGGATAGGATCTGAATGCCCTGTGCGCGGGCGAGATCTGCGACAGGATGCGCCTTCGGCAGCAGGTGCGGAATACCCGGTGACAGGATGAGGGCTGTCATTCCGGACAGATCGGTTAAGGGTGCGAGAGTCAGGTTCGGATGTGCAGGCAGATCGGCGTTGCGATCGTCCCAGGCCTGAACCTCTGCGCCCATTCCGAGCAGGGCTTGGACGACAGCCGCACCGTTGCGCCCCAGACCGCAGACGGCATAACGCTCGCCTGCCAGAAGGCTAGGTGAGAAGCCGTTCATCGTAGTTTTAGGGTCGCAAGGCCGCAGAGGCCGAGCACGATGGAGACGATCCAGAAGCGGATGACGATTTTAGGTTCCTGCCAGCCCTTTTTCTCGAAATGGTGGTGCAGCGGCGCCATGAGGAACACGCGGCGTCCCGTTCGTTTGAACCAGAAGACCTGAATGACGACCGAAAGGGTTTCGGCCACGAAAACGCCCCCTACGATGCACAGGACGAGTTCATGCTTGGTGGCGACGGCGATGGCGCCCAGTGCGCCGCCGAGAGACAGGGAGCCGGTATCGCCCATGAAAACAGCTGCTGGCGGGGCGTTGAACCATAGGAACCCAAGTCCCGCGCCGATCAGGGCCGCGCAGAAAACTGCCAGTTCGCCCGTGCCCGGAACCGGATGGAGTTGCAGGTAGTCCGCAAAAACGTGATTGCCGACCAGATAGGAAATCAGGGCGAAAACCAGTGCTGCGATCACGACTGGAACGATGGCCAGTCCGTCCAGACCGTCCGTGAAGTTCACGGCGTTGCCGAAGCCGGTGATGGCGATCATGGCGAAGATCGGAAACGCATAACCCAGCGGAAGCAGCACATCCTTGACGAACGGGAAGGCGACCATGTTGCGCAGTTCTGGTGGCGTCAAATGTTGCAGCCAGATGCCGGCAATCAGCGATGTCAGGAATTCGCAGCCCAGTCGGGTACGTTTGGAGACGCCGGTCGTATTGCGCTTGGAGAGCTTCAGATAATCGTCCGCAAAGCCAACGGCGCCGAAAGCGGCCGTCGTCAGCATGACGGCCCAGACGAAGCCGTTTGTGAGATCCGCCCAGAGAAGTGTTGCCGAGAAAAGCGCAATCAGGATTAACATTCCGCCCATTGTCGGCGTGCCGGCTTTTTCCAGAATGTGTCGTTCCGGTCCGACAGAACGGATCGGCTGGCCTTCGCGTTGGATTCGTTTGAGCTGCGCGATGAAGGGTTTGCCCAGAGCCAGCGAGATGACCAGCGCCGTCAGACAGGCGCAGCCTGAGCGGAACGTCAGGTAATGGAACAGGTTGAAGAACCCGCCATGAGACGTGTCGTGGGCGGCGATAAGATTGAAAAGCATCAGGCAGAGACCGGGCTGGAGGCGTTGTCGAGGGCTGAAATCACGTCACGCATCCGGCTGCCGAAGCTGCCTTTCACGAGCAGGAGATCACCGGGGCGAAGGGCATTGAGAAGAATGGGAGCGAGGGAGGCGGCATCGGCGGCGTATCCGCCTTGAAGTTCGGAGGGGAGCGCATCGTAAAGGGCGCGCATATGGGGGCCGCAGCAGAACGTAAGAGCGTTTGCGGCCTGCACGGCGTCTGCCAGAGAGCGGTGTTCGGCATCGGCGAATGTGCCGAGTTCGCGGATGTCTCCGAGGGCTGCGACATGCCGCTGGGCCGGAAGAAGGGCAAGCGTTGCCAAAGCGGCCCGGACGCTGGGGGTGGAGGCGTTGTAGCTCTCATCCAGCAGGCGCACGTCGTTCAGGATCGTGCGGATCTGCCCGCGTCCTGCGCCCGGCACGAAACCGTTCAGGGCGTGGGCCGCTGTTGCGACGTCTTCGCCAAGGGCTGCAACTGCGCCGAGGGCCAGAGCTGCGTTTCTGGCAAGATGTTCGCCGGGTGCAGTGAGCGTCACGTTTTGCTCGCCGTTGGGCGTGTGGAGCAAAAAATGACTGCCTTCCGCCGCACAGTTCAGGGCTTCAAGGCGGAGTTCCGCTGTTGCGGAAAGGCCAGACCGCCAAAGGGTGCAGCCTCTGGGAAGAGCGTCTGTAAAGACTGTCTGACCGTGAGCATCATCAGGGACGATTGCAATCCCATGGGCAGGAAGAGCGCCGAACAGGGAAGCTTTTTCCCGCGCAATCGCTTCGATGCTGCCCATATGACCGAGATGCGCGGTTCCGATCGTGGTGATGATGGCCACATCGGGACGGACCTGCGCGGCAAGGGGCGCGATTTCTCCCACATGGTTCATGCCGATCTCGCTGATGCAGAAGCGGGCATCCTGTGGCAGCCGGGCCAGCGTGAGGGGAACGCCCCAGTGATTGTTGTAGGAAGCGACGGCGGCATGTGTCGGGCCGATCGCGGACAAGGCGACCTTCAGCATGTCCTTGGTCGTCGTTTTGCCGACGCTTCCGGTGATGGCCACGACTTTTCCGCGGAAACGGGCGCGGGCGTAGCGACCCAGATCCACCAGTGCAGTCATGGTGTCGGGCACGATCAGGAGGCGCGGGTCGTTCAGACCGGCGGTGTCATGCACGAGGACGCAGGCCGCGCCTTTGTCTAGAGCCTGCCGGATATGGGCGTGGCCATCACTACTCTCGCCGCGTAGGGCGATGAACAGGTCTCCGGGCGCGAGCGTGCGGGTGTCGATCGAGATGCCCGTGACATGGACATCGGCCTCAAGCGTGCCGCTCGTCGCAGCCCGCAGGTCTGCGCTGGTCCACAGAACGCTCATGCTGCACCTGCCAGTTCGCGGAGGACGAGACGATCGTCGAAAGGCAGGATGTCCGTGCCTACGATCTGCCCCTGTTCGTGTCCCTTGCCCGCTACGACAAGAATATCGCCCGGTTGCAGGGCCTCAAGCCCTGCTGCGATGGCGCTGCGGCGGTCTGCGATTTCCAGAGCGCCCGGGCAGGCCGCGCGGATTTCGGAACGGATCGTCATGGGGTCTTCCGTGCGGGGATTGTCGTCCGTGACGATGGCCAGATCTGCCATACGTGCCGCGACCTCTCCCATCAGCGGACGTTTGCCCCGGTCGCGGTCCCCGCCTGCGCCGAACACCACGACCAGACGGCCCGTCGTATGTGGGCGCAGGCTGGACAGGACACAGTCGAGGGCATCGGGCGTGTGGGCATAATCGACATAGGCCGCGGCACCGTTGGGTAGTTCGACGGCGCGTTCGCATCGACCGTGAACGCCTGTCAGACGTGGCAGAAGCTCGACGACCTCCCGGGCATTGGCCTCGTCCGTCCAGCACATGGCCGCTGCCAGCATCACGTTGTCGGCCTGAAAGCGGCCCGGCAGCGACAAGGATATTTCGGGTAGTTCCTCGCCATACAGGGCTAGACGAAGGATCTGACCGGAGGGCGTGGGGCGGGCATCGATCAGTCGAAGCGCCGTGCCATTGCGCCCGACGCTGCGGAGTTTCAGGTTTCGCCTGGCTACAATCGTTTGAACGGCTGCGAAAGTCTCGCTGTCCATATCGGCGTTGACAACTGCAATGCCGCCCTCGGGCAGGACTTCGCCAAACAGGCGCAGTTTGGCCGTGCGGTAGGCTTCCAGCGTCAGATGATAGTCGAGGTGATCGCGCGTCAGGTTGGAAAAGCCAGCGGCTGTCAGGGTGATGCCGTCCAGGCGGTGCTGCTCCAGCCCATGCGAGGAGGCTTCAAGCGCGACGTGATCCACTCCGTTCCGGGTCAGTGCGGCAAGAGTCTGGGCGAGCGAGACGGGATCGGGGGTGGTAAGGCTTGGAGGGGCGGAGATTTTTGTATCCGACACAAGCCCAAGCGTTCCCAGACTGGCCGCGCGGTTTCCCTGAAGGATCCAGAGTTGCCGGAGAAAATCGGCCGTGCTGCTTTTCCCGTTTGTCCCGGTGATCGCCGCGATACAGGAGGGCTGCGGACCGGCGAGGGCGAAGGCCATGCAGGCCAGAAGATGCTTGGCATCTGGGCGCACGATCACAGGGATCTGGGCCGAGATTTCTGCTGTATCATGATCTGCGATGACTGCGGCGGCGCCTTGCGAGAGAGCCTGTGCGATGAAGGCGCTCCCATCCTGTTTTGCGCCGCGCAGGGCAAAGAATAGTGCGCCCGGTCCGACCCTGCGGCTGTCGGCAGTGACGGTCAGAATGTCAGGATCGTCCGTCAGGGACTGCGATGTGCCGCAAAGGGCGAAGAGCTGTGAGAGGCGCATGGGACGGTTCAGTGCTGTGTCTTGGTCTTCGGGGAGGTGGTCTTGGGTTCGTGAGGCTGATTACGCGGGTCTCCGGGGTCATTTCCGGGGCCGAGGGCATGATAACCGGCGGGGACGACCGGGTTCATCGGAATGGCCAGAGAGGCATCGATAGCGTCTTTGTTCGCAAGATCCGGGAACTGGTTCAGGATCGGACCGACGCGGGAAATGATCTTTTTCACGGTCGGTGCTGCGTTCCAGGCTGCCGTCGTCCAGCCATGGGTCGCGGCGGTTCCCTGTGGACTGTCGAGCATGACATAGACGGCGTAATGCGGATTGTTCATCGGGAAGACGCTGGTGAAGGCCGAGACGTTGACGTGCTTCAGGTAGCCGCCATGCGCGCCAATTTTTTCCGCCGTGCCGGTTTTTCCGCCGACATAATAGCCCGGAACTTCAGCGGACTTACCGCTTCCCATCGTAACGTCGAGGCGCAGAAGTTTGCGCAGGAGGGCTGACGTCTGTTCAGACAGAACTCGTGTGCCCACAGGCGTTTCGGCACCGATTTCGTCGCTGTCGGAACCCGGACGATATGCGACCGGGCGAAGCTGTGCCGCATCAGCATCGGGCGTCGGCTTGCTATCGTCTTCGGTATCGCGGGCTACGAGCGTTGGTTTGAGCAGGATGCCACCATTCACGGTCGCGGCTGTTCCACGCACGATTGCAAGCGGCGGTTCGGCCACACCATGACCGAAGCCGACTGTCATAACGGTGGAAATACCCCAGTTGCGCGAAGCTGGAACGAGCGGACGTCCGGCTTCGGGCAGTTCGACAGGGACACGGTTGAAGAAGCCCATGTTCCGCAGCCAGTCCTGCTGCCGGGTGGCACCAACATCAAGTGCGATATGCGCGGCGGCGGGGTTGGATGAAAACGCCAGAACGCCGGGCAGCGAGAGCCACGGGGCGAAATGGTCCGTTTTCATGTCCCGGATGGTGAAGCGCCCGACGCGGATGGGGATGGTCGAAAAGCGGTCCCAGATATGCACGACACCAAGCTGAAGGCCCATCGCGGCGGTCTGGAGCTTGAAGGTCGAACCGGGCTCGTACATGCCTGTGACGGCGCGATTGAAGCGCGCATCGTTGGGGGCGTGTCCGAAATCATTGGCGTCGTAATCGGGCAGGCTGACCATCGCCAGAATTTCTCCGGTACGCACATCCATGACGATCGCGCTGGCGCCAATGGCGGAGAACTCGTCTTTTGCGGCCTGAAGTTCGTCATGCGCGACGGTCTGTACGCGAACGTCCAGAGACAGGCGTAGTGGAGACTTGTCGGAATTTAGACGCTTGTCGAAATACCGCTCCACCCCGGCGATGCCATGATCGTCGATATCGACGCTGCCCATGATCTGTGCGGCAGTCCGGCCCAACGGATAGTGACGGCGTTCGCCCGCTTCGAAATAGATGCCCGGAATACCCAGATTATTGATGGCGATTTCCTGAACGGGGGAAATATCGCGCGCCAGATAAACGAACTGCTTCTTCAGCGACAAACGCCGGATCGTCTCGTCCCGGTCAAGCTGCGGCAGGACTTTGCGGAGTTTGTCCGCTGCGTCTGTCGGGTCGATCAGCTCCATCGGGTTGGCGTAAACCTGCGCCACGGGCAGCGAGAGCGCCAGAGCCTGACCCGTGCGGTCTGTGATGGTGGCGCGCTTGACGGTCGGCAGTACGAAATCGCCGGACATTTCCCCGCGCGGATCGCTTTTGGGAATCTCGGGTACCTGTGGGGCGATCTGACGCTTTTCCGGTTCCATCGGCATCAGGACCGTGGCGACGGTCGCCTTGAGGGCCACGGCACCATAAATCGCCAGAAAGCCCATTCCGACGCCGAGAAGGCGTCCGTGCATCTGGTCAAGATTCAGGCGGCTGCCTCGCCGTGATGCCGCACCTTTCCGGGAACGTCCTGACGGCACATCCTGACGCGCGGGGCGCTGCGAACCGGAAGAAGGTGGCACGTCCTGGGGCATCGTGCGGGGGTGCGTCCTGTTGAAGGGCTCGCCCTAAGCTATCCGAGAATGCTGAACGAGCGGTTAACGATGGAAGGGCTTTCAGTTAGCCAACGGCACCGGCGCGGGCAATGCGTCATTTGCATTTGCCAGAGCGGAAAGTTGAGCGTGATGCGCCCGCGGACGCTCTTCCGCAAGGCGGGTCGTTACAGGTGCATGGCTGACATGAACAGTCTGCGGATGCCAGGCAGCCACCATCAGCGGAGCAGGGTGGCTCTCACGATAGCTGACAAGATGCACGTTCGGCGCCGTGTCCGCATGGCTGTGACCGGACGCTGTAGCGGGACGGGGTGTGGCGGAGGCCAGCTGGACGTCCGCAGCGCGAGCATGGAAAGGGTGCGTCGGGATCGCGGCAGGTTTGACGGCGACCGGGGCAGGATGACTTGCCATGGCTACGACCACTGGGCGGGGTGCTGGTGCACTCTGGGTTGGAGGCTGTGTATGCACAGCAGGCTGCTGCGGGGCGGGCAGGGGCAGATGTGCGGCTTCTGCGGCCCTGTTGACGACTTCATGCAGACCTTCGCGAGGATCTGCCGCCTGCGCTTTCGAGCCGGGAGCCGGAAGATGCGCTTCAAGAGACGTCATGCGGATGAACTGGTCCGGCTCCATCGGATGGAGCGCGGGGACGAAGCGGGCAGCGAGCGTGTTGAGGCGGTCCGGCTGGTTCAGGAGGGCCCATTCCGTCCGCAGCATGGCGGTCTGGCTTCGCACGCGCTGCGTGTCCTGCACGATTTTCGTGATTTGCTGGTCCAGAACCGTGGTCTCATGCTTCTTCGTATAGAGAAACAGGCCGGATCCTGCGGCAAGGACGGCACAGGCGACGGTGAAGGGCCGGATCATGAGGAGATTCCTGAGGCGGGATTACGGACCAGTGCACGCAGACGGGCGCTGCGGGCGCGCGGATTTTCCCGGGATTCCTCGTCCGTAGCGGAGAGGGGGCGGGAATGGAGAAGGGAAAAAGCCGGCGCGTTCTGGCGAAGCGGAGCCGGTTCGTAGCGGGAAGGATTTCCCGTCCGTCCTGCGAGAACAGCCATGGCACGTTTCGCCAGACGGTCTTCGAGGGAATGGAAGGTGACAACCACGAAAATACCGCCCGGTGCCAGAAGACGCGGCGCGGCGTCCAGCGCACGCTCCAGTTCGCCAAGCTCGTCGTTCACGGCAATCCGCAACCCCTGAAAGCTGCGGGTTGCGGGGTCGATATTGGCACGGTCGCGGGGAACGCAGCAGCGGATGATATGGGCAAGCTGGCCAGTCGTGGTGATCGGAGCTTCAGCACGGGCCGCCACGATGGCGCGTGCGATGCGGCGGGAGAGTTTTTCTTCGCCGTATCGGTAAAGAATGTCCGCGAGGTCCGCTTCCTTGAGGTCATTGACCAGATCGGCGGCGGAAGGACCGTCCGAACCCATACGCATGTCTAGTGGGCCATCGTTCCGGAACGAAAAGCCGCGCTCGGCCTGATCGATCTGAAAGGACGAGACGCCCAAGTCCAGTACGATCCCGTCAAACGGGCCTTCTGCACCGACCAGAGATTCCATGTCACCGAACGTGCCCTGATGCATCCGCAGTCGTCCGTTGGCCTGTGCGGCCATGGCGTTTCCGCGTTCGATGGCTGCCGGATCACGGTCGATGCCGTCGAGGGTGCAGTCAGCAGCGTTCAGAATGGCGCGGGCATAGCCACCGCCGCCGAACGTACCGTCCAGATACCGGCCACCAGCGCGGGGTGCGAGGGCTTCGAGTACTTCATGCAGCATGACGGGGACGTGCCCCGAGTGAACCAGAGTGATCGCGTTCATTCGGCTGCTCCCGCAGTGTTTGTAGCGGCAGGCGCGCTGACAGGGCGACGGCTCGTTGCAAGTGTTTTTGCGCGGCCCCGGGCAGCCTGACGGCGCTCTTCGGCAGCGGCGGGATGCCAGATCTGGAATGTCCGTCCCAGCCCCATGAAAGAGACTTCATCCGTCAGCGCCGCATGGGTGCGCAGGGTTTCGGGAAGAATGATTCGGCCTTCCTTGTCGCTATCCAGTGGATAAGCATCCGCGTAGAGGCTGGCGGCCAGATCTTCGTGGTCTTCCGAAAACGGATCGTATTCGTCAAGCGGAGTGGCAAGGGAGGCGAAAGCGCCAGCCGTCCAGCCCTCAATGCATGGGTGGAGGTGGGACGGACGGAGAATCACCAGCGGATCGCCCGGCTGGGCCTGAGATTTCAGAGCAGCACGGAAAGGTGCAGGAATAGAGACGCGTCCCTTGGCATCGAAACGGTTCTGATGCGTGCCGAGGAACATGCTCATGAACGATGTGCCTCCTTCCTGCATTCAGAAACCGGGTATTCGGCTGCTGATTATTTGGCTTGGTCTTTATTGGGATATCATGGGATTTCATGGGACGTCAAACAGATATCGTCAAAAAACCGCAGAAAACTGCGGCATTTTCAAAAGTTGAAATGTGACAAAAATTTTTGCTGTTTGTTAGGGTTTATCAGGGATAATCGCGGAGGCGGATCTATACCTGCCGTTATTTGTTCTGTTTTTGTTCTTCTTTGGGGAAGGGGACAATTACTAGAAGAACAGATTTTCAGAGGGTGCCAGACGGCCTGTAAGCCGGGTTCTGTCCGCCCGAAAGCGGGACGATCATTCCTCTGGGACCTGCATTGCTGCAGGCCTCACGCAACCAACCCGAACGACGGGGCGAGAAGCCCCCGGCTTCCTTGCGGAAACCTGCCGTTCCTATTCGGTCTTGCTCCCGGTAGGGTTTACCGTGACCATCGCCGTTGCCGGAGATGCGGTGCGCTCTTGCCGCACCGTTTCGCCCTTACCCGCAACGTATTTTCCCCGCGATAAATCGCTGAAAAAACAGTCCGGCGGGCGGTCTGTTTTCTGTGGCACTGTCCCTAGGGTCGCCCCCGCCGGCAATTAACCGGTACCGTTTTCCCGTGGAGCCCGGACTTTCCTCCCTGTATGCGATCCTCATCGCACACACAGCGATCGTCCAGCCGTCTGGCGGGGCAGACACTGCTCCGGGATGCCTGCGGGGTCAAGGGCAGACTTTTTCTGATGACCGGAGCATAAGGGATAAATGCGCCCGACCCTGACATTGCGGATCTTCCTGTTCTGGCTGGCCCGACAGAGCCGCAGACGTGGTGTTGCACCGCGGACAATCGCTCTTGACGAAATTCCGCCCATCCCTGCCCCACAGCCTTCTGCGGACGTCCTGCGACAGATCCGCCGTGTGACGGGGCGGCCAAGTTTCCCGGTCAGTCTTTCGTCGCTGCGGATCCGTCAGTGGCGTGAGATCCGCGTTCCCGGGGCTGAGGGAGAGCGGAATGCCCGTCTGTACCGGCCACGGGGGAAAGTCAGAGGTATTGTGTTGTTTCTGCACGGCGGCGGATTCGTGCATTGCGATCTCGTCTCGCATCACGGGATCTGCTGCCGTTTGGCAGCCGCTTCAGGGGCAATGGTGCTGTCGCTGGATTATCGTCTTGCGCCCGAGCACCGTTTCCCGGCTGCTCTGGATGACGCCAAAGCCGCGCTGGAGTGGATTTTCGCGACTGTGCCGACTGATGTGCCTGTGGCTGTGGCGGGTGACAGTGCGGGGGGCAATCTTTCTGCCGCGCTCACGCAATGGGTCCGTGCGCGGGGATCACGCCCGCTCAGCGCCCAGCTTTTGTATTATCCCGCCCTGAGCGGTCCGTTTGTTCCGCCGTCCCGTCAGGCTTATGCGGACGGGTACATGCTGAGTGTGGAGCTTCTGTACTGGTATTGCGGCCAGACGCTGGCGAGTCCGGAGCAGCTTTTCGATCCGGCATTTTCGCCATTGCTGGCTGACGATTTCAAGACTCTGCCGCCCGCTATGATCGTCACTGCGGGGTTCGATCCACTCAGGGGCGAAGGCGAACTTTATGCCCGTCGCCTGAATGAGGCCGGGGTGCCGGTTGTGCTGAAAAACTTCCCGCGTATGATTCATGGTTTCCTGAACGGCTACGCGCTGTTCCGGGATGGGCGGCGGGCGTTGAGAGAAGGGGGACTGTTTCTGCGCGAGGCTTTTGCGCAGGAGAAAAACAGAGCGTCCTAAGGCGCTCCGTTTTTTAGAACACCTCAGAGAGGCAGATCGTGGAAGGAGCCGGGCGTTCCCGCATCGGTCTGTACCGTCCGGTCAGCCCGGTTGATTTTCAGGCTGAACAGTTTGTCGGCTGACGGTTTCTCGCCGGGGCAGCCATTACCGTGGCGTCCGAGAACGTCCATCGTCGGTGTATTGTCGGACGCGCTGCCGTTCACGACGAAGACGAGGCAGTTTCGCGGTAGATCCGTCAGATTGTCCTTCACCACCGCAAGGCGGAGATGCTCCACCAAAGCGGTGTTGTCGAACCAGCTCAGCTTGCTGAACGTAATCTTGTCATAGGACATGTCCAGCAGTCCGCTCCGGACTGCGATGAACATGAGCAGAAAAGCCGGGATGACCACCAGAAGCCGCCGCAGCAAAAGCTGTTTGAAGCTGCGGGGCTGACGGCGTGTATTTTTGCCAGGCGCGCGGCCCAGACGGGGCGTTGCGCTTTTATCATCACTCAAATGTGGTCACTCCGAGGCTTCGTGCCAGGTGTCGCCATGCTCGGCAAGCAGACGGGTCGCCTGCTCCGGACCGTAGGAACCGGCGCTATAGGTCTGCATGGGTACCTTATTATGCTTCCACGCATCAAGGACCGGTTCAGCCCAGCGCCATGCCGCTTCGACTTCGTCGCGACGGATGAAGAGGACCGGATCGCCTCGGACCGCGTCAAGCAGCAGCCGCTCGTAGGAGTCGGGGAAGGGCATGCCGCCTTCCATACGGATGGAGGTGTCCAGATCCGCCGTGTGGAGGTTGAACACATCCAGCGCGGGGTTCTTGACGTTCAGGCGCAGTTCCACACCCTCATTGGGCTGGATACGCAGCACGAGGCGGTTGCTGGCGGGAGTGGCACCGAACATCGTGGTCACAGCCGGGCGGAACGTCACGACGATTTCGCTGACCTTGCGGGCCGAGCGCTTGGCCGTGCGGATATAGAACGGCACGTTTTTCCAGCGGGGCGTATCCACCCAGGCGCGGACTGCAGCAAAGGTTTCCGTGGAGCTGGGCGTGCCCAGTTCTTCAAGATAGCCCGGAACGTTCTCGCCACCGATCACGCCAGCCGTGTATTGCGCACGCACGGTCTCGGTCGCCGCGCTGGCTTCGGTGATCGGGCGCAGCGCGTTCAGAACCGCCAGCTTGGCGTTGCGGACGGCATCGGCCTCAAGGGAATCCGGCGCTTCCATGGCGACCAGACACAGCACCTGAAGCAGGTGGTTCTGGATCATGTCGCGCAGTGCGCCTGACGTATCGTAATAGGCGGCACGACCTTCAACGCCAACAGTCTCGGCAGCAGTGATCTGCACGCTCTCGATATGTTCTGCTGACCATGCCGCATTGATGAGCGGATTGGCAAAACGCAGGGCGAGAACGTTCTGGACCGTCTCTTTGCCGAGATAGTGATCGATCCGGTAGATCTGCTTTTCCGGGAAATACTGGCCCACACCGTCATTGATGGCGGTTGCGGTCGCCATATCCGTTCCGATGGGCTTTTCGAGCACCACGCGCGAGTTGGCCGTGATCAGCCCGTACTGGTGCAGATTTTCGCAGATGCTGCCGTAAAGCTGCGGCGCGGTTGCGAAATAAAAGACCCGTACCCGGTCAGGCTGCGCCTTGGCGAAGAGGGACGTCAGGCTGTCCCACTGCTCGCTCTGGCGGCTGCTGTCGAGGGTCACATAGTCCAGACGGGCCAAAAAACGGTCCACCAGTCCGGGGTTCAGGACATCCGAAGGAAGGAAACGCTCGAGCGCCTCACGGGCACGCGCGACATAGGCCTCACGGCTCAGCTCTGTCCGGGCGGCTCCGATGATGCGGGCATCATCCGGAATCTGCCCCAGCCGGAGGCGGTTATAGAGCGCGGGCAGCAGCTTGCGCATCGTGAGATCGCCAGTGGCGCCGAAGATGACATAGTCGAAAGGCTCGACCTGCTGAAAATGTTCCATGGAAGACTCTCTGACCTCTCGAACCCGCAGACCGGGAAAAAAGGGTTAAGGTTCAGGCCGTTTCAGGCACCGTCTAGTTCCCTGTCGGGGGGCTTTCTGTCAAGGGATGAGCCGTGCACGACATCGGGAGAAAAGCTTCGTCATGTTCACGCGTTCATGAAACGTGCGCATAATTCCGTTGACCGTCCGACCCTCATCACGATAAGCCGCGCGGCGGATGCTGTGTTGGCGCAGCGTCGGCAAAACATAGCCCAGACGACATAAGGAAACCGGACCATGGATGCAGAAATCAAGAACGAAGGCGCTGCCACGGGCGGGATCGCTGCGGACCGTCTGCGCTCCATTATCGAGCGTGTCGAGCGTCTGGAAGAGGAGCGCAAGGCTCTGGCCGGCGATATCAAGGACATTTTTTCCGAAGCCAAATCGGCCGGATTTGACGTAAAAGTCATCAAGCAGATCATCCGTCTGCGCAAACAGGAACCTGCAGAAATCGAGGAGCAGGAAACCCTGCTCGATATCTATCGTCGCGCCCTTGGAATGTAATTCCGGCCGCCGGAACATCGAACACGCCACTTTCAGACTGGACCGGGCCTCCTCATGATGTCTGATTTTTCATGGCTGCCAGGCTGGGCCCTCGAGTGCCTGGTCGTGGTAGCCGCACTGTTTGGGCTGGCACTGCTGTGCATGCCGTTCGCTGTGTTCGGCACCAAGCCCCGGTTGCAGGATCTGGAGTTTCAGATCGCCGAGATGCGTGCTGAACTCCGGGCCCTGAACCTGCGTCTGGCAGTCTCGACACGTCCGGACACTCTTTCTGTGGAGCCGGTGGCGCAGACCGTCGCTGCATCTCAGGAGCGCATGGCGCGGATAGATGAAGACTATCTGATGCCCGCACATACCCTGCGTCCTGATCTGCCGTCCTATGAGGATGGTCCTGGGCAGAGTGGCTCGGGGCAGGGCATTACGGGACGGGCAGACCCTGAGACCCTGCCGCGCCGGGGTTTTAAGGCGGCATCCACTCCAGCGAGAGACGACCTGCCTAGTGCGCCCGAGCGGGTCTGGTCGCGCGCGCCATGGGAGCAGGGCGCAACAGAGACTGCGCGCCAGCCTCTGAGTCGCGCCATTGACAAGAAGCAGTCCGCAAAAATAGTTGCGGAGAGTGACGCTTACCAGCCCCGTTCCGAACCTAAGCTGCGCTGGCCCCCAAGGGGCTGAACAGCAGGGCAGGGCGTGTCAGGGATGATCGAGAGCCAGATCATCCCGATGAATTAACGCATCCCGGCCGCGATATCCCAGAAGCTGCTCCATTTCGCCGGAGCGGTGTCCGATCAGTTTCAGACTTTCATCCGAATCATAACCGATCAGGCCGCGCCCGATCACGTTGCCTTCAGCGTCGCGGATGGCGACAAGATCGCCGCGTCCGAACGCGCCCTCAAGTCCGGTTACGCCTGCGGGAAGGAGGGAGGCACCCTCCTGAAGTGCGCGGCACGCGCCTGCGTCAATTGTCAGTGAGCCTTTGGGGTGGAGGCTCCCGCCAATCCAGCGCTTGCGGGCTGACCCTGCATCGGTCTGGGCCAGGAACCAGGTGCAGAGGCCACCATTTTGCAGTCTGCGCAGTGGATGGTGACCCTGTCCGGCCGCAATGACCATGTTCGCACCGGCGCGCGTTGCAATCTTTGCAGCCAGCAGTTTCGTGCGCATTCCGCCCGATGAATAACCCGGTGGCGGCTCGCCCCCCATGGCCATGATGTCGTCGCTCATCTGTTCGACCACGGGAATATGCCGTGCAGACGAGTCCTGTCGCGGGTCGGCCGTATAGAGCCCGTCAATATCGGACAACAGGACCAGGCAATCCGCTCCCGTCATCTGCGCAACGCGCGCGCCCAGACGGTCATTGTCGCCGAAGCGGATTTCGCTGGTGGCGATGGCATCATTTTCATTGATGACCGGCACGCAGCCCAGATCGAGCAGTGTCTGGAGCGTGGCGCGGGCGTTGAGGTGGCGCTCACGGTTTTCCGTATCGTCCGGCGTCAGGAGAAGCTGTGCCGCGACCAGATTGTGGTCCGCCAGCGCTGCACTCCAGCCCTGTGCCAGTCCGATCTGCCCGACACTGGCCATCGCCTGTTTTTCGTCCAGACGTAGTTTGCGGGACGTAAGGCCAAGACGATGCCGGGCAAGAGAGATTGCGCCTGACGAGACCACAATGACCTCAGCGCCCTGCGCGCGCAGATCAGCGATGTCGGCGCACACACTCTGTAACCATCGCTGGCGCAGAGTGGCGTTTGCTGAATCGACCAGAAGCGCGCTTCCGATCTTAATGATGATCCGGCGGGCCTGCGCCAGATGAGGAGCACAAGCCGCAGAGTTCATCCCTGCCGGTCCTGTTTGGCAGCCGTGACACGATCCTGAAGCATCCGGAGCAGTTCGGGCAGGCCTTCCTGCGTCGCGCCGGACAGCATCAGCACTTCGGCTCCGGATGCCTTGGCCAGTGCCCGCTTTTTGGCGGAACGTTGTGTGGGCGTCAGGGAGTCGCACTTGTTCAGCACGATGATCTCGGGCTTGGCTGCAAGCTCCGGATCGTAGGCCTCGAGTTCCTTGCGGATCAGGCGCCAGTGTTTGACGACCTGACTTTCTGTCCCGTCGATCAGGTGCAGGAGCGTCGCGCAGCGCTCCACATGGCCCAAGAACCGGTCCCCAAGACCCGCGCCCTCGCTGGCCCCTTCGATCAGGCCGGGAATATCGGCGATCACGAATTCTTCAGTATTGTTCAGCCGGACCACACCAAGCTGCGGGTGCAGGGTCGTGAACGGGTAATCGGCAATTTTGGGGCGTGCACGGGATGCGACGGAAAGAAGTGTCGATTTGCCCGCGTTCGGAAGGCCCACAAGACCGATATCGGCAATCAGCTTGAGGCGCAGCCACACCCAGCGCTCTTCGCCCGGCCAGCCTTTATCGGCCCGGCGTGGCGCACGGTTGGTGCTGCTTTTGAAGTGGGTGTTGCCAAGGCCGCCATCACCGCCGCGGCACAGAAGGACTTCCTTGCCCTCGGCGTCGAGATCGGCCAGCAGGGTTTCGCGATCCTCGTCGAAGATCTGCGTGCCGACGGGAACATTGATGGTGACATTTGCAGCGGCAGCACCGGTTCGGTTGGAACCTGCGCCATTGCCGCCCTTGCGGGCCTTGAAATGCTGCGTGTAGCGGAAGTCGATCAGGGTATTCAGGCCGGGGACCGCACGGAAAAGGATATCACCGCCACGGCCACCATCACCGCCGTCAGGACCGCCATATTCGATGTATTTCTCGCGCCGAAATGCGATCACGCCGTCACCGCCGTCACCGGAACGCACATAGATCTTGGCCTGGTCGAGAAACTTCATCGTATTGTCCGAAAGAATAAGGTGAGGGGCGCTTTATACGCAAAAAGGCCGGTCCCGAACAGGACCGGCCCTTTCTGCTCGCGCTGGAACAGCGGGCTGCTTATTCAGCGGCTTCCGGCAGTGCTACGGAAACGTGGACGCGGCCTTCTGCGCGGCGCTGGAACTGCACGTGGCCGTCCACCAGAGCGAACAGCGTGTGGTCGCGACCGATACCGACATTGGCGCCAGCCTTCATCTTCGTGCCGCGCTGACGGACGATGATGTTGCCTGCGATGACGCTTTCGCCACCGAACTTCTTCACACCCAGACGACGACCTGCACTGTCGCGTCCGTTACGGCTCGAGCCGCCTGCCTTTTTTTGTGCCATGACTGTTTGTCCTTACCTAAAGTGTCTGGCCAATCAGGCCGCGTTGATCGCGTTGATACGCAGGACGGTCACCGGCTGACGGTGGCCATTTTTGCGGCGGCTGTTCTGACGGCGACGCTTCTTGAAGATGATCACCTTCGGCAGACGATCCTGAGCGACGACGGTTGCCGTCACGGTTGCGCCAGCAACCAGCGGTGCGCCAACGGTCACGGTGCCTTCGCCGCCAACCATCAGGACGTCGGTGAAGGTGATGGTGCTGCCGGCTTCAGCTTCGAGCTTCTCGACCTTGAGGATGCTCTCGGGAGCAACGCGATACTGCTTACCGCCGGTGCGGATGACTGCGTACATTCTGGAAACTCTCTCTGTTCCGATCTCGTGGTCGCTGCTGCCGGGTGGTCCCGGTCTGGCGCGACCCAGTCGCTTTTTGTCGTTGGCTCCAAGGCAACCACATACACTGCGGTCGTATGGAACAGCCGCGGTCGATACAGATATGAAGGCTTTCAGTCAATCAGAAACGACTAAAAAACCGCGCTGCAACCATATTTCTCGCAGGAAGGCGTTTCTACCCTCTTGCAATATCGGATAAAGCCCGTCATAAGCCCCTCCGTCGATCAGGTTCAGCGCAACAGCAGAGCCGTACGGAGAGGTGCCAGAGTGGTCGATCGGGGCGGTCTCGAAAACCGTTGTGCCTTCGCGGGTACCGTGGGTTCGAATCCCACCCTCTCCGCCAGATAAATCAACAATTCCCTGATTTTCCAGAGCGTTATCTGATTTATCGAAATGCGTCCGACTGTGGACGCCATCTTAAAAATTAAGGCAACCACACATTAAAGTTGTCTGGTTTGGAAATGTCTTTGCTCATGTTTCAGTGATCGAGGTCTTGGCCGTCATCCGGACCTTTGAGCAGGCGGCTTTTTTCGCCCGCAATGCTGATGGGCGTGTCTCCGCGTACAGTGATCCGACGGAGGAGGCGGGGATGGGTGTCGAAGTCGGCTGTGGCATAATGCTGCGTGGCGCGGTTGTCCCAGATGGCGACATCACCGGGCTTCCAGTTCCAGCGGACAGTGTTGTCGATCTGCGTAATGTAGGACTGGAAGATTTCCAGTAACCGGTTGGCGTGCTGGGTAGGAATTCCGCGGATTTCTTTGAAGAAATGACCCAGAATGAGTGTGCGTTCGCCGGTTTCCGGGTGAATGCGAACGACGGGGTGCTCTGTTTCATAAATTCTTGAGATGAAACGGGCGCGAAAATCGGCAATTTCCTCATGGCGAAGATCGTATTTGTAGAAATTGGTATCGTAATCGTTGCCATGAACGGCCCAGAGCGTATCGGCAAGCTGTTTGAGTGGGGCGGGCAGGTCGTCATAGGCCGTGGCCGTGTTGGCCCAGAGAGTGTTGCCACCATAAGGCGGGATCGTGATGGCGCGCAGAATGGAGGCTTTAGGATAGGCGGGGACGAACGTGACATCCGTATGCCAGGAATCCGTGGAGCGGCCGTTGCGGGAGTTCAGCTCGAACGTATAGGGGGTGCCATCTGCGGCCGGGATGGTCGGATGGAGGATCGGGTCTCCGAAAACGCGGCTGAGTGTTTCGTGCTGGGCGTCATCGAGGAACTGATCGCGCAGGAAGATCACCTTGTGGCGCAGCAGTGTCTCCCGAAGAAACGCCTTGTGTTCTTCAGGCAAAGGCTCTCGGGCATTGATGCCATGAATGATGGCACCGATGCGGGACGTCACCTTTTCAGCGCTGAGGGTGTCGGCGAAGGTGGGTTCGTTGGGGACAAGGCGGAGGGTCGTCATGAGGGAAGTCCTTCGGGCTGGGGGACTGCGGTGCTGTTGAGAGGGCGGTCGGGGCGTGTGAGGGGCGGGGGTGTGATGAAAAAAGTGAGGATTGCGCTGGCCAGAAAAAGCGCGGCGTAAATGAGGATAATGCCCTGCGTGCCGACAGCACCTTCAAAGGCATAGACGATGAAGGGGCCAATCCAGACGCTGCTGCCCGCGCCGAGGTTCAGCAGGGACATGGCGATGCCCTTGTGGTCCGGCAGAAGGGACGGCGTCAGGGCCGAGAGCGGTACATATCCGGCGAGTGTCATGCCGAAGACGGCAGCAGAGGCGTAGACTGCGAACAGGCTGCTCTGTGCGTAAAGCAGGGGAATCCAGTACAGCCCAACGCAGCTCAGCGCGCTGCCGATGCCGCCGAACCAGATGACAGTCTGGCGCCAGGAAATATAGTCGCTGGCAAAACCGATCAGCAGGTTGAAGACGATATTGCTGGCGAAGATGATTTCCAGAAACCGGATCCACACATCCTGCGACAGGCCCAGTCGGCTGGTGAAGAAAAAAGGCATGAAGACGATCAGGCCATGTGTGGCGCTGGAATTGACCGCGCGCACGATGCAGGCCAGTCCCACGCCCGGATTGTGACGGATCTGGCGGAATGTTTCGCGCAGGGTCGGGGCGATATCCTTCAGGCTTCCTTTCTGCGACCGGGGCGTGGCAGGTAGGGGCAGGATGGCGAGAACGCCCCCCGCTCCTACGCCGAGCAGGGCGATCCAGAGCGTAACGTACTGGCCGTATACCGGCAGAAGAAGTTGTGCCACGATTGAGCCGACCGTGGGCAGGCCGCAGGTAAAGCAGAACCAGAACAGGCCGACGGCCCGTCCCAGACGGTCCTGCCGGACCGTAGTGACGAGCAGGGTCAGCAACCCGTAGGAGAACAGCGGATAACCTGCGCCCCGTAATCCGTAGGTCAGCAGCAGGAGCGCGGGAGAGTGGGCCGGAATGGCCACGCCAAGAAACAGGATCTGCGGGAGAACCCAGAACAGCAAGCCTGCCGTCATGACCGTGCGGCTGCTGAAAATATCGCATAGCAGGCCCGAGAACCAGGCCGCTAGGGCAGCAGCCAGACCATAGGCCGTAAAAAGGAGGGCGACGAAGTGCTCCGTCTGGCCCGTCTGGACCAGAAACGGCGACAGATAGCCGACCTCGACACCATCTCCGATCATGAAAACCAGAAGCCCGGCATATTGCAGCGCAAAGCTCCGTGGCAGGCGACTGGCGGGCAGGAGTGAGGCGGTGGGAACCATCGTCTGCATCTCAGAAATCCGCATGAACCGCGCCAAAATACTGGCGTGGGGCACCAAGGACGACGGACTGGTAATCGCCAGCCATGGGATAGCCGTTCTGGCCCATGGTGGAGATGTATTTCACGTTCGTCAGGTTATAGACGTTGAAGTCCAGCGAGAGGTGCTGGACGAAACCTGTATGGGACAGGCGGTGGAGCTGTTTGCTCAGGTCGTAGCGGGCGCCGAAATTGGTCAGCCAGTAGGACGGGACTTTGGTGTCTCCCGTATAGCTGAGGTTACGCTTGCCGACATACTGGGCCTCGATATGAGCCTGAAGGTCATGCCAGGTGTAGGACAGATCGGCATGGTACATCAGGCGCGGATAGGCCACGACCTGTTGACCTTTTATGTTGTAGGTCACCCGTGATCCATTGATGGTCTGGGTGATGTTGTCATCATAGACAGCGTGATTGTAGCTGAGGCTGTTGGTCAGGCTCAGCCCTTTGACGGGGGTGAGTGTGACGGCACCGTCCACGCCGCTCATCGTCACGCCGCCGACATTCTGGATCGTGGTGTAAGGCTGTGTGGTTGGGCCGGTTGAGATGCGTTGCAGGCGGTTGGAAAAGATCGTGTGGTAGCCGTAGAGCGAGCCGGTGATGAGGCGGCCGGTGTAACGGTAGCCGCCAGCAAAGTTCCAGTCGGTTTCAGGTTGCAAGCTGCTTTTGGACGCCAGATAGGACGCCTGTGAGGTCGAGAACGGTGATGAGCCGCTGTTATAGCCCGAGACCGGATAGACCTTCACGTTCTCCGCAATATCGAAATAAAGCTGATGACCGGGAGCAAAACGCCATTCCCCGCTGAAATGCGGGAGGAAAGGTTTGCTGGAGGTGAGGGAATCTCCGCCTGCAATCGCAGTGGTGCGGGTGTAGGTCTGCCAGTTGGCGAGGGCACCGACGCGACTGGTATTCAGGACGGAACGGAAACCGGCATGCAGGGCGATGGTGTTCGTGACGTGATAGGTATCCTGAAAATAGGCGACAAAGGTGTTGGTGTTGAAGACCTGTCGATAGCCATTCTGGAACGGGTTCTTGAGATTATCGAGACCATTGACCGGCGTTGCGGTGCCGTTGAGCACGTCTTCCAGCAGAGGTTCCTGATAGAGCGGTTTGCTGATGTCGAAATGGGTGTTTTCGTACCACAGCCCCGCATTCAGCACGTTATGCGCGATGCGGTAGGACAGGGACGTCGTGAAGCCGAAACGGTCCGTATCGGGCTGCGTGACCTGATCGATCAGCGGGGCGCCATTGGGCGATGCGATCAGCGGGCTTGCGACCGATCCACGCTGGTAGGAACGATGTCCATAGGCGGTGCTTTGCCAGCGCAGGCGGTCGGTTAAAGCGAGATCCGCCGAGACGCCGCCGATATAGGAATGCTGCATCTGCGCGCCCTCGTAATAGGAGGCGGTATAGGGACTCTTGAGATTGGCATAGGCAGCCGGAACCTGTCCGCCCGGCAGACCGCGCTGGGCCAGTGCCAGACGGTAGGCTTTCTCATATCCTCCGGGTTGTCCGATGAAATTGTCGATCGCGTAGCCACCGTGGTTGAACATATCCAGGCTGTAGTCCTGGTAGTTCTGCATCTGAAGATCCGCGTAATCGAAGAAGGCCGTGATGCGGCTGTCCTGCCCGACGGGGTGCAGAACCTTTGCATTGACCTGCTGCATGAACTGATCCTGTCCGCCACGCCATTTGTTGGTGTCGTTACGGGCATAGGAGACATAAAAACGCGTCCCCTGCGGGTTCAGATCGCCGCTTTCGAGCCGCAGAAATGTGCGGTACATCGCATTGCTGCCAAAGGTCTGGTTCACGCTTGCGCCGCGCTTATGGGACGGATCGCGGGAGATGAACTGCACCGTGCCACCCAGATTGGATGTGCTGGCGACGCTTTCCGAACCCGTGGAGGCCGAGACGTCCATTCGCTCAATATTTTCGGACGAAATGGCAGATGTCGGGCTGAGGCCGTTGACGTTGCTGAACTGCTGGTCGCCCAGCGGGATGCCATCCAGCGTCATGCCGATCTGGCTTTGGTCGAAACCATGCATCAGGAACGAGTTCTGCCAGGTGTTTACGCCCTGCGGGTCACCGGAATTGAACAGCACGCCGGGCAGGCGAGTCAGGGCCTTGAGCGGGTTCGTGCCGGCGACATACTCGCGGATCGTGGTGGCGGAGACGGGGTTGGACACCCAGTTGGCCTGCCGATGCCCCTCCACGCCGATATTTTCGGCAAGACGGGAGGTCAGGGCGTGTGTTTTGGCGGACGCTTTGTGCGCCGACGCGGGTGTGGTGTGACGGGGCTTCTCGCCGGGTTTGGTGACGGGTGCATTTGTGGCAGCGAATGCCGTGGTGCTGACCGAGAGAGTCAGCAGGGCGATCAGAGAGACGGAGCTTCCGGACGTACGGATGGTGTGACGATTGGAAAACGGAAAAGCAGGCATGAAAAGACACTCACAAGAAACAGGAAACGGGATTTTCAGATCTTGGGAGGATCAACAGCGCCAGGCTGGATGGTCGGTGGCGGGATGCGCGGAGGCGTTCTGAGGAAAGAGGCTTTCGCGCAGGGTTTTGCCGGGTTTGGGCCTGATGCGACCGCGACGCTTCAGTTCCGGCAGGACGAGGCGGATGAAGTCGTTGTAACTGTCCGGATTGATGAGCTGGATCAGGTTCAGCCCGTCGGTTTCCGACTCTTCGAGCCAGCGTTCGATCTGGTCCGCGACGGTTGCAGGACTGCCGACGAACGTTTTGGCCCGACCGAAGCCTTCTGCTGGACTCGTCGCTTCGGCGATGGTCCAGGACCGGCCGCTGATGGCGGGGTCGAACTGTTCAAGGACGGACTGGCTGGCCTCTGTCGGACGATAGGTCAGAACTTCGTCCGTCTGGTTCTTCGAGAAATCCACGCCCGTCATGGAGGAATAATGGATGAGCGATCCGGTCGCGTCGTAGAACGCCTTGTATTCTGCAAATTTGCGGATGGCCTCTTCTTCCGTTTCGCCCACCACGACGGCGGCAGCGCAGATGAAGCGCAGGCTTTCGGGATCGCGGCCCTCGCGCGCGGCTTCCTCGCGGATGCGTCGGACGTTCTTTCGCGTGCCTTCCGCCCCGGCGCCGACGACGAAAATAACTTCCGCATGTTTGGCAGCAAACGCGCCACCGCGAGCGGAGGCACCAGCCTGAAGAAGGACGGGAACGCGCTGCGGACTTGGTTCGGCGGTATGGCCGTCCGGAACGCGGTAATACCGGCCGTCATGACAGATGGGATGAACCTTTTCCGGGTCTGTATAGATCCACTCACCTGATGTCGTCTGCCCGCGGATGACGGCGTCTTCTTCCCAGGATTTCAGCCAGAGCTTGTAGACGATATCCATGAATTCGTCTGCGCGGTCATAGCGTTCGTCATGTGGGATCTGGTGGTCCAGTCCAAGATTTCGGGCCGCGCTTTCCTGCTGGGACGTCACGATATTCCAGCCCAGACGCCCTTTGGTCAGATGATCGAGGGTCGTCAGTTTGCGGGCGAGCAGATAGGGATGCTCATAGGTCGTGGACAGCGTGATACCAAAACCAAGCGATGTGGTCGCCGCTGCCATTGCGGACACGAGTAAAAGCGGATCGATCAGTGGAGACTGGATGCCGTGTTTCAGGGCAGCGTCGGGGCTGTTGCCATAAACGTCAATCTGGCCAAGGGCGTCCGCGATAAATAGGGCATCAAATCCGGCATCATCCAGCGTGCGGGCCAGTTCGGTCCAGTATGTGATGTCCTTATAGCGATATGTCTGGTCGGCAGGGTGGCGCCACAGCCCGTAATTCAGATGAGAAACCGTCGCCATCGTGAAACCGTTGAGGATGATGTGCTGCCCCATTACGCCACCCCCACGCGCCATTGGATCGGCGGCAGGGTGCCGTTGACGGCGTAATCTCCGACAACACGCGTGCGATAGACGCGCGGGTTGTGATTGCCCAGCGTACGAACATTACGCCAGTGTCGATCCAGACCAGCCACGCGCAGGGTCGCGCCGCCACTCAACGCATCGAACAGGGCAGTCGTGGCCTCCAGAACCAGCGGGAGGATGCGGTCCTGCACCTGCCAGACTTCGAGTTCGGCGCGGGCGACTGTGAGGTCGAGTTCCGGAGCCGGACTGTCCGCGACGGCCTGTATGGCGCGGGCGGCACGCTCAACGGCAGCGCTGGCGAGATAGGCGCCACTGAACACATGACCAACGATTTCGAGAATCTGAGGGTCCTTAGCTGGCAGATCCGCATTGCCATGGCTGAAAGAGCGTTTGCGACGACGCACGGCATCTGCGACGTCCGTTGCCGCAGCGCGGGCAATACCAGCGACAGTCGCCAGATGATAAAGCTGGAAGAAAGCCTGCGAATGCGGAAAGGCCGTGTTGCCGTAGCGAAGATCGGCTTCTTCCGTATGAACGTTACGGAAATGTGCGGTGCCACTGGCCGTCAGGCGCTGCCCAATTCCATCCCAGTCATCCACAATTTCAAGGCCCGGATCGTGACGGGCGGCCAGCGTCTTGACGGTCTGGCCATCTTCGGTGGTGCCGGTAACGGTGAGCCAGTCGGCGTAAAGCGAGCCGGTCGTGAAAAACTTGGAACCGTTGATAACCCACTTGCCATCAGCTTGAGACAGGGTGGTGCTGAACAGATCGCGCTTGGAAGCTGGTCCTTCAGCAGCAGCAGCGCCGGCCGTTTGTCCTGCGCCAAGGCGGTCGAGCCATTTTGTGCGGTAAGGGCCAGCAGATTCAAACAGAAGATGTTCGACAAAACCAAAATGCGCCCTGAGCGCCTGTGCGACGTTTGAATCGGCTGCGGCCAGCGTAGTGATCAGAGCGAACAGGTCTTCAAGACTTGCGCCAGAACCGCCATGCGCAACGGGAACGCGAAGGGCTGTAAAGCCGCTCTCCTTAAGGAGACGGATTTGTTCGAAAGGCAGTTCGCGACTGAGTTCGGCCTGTAGCGCCTGTCTGCGGATCTGCTCGAAAACGGGAGCGAAGCGGTCGTGGAGCGCAGTGGCTTCACGGGCGTCCTTCCCCCAGAGAAGGGAAAGATCAGGAAGCGGAGCGGAGATATATGTCATGATGTCTGCCTGTAGCGCCGGGGCCGAATAACGGGAGTGAAGGCAGGGGGAGGCCCCGCATCATCGGGGAACAGGGACAGAGCAGTGCGACAAACATATAACTAATATTTCTCGTTATTATTAGATATCCAGAAATTATTGAGATGATTCTTTTGTTCCGTCAATAAAATAGTTATTTCAAAATTTAACTATTTAATAGTGTTATATAGGGGAGTGCCAGCAGATCGTATGGCCTCTGGCTTGAAACCCTCTGTGTGGTTCCAGCATATGCGTCTGAGTATGGATATTGAGCCGATAGATGGAAAATAAATACTAAAATACGGTAATAAATTACTCAAATATACCTGTATAAATAGCAAAATATCATCCTGATGTATGCAATCAGGATATTTAGAAATTTAAAAACCCGGAACTAAATTGCGCCACGATCATTCATAAAACGCAGGGTGGTTTTGCTACGCTGTCTCCATCGGAAGACATAGAAAAGCTATTATGATGACGAGAAAAAAATCTTTTCCGGGATATCTGAATACAGCAGCAATCGCTTCATATGTCGTTTTTTGTATAACGCAGGCTGCGCTCGCGCGCGATTTTTCTCAACAGGCTCCTGCATTAAATATTCAGCAGGTAGTCGATCGGGCCTATAATCACTATAAAACAATAACAGACGGCTCTAATGCCTCGTATATTTCTTATTTAGCGAAGGCCAACACGAAACTTTACGGTATTGCAGTCGTCACGACAGACGGAAAAATTTTTGAAGCGGGAGATGCGGAGCATCTTTTCCCCGTTGAGTCGATCGCCAAGGTTTTTACTTTGGCTCATGTCCTGAAAGTGAAGGGAGCAAAAACCGTCCAAAACAAAATAGGCGTGAATGCTACCGGCCTTCCTTTTAATTCTGCTCTGGCGATCGAGCTTAATCATGACAAACTGACGGGCAGTCCTCCGCCCGGTAATCCTTTGGTGAATGCAGGCGCTATTGCCACGGCAAGTCTCGTTGACGGCAAATCACTCGAAGAAAAATGGAACATGCTTCTCAAGGAAGCTTCGGCTTTTGCGGGGCATTCATTGATGCTGAATAAAGACGTCTATGATTCTGAAATGGCGGATAATCAGCATAATCTGGCGATTGCGGTTCTGCTGAAAAGTTATAAATCGCTCTATGCAGATCCGACTGAAACAATCGATTTGTATACTCGTGAATGTTCCTATGACGTTACAGCAAAAGATCTTGCTGTTATGGGAGCGACGCTGGCAAATGGTGGCACCAATCCGCTTACCCATCAGGCGGTTACCGATGCTGAAACAAGCGCGCGCGTTTTAGCCGTTATGGCGACCGCTGGCCTTTATAATACGTCTGGTGAGTGGCTTTATAATGTTGGGCTGCCTGCGAAAAGCGGTGTTGGCGGTGGCATTGTTGCGGTTGTGCCCGGGAAAATGGCAATTGCGGTTTACTCGTCACCGCTTGATGCTGCGGGAAACAGTGTCCGCGGACAGCTGGCTATTCAGTCTATCGCGCAGGATCTCGGAGTAAATATTTTCAAGATCCAGATGCAAAAATAGCGTCGAGGCGGGGGCATTTGCAGCCCTGTCTCTCTTTGGAAAACTGCTCAGCTCTGTCCGGAGTTGAGCAGTCGGCTGTTTCTTTCGCCCCGGAAGGGTTTGCTGGCATCAAGGAAATCTTCGTTCGTCCGCATGGTATGGGCGATCACGACCAGATAGGTGATGGCGCGTGTGAGCTCAAGGCGCGTTACCAGATCCGTTTCCTGGGCATCGAGAACGCGGAGACGTCGTACGGCGGCTTCTGCGATGCGGGCGGCTTTGTCGTGTCTGCGGGTTGATTCTTCAACATAATGCAGAACAAGCAGGATTGGCCGTCTTGCGCTTTCGGGCAGATACTCGCGATCCAGCAAGGCGCGTAGACGGATGACATTTAGCCCAAGAGTCAATGTGGCCAGCGTTCCGAGGATACAGGCTTCGATCAGCGGGGCAGGGGTTGGGCCTGCATGACGGATTAGGCGGGCAAAGCGGTCCGTATTGCGTCCGATCCATACGCTGATGCGCGGGGTGAAGCCCGGATGGGCCAGATGTTGCAACTCGCCCAGCATGACGCGGCGGAGGCGGAGGCGTTCGGCATCGCTGCTGAAGGGCAGGACGGTTCGGAAAACGATTACGCTGACGGCGACTGCAAGAACGGTTGCCATGTTGCCATTATAAAAAGCAAGCTCGTTCATGACGTGATGGTTTTCCAGACCAAGCATGGCTGGAAGCAGAAGTCCGTAGGCCGCCGAGCCGCCTGCGGTGGCCGGGTTACCCTTGGCCAGTCCGCCCAGAAACATGGCGGGCCCCAGAAAAAGGGTCAGGGTCTCGAATGTCGTGACTTTCGGCATCAGAACGAAGACCAGAAACCACGCGACGATATAGGCTGCCACGGCGCCTTTGAGGAATTCCGTGGTGCCAAGAACGGGATTTTCTTTGGTGGCAAAAAGCCCGCAGACCAGCGTCGTAATGGCGATGAAGCCAAGGCCATTCGGCCAGGCCGTGACTTCATAAATATAGGCTGTGATCAGAACCGCGCAGGCTCCACGCAGGCCGTTATGGACGGCTTCACGAGTGTCGCGATGGGTTTCGAGCTGGAAGTGGAAGTGATCGCCTTTGATGCGATGCGTACTGGCTTCGTATTCCTTGATGGCCTGTTCCAGATCGCCCAGAAGCTCCCCGAGAGAGACGAAAAGCACGCGCTCGTCCAGCCTGTCGTCCAGCATCTCCGGGCTGGCATTGGCCTCGTCAAAGGGTTCGTGCCCGGGGATCGGCTCAAGATCCGGACGAATGTCGGTTTCGCGATGTGGTGCAGCGTACAGACGGCAGACATCCCGAAAATGCTGTAAATCCGCGAGGAGGGCAGGGACGGCATTCTGGTCGGGCAGACGCTGTGGAAACTGCTTCAGAAAAGCGAGGATCTCGTCTGCGGTTTTGGTAAACGCCGGGTGGTTATGGTTGAGCACCTGAAGGCGCATGGCCATTCCGAACCCGCGTGACAGAAGGGCTGAGACGGCGGCGAGGGCTGCGCGTGCATGGTCGCCTTCATGGCCGTGCGGGCCCATTTCAACTTCGGCAAATTCGATCTGGTCGTTGATGGTGAGGATCGTGCCGAACTGACGACGGGCCGCGTTCAGCGCGCCGCGCTCTTCCCCCAGAAGGCTGCACAATGTTGTCGTGACGAGAACCAGTGCCAATTCAAGTTTCTGTCTGAGTTGCGCGCGGGCATGTCGTTCCTGACTGGTGGCAAAAATCAGCCCCATGAAAGCTTCACACAACACACCGAGCACAATGTAAGTGCCGCGCGACATCGCGACCATGAAGATATTGTCGGGATTGGACGCTGCGCCCATGCAGATAATGGAACAGGTATATCCTGCAAGAACAAGGGCATAGGAGCGGAAGTTGCTAACGAATGTTGCAAAACCGCTGCACAGGCCGATCCATAATGCGATCATGGGAAAAAACAGCCATGGCGCCTGCGGGGCAAGCGCCATGATGGTGATGGCGGCAACGCCGCCACTGATGGTGCCGACGATACGCCATTTGGCCTTGGACTGGCTTTCACCCCGGCTGGTCTGCGCGACGGCCCAGACGGTCATGGCGGCCCATGCCGGGTCGTCCAGTTCCATCCAGAAGGCAATCCCGATCGCCAGACAGGCCGCAATGGTGTTGCGCAGGGCAAACGTGACGGATGAAGCGCTGGGAGCGTACAGCCACGAGAGAAAAGGACGTGCCCGCGGCCGCAGCGGTGCAGGCCGTGTGTTCGTATTATCCGGAGTCGGTTGTCCCGAGGAGATGGTGCTGCCACTCATTGCCCGGGTTTCTTAGCCCTAACGGCATTATCCGGCGAGAGTGGAAATCGCCATTCTGAGATCGTTTACGAATTTTGTATATTCGCGTGCCTTCGACTCCTCATCGGGCAGGCGCAGTAGATAAGACGGATGTACGGTTACCAGACCGATACTGCCGTCCTCGAGAGGAATAGGCCTTGAGCGCTCGCGCGACACTGTAACCGAGCGTCCCAGAACAGCACTGGCCGCTGTAACGCCCAGCATGACCGTCACTTCGGGAGACAGAACCCTGCGCTCTGTTGCAAGCCACGGTGTGCAGGCGTTGATCTCAGGTGCATCGGGTTTTTGATGGATGCGGCGATGTCCTTTTGGAATGAATTTGAAATGTTTGACGGCATTGGTGATCCACATCTCTGCACGACTGCCGCCAGCCTCTCGCAGAGCACGGTCAAACAGTTGTCCTGCTGGTCCAACAAAGGGGCGTCCGTGAAGATCTTCCTGATCTCCGGGCTGCTCGCCAATGAAGATGACTCGGGCTTTGGGGTTACCTTCTCCGGAAACGGTTCGCGTCGCGGGCTTGCACAATTCGCACATCTGGCAGTCGATCGCCTGAGCGCGCAGACTGGCGAGGGAAGAAGAAGATTCAATCTTTCCGGGGGTAGAATGGAGTCGTACCGGCGCGATTCCGTCCCAGTAGGCGTTTCCGCGGCCAGCGGTAGCGAGCTTTTGTGCAGTTTCGATCACCTCTGATGGCGGCAGTGCATTATCTGTGAAACCTGGTCCAAAACGATATTCCCGACCATCCCAGAGCAGTGTTCGATCAGGCGCCATCACGATCCACGGTGTGGGTCGTAGGTTTGACAGTGCGTCTGCCTGACTGTCGATCAGGGCCGCAGTATGAGAGGTATGCAGGATCTGCCATTCCGGATTGATGGCGTCGGGCATCTGGCAGCGCAGGTCGAGTGCTTTTTTCCGAGTTTCTATAGCGATGCTGCGGAGGCGCTCGGTCAATTCATCTGGCACCGGCATACCGTCGCGTAAAGTCTGAAGCGTGAGGTATAACAGGTGCAGCCTGTCAGGGGCATCGGAAACGAAAACAGCGGGAAAAATCGCGGCAAGAGCGCGAGGAAGACTGGCGGTCGACGGGGCTGTAGGAAGAGTTCGCGTGGCAGAGATGCCGTAAAGGGACGGTGGGGCTTCCACGATCCATTGTATTGATTCGGCCGAAACTTTGTCATGAAGCAGTTTGCGCGCCCATGCACGCCAGCCGGAAAAATCACTTGTTGTTGAAAGCGTGACGGTTTCACGGATCATGTCGTCATTCCAGTTGTCAGGCGCAACACAGGATACATTTGTAAGCGCATAGAGTTATTTTTGTTTGCGGGTTATTTTGATATGGTGATAATCATGGGTGGGAAAAGGAATACGTCAAATATTTCCATGCCGCATTTACCTGACCCTTTACAGGCGTTAAGGAACTGAAAATTCATTCAAATGGATAGGATGAGATATTATGTCTGAAAGCACTTCCAATACAGGACTCTTAGAGCTTACGGCCAGAATCGTTGCTGCCCAGGCGTCTCGCGGAACTCTCGAAGCTGAAGCCCTGCCAGCCCTGATCCGTCAGGTTTATGACGCGCTGTCAAAGGCTGGCGTTCCCGAAGAGGCGCCGCAGCCCGAGCGTCCGCAGCCTGCTGTCCCCGTCAAGCGCTCCGTTTTTCCTGATTACATCATCTGTCTTGAAGACGGCAAAAAGCTGAAGATGCTCAAGCGCCATCTTCAGAGTGCCTATGACATGACGCCGGAACAGTACCGTGAGCGCTGGGGTCTGCCGGCGGATTATCCTCTGGTGGCTCCGAACTACGCCCAGCGTCGTTCTGCCCTGGCGCGTGAGATCGGTCTGGGTCGGAAGATCAGTGCGGCAAGCGGAGAGGGCAAGAAAGAGTCTACCCGCGCACGTCGCACCAAGAAAGAAGACTGATCTTCTTTGGCCGCGTCCGGAAAGCAGGAGCAGAATTCCCGTTATGAGTGTTGAATTGAATCTTTTTCTGACACGTCAGTTAAAGCATCGGCAATTACTCTTCTGGCGGGTGGGAGCGCTCGTTGCGTTCTGCGGCGCGGTTGTCATTTCCATGATGGGCCATCGTGGGTCTGTTGGGCCGAATTTCAGCCACAGACCGCATATCGTCCGTCTTGCCATCAACGGCGTCGTGCAGAACGACGTTTCACAGATCGTCCGTGCTCTGAAACAGGCCCAGACGGCACCGGATGTGACCGGGCTCCTTCTGGTTGTGGACAGTCCGGGTGGAGGCGTTACAGGCGGCGAAAGGCTTCATGACGCAGTCAAGCGCTTCGCCGCGGTCAAGCCGGTTTCTGTTTCAATGGGAGATATGGGAGCATCTGCGGCCTATATGCTCTCTGTACCGGCGCAGCATATCGTTGCCTTGCCTTCAACGCTGACCGGTTCGATCGGGGTTATTTTTCAGCGTCCCGATGTTTCGGCCGGTCTTGGACGTCTGGGAATCGGCGTGGATGCCATTACATCCGGTGCCATGAAAGACCAGACTGATCCTACCAGTGCTCTGACTCCTGAAGGACGTCAGATGCTTCAGGGCATCGTCAACGATCTGTTTGCTCAATTCGTGTCGATGGTTGCGGACGGCCGTCATCTGACGGAAGAGAAAGTCCGCAGCATGGCCGATGGACGTGCCTATACGGGTCGGCAGGCCATTGCACTCGGGCTTGTCGATGAACTCGGGGACGAAGATGCGGCGCGTCTGTGGCTCAGAAAACGGCTGAATATCGGGACGCTGTCCTATCCGGTTATGCCGTTGATGCCAGAACGCTCCAGACGCTGGTATGAATGGCCCGGCAAAAAGGCGCTTCTGACAGGGTTGCTGGGAGGAAGTTTCTCCAGCGCTCTCGACCGTGAAGGCCTTGACGGAGCCGTTGCGATTTTGCAACTCTGATGGCCTGTTTCAGAAGGCGGAGTCAGGTGGAACAACTGTCATGACTCGATCCGAACTTATCGCCGAACTGGCGGAAGCATATCCGCACCTTCTCACCCGCGATATAGAACGCATCGTCCACGCGGTCTTTGACGAGATCGGTTCTGCACTTGCGCGCGGGGATCGTGTGGAACTGCGTGGTTTTGGGGCATTTCTCCCCCGTGAACGTGCAGCTCGGACAGGGCGCAATCCCCGGACGGGCGATATCGTGCCTGTTGAGGAAAAGAGCGTCCCGTTCTTCAAGGTGGGCAAGGAACTCCGGGAGCGCGTTAACCGGCGCCTGTCATCGTCAAAATCCGGGAACTGACACTATTGTGGCCAAGGCGCATCAGCTGTGCTGCAAGGATATGACCGGGAATGGTGAAGACTGGCTCGGTAAAGCGTTTTTGCGATACCATGAACTTATGAAGCCTCTTCCGCATTTTCTGGTGATCTCTGTCTGGATAACGGGCGTCTCTTTTGGGGCTTTGCTTATGGCTCCCTCGGCAGCATGGGCTCATGGCTCCCCGAAACCTGGCGGGAACATTATGGCGCATCATCAGGGCAACAAAGCACACTCACCGCAGGCAGCAGCCTGTTACCGAATGGCGTCAGGCGTCATTGTGCTTGAGCAGATGCCTAACAATGCGCATCGCCTCGGACGGGGCAGTGGATTTGCGCCGATTGGGGAAGCGGTCTTCCGATCCAGCAATCGGCCTCATGTCTGTCCCTCGACGCATGGTCGCAGAGGGTAGGAGGCGTAAAAGCCTCCCAGTTTCTTATCCCTGTTCCTGCCCTTTGAGGTTGCTGATTTCGGAAAGAAGAAAGTCCCGGAAGACCGCGATCCGCTTTGATGTCCGCAATTCTTCAGGGTAGACGAAATAGGCTTCCACCAAGGGCACCTGCTGGTTCGGCAATATCCTGACAAGATCAGGATAGCCTGCTGCGGCATAAAGGGGCAGGGAGCCGATGCCGGTTCCGGCTGCAATCGCATTCGCGACCGCCGAGATATTGTTGATGGCCAGACGACGGCTGCCTTGGCGTGCAACACCTTCCTGACGCAGAAGATCCAGCAACCAGTTCACATTAGGCAGTGGCAGGTGCCAGCCTGCAAAGCTGATGATCTGATGATTGGCCAGATCTTCGATAGAGTTTGGTGTCCCATGGCGCTCAAGATAGGCGGCGCTTGCATAAATCGGCATGGGGAAATTGGCGAGATGACGCTGCACCAGATCGGGCTGTGTGGGCGGGTGTAGCCGGATGGCGACGTCTGCCTCACGCATGCCCAGATCCAGATCCGCATCTTCAAGCAGAAGTGTGACTTCAATGTCGGGATGCAGTTCCAGAAAACGGTTCAGACGTGGGGAGAGCCATGAGAGGCCGAAGCCCGTTGTCGTGGTAATCTTGATCTTTCCTGCGGCCCGCTCCTTGCTTTCGCTCAGGAAAGCCTGGGTCAGAGCCAGTTTGGAGAAAACCTCCCGGACCGTACGGTTCAGGACATCGCCCTGTTCCGTCAGGATTAACCCGCGCGCATGCCGATGGAACAGCGGCACGCGCAGGACGTCTTCAAGCGCGGAAATCTGCCGGGAGACTGCCGACTGGCTCAATCCCAGCCGGTCACCGGCATGGGTAAAGGAACCAGCTTCCGCCACGGCATGAAAAATCCGCAGCTTGTCCCAGTCCATCTGGTTTTCTCCCCGTTCGCCAAGGCGACGGTCTTCGTCCTTTTTACCCATACGTCCCGGCGTTATCCGTCAAGATATGTCGTTGAAAGGACGAAATTGTCTGAAGCACGCGCGAGGGTCAAGTTTTTGTCATGGCAGGTATGCCAGAAAGATATCGTTCGGCTTCCAGAGCGGCCATGCAGCCTGTTCCGGCCGCTGTGACGGCCTGCCGGAAAATGCGATCCTGAATGTCGCCTGCTGCAAACACGCCCTTGACGGATGTTTCGGTCCCGCCGCTTTCCGTCAGGATATATCCGTCGCTGTCACATGCGACTTCATGCAGGAAAGGACCGGTATTCGGCGTGTGGCCGATGGCGACGAAAACCCCGTCGACATCCAGTTTGGACGGCGCGCCTGTCTGGGTATCTTTCAGAGCGATCCCACAAACTACTTCCGGTTCGCCTGAACCGAGAACCTCTTCGACAGCCTTGTTCCAATGAACTTCGATCTTCGGGTTGGAAAACAGGCGTTCCTGAAGGATGCGCTCGGCGCGCAGGCTGTCCCGGCGATGGATCAGATGAACCTTGTCCGCGTGGTGCGTCAGATACAACGCTTCCTCGACTGCCGTATTGCCGCCACCGATCACGGCTACCGTCTTGCCGCGATAGAAAAAGCCGTCACAGGTCGCGCAGGCAGAGACGCCGCCGCGCTGGAGACGCTTTTCCGATTCGAGGCCGAGCCACCGGGCCTGAGCACCCGTAGCGATCACAACCGTGCGGGCACGGAACTCGTCTCCCGAATCTCCGACCAGACGGAAATATCCATCCGGTCCGGGGCCTTTTTTCAGATCGGCCTGAACGATCAGGTCATAAATCAGGCGCGTTCCGACATGCTCGGCCTGCGCGCGCATCTGCTCCATCAGCCAGGGGCCCTGAACAGGAGTCGCAAAGCCGGGATAGTTTTCAACATCCGTCGTGATGGTCAGCTGGCCGCCGGGCTGCATTCCGGTCACGAGAATCGGCTTAAGACTTGCGCGGGCCGCGTAGATTGCCGCCGTGTAGCCAGCAGGGCCAGCGCCCACAACCAGCAGATCCGTATGATGGATTTCGGGCATGATTGGTCCTCAAATGATATCAGGCCCCTTCATATAGGGACTTCGGACGCATGTGCCATCTTTGCGGATCATGTCGGCTGACATATACGTCAGATTGAAATGAACGCTTCTTCGCACTCCGCACCGATTGAACTGGACGCCATCGACCGGCAGATCATTGCCGAACTCCAGGCCGATGGACGCATGACCAACGTGGAACTTGCCCGTCGTACCGGCATTTCCGCGCCTCCCTGCCTGAGGCGGGTCCGACGGCTTGAGGAGCTGGGAATCGTCAAGGGATATCACGCCGAAGTGGATGCTGCCCTGCTGGGATGGTCTCTGAATTTCTACGCCCTGATTGGCCTTGATAGCCAAAAGGGAAGTGTTCTTGAGGCCTTCGAGGCTCAGGTCGGCGCATGGCCCGAAACGCGCGAATGTCACATGATCCGGGGCGGCGGAGATTTTCTCGTCCGTCTGGTTGCCCGTGATGCCGCCCATCAGAATGCCCTGACACGCCTGCTGACTGACAGTCCGCATGTCGTTCGCGTCCAGACTCTCCAGACCATCCATACGAGCCGCGATCTTGCCGGCGTGCCGATCTGACCGGCTGAACCCATGACCGCTTCCCGGTTGCTGTCTCTTCCGGCCGAACTGAGCGTCATTGTTCCCTGCTACAACGAGGTGTCCAATGTGGGGCCGATGGTTGCGGCGCTTGAAGGGGCGCTTGAGGGCACGGCGTGGGAAGTCATTTTCGTTGATGACAATTCACCGGATGGAACGGCCAATGAGGTGTCCCGGCTTGCGCGGCTGGACCCACGGGTCCGACTGGTGCGCCGCGTTGGCCGTCGGGGGCTGTCTTCTGCCGTAATCGAAGGTATTCTGTCGTCCAGCGCTCCTCTGGTTGCGGTGATGGACGGCGATCTGCAACACGATGAATCCGTTTTGCGGACCATGCTTGTTGAATTACAGAAGGGTGCCGAACTGGTCGTGGCCAGCCGCCATGTCGAGGGTGGCGATAGTGGTGGACTGGCCGGTCGTTGGAGGCATCTGCTTTCGGATGCGGGCATCCGGGCTGCACAGGCCGTCATGCCGCATCCATTGAGCGATCCGATGAGCGGCTTTTTCGCCATTCGTCGGGATCTTTTTGAATCCCTGTTGCCGCGCCTGTCCGGGACAGGCTTCAAGATTTTGCTTGATCTGGTGATGTCCGCTCCCAAAACTGTCCGGATTGTCGAGGTGCCATTCGTCTTCCGCCCGCGCCTTGCAGGCGAGAGCAAGCTTGATGTCGTGGTACTGCTTCAGTTTGCGACCATGATACTCGACAAGCTGACGCATGGCTGGCTGCCGACCCGCTTCATGGCCTTTGCGCTGGTCGGGCTTATTGGTGTGGTCGTGAATGTCAGCGTTTTGGATCTGGCAGGCGCATGCGGCCTGAGTTTTTCCTGGGCACAACTCGCCGGAACCGCTGTCGCTATTCTGACGAATTTTCTGCTGAACAACCGCTTCACCTACCATGATCGTCGCCTCAAGGGTCATAAGCTCTGGCGAGGATTGGCTGTCTTCGTCGCGGTCTGTTCGCTGGGGGCCGTCGCCAATATCGGCATTGCCCGGATGATGCTGGATAGTGCGGGTCATGGTCACTGGGACCGCTCGTCTGCCGCCGGGGCCGTCGTTGGTGTGGTCTGGAACTATGCGGTGTCTTCCACGCTGGTCTGGCGCTGAGACCGTGGGTGAAAATGCGCGAAATATCCGGCTCTTCTGGGAGCTTCTCGCGGGTCTGACGATCATCCGTCTGTACCTTGCAGCCAGTGTGCCACTAACGCCGGACGAGGCGTATTACTGGGTTTGGTCGCGCAATCTTCAGCCCGGCTATCTGGATCACCCGTTCATGGTGGCCCTGTGGGTCCGTGTTGGAACGTGGATTGTCGGGGATACGACGCTGGGTGTCCGTCTGCTGGGTCCACTGTCCGTCCTGCCGGGAAGCTGGGCGCTGTACCATGCGGCGCGGCGGCTGTTACCGGGGTCTCCATGGCCGCAATCGGGGCTCAGGGCCGCGCTGTTGCTGAATGCTACCCTGATGCTCGGTCTGGGTGCTGCGACGATGACGCCCGATACGCCGCTGCTGTTCTTCATTACGCTGTTTCTCTACACGCTCAGCCGCGCGATTGATCCCGAACTGACCGCACGCGCGGCTCTTCCGTGGTGGATCGGATCTGGCCTTCTGCTGGGACTGGCGTTTGATTCAAAATATACAGCCGTCCTGATCGGTCTTGGACTGGGAGGGGCAGTTCTCACGACGAAACGTCTGCGTCAGCAACCCGGTCCCTGGCTGGCTCTTCCGGGGCTGTTCGTGGCGATGTCGCCTGTCATTGTGTGGAATGCGAGACATCACTGGGCCAGCTTTATCAGGCAGGGAGGCCGAACGGGCGACTGGCATCCGGCACGGGCGCTCCAGTTTATGGGCGAACTGATCGGCGGACAGATCGGACTTGCCACGCCGCTTGTTTTTATCCTGTTTGTGATCGGGCTTTGGGTGTGTGTCAGACGCAACTGGCTGCTGGCATGGCTGGCTCTGGTGCCGACGGCCGTGTTTGTCGCCCATGCTTTCGGAGACCGCGTGCAGCCAAACTGGCCTGCCGTCATCTATCCGGTGCTTGCCATCGCCGCGCTTGAAGCCGGATGGCGCATCCGCTGGCCTGTGGTCAGCGGACTGGTCATCACTATGATCGTTTGCATTCAGGCAATATTTTCGCCGCTTCATCTCGTCCCGCATCGCGACCCGGTGTTGCGTCTGACCGGAGGATGGGATGAATTTGCCCGCAAGGTGGCCTTACAGGCAAAGGCGCAGGGCGCGACGGCTTTGGCCGCCGAAGATTATGGTCTGGCCTCCCGTCTGGCATTCACACAGAATATTCTTCCCGTTATCGGAACAGACCCGCGTTGGGATCTTTTCCGCCTTCCAGCCACAGCGATGGCGAAAACGGTCGTGATTGAAGAGCAGAGGCATGGCAGGGAAGGGCAGAAAGCCGCGACATCCTGCCGCGAAGTTCGGGGGCAGGCTATACGCTGTTACGCCGTGCATGAGCCGGATTTTGTCACAGGCGTGCGGTTGCCGGAGCGTTCTTAAACCTCTCCTTAAGAACTCGCCTGTCATACTGAGACCACTCAGGAGGCGGGATGTCCAACCAGAACGGCAAAGAAGCACGAAAGATCATCATCAAACGTTTTGACGTTGTTGAAGGTGGTCATCACGGCGGGGCATGGAAAATCGCCTACGCCGATTTCGTAACGGCCATGATGGCGTTCTTTCTGGTCATGTGGCTCATCAACGCCACGACGGAAGAGCAGCGAAAGGGTATCGCCAACTTCTTCAATCCGATGGCGGTCTGGAAAGACATGCCGCCACCCGTGGATAATGTTCTGCCTGCGGCTCCCGAGCCTGTTTCTCTGGAAACAAAAGCCGTCGCCTTGAAACCGGGCAAGGACCAGTACGGAAAACCGGTGCAGGGAGGGGCTTCGGGCGCACAAACGGCCAGAGATCAGAGCACGTCCAGCCCTCATACGGCCCAGATCGTCGTTCTTCATGATAATCAGATCCAGCCCGGCGAGCCGCCTGTCACCTCTTCTCCCCAGAACGCAGACCAGAAGGCCGAACAGGCTGCCAGAATGGCTGCGGCCCAGAAAATTCAGGCTCTGATCAGTAATGCGCCGGAACTGGCCGATGTCCGCTCGCAGGTCTCTGTTTCCGCGGGCGATGATGGCCTTCATATCCAAATCGCAGATTCCGACCATCAACCGATGTTCGCTTTGGGCAAGTCTACTCCTGATGCCCATGCAGTTCAGTTGATCAAGGCGATCGTGCCCTACCTCGAAAAACTGCACGGCAAGCTCTCCATCGCCGGTTACACGGACGCAGCACCCTACCGTCCCGGACAGATGAGCAACTGGAGCCTGTCGAGTGCAAGAGCGGTCGCCGTACGGGATCTGGTGGTTCAGAACGGCTTTCCGGATGGGCGCCTGAAATCCGTCAGCGGATATGCCGATCGGAACCTGTTTGACCCCATCCAGCCTCTCAACCCGCGGAACCGTCGCATCGTTCTGGTGCTGTCGCCCGATATTTCTCAATAAATTCAGGTCAGTCAGGAAGTTTTCGGATGTTCATCATTATCGGTCTGGTTGTTGTTCTGGGCTGTGTTTTCGGATCGTTCGTGGCATCCGGCGGGGCCATTGGCCCTCTCGTTTCATCAATGCCTTTTGAGCTTCTGACCATTCTGGGGGCTGCCGTCGGAACCTTTCTGATGGCCAATTCCATAGCGGCCGTGAAGCACCTGCCGGGTGGCCTGAAGAAGGCTATGAAGGGTTCGCAGTATGTCCGTTCGGACTATGTCGACCTTTTGAGTCTGCTGTTCCATATCTCGAAGCTGGCCTCTTCCAAAGGGTTCATGGCGCTTGAATCCCATATCGAAGACCCGCAGGGCAGTACGGTGTTCGGTGCTTTCCCGAAAATCCGGGACAATTCCCATGTTTGTTCGTTCATCTGCGATTACCTGCGTATGGCGGGTATGAACGCCACCGATCCGTATCAGATGGATGAGGTGATGGGGAATGAACTCAAGAAAAACATGCGGGAGGAAATGCACCTTTCCCATGCGCTGCAGTCCATTGCTGATGCGCTGCCCGCACTTGGGATCGTGGCGGCCGTTCTGGGTGTGATCAAGACCATGGCGTCCATCAGCAAGCCGCCCATCATTCTGGGTGAAATGATTGCAGGCGCTCTGGTCGGAACATTTCTTGGTATTCTTCTGGCCTACGGAATTGTCGCACCAATTGCCAGTCGGCTGGGGGGCGTAGTGGAGGAAGAATCCTCTTATCTTGATCTCGTGCGCTCTGTGATCGTGGCGCATCTTCAGGGCAATGCGCCTCAGGTCAGTGTCGAAATCGGCCGCAAAAGCATTCCATCCGATCTGATGCCGAGCTTTCAGGAAGTGGAAGAAGCAGTCAGCGCAGCAGCTGTGGCCTGATTGTCCGGATGCCTTTACGATGCCGATATTGTCGGTATCGTAAAGGCGTTCCATGTCTCCTGTTCTTGCGAGAGCACTTTGTCTGTCTCTCTCCATCCTGCCTCTGGCAGCCTATGCGGGCTCATCTTCTCTTCCGTCGCCTGCTGAACTGAGTCAGACAGACGGCGCCAAAGCGTTGGAATGGGTGCGGGCACAGAACGCCCATACAGAGGCGACGCTCACTTCTGATCCCCGCTACAAGCCTCTCTATCAGAAAATCCTGACGGCCCAGCAGTCCCCCGCACGTCTTGCGCTTCCGACGCAGCAGGGCGGAGAAATCTGGAACTTCTGGCAGGATGAGCATCATACACGCGGGATATGGCGCAGCACGTCTACCTCCTCCTTCCAGTCCGGCCATCCGCAATGGAAAACGCGTTTCGACCTTGATGCTTTGGCGCGCAATGAACATGCCAACTGGGTCATGGAAGGCCTGGATTGTCTCAGCCCGCAGGACCGGTTCTGTCTCATGTCGCTCTCACAGGCGGGGGAAGATGCCCATGTGGTCCGGGAATACGACACGCAGACAGATACTTTTGTAAAAGACGGCTTTGATCTTCCGTCCGGAAAGCAGACGGCCATCTGGGTTGATGCCAATACACTTCTGGTCTCGCGGGACTGGGGGACGGGCAATGCCGGGCTGACGCATTCGGGGTACCCGTATTCGGTTCGGCTTTTGCATCGTGGGCAGAAGCTGGATCAGGCCGTCGAGGTCTATCGCGGTCAGATCACGGATATGGATGTGGCGCCGGAGCGCCTGCGTGATAAAAAAGGCCACGAACTCGTTCTGATCAGCCGCCATCGGGATTTTTTCCACACGGAAGTCAGTCTGTTTGATCCTGCCACGCAGACGCTGACCCGGCTGCTTCTGCCAGAAAAATATGACAGCCTGTCCTATCTGGATGGCCAACTGGTTCTGCATCTCTTGCAGGACTGGACGGTGTCCGGTCAGACATTTCACGCCGATAGCATTGTCGCGCTGGACCTGAAAAATCCTGCCGTGCCTCAGCTCATCCTGTCGCCGACATCCCGTCAGACGATCGGGGATGGTATGGGTGATGCTCTGGCAGTGACAAAAGAGGGTCTGGTGGTTGTTCTATATGACAACGTTCAACCTGTCCTGAAGCTCTTTCGCCGGGCCGCGACTGGAGCATGGACGTCGCGGTCCATTGATCTCCCAAAGAATATGGCCGCAGAAATTGTTTCGTCAGATCCTGGTCTTTCACAGGCCTATCTTCAGCTTGAAGGTTTCATTCAGGCGCCACAGATCTGGGGCCTGAATACGACGACTCAGACCGATCAGCCTCTGTATCGCCAGCCCGATTTGTTCGATGCGTCCAATCTGGTTGTCGAACAGATGTCGGCGACCAGCACGGATGGGACGGCCATTCCCTATTTCATTGTGCATGCCAAGGATTGGCAGAAAGACGGGGCCCGTTCGACGCTGATGACGGCCTATGGTGGTTTCGGACTCTCCTATTTGCCGGTCTATCATCCCGATCTTGGGATCACGTGGTTTGACCGCGGTGGCGTTTACGTCATGGCCAATATCCGTGGCGGCGGAGAATTTGGCCCGGCATGGCATGATGTCGCGCGTCGGGAAGGGCGGCAGAAGGCTTATGACGACTTTGCAGCCGTTGCCCGGGATCTGACGGCGCGTCATATCACATCGCCACGGCATCTGGGGCTGCGGGGACGCTCCAATGGCGGTCTGCTGGCGGGGGTGGAGTTCACCCAACATCCAGAACTGTGGAATGCCGCCATCATTGGCGTGCCGCTTCTGGATATGATGAATTACGAGCAGATGGCGGCGGGCGCGTCCTGGGCGGCCGAGTATGGCAGCGTCTCGGAGCCGGGGCCGCGCGCGTTCTGGGAGAAAATGTCGCCTTTGCAGAACCTGAAGGCGGGTGTGGCCTATCCGGAGCCGTTTATTTTTACGTCAACGCGCGATGATCGCGTCGGCCCGATCCATGCGCGTCGTTTCGCGGCCCGGCTGGAAAGCCTGAAGCAGCCCTTCCTGTATTATGAAGACGTGGAAGGCGGCCATGCGGGTACAGTCAATGCGGCGGAAGTTGCGCATGAGCGGGCTCTGGAAGCCATCTATCTCAGTCACCGCCTGATGGACGCGCAGTAAGCTGTGCGTCTCCCCTGTCCGCAGATGGCGGGCAGGGGAGCAGGAGAATTTTAGGCATAAAAAAAGCCGCGCTCCCGAAGGAGGCGGCTTTTTTCCGTTCGGAGGACGGGAAGGCTTAGAAGCCTTCACGCTCCAGACGCTTACGCTCCATCTTGCGGGCGCGACGAACAGCTTCAGCTGCTTCGCGGGCGCGCTTCTCGGAGGGCTTTTCGAAGTGGCGACGCAGCTTCATTTCACGAAACACGCCTTCGCGCTGCATCTTCTTCTTGAGCGCCTTAAGCGCCTGGTCAACATTGTTGTCACGAACGAGAACCTGCACGGTGCCGTCAACTCCTTATGGGCCCGCTCTTCAGCGCCACCCGTGATATGGCAATCCAACTAAGGATGGTGCCCTTAACACATCTTTTGCGGGGAACGCAATTCATTCGGCCATGCTTGAATGGATTCTTCGCAAAGCGCACTCTGCGGCGTGCATGTGCGTTCCATCCGATGCAACGCCTGTCTGAAGAAAGAGGATTTCATGGCCCTGCTCAAGATTGCCCGGATGGGCAACCCCGTCCTGCATCAGGTGGCACGGGCCGTTTCCGACCCGAAAGCCCCGGAAATCCAGTCTCTTATCGCACACATGATGGAAACGATGGCCGATGCGCGCGGGGCAGGGCTGGCAGCACCTCAGGTCCATCAGCCGCTGCGGATGTTCGTCTATCATGTTCCTGCAAGCCGCGTGGCGACTCCCGAGGAGGCATTGCTGCCCCGCGTTCTCATCAATCCCGAAATCACGCCTCTGGGTGAAGAGATGATGACTTGCACCGAAGGGTGCCTATCGATTCCGGGGCTGCGGGCGGACGTGCCGCGCTATGCCGCAGTACGGTATTCTGGGCTGGATCAGGATGGTGTCTTGGTCGAAGGCGAGGCGACGGGATTTCATGCCAATGTTCTGCAGCACGAAAACGACCATCTGAACGGCATTCTCTATCCGCAGCGCATCATTGACTTCGATCGCTTCGGATATGTGGAGGAAACCCTTCGGTGACGGCCAGAACCATGGACATCCCGTCATCCGCGACGGCCCATCTTTATCTGCGAGAAGACCGGATCCGTCAGTCTTATGAGGCCATGATGCTGGCCTGGCGGACCCTGAATGCCGATTGTGAAAGTCTTCTGCGCGAGAAAGGGCTGGGGCCAGCGCATCACCGCATTCTTTTCCTGGCTGCCGCACATCCGGGGATTACCCCCACTGCGCTTTTGAACAGTCTTGGCATTACCAAACAGTCTCTGGGTCGCGCTCTGGGCGACCTTCGGGATCGCAAACTGCTCGTACAGGAAGAAGACCGCCATGACCGCCGCAGACGTCCCCTGCGTCTGACGGAAGCCGGAGAGGCTCTTGAACGCGAACTGTTCCTCATGATCCGCGAAGTGATGACCCGGGCTTATCGTGAGGCGGGCATGACGGCTGTGGAAGGGTTTCGCCGAGTCCTGACCCCCCTTCAGAGACCAGTCGGGAGTTCTGTGCCATGAGCGACGAGCATATTCTGGTCGTTGATGACGATCCGCGCCTTTTGCGGCTGCTTCAGCGTTATCTGTCCGAGAACGGCTATCGTGTGAGCACGGCCCTTGATGCTCTGGCAGCCCGCGACGTTCTGCAACGGATCCAGCCCGATGCGCTCGTCCTCGATGTCACCATGCCGGGCGAGGATGGTCTGTCTTTGACTAACAGCCTTCGCAAAGATGGCCTGTCACTTCCCATTCTGCTCCTGACGGCGCGGGGGGAGCCTGCGGACCGGATCGGGGGGCTTGAAGCCGGTGCGGACGACTATCTGGGCAAGCCTTTCGAGCCGCGTGAGCTTCTGCTTCGCCTGAGGGCCCATCTTCGACGTGTGGTGCCTGCCTTGCCGGTAGTGGACGAAGTTCCCGATATCCTGCGGCTGGGAGAGCTGGAATTCGACGCCAAACGTGGCCTGCTCAGTGGTCCTCAGGGGGCCGTGCATCTGACGGGAGGAGAATCCGCGCTTCTGGGCGTTCTCACCAGCCAGCCGGGAACGGTTCTATCGCGTGAAGCCATCGCCAAGGCATTGGAAATGGACGAGATTGGCGAACGTGCCGTCGATGTTCAGGTCACGCGTTTGCGTCGCCGGATCGAGGTGGATCCCAAAGAGCCCCGTTTTCTTCATACCGTGCGGGGCAAGGGTTATGTTCTCAAACCGGGACGCTGATCCGACGGTTGAGCGGGACGAGTCCTGGCAGAAGCTGGACCGTCCGTTAAGGCGTATTCTGCCGCGCTCCCTCATGGGGCGGTCGATGCTGATCGTGCTCATCCCGCTGCTGGTGACGCAGGCGATCGCGCTGGGCCTGTTTTACGGAACCTATCTGAATGTCGTCTCCCGCCGCCTCTCAGACGGCGTGACGGGCGAGATCTCGCTTGTCGTGGCGATGATCGAGCACGCCTCATCCTCGGAGGAACGAGCGTTTATTCTTCAGGATGCGTCCTCGCGGACCCAGCTGGGCTTCTCATTCCATCCTGCCGAAAAACTCTCCCGGTACGGCACGAATCATGTACTCGGCCCGATGGATGATGATTTTGCCCGCTCGATCCGGCAGAACCTTGGCCAAGCCTATGATGTGGACTGGTCTGAAGCGCCCCAGACGGTCCGTGCCTCGATCCAGCTTCCGCAGGGTGTGATGGTGGTCATGGTGCCGGTGAAACGCTTGAATATCGGGCCGATCTGGCTGTTCGTGGTCTGGGCCGTCAGTAGTTCCATTCTGCTGTTCCTGATCGCCGGGCTGTTCATGCGCAATCAGGTGCGCGCCATCCGCCGTCTTGGCCGTGCTGCCGAATTGTTCGGAATGGGAAGGGATGCCGGGCCGATCCGCCCTCAGGGCGCGCGGGAGGTGCGACAGGCTGCTGTTGCGTTCAATCGCATGCAGGCGAGGGTGAACCGCTTTGTGGCGCAACGTACGGCTGTTCTGGCGGGTGTTTCGCATGATTTGCGAACGCCCCTGACCCGACTGCGCCTGACAGTTGCCATGATCCCGACCTTCGGCCCGATCCGTGCCGAGAGCCTCAAGCCGGATCTGGCGGATATGGTCACGGATATCGAGGACATGGAACGTCTGATCGGCAGCTATCTGTCATTCGCGCGAGGAGAAGGGGCCGAGGAACCCGTTCTGACCGATCTGAGAGGCATGCTGGAGGATGTCGCAGCCGCCACTTTGCGTGCGGGAGGGCAGGTTCTGGGCGTTGAAGGTCGGGAAGGCGTTGAAGCGGTAGTCCGGCCTGACGCATTGCGCCGCGTTCTGACGAATCTGGCAGAAAATGCCCGCCGCCACGGCGGAGCGATGCGGTTCTCCCTGCGCGAAGGAGAGCGGAATATCGAAATCTCTGTAGAAGATAACGGGCCGGGCCTGTCCGCCAGCCGCCGGGCCGCCATTTCGGAACTGAATGGCACGAGCGTCAGTCAGGACGGACAAAGCGGAGGTCTGGGTCTGACGATTGTGCGGGACATCATTCATGCCCATGGCGGGTCCATCCGTTTGACGGACAGTCCGTTGGGAGGTTTGGGCGTTCTGCTCAACCTCCCGAAATAATCAGGTTTCCAGAAACTTAGGGCAGCGAGTTGCCAGCGCCACCATTGCCGGTGCCCTGACCGCCCATCGGGCCGGTGCTTCCGCCGAACTGGCTGCTCATGCCGCTCATCGGGTTGTAGCGGCCGACATTGCCCAGCAGTTCCTGCAGGATGGACGAACTGGTGCCTGGCGTTGGTGTCTTCGCGCCCACCATACCGACATACATCGCGTTCTTCTTGTTGAGTGTGTCTACCTTGCGCAGGACGCCGCCATTATCGAAATTCAGCACCACGACTTCCTGCTTTTTAACGCTCGGGAAGGTCAGTGGCGTTGGGGACGTGATCATCGAGACGTAGATCCAAGTATTGTCGTCGAAGGTCGCGTGCGCCGTCGGTGAGCCCAGCAGATCGAGAACGTCAGTGCGGGTGCTTGTTCCGGGTACGAGCTGTGCGTAATCGGTCTTTTCGATCAGGGAGCCGCGCGGCTCGGGAATCGGGGAAAAGAACGAGCATCCGCCGAGCAGTAGCGGAACACATGCCACTCCCGCCTGTGCGAAACGGCGAAGGACGCGTGTTCTGCTTTGGGGCGTCGGGGAAGATGCGTTATTCATGGATCCGGAAACTATCCTGTGCAAGAGAACCGCTCCACTGAGCGCGTGCCCGAATGGCGCCTGCATGTCAACGATTTCCCCCATAATCCGGGGGCTGGAGTGCCTGAATGTCCCATTCTCCTGAATTTTCCCGACGTATCCTCTTCAACCGGCTGGGATCGGGACTGGACGAGACGATCGAGGCAACGCCCGCAGAGCGGGCAGCCCTCGCGGCCCGTCTGGGTATCCCCGAGATTGAAACCCTGACCTGCCGTTTCCGTCTGACGCCATCGACCAGTCGAAGCGTTCTGGCGGAAGGGCATCTTGCGGCAAAGCTTACGCAGGTCTGCGTCATCACGTCAGAACCGTTCAAGGATGTTCTGGCCGAAACCTTCTTTTTGAAGTTCATCCCCGCAGAAGAGATGCCGGAAGACGAGTTCGACATCGATTCTATCGATCTGGACGGCCCGGACGAGGTTCCGCATGACGGAAAGGCCCTTGATATCGGCGAGGCTGCAGCGGAGCAGCTTGCCCTGATGCTGGACCCGTATCCGCGCAAACCCGGCGTCGGTCTGGAAAATGCGGTTGACGTGGCGCCCGCAGAAGGGGAAGAAGGGGCTGAGTTGTCTGGCGAAGGACTGGATGGTCCACGCCGTCCCAATCCGTTTTCAGCACTTTCCGCGCTGAAGAACGGGGACAGGAAAGAATAAAATCCCACGTCTGACTTGCGGGTTTCTTCAGGCTCTGCTAGAGCCGCCCGCCTGAACTCGACGTAAATACGAGACGACGAACAACAGGGCACCGGATGCCGCGGGGAGCGGAGCAGGGGTGCCGACACAGAAGCAGAAAGAGGCATAAAAGCCATGGCCGTCCCTAAAAGAAAGACTACGCCGTCCCGTCGTGGCATGCGTCGCAGCCACGACGCCCTGACCGTCGAGGCGCACGCAGAGTGCTCGAACTGTGGCGAACTGAAGCGTCCGCACCACGTTTGCAGCCATTGCGGTCACTATGACGGCCGTGAAGTGGTCGCTGCTGGCAACAGCGGCAAGGGCCTGAAGACCGCCGTCCGCGCCTGATCCCTACCTGCGGGTCCGTTGCCTCCCAGGAGCGCGGCCCCGCATCTGTGATGCTGTCCGGGAAACTGTCTCAATGACCAATGCGCCTGTCACGCCCGAACGTGACGTCGCGGCCTCCGGGCCTTATGCCCTCGCCGTCGATGCAATGGGTGGTGACAGGGCCCCGGATATCGTCCTTGCCGGACTTGATCTGGCTGCCGACCGGCACCCGAAGGCTCGTATTCTCCTGATCGGAGATGAAGTTGTTCTCAGGGCCGCTCTGGAAAAACACCCCAAAGCCGCAAGCCTGTGTGATATCCGTCACTCAGACGCCAGCATCCCCATGGAGATGAAGCCGACGTCCGCGTTGCGCGTTCGGGGCTCGTCCATGCGTATGGCCATGGAAGCCGTAGCGGCAGGGGAAGCTCGCGGCGTTGTCTCTGCGGGTAATAGCGGCGCCATGCTGGCGCTTGCGAAAATCATCGTCAAAGCTCTCCCGGGCATTTCCCGACCTGCCATGGCTGCGGTTCAGCCGTCTGCGCGTGGTGATGTCGTGATGCTCGATCTCGGTGCGAACATCGCCTGTGATGCGCGCAATCTGGTTGAGTTTGCGATCATGGGCGAGGCTTTTGCTCAGGCCGCGCTCGGCCTGCCGTCTCCGACAATCGGCCTTCTCAATGTCGGTTCGGAAGAGCTGAAAGGGGATGACCGTCTGCGAGAGGCTTCCGAGCGCCTGAGGGCCAGCCCTCTGGCGCCGCAGTTTCATGGCTTTGTCGAAGGACATGATATTACCGCCGGCACGACGGACGTGATCGTGACGGACGGATTTACCGGCAATATCGCGCTGAAAACCGGTGAAGGCGCACTGAAACTTGCCTTTGGCCTCCTGCGGCGCGTTTTTGAAACCAATCTCCTGACCCGCCTTGGATATCTGCTGGTCAAGCCCGGACTGGAGCGGATGCGGGAATGGATTGACCCGCGTCGCTACAACGGAGCCCTGTTCGTCGGTTTGAACGGCATTGTCGTGAAATCGCATGGTGGCGCGGACGGCGAGAGCTTTGCCGCAGCCGTCGATGTTGCCATGGATGCCGTCACGCACCATCTGAACGACAAGATCCGTGACCGTCTGGAGCAGTTGGGCATGGGAACGTCCGAACCGACTGAGGCCGTGTCCACCAAGGCTGTTCCTGAACCTGTGAGCTGAAAAAATATGTCCGATCCCATTCGTGTCCGTCTGACGGGTGTCGGGGGCTATCTGCCGCGCGACGTCGTAAGCAATGACGATCTTGCCCTGAAATACGGCATCGAGACTTCGGACGAATGGATCAGGACCCGAACCGGTATTGCCCAGCGGCATATTGCTTCCGGTGACGAAACCACGGCCAGCATGGCGGCTGAAGCAGCCCGACAGGCGCTGGGCTATGCTGGCGTTGACGCTTCCGAAGTCGATGCGGTTCTGGTCGCCACGGCCACGCCGGATCAGGTTTTCCCCGCTGTGGCTGTGCAGGTTCAGGCGTTGCTCGGTATGACGACGGGTTTCGGTTTCGACCTCAGCGCTGCCTGCTCGGGTTTTGTCTATGCGCTGGCAACGGCACGCGCGTTGATGCAGGCAGGTCAGGCGAAGAAAATCCTCGTGATCGGAAGCGAGGTGTTCTCGCGTCTGCTGGACTGGACGGACCGTTCCACCTGCGTCCTTTTCGGGGATGGTGCGGGTGCGGTGCTGTTGGAAGCCAGTCATGAAGGCGAAGAGGGTATTCTCTCCACCCATCTGCACTCCGATGGCCGAACGGGCGATATTCTTTATGTGGACGGTGCTGCAGGCTGTGCGTCCGCAACGCAGAAACTGCGCATGCAGGGACGTGAGGTGTTCCGCCATGCCGTGGTCAAGCTGTCGCAGGCCGTGGATGAGGCGCTGGCGGCCAATAATCTGACGGGTCAGGATATTCAGTGGATGGTGCCGCATCAGGCCAATCTGCGGATTATCGAAGGTATGGCGAAGAAACTGGCGCTGCCGTCGGATCGGGTCGTCGTGACCGTGGACCGTCATGCCAACACGTCTGCAGCCTCCATCCCACTGGCCCTGAACGAGGCTGTGCGAGATGGACGGATCCGGAAGGGCGATCTGGTTCTTATGGAGGCACTGGGCGGCGGTCTGACATGGGGATCCGCTCTCGTCCGGATGTAGTCAGTTTCCTGTTTAGAGCAGGTTAATGATTGATTCCTTTGACTGTTCTGAACGTCATGATACGCAAGTGACATGAGCACAGTCACGCGCGCGAATCTTGTCGAGCATCTCTATAGTCGTGTCGGTCTTTCCCGGCACGATTCCTCCATGATTCTCGAGAGCCTTCTGGATGCGATTTCCAACCGGCTCGAGGCGGGCGAATCCGTAAAGCTGAGCGGGTTCGGAACCTTTTCCGTCCGCCAGAAGGGGGAGCGCATTGGACGTAATCCCAAAACGGGCGTGGAAGTTCCCATCCTCCCCAGAGCCGTATTGGTGTTCAGGCCCTCCCAACTGTTGAGGGATCGCATGAACGGCTCCGAGACAGTCGCTGCCGAGGCGTCGTCCCATGACAGATAAGTCTATGCCCGAAGCCGTCGTGCTGCCGCCGAATGACGATATTCCGGCTGGCGCTGAAAAGGTCAGGAAGGCTCCGGATGCGTACCGGACCATCAGCGAGGTTGCCGAGGAACTGCATATTCCCCAGCACCGTCTGCGTTCGTGGGAAACCATTTATCCGGGTGTAAAGCCGTTCCGTGGGGAAAGTGGGCGGCGCTATTACAGCCCCGAGCATATCGAGACGCTTCGGCTGATTTCAGACCTGCTTTATGTGCAGGGATACAAGGGGCAGGGGGTTTTGCGCGTGTTGCGGGAGCGCCGTGCACAGAAGGCGCGGGCTGGTCAGAAGGCTGTTGAAGAGACTGCTTCGGAAGCAGTGCCTGAAATTTCAGCAGACTCCACGGAATTGGTTTCTATGCCCATTGTTAGCGCCGAGTTGACTGAGGAGGAGCAGCTTTCTGCGGATGAATCGCTGCTTACGGAGGTTGTCCACGATGAGGACTTGGATATCGCATCAGCAACCGAAGCTGACGACGAAATCATTTTCCCGGAACTTCCCGCTGAAGCTCACACTGTCATCGTGACTGAGGTTTTTGACATTCCGGCAGAAGAGCAGACGCCCGAAGCCGAAGCCGCAGCTCACGATTCTGCTCTTCTCATAACCCTGCGTGACGAGAACGAGCTTCTGTTCAGCACCCTAGAAAAGACAGAAGCCGAGAACGGTCTGTTGCGGGCGGAACTGCGCGAAATTCTCGAAGAGCTTCAGAATTTGCGAAATCTTCTGCCAGTTTAGTCACAATCCCCCATTGCGGTGAGGGTGGGACACTGCTAAACCACCGCCACCGCAGGACGACGGGCAGTAGCGCAGCCTGGTAGCGCACCAGTCTGGGGGACTGGGGGTCGTGGGTTCGAATCCCGCCTGCCCGACCAGTCCTGCGGTAATAATTCTTCCTTAATATTCAGTGTCTTTTGCATAGATCCCTTTGCGGGGATTTGTCTCTGTCCAGATCGTCCACAGCAGATGCAGGGCGGCCATGATGGCCGGACCAAGGAAGAGACCCAGCAGACCCCAGGTCTCGGCGCCGCCAAGAATTCCCAGCAGAACCCACAGGAACGGCATTTTCGTGCTGCCACCAATCAGGGCGGGGCGGATAAAATGGTCCGCGATGAAGATCACGACGGAGCCGATGGCGGCTACGACGATCGCTCCGATCATGCTGCTTTTTGCCAGCAGCAGCAGCGCCACCAGCCCAACCGTCGGCCATGCCAGAAATGGGATCATGGCGGCTACAGCCGTCACCATTGCAAACAGCAGAGGCTGGGGTGCGCCCGTCGACATATAGACGATGCCCATGATCGCGCCTTCACCCAGACCGACCAGAACAAGTCCAGCCAGTGTTCCGTGAACTGACGAAATCATCTGTTTGGCGAGGCTTTCTCCCTGCTCACCGAACAGACGCTGTGATCCCAGAAGGCATTTGCGGATGACGCTGTCGCCATCTTTCAGCAGGAAAAACAGTGTCAGGAGCGAAAAGGCGAACAGCGTGCCCCGGCGGGCGAGCTGGGTTCCCACTTGTCTGGTCATCTGCATTCCGTGTCCGACGTCGACAGAATGAAGCAGATGGGAGAGGCGTTGGGGGCTGGTCATGTGGTTCTGCCACCAGTTGGTGGCCTGAGTGGCCATAAAGGGCAGACGAGGCACCCATTCCGGCATCGGAATGCCGTTATTGCGGACGTCATCAATCCATTCCAGCGCGCTTCGTGCCTCATCCGCGACTTTCACCCCAACCAGTGAGACAGGCACCAGAAAGATCAATGCCACGGCCAGAGTGAAGATCATGGGCAGCCAGTCGCTGCGACCGAAGCGCAGTTCAGCGCGGCGGTAGAGCGGCCAGATCGAAATTGCGAACACGCAGCCCCAGAGAAGCGCCGGCAGAAAGCCCTTGAGGGTATAGAGGCCTATCGCCACGAAAAAGAGTGCCAGAAAGCCCCGTGCGCGCCGCTGGATCGTTCCCGTGGAGTCTGAGGCCTCTATCGTGATGGTGTCGGGTGCTGAGGGAGAAGAAAGATCTGTCATGGGACTTCCGGAAGAAAAACATGCCTGAACTGTCGTCCCGTGCAGAGCGATCTGCCTTGACGAGAAAAGTCCGGATGAAGAAGGCGTCAAAAGGACCGGGAAACGCTGTTCCGTAGTGCGGAACTATTCCACGGGAAGGCTTTCAAATGAAGAGCAGCCAGACTGTATGCTGAGTCCAACAGCCTGCTGGTTGAAACGTTTTTGATAGATCTGACGAATGGCTCTCAGATGAGCCTGAAGGCTGCGGTCTAAGGAAGGCGCAACAATCCAGACGATTCGTGACCCTTCCTGAATGACCTTGTGACCAGCGGCATCATACCACTGCCCCTGAGCGTCGATCACGGTAAAACCCGCAGGGAAACGCGGTGTGATTTCGCTGTCCACAAACTGCTGCCAGTCCTGCCTTTCGATGACACTGCCATCAGGGCGGGTCAGGCCGAATGCCAGACGGATCTGCAATCCGTCTTTCGCGCCGATTTCCCGACACAGATTGGGTGTGACGCTGACAGGAACAATACATCCGCCCAACAGAGGCGTCGTCAGGATCAGGGACGCGATTGCTTTTCTCACGCGGCCTGTCCGGAGAGGGCGCGGCGTAAAATGGCGGCGTCGGCGGGATCGAAAAGGCCGCGGCGCAGGAAGAGGTCGATCAGGACGAGATTGACGTTGAATTTGAAGTCGTCGGTGTCGCGGACCAGTGCCATGACCTCCTGAATGGAAAGAAGATGGAAGCTTTCCACTTCTCCGTCCTCTGCGACGGGCACGAAGCCCTCGGGGAGCAGGAGATCATAACAGTGCAGGACATCGCGCCTTAGCCCTTCAGGTCGCTCAAGAGCATAGTGGATCCGTCCGACGGCTTGCGCTTTTGCCGCGAGTTCGGCGGGGATCCCGGCTTCTTCCTGCGCTTCCTTGATCACGGTCGTTTGCGGGTCGAGGCCGGCGCTCATGCCCCCCGCGACCAGATGGTCCAGCTTTCCCGGATCGAGGCGCTTGCTCATGCTGCGCCGTGCGACCCAGAGGAAAAGCCCGTCTGACCGCTCGACCAGTCCGTTCAGATGCACGCCCTCGGCTGCAAGGCCCAGAACCGGAATGGCGCCCCGGTCCACCTGTCCAAGAACCACGCCGCTGTCATCGCGCACGTCGAAGGCCTCGTGATGGGAGGCGTAGAGGCCCATCTCACAGAGCGTGTGGGACAGTGGAAAGAGGTCCGCTCCGGCACCGACGCTGAATTTCTCCCCTGTGCGAACACCAAGGGTTTCAAGAGCCTGCACCGTGGACGGGCTGGCCCAGCCGATCTGTGAGTCAGCACAAAAGAACGGAGTGCGACCGCCCGGCAGGACGGCGCTGTTGCAGGCTGCGATATGCCGCAGAAACGGCTGAAGGGTGCGGGAGAAAGATTTATTCGACACAGTTCAGTATGTCGCATGCAGGACAGTCATTTGCAAAGCGCCGTCAGCACTTCCACATACTCAATCCATGCTCAAAAAAACCGATTCGACGTCTGAAGCGCTTTCCCTTCGTGTTTTATGGCCCCTGATCCGACCGGAGAAGCTCTGGCCGGACGCGACGCGCATTGGGTTTGCGCTGCTCATTCTTCTGGTGGAGAGCGCGACTGCGGTTGCAACGCCTTGGCTCTTTAGTCGCATGGTCAGCAGTCTTTCGCGTCCCGAAACTCTTCTGGCTGTTCCGGTCTGGCTTATCGCCCAGTATGCGGTCATCCGCATTATTTCCGGGCTGGCGAGCCCATTGCGGGAATTTTTGGTCAAGCCGGTTGAAACGGATCTTGAGCGTCGTGTTGCTGTCCTTGGCTTGCGGCATCTACATGATCTGAGCGTCCGGTTCCATCTGGACCGGCAGACGGGCTCCCTGACCCGAACACTCGATCGTGGGGCCGATGCTGTTGGAACGCTGCTGTCACTGGCGCTGTTCAACGTTCTGCCCAACGTCATCGAACTCATCATGACGCTGACCGTCATCCTGAAAATCTTCGACTGGCGATATGTGGCGCTGCTTCTGGTGGCGCTGGGGCTGTATTCCACCGTTTCCTATATTTTTACCCGTTTGAGGATGACGGCCCGCCGGGCGCGGAACCGTGCCAGCAATCAGGCCCAGCACCAGCTTGTGGACAGCATTCTCAACTTCGAGACGGTGCGCAGCTTTGCCAATGAAAGCCACGAGATCGAGCGTTACGACGCGGCGCGCAAGGATCTCCGGAAGGCGGAAATCAGCCTTCAGCGTTATGTCAGCCTGTCCCAGATCAGCCGGGGCTTTCTGATAGCCGCGACGACCACCACGCTTCTGGCCATGGCGGCGCATGACATTGTGCTCCATCGGCTTGCTGTGGCCCAGTTTGTTCTGATCGGCAGTTATCTGAGCGGGCTTTATTCATCCGTCGGTGCCCTGAATTATGTCAGTGCAGGCTGGCGCAATGCCCGCGTTGATCTGGAAAACTATCTCGAACTGCTCGCGATCCGGTCCGAAATTCTTCAGGTTCCACACCCTGTGCATCTTGCTGGAAAACTGTCGGAGGCCGGAGCGGCGGAGGTTGCGTTCCGCCATGTCTCTTTCGGCTACAGCCCCGCAAGGCAGATCCTGCATGATGTGTCCATCACCGTACCCGCAGGGACGTCTCTGGCCATTGTCGGCCATACAGGCTCTGGGAAATCTACGCTCGGGCGTCTGCTGACCCGCGCCTATGATCCCACGGAGGGCTCGGTCTGCATTGATGGGCACGACCTGCGTGAGATCGCGCCGACCGACATTCAGAACATTATCGGGACGGTCCCGCAGGATACAGTGCTCTTCAATTCCAGCATTGGCGACAATATTGCCTATGGCGATCTGTCAGCCTCCCGCGAAGAGATTGAAAATGCGGCCCGCAGCGCGCAGATCGACGCCTTCATCCGGGAACTGCCCGACGGGTATGAGACTGTTGTCGGGGAGCGTGGGCTGAAGCTCTCAGGGGGCGAGAAACAGCGTGTCGCTATTGCCCGCGTTATCCTCAAAGACCCGCGTATCCTGCTGCTGGACGAGGCCACAAGTGCGCTTGATACCCGCACCGAAGTCGCCATCCAGAAGGAGCTGGCGATCCTCTCTCAGGCGCGCACGACGATCATTGTCGCGCATCGTCTGTCCACCGTGCAGGATGCCGATCTCATCGTCGTGCTTGACGCAGGGCGCGTGGTGGAGCAGGGAAGCCATCCGGAACTGCTGTCCGCAGGTGGCCATTATGCCGCAATGTGGGCCGCGCAGGCCGGGGAAAACGCCGCTTGAACGTCTCCGGGGGTTGACGAAGCCCCCAACCATACGTCATAAGCCGCGCCTGATTTACGGAACACGCCGGGCCTCGCTGTCCTGCGTCATCCAGCATCGAGGAAAGTATCACCATGTCTCGCCGTTGCCAGATCACGGGCAAGGGCGTGCTGACGGGCAACAACGTCAGCCACGCCAATAACAAGTCCCGCCGTCGTTTTCTCCCGAACCTGCAGGAGACCACGCTGATCTCCGATATTCTCGGTGCTTCGGTGCGTATGCGCCTGTCCACCAACGGTATCCGCACGGTTGAGCACAACGGTGGACTGGATTCGTTCCTGCTGGGTACGCCGAACCGCAAGCTTCCGACGGAAGCCCAGGTCATCAAGCGCCGTATCCTGCGCGTTCAGGAACGCAAGGCTGCCCAGACCGCCTGAGGAATCTTCGCCGAACTTTGTTTGGTAACAAGATTGCTCTTGAAAACCATGGCGGTCTGGGTCATTCAGCCGCCACTGGGATAAATCAGGTTCGGTCCTTTCACAGGGCCGCAGCGGAGGTGTTTCGGTCCAGGCTGAAACACCTTTCATTGTATTTTGGAGGTTCTCCGTGTCCGAAAGCGTTCAGGAAGCCAAGTCGGCTCTCTCGAAGATTCGCAACATCGGTATTACCGCGCACATCGATGCCGGTAAGACCACGACGACCGAGCGTATCCTGTATTACACGGGTGTCTCTCACAAGATCGGTGAGGTCCACGAAGGCAACACCACCACCGACTACATGGCGCAGGAGCGTGAGCGTGGCATCACGATCACCTCGGCTGCCGTGACGTGTGAGTGGAACGACCACCGCATCAACATCATCGACACCCCGGGCCACATTGACTTCAACATCGAAGTCAACCGTTCGCTCCGCGTGCTCGATGGCGCGATCTTCGTGATCGAAGGCGTGGCCGGCGTGCAGCCACAGTCCGAAACGAACTGGCGCCTTGCTGATCGTTACAACGTTCCGCGCGTCATCTTCATCAACAAGCTCGACCGTACTGGCGCCGACTTCTACTACGCTTTCAGCACGCTGAAAGAGAAGCTGGACATCGTGGCCGTTCCGCTGCAGCTCCCGATTGGCGCCGAAGAAAACTTCGTTGGCGTGGTCGATCTGGTCGAGATGCGCGCCATCGTTTGGGAAGGCGGCGAACTCGGCGCCAAGTTCCACTACGAAGAGATCCCGGCTGACCTGAAGGAAAAGGCTGACGAAGCCCGCCAGGTCCTGCTCGATACGGCTCTGGCCGTCGACGACGCAGCCATGGAAGAGTACTTCGAGAAGGGCGACGTGGACGTTGCAACCCTCAAGAAGTGCATCAAGAAGGGTGCGATTTCCGGTGAATTCCGTCCCGTCATGTGCGGTACGGCGTTCAAGAACAAGGGTGTTCAGCCCCTGCTCGACGCGGTCATCGACTACCTGCCGGCTCCTGACGAAGTCGAAGGCATCCGTATTGCTCCGCCGGAAGGTGAAGAAGTCGACGAAGACTTCCTGCCGATCGTTCCGGTCGATCCGGATGGCAAGTTCGCTGGCCTTGCGTTCAAGATCATCTCCGACAAGTACGGTACGCTGACCTTCGTTCGCGTCTATCGTGGCGTTCTGAACTCCGGTGACACCATCCTGAACACGACGAAGGGTCACAAGGAACGCGTCGGACGCATGTTCCAGATGCACGCCGACAAGCGTCAGGAAGTGAAGTCCGTTGGTGCTGGTGATATCGCCGCATTCGTGGGCCTCAAGGACACCGTTACGGGTGACACGCTTGCCGATGCCTCCGATCCGGTGGTTCTGGAGCGTATGCAATTCCCGGTTCCGGTTATCGACATCTCCGTCGAGCCGAAGACCAAGGACGGCGTCGAGAAGATGACGCTGGCGCTGCAGAAGCTGACGGCTGAAGATCCGTCCCTGCACCTCAAGACCGATCAGGAAACGGGTCAGACCATCCTGTCCGGCATGGGCGAGCTTCACCTGGACATTATCGTGGACCGTCTGCGTCGTGAATACGGCGTTGATGCCAACATCGGCGCACCGCAGGTGGCTTACCGTGAGACGATCACGCGGCCGCATGTCGAGACCTACACCCACAAGAAGCAGTCTGGTGGTTCGGGTCAGTACGCTGAAGTCAAGATCGAGTTTGCTCCGTCCGACAAGCCGGATGAGATCATCTTCGAGAACAAGGTCGTCGGTGGTACGGTTCCGAAGGAATACATCCCGGCTGTCGAAAAGGGCATCCGTATGCAGAGCACCACGGGTGTTCTCGCCGGCTTCCCGACGGTGGACTTCAAGTTCACGCTGCTCGACGGTAAGTACCATGACGTTGACTCGTCGGCTCTGGCCTTCGAAATCGCCGCCAAGGCCTGCTTCCGTGAAGGCATGAAGAACGCCGGTCCGGTGATCCTCGAGCCGATCATGGACGTGGAAGTCACGACCCCGAACGACCATGTCGGTGACGTTGTGGGCGATCTCAACCGTCGTCGTGGCATCATCCAGAACCAGGAAACCTCTGGTTCGACCGTGATGATCCGTGCACAGGTGCCGCTGAAGGAAATGTTCGGCTACATCTCGCATCTGCGTTCTGCCACGAAGGGCCGTGCGTCCTTCACCATGCAGTTCCATCACTACGAAGCCGTTCCCCGGAACGTGGCCGACGAAATCATCGCGAAGTCTGCCTGATTTCTTCAGCCTTGCTGAAACATCGAACCCCGCCAGAGCAATCTGGCGGGGTTTTTTTGTGTCTGATCTGTTGTCGGGTGAGATCGCTTTCCCGGTTCCTGCGTCTTAGTAGCGCATAAAAAAAGCGGCGGAAGGTTTCCCCTCCGCCGCTTTTTCCGGTTCTGTCAGCGATCAGTGCAGATTATCGGTCCGGCGGATGAACGCCGCGACATTATCATGCAACTGCTGGAGCGTTGCCGGGTCCACATAAACCATGTGGCCGGAAGGATACTGTGCGTATTCGATGTTCTTTTGCAGGCTCTTGGCCATCGGCAGGTGCTTCATCTCGTAAATGCCTTCGAAATAAGGCGTTGCGAGATCGTAGTAGCCCGCGTTGAGCATTACATGCAGGTTCGGGTTGGTCTTCATTGCCATGGCCAGATCGGTCATGACATTTGGTTCGCCCTTGGGCTGGTAGCCGTGACCGGGCTGACGGTGGTGATTGTCCCAGTGCCCTTGGCTGTTATAGAGGCGATAGTCCTCGTCCGTGCCGTATTTGAGCGTATTACGGACATAGTCGTTGAAGGCCGTGACATAGGCTGAACTGATGGCGCTGGATTGCGGATCGTAATCCACTTCCTGGCTCATCGGGTCGATCGTCGGGCTTGAATAGCGTGTATCCAGACGGCCCGTCGCCATGCCGGTCTTGGCCTGAAGCTGCTGGTCGAACTCGCCCCCATTCACGCGCAGATCCGCCCGCAGGATGTAATCGACGGGCAGGCCTGTATAGTCATGCAGCTTTGCCGCAATCGCCTGACGCTGGTCTTCCGGCAGGTCTGCACCCTGACGCAGGGCCAGTGTGTAGTCGGTCATCGCGAAATGCTCGACTTCGTGCAGGAACGCCTTCAGGTCCGGATGTTCGGCGGGCAGGCAGTGATGATACCATGCCGTTGCCGCATAGGTTGGCAGCGCCAGCACATATGGGTCGTCCATGCCAGCGTTGAACTCCGGGCCATCATCGCTGTTGTCGTAGTTCAGGATCTGCGACAGCAGGATCACGCCGTTGAAGTCGATGTTCTCGTCCTGCTCAAGGTCGTTGATGACCACAGCCGAGCGCATCGTGCCGTAGCTCTCGCCGAACAGGTATTTGGGCGAGTTGTAACGGTGATATTTGGCGAGGAACTTCGAGATGAAATGCGTGAACGCCTCGCCGTCGCCATCAACGCCCAGAAATTCCTTGTCCGCATCTTTCCCGGCGATCCGCGAAAAACCTGTGCCCGGCGCGTCGACGAATACCACGTCTGACACGTCCATCAGAGATTGCGGGTTGTTGATGAGCGCATAAGGGGCGGCGGGCAGATGGGTGTCGCCCGGCGTGTTCACGCGACGTGGACCGAACGTGCCCATATGGACCCAGACCGAAGCTGATCCCGGCCCACCATTATAAAGGAACGTGATCGGACGTTTTTCCGACGGCACACCTTCTTTGAAATAGGCCGTGTAGAACATGGACGCGACCGGCGCGTTCTTGCTGTCGTCGTCCTTGCCGCCATCAATTTTCGTGCCGCGCTTGGCCAGAACATCGCTGGAATCGTTATAGTCGGCGCCATGAACCAGAATGGTTCCCGCAACAGCCCGGTAGGGGATCGTGACGCCATTGACCGTCACCGTCCCGTTCGTCACGCTGTCAGCATTGGGTGCCGGTGTGGCGGGACCTGCGGCCAGAGCAGGCACAGCCATCATGGCTGCACCCAGAAGAAGGGCCTTGCGAAGCATGCAGAGGAACTTTCCGTTAGGGTTTGTTACGAGAGCCTTCTAAACGGACGTGGCCGTTACCGACAAGGGTTCCGGCCGCGTATCATTCCTCAGCCGAAAGCCCGGTTGGCATGCATGATCGCGATCCCGACTTCGCGCAGCAGCGCAAAACAGTGCGATAGCGGCTCGAAAATCTCCTGATGTTCCCGTGCAAAGCCGCCAGCTTCCGCCGCATCGCCCGGCTCTGCGAAATCGAGATTGGCAACGCTGGGAACGGTGACCGGGAACAGGTCGTCCAGAAGATGCAGCGCGCGCGGCACATCCAGGCAGAGGATGAGGTTCGTGATCGATTCCCGTGTCAGGCTGTTGCGAGGGCCGAAATAAGGAATGCGCGTCGAGAGACCCCACAGACGGTCGATGAGGGCAAAGCGGATCGCATGGAGCAGCTTTTCACGCGCCGCCATACGCGGTGCATCGGGCCATGCGGCGCGCAGGGCGATGTGGTCCGCCTGAATACGCCGGAACATCGCGGGTCCGCTGGTCCAGAAGCGCAGCAGTTCCAGCCCGTGCGAAATGCTCAGCAGGCTCTGCCGTTCTTCGTCGCTTTGGGCGTTGGCTGCACGATCCAGCCAGGTTCCGGGGTCGAGTTGATGGATCGTGGTCCGCAAAACATCCAGATCGGAATGAGCCAGTGCCTGACGGGCAAAATCCATGGCTTCGCGGAAGCGCGATGATTCTGTTGCGAACTGCTCGAATGTCTCGGGATGGCGTTGCGCCGCATTGCCCAGCCCGTGCAGAACATTCGCCCACCAGCCAAGCTGCTGGAGGATCGCATTGTTGGGGATGGCCCGAAGTTGGCCGGGATGGGTGATGCGCGTCACGGTCGCCGCGTCAGACTGACGGGCCGAGGGGCGGGAGCCCGTCTTGTCGATCAGTGACGGCCCGAATGCGCTGAGCAGGGCCGCATAGCCCGGGTCATCGACCAGAGCGCCCATGTCCAGCGCGATGGTGGAGAAGAAGTCCGCTGCGAAGTCCGGGCGCGTATAGACCGGATCTTTCGTGTCCTGCGGGATTTCGGCCGTATGTTCGGCAAGAGTGGCAATGGTGGAGGCTGCCAGCGCCTTCGTTCCGAACAGCGTGTAGCCGTCGCCACCCTGAAACGCGGTTTCAACGCGGCAGCCGATCCCGGCTTCGCGCATGGCCAGTCGTGTGCGGGCCGGGGAGAAATAATCCAGACGCTGACGCAGGCTGAAAGGATGGGCCCCACGTCCGATGCTTTCGCCATGCGTATCGAACAGGGTGAGGGAAACATCCTCCAGCCCATGTTCTGCTAGCAGAGAGAGAGTCCGCATCCGCAGACGCTCGACCAGATTGGTGGCGGCAAGCTGCCCAACATACCGTCCCGAATCGGAATATCCGAACTGGAGCGACAGCCGTCCGTTTGCCTTCAGATAATCGCGCCAATGGCTTGAACGGAACGCTTCCTCGAGAATGGTCTCACCATTTTCCAGCGCGCTTTCCGTCTCAAAAAGCGGCGAAATCTCGATCTGATGGTCTTTAATTCCGAACAGTCGTGCCAGCCAGAGCGTCGCCAGCAGCGTGTAGCCACTCTCCGTCTCGGCGATGAGGAAGCGGATGGGCGATCCTGAATCGATGTGCTTGAGGATTTGCGCCATGGTCATCATCAGCCGAGCGGCGGATGCAGGCTCGACCAGCAGCGAGCCGAAATCTACGGCGCGAGGCGTCAGGTCGGACAGAGCCTCGTCGATTTTCGTCAGCAGGACGCGTCGGCGCGAGGGCAGGGCGGGGTCATCCGTCAGGCCCAGTCGTGTGCGCGCCACATTATAGATCTGTGCCGCGTTCAGTCGGGTATGGATACGCGCGATCCCGAGGCCGTGGCTCATGAAGCCAGCGCGGAGCGTCCGCAGATGCAGCAGGCTGTCTTCATCAAGACCGGCGGCGGCATCCTGAAAGAGCGGCAGAAGTTCAGCCGCGTCCAGAAGCGCTTTGTCACGGTGCGAAATCAGCGTCTGGGCAAAATCGCGGATCGTTTCGGGTGCGGCATCCCGTCCGGTCGGACAGGCGGCGTGCTGTGTTTTGACGGCTTCGATAGCCCGGCGCGTGCGCATGGCCAGTGCGCTTTCCTGAAGGCCCAGCCGCTCCAGCCCGTCCGTCAGACGATGAAGCTGGGACGATTTCAGCTCGAGCCGGATACGAAGAGTGTCCCACCAGCCGATATCGTTGCGTCCATCCGTATCAAAACCGACCCAGCTTGCCAGAACGACAGGTGCGGGATCGACATGGCTGTTCTCTCCTGACCAGCGCTGGGACATTTCCCGCAGGAGCGCTGTTGTGAGGTCATCAAGCGCATCACGGCCCCGCAGAATGGCTGCCAGTGCGAGAGCCTGTTCCTGTGCCAGTGTGGGCGGTCCCGGACGACGATGCGTTTTGAGGCACGGGATCGGCATGTCGGGATTTTCAGCCCGTTGCGTCAGGATGTCATACACCCCGTCTGCCAGTGCGAAGGTCGGATGCGCGGTGAAAACCGCGGCAATCTTCGGCACGGTGAGGGACACAGCATCGGTAGCCTGATCCACTAGAGATTTCGCCACGGCTTCGAGACGCTCCTGCGGGGCCGCTTCATCAAGACCGACATAGGCACGCAGATGGGCGGCGCGCTCGACGAAATGCTCGTCACGCAGTGCACGCACAACATTTCCGATCTCGGTCAGCCGCGTCTTGCACGTCTCCGGATCGTCGTTGGACAGATCCTGCCCGATGGACGCAATCAGGTCTTCAAGACCGTCGCGTTCGTGGAGCAGCCGGGACGTCATCGCGTCAATACGGTCATGGAGAGACGGATCGAGCCGGGAGGCGCAGTCAGACATCGGGAGCAGTCTCGCTTCTGCGAAAAAAGAAAAATGGACCGAAAAACGGGCCGCAATACTTTTCACGCCCTGCCGCCAAGCGCAACCTTGCTCTGAGCGCGACAGCCCGTCCGGATGATGCTATCCGTGTGTGGATGCACGCGGACACGCCTCATCCCGTTTCACGAAAATCCGGCCCTTCAGGTCTGTCGCCACGCTTTATGGCCGGGGGACTGCTCGTTGGCATGGGGGCACTCGCTGCGGGCACGACGCTGGCGGCTGCCCGTCATATCGGCGACAGCAGTCTGGCATTTGGACTCCTGAGAGCGGGCTCCAGGGCAGGCGTCGTTGGTGGTCTTGCCGACTGGTTCGCCGTAACTGCGCTGTTTCGGCACCCGCTTGGTCTCCCCATTCCCCACACGGCTATTCTGCCGCGTCAGAAAGAGCGTCTCGGACAGGCGCTGGGCCGCTTCATTTCGGGCCAGTTCTTCACTGAAGAAGATGTGCGCCGTGCTTTGTCGAAAATTGATCTTTCCGGCCTGATCGCCGACATGCTGAGCGAACCTGCGACACGCCAGACACTCGTCAACAGCATGCGCTCCGCCATTCCCGTGATGTTCGACCGTCTTGAGGACGGACGTGCGAAGGCTGCGATTTCACGTGCCCTTCCGGTCCTGCTCAATGGTGAAGAAATGGCACCGCTGGTCTCCCGCGGCATGCGCGCCATGGTGGACAGTGAGATGCATCAGGAGGTTCTGTCCTTCCTGCTTGAGCGCATCAAGACCACCGTAACGTCCCGGGAGTCGGACCTGCGGCATTTCGTCGAAGACCGTGTGCGGGAGCAGGGCGGTCGTTTTCTGGGATGGGCGATTGGCGGCTCCGTCGCCAGCCGTGTTCTCATGGCGCTTCATGCCGAGTTCGAACGGGTCGATCCGATGGACTCAGACCTGCGACACGGATTCACAACGTGGGTTCGCGGCGAAATCGACCGGATCGAACATGATCCCGTTCGCCGCAAGGATATGGCCGACACCATCACCTCCGTCCTGACCCATACCAGCCTGAAAGGATGGAGTTCGGAACTGTGGGACCGTCTGCGGCGCATGGTGGAGGAAGACAGCGGACGTGAGGATGGCTGGAGTGCCACGGTCATTGATGCCGCGATCGTCCAGCTTGCGACGGCTCTGCGCTCCAACGATGTGCTGCGCCTGAAAGTCAATCAGGCTGTGGAAAGTACGGTCCAGCGGATCCTGCCGGGTCTGCGGGAGAAGCTGTCCGGATTCATCGCTGCCGTCATGGCTGGATGGGACGGAAACGATCTGGCAATGCGGCTGGAGTCGCGTGTCGGGCGTGACCTCGCATATATCCGTATCAATGGCACGGTGGTCGGTTTTCTCGCCGGAGCGGCGCTTGACGGCGTTTCCCGACTGTTTTTTGGTGTGTGACATTCCATGTCAGCCAAAGGTCGGGCACAGAAGCCTTGACCTTTGCGTCGGTATGGGTCATTTGGAACAAATCAGGACTTAGCAAGTCTTGAATTAGAACAAGATGCGAGTGTGCAAGCGATGCTGAGGCTCTCCAAACTGGCCGATTACGCCACTGTCCTTCTGGTCCATCTCGGTCGTCATGAAGGACTGGCAACAGCCGCAGCCCTTGCAGTAGAAACCGGCGTTCCCGAACCCACCGTGGCCAAGCTCCTCAAGGGGCTGGCCTCCAGCGGTCTGGTCCTGTCCCATCGCGGCGCACGGGGTGGCTATCGCCTCGCGGGCGAGCTTGAAAAGGTGACCGTCGCCGCCGTTATCGCAGCCGTGGACGGACCCATCGCCATTACCGCCTGCTGTGACGGACGCGAATGCGAACATAGCTCCCTGTGTGGCCTGTCGGGCCAGTGGGATGTCGTGAACGATGCCATCCTCAGCACACTCAACAGCATTACACTGGCGGATATGGGCCGACATGCGGAGCGCCTGCCAAGGCGCGGCCCCGCGCCGGCCCCTGTCGCCACCGTTGGAGCGGAGTCCCCCTCCGTGACCGAAGCGGTCAGTTAAGGACAACACACCATGCCAGCCGTGACGGAAACCCGCGAGACAGTCGAAAAACTCGCGAAATCCAGCTACGAATGGGGCTTTGAGACCGATATCGAAATGGATATCGCGCCTAAGGGTCTCAATGAGGAGACGGTGCGCCTGATCTCCGAGCGCAAGGGTGAGCCGCAATGGATGCTGGACTGGCGTCTGAAGGCTTTTCGTGCGTGGCTGGAAATGGAAGAGCCGACCTGGGCTCATATCCATCACCCGCCGATTGATTATCAGGACGCGCATTACTTCGCTCAGCCGAAGAAAAAGCCTGGCCCCAAGAGCCTTGATGAAGTCGATCCAGAACTTCTCAAGACCTATGCCAAGCTGGGCATTCCCCTGCACGAACAGGCCCTTCTGGCTGGGGTGGAAGGTGCGGAAGAAGCACGTCTGCCCGTTGCTGTTGATGCCGTGTTCGATAGCGTGTCCGTCGCAACGACCTTCCGCAAAACGCTTGCGGAGGCCGGCGTCATCTTCTGCCCGATCTCCGACGCCATCCGCGAACATCCCGAACTGGTCCGGAAATATCTGGGTACGGTTGTACCGGTGTCCGACAACTTCTTCGGGGCGCTGAACTCCGCTGTCTTTACTGATGGCTCGTTCGTCTACATCCCTGAGGGCGTTCGTTGCCCGATGGAGCTGTCCACCTATTTCCGCATCAATGCGCGCAATACGGGGCAGTTCGAGCGCACACTCATCATCGCTGAAGACCGGGCCACCGTCTCCTATCTGGAAGGCTGCACGGCGCCGCAGCGTGATGAGAACCAGCTTCATGCGGCGGTGGTCGAACTGATCGCGATGGAAGATGCCTCGATCAAGTATTCCACCGTCCAGAACTGGTATCCGGGCGATGATGAAGGTCGTGGTGGCATCTACAATTTCGTCACCAAGCGTGGCATCTGCCGTGGCGCACGGTCCAAAATTTCGTGGACGCAGGTCGAAACCGGCTCTGCGATCACATGGAAATATCCGTCCTGCGTGCTGGCGGGTGAGGGATCGGTCGGTGAGTTCTATTCGGTTGCGGTGACCAACAATCATCAGCAGGCCGATACTGGAACTAAGATGATCCATCTGGCGCCGAACACGCGCTCGACGATCATCGCCAAAACGATCTCGGCCGGTCAGTCGGACAGCACCTACCGCGGTCTGGTTCGTATGCAGCCGAAGGCCCGCAATGCGCGCAATTTCACGCAGTGCGACAGTCTTCTGATCGGCGATCAGTGCGGCGCGCATACGGTGCCTTATATCGAAAGCCGTAACATGACGGCGCGCGTGGAGCATGAAGCGACCACGTCGAAAATCTCTGAGGACCAGCTCTTCTACTGCCGTTCGCGCGGTCTTTCGGAAGAAGATGCGGTTGGTCTGATCGTCAATGGTTTCTGCCGCGAGGTGCTCAAAGAGCTGCCGATGGAATTCGCGGTCGAGGCGCAGAAGCTTCTGCAGATCAGCCTCGAAGGAAGTGTGGGTTAATATGAGCGATTTTCTGAAAATTCAGGGTCTTCAGGCCCGCATCGACGCCGACGGCACGCCCAAGGATATCCTCAAGGGGCTCGATCTCGAAGTCCCCAAGGGTGAAGTCCATGCCATCATGGGGCCGAACGGCTCGGGTAAATCCACTCTGTCTTATGTGCTTGCCGGTCGTGACGACTACGAAGTCACGGGTGGGTCTGCCACGTTCAAGGGGCAGGATCTTCTTGCTCTTGAACCCGAAGAACGCGCTGCTCTGGGCCTGTTCCTGGCGTTCCAGTCGCCGGTCGAACTGCCGGGTGTGAACAACGCGAATTTCCTGCGAACTGCTGTGAACGCGGTTCGCCGGGCGCGTGGTGAAGCCGAACTGGATGCAGTGGCCTTTCTCAAAGCTGTCCGTGCCGAGACCAAACACCTGTCCATGTCCGACGACATGCTCAAGCGCGCGGTGAATGTCGGCTTCTCGGGTGGTGAGAAGAAGCGCAACGAAGTGCTCCAGATGCGTCTGCTTCAGCCGTCCTTTGCCATCCTCGACGAAACGGATAGCGGTCTGGACATCGACGCCCTGCGCATCGTCGCGGAAGGCGTGAATTCGCTGCGTAGCCCGGATTTCTCTGCGCTCGTCATCACGCATCATCAGCGTCTGCTCGACTATATCGTGCCGGACCGTGTGCATGTCATGGCGCATGGCCGCATCATCCATAGCGGCGGTCCTGATATTGCCAAGACGCTTGAAAAGCAGGGCTATACCCAGTTTCTCGAGGCGGCAGCGTGAGCGTACAGTCCTTCATAGCGTCAGACGCTCCGGCGCTGGAGGCGTTCATCCAGCGTTCCTCTGGACGCGGGACCGCTCTTGCCGAAATCGGCCTGCCGACACGCCGCGTCGAAGCATGGCGCTATACGCCGCTGCGGGCGATCGCGGACACGGCATGGACACAGGCTGCTCCTCTGGCGGCCGAATCCGTCAGTGCGCTTCTGAACGGTTTGCCGCTGCCGGAAAGCGGCGCGCGCATGGTTTATGCCAATGGCAGGTTCTTAGAGGGGCTGTCTGTTCCTCTGGACTTTGCCCAACAGGCTTCTGAAAATGTTTCCCCGCTCAAGGGTGTCTTTTCCGCGACGCTGAATATGGCGCTGGGCGAAAAGGGACTTGATCTTCACATTCCGGCAGGAACGGACGCCGGGCTGCTGACCCTTATCAGTCTGTCCAGCGGCGACACTGTTTCGACGCATCTTCAGCATCGTATCGTGCTGGAAGATGGCGCTTCTCTGACGCTGTATGACGTCAATGCAGGTGAGGGGCGGTATATCGCCAATCCGCGTTTCGATATCGTCGTGGGCAAGGGGGCTACGCTGCATCACATCAAATTGCAGCGCGAGAGCCTGAGCGGTACGCATCTTGCCATTGTTTCCGCTGACGTGTCGGAGAAGGGCGAGTATGACAGCTTCACCCTAAATCAGGGCGGGAGCCTTGCCCGACACGAAGCTGTTGTGACGCTGAATGCGCCACATGCCATGGTTCATGTGAATGGGGTGCAGATCGTGGACGGCCAGCGTCTGAACGACCTGACCTCCATGATCCATCATGCCGCTCCTGATGGCAGTTCGCGCCAGACCGTCAAGACGGTTCTGTCCGACGCCGGGCAGGGTGTTTTTCAGGGCAAGATCCTCGTGGACCGCGTGGCCCAGAAAACCGATGGATATCAGATGAATCAGGCGCTGCTGCTGTCTGAAAAAGCGCAGATCAACAGCAAGCCCGAGCTGGAAATCTATGCCGACGACGTCAAGTGCAGCCACGGCGCGACCGTAGGCGCTCTTGATGACGAACAGCTTTTCTATCTGCGCTCTCGCGGCGTTCCCGAAGCGCAGGCGCGCGATATTCTCGTGCAGGCGTTCCTGATCGACGCACTGGATCTGGTCGCCGATGAGGCCTTGCGTGATCTGCTGGTGCGGAGCATGGCGTCATGACCGGCAGCAGCCCCTCGCCCGGAAAAACCACGGCTGAAATCCGCGCTCATTTTCCGATCCTGAACGAAACCGTTCATGGTCGCCCGCTGGTTTTTCTCGACAGCGCTGCCTCGTCCCAGAAGCCGGATGTCGTGATCGAGGCCATGCGGGATGCGGCGTATCATCAATATGCCAATATCCATCGCGGCCTGCACTGGATGAGCGAGCGCACGACAGAAGCCTATGAGCGCGCCCGTCATGACGTTGCCCGCCTTCTCAATGCGCCCGATCATCGCGAAATTGTCTTTACCCGCAACAGTACCGAGGCCATCAACCTCGTGGCCCACAGTTTCGGCAGTCTGCTGAAACCAGGGCAGGCGGTTCTGATTTCCGAACTCGAACATCACGCCAATATCGTGCCCTGGCTTATGCTGCGGGACAGGGCGGGGATTGATCTGCGGGTCGCGCCCATCAATGATGCTGGCGACATTGATTTGGATGCCTATGAGGCGCTCCTGTCGGATGGCAAGGTGGCGCTTGTGGCCGTCACGCATATGTCCAATGTGCTTGGAACGATTACCCCGGCCCGTAAGCTGGCGGAAATTGCCCATGCTTATGGCGCTCGCATCCTGCTGGATGGGTCGCAGTCAGTCGTGCATCGCAGGATTGATGTGCAGGATCTTGGCGCGGATTTCTTCACGTTTACCGGGCACAAGCTTTATGGCCCCACAGGCATCGGTGTGCTTTGGGGCAAGATGGAGCTTCTGGACGCTATGCCGCCGTTCATGGGCGGCGGTGACATGATCGAGAATGTCTCGTTCGAGCGCGCGACATGGGCGCATGTCCCGCACAAGTTTGAAGCTGGAACACCGGCCATTCTGGAAACGATTGGTCTGGGGGCTGCCGTGCGCTTTGTGGAAGAGATCGGCTATGAGGCGATCTCCCGTCATGAAGCGGAACTCACACGCTACGCATTGGAAAAAATGCGTGGAATCAACAGTCTGCATGTTTTGGGTGAACCTGCGGAGCGCGGTGGCGTGATTTCCTTCATTATGGATGGTGCGCACCCGCATGATCTGGCGACACTGCTCGATCAGCTTGGGATTGCCATCCGTGCCGGACAGCATTGTGCAGAGCCGCTGGTTCGCCGTCTGGGCGTGCAGGCAACCGCGCGCGCCAGCTTTGGCATCTATACCACGACCGATGAAATCGACACGTTTATCGAGGGTCTTGAACGGGCCCGGATGATGCTCACATGAGTGAAGCCATGACCGATATCCCCACCACTGAAGACACAACCTGCGTTCCGGATACCGGAACTGCGCCTGATCAGGACGCGGTCATTGCCGCTATTGCCACGGTTTATGACCCGGAAATTCCGGTGAATGTCTATGAACTCGGCCTGATCTACGCCATCGACCTGCATGACGACGGCCGCGTCCATATGGAGATGACGCTGACGGCGCCCAATTGCCCCAGCGCGCAGGAACTGCCCGAGATGGTGCGTGATGCCGTCTCTCATGTGCCGGGCGTCAGTCAGGCGACGATCGAAATCGTCTGGGATCCGCCGTGGGACATGAGTCGTATGAGCGATGATGCCCGTCTTGCCCTTAACATGTTCTGATCCGGGGAAAACCATCATGTCCGATGTTGCAACGCGCCGTCCTCTGCCTGCGCTCATGAGCGTTTCTGATCAGGCTGCCAAGCGTCTGAAAGCTCTTTATGAAGGCTCTCATCAAGGACAGCTTCTGCGGATCAGTGTAGGAACGCGTGGATGCTCGGGTCTGTCTTACGAAATGAATTTCGTCACAGAGCCGCAGCCCGCTGATGAGCGGGTCGAGGATCAGGGCGTGACCCTGCTGGTGGATCGCAAAGCCACCCTGTTCCTGACCGGCACTGTCATGGACTACGAGGTTAAGGATCTCGAATCCGGCTTTACGTTCAAGAATCCGAACGAGAAGGGTCGTTGCGGTTGCGGCGAGAGCTTTCACGTTTGATCCGCTTCGCATCCCGCGACAGCACAACAACCGCTTCGACTTCCGTGGACCACAGGAACTGGTCCACGATCGTCAGGTCAATGACTGAAAAACCTGCGTTCCAAAGCGCTCTGCCGTCTTTTTCAAGGGCAGCAGGGTTGCAGCTTACATAGACGATGTCCGGGACGGCAGATTTTGCCAGAGGCACAGTCTGCGCCCCTGCACCGGCATAAGGCGGATCGAGCACAACAGCCCGTGTTGATTTCAGATCATGCGGCAGAAGTGGCTGGCGCCCCAGATCTCGATGAAAACCGTCTACGCGTCGGCCACCCGCTGCCGCTTTGAGGCAGTTTGCGGCGGCGAGATTGCCTTCATAAGCCATGACGCGTCCTTTTTCCGACATCGGAAAGGTGAGCGTGCCACAACCGGCAAACAGTTCGACCGTCACATCTTTTTTGTTCAGCGACGGCAGACCATCTAGAACGGCCGTGACAATGGCCTTTTCGGCATCCGCCGTTGCTTGAAGAAATGCAGAAGGGGGCGGCGAGACGGCGACCCCGCCAAACTCTTCCCGCACGGCTCCAGAATGGGCGACGGTCTCGATTCCCTGATCTTTCGGGTCCTGCCAGGAAATGCGGGATAGATGATGTTCGCGTGCGAAGGCCGCCAGCTTGGTGCGGTCTGCGCTGGTCAGTGGGGCGGGGGTCTGAAGCGTCAGATCCGGTCCGCTGTCGATCAGGTTGATCATCAGGCTTCCGCGACTCGTCAGGGCTCCCAGACTGCCCAGAACATCGCGCAGTGGCGTCAGAAGTTCGAAAATCGCAGGGTGTAGGACGTGACATTCCGTCATGTCCACAGGGTCACCGTTGCGACGATGCAGCCCGATAATCACGCCACCCGGCACGCGCTGAACAGCAAAATCCATCCGCCGCCGTGTTTCAGGCGCGGTCTGGAACATCCGTGCAGGTGGCAGATCGGTGAAACCTGCGGCCGTCAGGGCATGGAGGACGCGCTGCGATTTCCACTCCAGCAGAGCCGGGAGGGAAAGATGCTGCAACGCACAGCCGCCACATTCCCCAAACAGGTCGCAGGGCGGCGTTACGCGCTCAGGAGATGAATGAACGATATCAATCAGTTCAGGATGGCCGGAAGCAAGGCGGACCCGAACCTCTTCTCCGGGCAATGTGCCCGGAATGAAGACGCTCTGGCCATCAAGATGCGCAACGCCGTCGCCTGCCGCACCCAGTCCTTCAATCCGGAGTTCTGCAACTCCGGTCAAGGTTTCACTCATTACCGTAATGGCGTCCATCATGCTGAACAGGAGCAGCGAGATCGGTGTCACCGGACACCGTGATTTTCCGACGGCGCGGAACCAGCATGAAGGCGGGTGTATCTCCACCAAAGCCGGTTTTCGGGCCATCGTTTTCGAAGGCGGGCGCCAGCTCAACCGAACGATGGCTCACAGGAGCCTCGATTACGGAGACGGAAGGCGGGACAGCAACAGGAGTTGCCTGCTGAATGCTCTCGTTTTCCTCACGGTCGCCACGGTTGCGTTTGCGACCACCCCGACGACGCTTGCGCGCGCGGTGCTCGCTGTCTTCGGAGGTTTCCTGAGGCGCAGGGGTGGCCTCCGTCGGACGGCGTTCGCCGTCTTCCGGAGCCCAGTCGACAGTTGTGATGCCTTCGAGAGCAGGGCGAGCAATGACCTTACCCGTCAGCGTCTCAATCGCCTCAAGGAGTCTGCGATCGCGCGGCGATGCCAGACTAAAAGCGTGGCCTTTTTTACCAGCCCGTCCGGTGCGTCCGATCCGGTGGACGTAATCTTCGGCATTGAACGGCAGGTCATAGTTAAAGACATGTGACAGGCCGCCGATGTCGATACCGCGAGCCGCCACATCCGAGCAGATCAGAAACTTCAGTTCCCCGGAACGAAAACGCTCCAGCGTCGAGAAGCGCAGCGACTGGGCCAGATCTCCGTGCAGATGTCCAGCCTCTATGCCGTGCTTGGTCAGATACTGCTGGATCATGTCCACATCGCGTTTGCGGTTGCAGAACACGATCGCGCTCTGGACGTTTTCACGACGCAGCAGCTTTTTGAGGGTGCGTCGTTTTTCGTCCTCTGGCACGATCACCAAAGCTTCTTCGATGGTCGCAGCGACAGACGACTGGCGTGAGACCGTAATTTCAGCCGGGTGGCGCAGGAAAGCATCTGCCAGACGGCGGATTTCCGGAGCCATTGTGGCGGAGAAGAACAGTGTCTGGCGATGGGGTGGTAGAAGCCCGACGATTTTCTCGATATCGGGGATAAAGCCCATATCCAGCATACGGTCGGCTTCGTCGATCACAAGCGTGCTGGTTTGCGTCAGGAGTAGGCCGCCCCGTCCGAACAGATCAAGCAGGCGTCCCGGCGTTGCGATCAGTACGTCGACGCCCCGATTCAGGACATCGCGCTGTTCGGCCATGCTTTCGCCGCCGATCAGCAGCGCATGCGTCAGGCGCAGATGTTTGCCGTAGAGCTTGAAATTCTCCGCGACCTGCAAAGCCAGTTCACGCGTCGGCTCAAGGATCAGCGAACGCGGCATCCGGGCGCGGGCGCGGGATCCGGAGAGCTTCTGGAGCATTGGCAGCGTGAAAGAAGCGGTCTTGCCGGTGCCGGTCTGCGCGACGCCCAGAACGTCATGGCCTTTCAGGACTTCAGGAATGGCCTGTGCCTGAATGGGGGTGGGGTGCTCGTATCCCAGTTCCTCAATGGCTCGCATGATCGGCTCGCCAAGACCCAGATCGGCAAAGCGGGGCGTTTCGGAAGAAGCCTCGGCGATCACGACAGTCTCAGCGACGGCGGGGAGTTCGACACTGTCTTCAGCGGCGACGGTGGCCTCTGCAACAATAGCCTTAGTGCGACGACGCCGGACCGGAGTTTTTTCGCTCTTGGTCGGTTCGGCGGTCTTTTCTTCGACGACGGGCGCGGCGATTTCTTCAGCCGGAGCAGAAGCCTTGCGACGGGTCGTACGGGCTTTCTTCTCGGTCTTTTCGGCGTCGGGTTTTTCCACGGGAGCCGCCGTGGCGACTACGTCTGTTTTGCGGGGCCGACCGCGGCGACGCGGAGCTTCGACAGGCTTCGGAGTTTTTTCCGCCACGACTTTAAGTTCAGGCTGCTCGACAGGAATGACTTTGCGCGGGCGACCACGACGTTTGGGCGCTGCCTCAGCTACCGTCTCATCCGCCACTTTCGCGGAACGCTTACGGCGGGGGGCAGGGGCTGTTTCACTGATTGCCTCAGGTTCAGCAGCAGTCTTCTTGCGGCGAACGGTAGATTTGGCAACGGGCGTTTCGGCCTCGGCTACAGTCTCACCAGCCGGAGATGTCACCTTGCGGGCGCGGCGCGTGACGGGCTTTGCAGCCTCCGTCTTATCCGAGGTTGCAGGAGCTGCGGTTTTTGAGCGTCGGGCTCGCGGGGCCTTGGCAGCAGGGGCTTCCGGTGTCGCAGACGTGTCGCCGTCATCGGCAGGCGTCGGGGAAACCTCGGCTGCGGCACTGCGCGAAGCGGGAGGGCGACCACGTTTGGGCGTGGCAGTCGTACGGGATTTGGAAGGACCGGAGGTCGTTTTCGCGCTCAAATGACTCTCGAGACTCTCGTTGACGGTGCGCACCCCAACAGGTGCGGGCCGGAGTTGAGGGCGGGGCAGTGACCCGCAGCTATAACTGGTGCGTTATCGGTAAATGGCAGAAATGGCAAGCGATACGGCCCCAAAAGCGCCGTATCGCATACGATTTCAGATGCCGCGTGCCATTGCTGCGACAAGGATGGTCAGAACACCCAGTCCCGCCATGATCGCGGTGCGGCTGCGCAGCGTGTCGAACAGGGCCTGCTGGGGGCGCATGGCCCGGCGTGCCCGACGGAATGGCCCCTGAACGGTCAGGATGAACACCACTGCCATGACCAGCCCCAGAAGCTGCATTGCATTGACGGGCCAGGCCACGGCGCCAAAGCCGCCTTCATGAAAAATCAGTCCCCAGCCGCTCAGCAGGGAAAAGGGTACCACCTGATAAAGCCCTCGGAAAAAGCGTGTATAGCCCTGAAGCAGAACTGAATTGCGCGGTCCGGGATCAAGCAGTCCGACCGTGGAACGGACAACCAGCGTCGAATAGATCGACCCGCCAACCCAGTAAGTCATGCACAGCACGTGAATTGCGAGCACGAGGCTCCAGATAATCGATCCTGTCATTGATTCTCGTCAGGGTTGAAAATTGAAAGAGAGGGAAAGATTATTCCCGAAATACGTTTCCCCTGAATACCCGACGCAGCCCTCTCTGCGCCAGAGTGATTGCAAAAGTGTCATCGTAAACCGCGCGGCGCAAAATGTGGTTCGGTCTTTGCGTTCCGAGTTCGCTAGGAGATTGTCCCGATATGTCCCGACACCCTTTTGCACTGCTTCTTCCAGACGAAAGTGACCGGATGGATCGGGCGGCGGCCACCATTTTGCCTTCTACGCTTCTGATGGAAAATGCCGGATGGGCTGTTGCCCGCGTGATCCAGAACCGCTTTTCGCCCTGTCGTGTCACCGTCGCTTGCGGGCCGGGCAATAATGGCGGCGATGGTTATGTCGTTGCGCGTCATCTTGCGCGTCAGGGCTGGCCGGTCCGTGTGGCTGTGCTCTCCAGCCCCAAGGCAGGAACACCGGCGGCGGAAATGGCTGCGCGATGGACGGGCCTTACGGTTTCATTTTCGGTTGAAGAAATGGAGCGGGCGGATCTGGTGGTGGATGCGGTCTTCGGTTCCGGACTGAAACGACCGGTTTCGGACGAGATCGCTTCCGTACTGGCCGCCGCTCGTCAGGTCGTGGCGGTTGATGTGCCCAGCGGCGTTTCGGGGGCGTCGGGTGAAATTCTGGGTCGGGCGCGCGACTGCCTCCTCACCGTGACCTTTGTACGCCCGCGTCCCGGTCACGTCCTGCAACCGGGCGCTGGTCTGTGTGGTGAGGTGATCTGCGCCGATATCGGGATGCCTGAGCTTGCCTGGGAGGGAATTGAACCGACCGTGCAGCATAACGAGCCTGGTTTGTGGAGCCTGCCCGTCTCGGGTGAGGGCGATTACAAATATCGTCGCGGGGTCGTCAGTCTGTGTGGTGGGGCCCAGATGCCGGGCGCGACCCGTCTTGCAGCGGCAGCGGCCCGACGAAGCGGCGCGGGGTTGGTCAGGATTGCGGCGGGCGAGGGCGCGCCAGCCTACCGACTCGGTGACCCCGGTCTGGTTGTGGACGCCGAGCCGCTTGCCGAACTACTGGAAGACGTTCGGCGTAAAGTGTGGATTTGCGGGCCCGGCCTGACCGAAAATGAAGTGGCAGCAAGCTTGCCGCAACTTCTGGAGGCCGGTCGTACGGTGATCGCCGATGCCGGGGCGCTGGCTTGGGGCGCTCAGGATCTGTCCCGTCTGGAAGGTGTTGCGGCCATTACGCCTCATATCGGCGAGTTTCGCAAACTGTTCGGGCCTGTCGAAGAAAGTCGCCTCGATGCGGCGCGCATGGCAGCAAAACGTCTCAATGCCGTCGTTGTCATGAAAGGGCCGGATACCATTATCGCGGCTCCTGACGGACGGGTCGCCATCAATAATCATGCGTCTTCCGCTCTTGCGACCGCAGGGTCGGGAGATACGCTGACGGGTGTGATCGCTGCATTGCTCGCTGCGGGAATGGACGTCTGGGAAGGCTGTTGTGCAGGCGTCTGGCTGCATGGGGAAGCCGGAATTGAGGCCGGGAAAGCCCATGGCGGCTGGCCTGTGGCAGAAGATCTTGACCAGCCTCTTGGTGCGGCCCGTGCCATCGCCACACGCCTTGCGCAGGAGGCCGGGCGCAAAAAGGCGGTCCGCTCCCTGTTGTGAAGTCGCGTTTCATGCGCTAAAGGCCGCGCTTCCGAGGTTCGGTAACACGAGCCAGGAAGCCGAGCGCTGCGGGCGTGGTGAAATTGGTAGACACGCCAGATTTAGGTTCTGGTGGCGCAAGTCGTGGGGGTTCAAGTCCCTCCGCCCGCACCAACCCGGCTTCCCGAGAAAGAGATTTGATCAACCTACCGACCGAGAGGATCGCCTGGCTCATGCAGGTTACGCCCACGCTCAACGAAGGACTTAAGCGCGCCTTCACCGTCGTTGTCCCGTCTGCTGACCTGCAGGCCCGTCGCGATGCACGACTCGCTGAAGTCGCCAAGACGATCAAGCTGCCTGGTTTCCGTCCGGGCAAGGTGCCGGCATCCCTCGTCAAGCAGCGTTACAGCGATTCCGTGAATGCGGAACTGCTGGAAGAAGTTGTCAACGACGCCACGACCAAGCTGTTCGCAGAGCAGAACGTCCGCCCGGCGATGCAGCCGAAGGTCGAAGTGGTTTCCGCCATCGAAGACGGCAAGGATCTCGAATTCAAGGTTGAGACCGAAGTTCTCCCGGAAATCGAAGTTCCCGACCTGTCCGGCCTGAAGCTGACGCGCCTTGGCGCCAAGGTCAGCGAAGAGACCGTTGAGAAGGCCCTGAACGACGTTGCCCGTCGCAGCCGCAAGTTCGAGACGATCGAAGAAGACCGCGCAGCCGCTCAGGGCGATGTCGTCTGCGTTGACTTTGTGGGCAAGCTGGACGGGACGCCGTTCGACGGTGGCACGGCTGACGACGTGAACGTTGAAATCGGCGGCGAAGGCTTCATCCCCGGCTTCGCCGAGCAGATGGAAGGCATGAAGGCTGGCGAAGAGCGCGTCATCAACGTGACGTTCCCCGCCGACTATCAGGCCGAAGAACTGGCCGGCAAGGCCGTGACCTTCGACATCAAGGCGAAGTCCCTGAAGAAGGCCGTTGATCCGGCCATCGACGACGAGCTTGCCAAGACGATCGGTTTCGAGAACCTCGAACAGATCCGCAAGATCATCACCGAGCAGGCTGAAGGCGAATACCAGCAGCTCTCGCGTCTGCGCATCAAGCGCGATCTTCTGGATGCCCTGTCCGAGAAGACGGACTTCGAAGCGCCGTCCAGCATGGTTGACGCCGAGTTCAACCAGATCTGGGCCCGCGTCGAGGAAGACCGCAAGGCCGGTCGTCTGGACGAAGAAGATGCTGGTAAGGACGAAGAGACCCTCAAGGCCGACTACCGTCGTATTGCCGAGCGTCGCGTGAAGCTGGGTCTGCTGCTGGCTGAAATCGGCCGCAAGCAGGAAATCCAGGTTTCCCGTGAAGAGCTTCTGGGTGCGATGCAGCAGGAAGCCCAGCGTTATCCGGGTCAGGAACAGATGGTTTTCGAGTTCTTCTCCAAGAACCCACAGGCCGTTGAAGGGCTCCGTGGCCCGATTCTGGAAAACAAGGTCGTCGATTACCTGATCGAGCTGGCCGACGTCACCGACAAGGACGTGACGCCGGAAGAACTGGCAGAAATCCCGCCCGCCGAACTCTGATCTTTCGGCGTGGGAACCAGCGGGCACTCTTCGGGGTGCCCGTTTTTTCCTGCCTGCTCCCTTTGACGGAACGCCATGTCGGGTCCATGTTAGGGAGTAGAAGAAAGCCCATCGGGCATTGAGGAACAGACAGCATGGCCATTCGGGATCGTGATCCCCTCGAGGTGTTGAGCAACTCTCTGGTGCCGATGGTGGTCGAGCAGACTGCCCGCGGAGAGCGCGCTTTTGACATCTTTTCGCGTCTCCTTCAGGAGCGCATCATTTTCCTGACCGGACCCGTTTACGATCAGGTCTCCTCCCTGATCTGCGCGCAGCTTCTCTATCTTGAGAGCGTCAATCCTACCAAGGAAATCTCGTTTTATATCAACAGCCCGGGCGGCGTCGTTTCCGCCGGTCTCGCGATCTATGACACCATGCAGTACATCCGCTGCCCGGTTAGCACGGTCTGCATCGGCCAGGCCGCATCCATGGGGTCGCTGCTGCTTGCAGGTGGTGAGAAGGGGCATCGTTACGCCCTTCCGAATGCGCGCGTGATGGTTCATCAGCCGTCCGGCGGTGCGCAGGGACAGGCTTCGGACATCGAGATTCAGGCCCGCGAAATTCTCATCATCCGTCAGCGGCTGAATGAGATTTATCGCGAGCATACCGGTCAGACGCTGGAACAGATCGAACAGAAGCTCGAACGTGATAGCTACCTCTCGGCGCATGAAGCTCGCGAATTCGGCCTGATCGATAAGGTCGTTGAGCGTAATCCGCATGAGACGACAGCAGACCCGAGTTAAGGCGTTTCCAGTACGGGGAGCAGTTCTCCTCTTGGAACTGAAAAGCGGCATTCCGATGTGCCGCTTTTCGTGTCTTGGGGCTTTCAGGCTCCGGGGTTGCCGAAGGCTTTGACCTCGGCCTAAAGTTAAAGTTCTTTCGCATGTCTGCTGCGTGAATGCGGCCATGTCGTGCGTAAGGGAAAGGAAGCAGCAGTGAGCAACAAATCCGGCGATTCCAAGAACACCCTGTATTGCTCGTTCTGTGGGAAATCCCAGCACGAAGTCCGTAAGCTGATCGCGGGTCCCACGGTCTTCATCTGCGATGAATGTGTCGAGCTGTGCATGGATATCATCCGTGAAGAGCACAAGACCCATCTCGTGAAGTCGCGTGACGGCGTTCCGACGCCCAAGGAAATCTGCAAGGTTCTTGACGATTATGTGATCGGACAGTTCGAGGCCAAGCGCGCGCTCTCTGTGGCTGTTCACAACCACTACAAGCGCCTCGCCCACGCCGCGAAGAGCACCGATGTCGAGATTGCCAAGTCGAATATCCTGCTGATTGGTCCGACGGGTTCGGGCAAGACCCTGCTCGCCCAGACTCTGGCCCGTATTCTCGACGTTCCTTTCACGATGGCCGACGCCACGACCCTGACCGAAGCCGGTTACGTCGGCGAGGACGTGGAAAACATCATTCTCAAACTGCTCCAGTCCGCCGATTACAATGTGGACAGGGCGCAGCGTGGCATCGTCTATATCGACGAAATCGACAAGATTTCCCGCAAGTCCGACAATCCTTCCATCACGCGTGACGTGTCGGGCGAGGGCGTGCAGCAGGCGCTTCTGAAGCTCATGGAAGGCACAGTCGCTTCCGTGCCGCCGCAGGGTGGTCGCAAGCATCCGCAGCAGGAGTTCCTGCAGGTCGATACGACCAATATGCTCTTCATCTGCGGTGGAGCGTTCTCCGGTCTGGACAAGATCATCTCGGCCCGCGGCAAGGGTTCGGGGATCGGGTTCGGCGCGGATGTGCGTTCCGAGGACGAACGGCGTCTGGGAGCCATCCTTCAGAGCGTCGAGCCGGAAGATCTGCTGAAATTCGGCCTTATCCCCGAATTTATCGGCCGTCTGCCGGTCATTGCTGCGTTAAATGATCTGGATGAAGCCGCGCTGATCCAGATCCTGAGCAAGCCTAAGAACGCTCTGGTGAAGCAGTACGGTCGTCTGTTCGAAATGGAAGGCGTCAAGCTGACCTTCACGGATGACGCACTGGCAGCCATCGCCAAGCGTGCCATTGAGCGTAAAACCGGTGCGCGTGGACTACGCTCGATTCTGGAAAACATCCTGCTTGGCACGATGTTCGATCTTCCCGGCCTTGAAGGGGTGGAGGAAGTCGTCATCAACCGCGAAGTGGCTGAAAGCAAGGCTCAGCCCGTGTATGTTTATGGGAAAGGTAAGTCCGAGCCCGCCGAACAGTCTGCGTAAAAATGGTTTCGGCTCTTGTGCCGGAGCCTTCGGGTTTCGACATAACTGACTGAGGTTGTCCCAATTCATGCCTCACAGGCATGAAAGAGATGCGATACCGACGCTGCAAAGCAGGTTGGTATCGCAAGATCGTCCCTCTGGAGATCAAGTGAATGACTGACGATACCAAGCCGAAGACCCGTCGCCGGACAAAAAAAACGGATGACGTGGTTGTTGCCGAAACACCCGTAACGGCGCCCAAGAAAGCCGTTCGCAAGCCTCGCAAGGCTGCCGCACCCGCTGTTGTGGAAGCCGTTGAGGAGCCTGTGCGTCACGATGTGATGGCCGTTCTGCCATTGCGCAATATCGTGGTCTTTCCCCACATGATTGTGCCGCTCTTTGTCGGGCGTGAAAAGTCGGTGAAGGCGCTGGAAACCGTGACGCGTGAGAGCAAGCAGATCCTGCTTGTAGCGCAGAAGGATGTCTCTCTGGACGATCCTTCGGTCGATGACATTTACCGTTATGGTACGGTCTCGACCATTCTGCAGTTGCTGAAGCTGCCGGATGGGACCGTGAAGGTTCTGGTCGAGGGGACGCGTCGTGTGCATATCACGCGTTTGTTCGATGTGGACGGACATTTCGAAGCGGAAATCGAGGAAATTCCCGAGGAAGCCGTGGATGCGGCTCCGGGAAGCGAAATCGAGGCGCTGAGCCGCTCAACGGTTTCGCAGTTCGAGCAGTATATCAAGCTCAACAAGAAAATTCCGCCTGAGGTCATGGTCTCGATCAACCAGATCGAGGGTATTTCAAAGCTGGCCGACACGATTGCGAGCCACCTGAACCTCAAGATTTCCGAGAAACAGGACATTCTGGAAACGGCGTCTCCAGCACGACGTCTCGAGCAGGTGTTCGCGCATATCGAAACGGAAATTGGCGTTCTTCAGGTCGAGAAGCGCATCCGGAACCGCGTGAAGCGGCAGATGGAAAAGACCCAGCGCGAATATTACCTGAACGAGCAGCTTAAGGCGATCCAGAAGGAACTCGGCGAGGGCGAGGATGGCAAGGACGAAAACTCCGAGCTTGAAGAGAAGATCAACAAGACCCGCCTGAGCCGGGAGGCCAAGGAAAAGGCTCATGCCGAGCTGAAGAAGCTGCGTGGCATGAGCCCGATGTCGGCCGAGAGCACGGTGGTCCGCAACTATCTGGACTGGCTGCTGGGCATTCCCTGGAAGAAGCGCTCGAAGATCACGCGCGAGTTCCAGCATGCCGAAGACGTGCTCGAAGCTGAGCATTACGGTCTGGAAAAGGTCAAGGAACGTATTCTCGAATATCTGGCTGTGCAGACGCGTTCGCAGAAGCTCAAAGGACCGATCCTGTGCCTTGTCGGACCTCCGGGTGTGGGCAAGACCTCTCTGGCGCGTTCCATCGCCAAAGCAACCGGCCGGAACTACATCCGTATGTCACTGGGTGGCGTTCGGGATGAATCCGAAATCCGTGGCCACCGGCGGACCTATATCGGCTCCATGCCGGGCAAGATCATTCAGGGCATGAAGAAGGCCCGGACGTCCAATCCGCTGTTTCTTCTCGATGAGATCGACAAGCTGGGTGCTGATTGGCGCGGTGATCCGTCTTCGGCGCTGCTTGAGGTACTGGATCCGGAACAGAACGCCACGTTTGCAGATCATTATCTTGAAGTGGATTATGATTTGTCGGATGTGATGTTTGTCACGACGGCCAACAGTCTGAACATGCCCCAGCCGCTGCTGGATCGCATGGAGATCATTAACCTCTCTGGCTATACAGAAGATGAGAAAGTGCAGATTGCGCGCCGTCATCTTCTGGGCAAGCAGGCTGAGGCACATAATCTCAAGCCGGATGAGTGGACAGTCACGGATGATACGATCCGCGAACTTATCCGGGCCTATACCCGGGAAGCAGGTGTGCGAAACCTTGAGCGCGAACTTGCCAAGCTGGCGCGCAAGACGGTTAAGGAAATCATCACGACCGGCGTCAAGCATGTCGAGATCACGCCAAAAAACCTCGAGAAATATGCTGGCGTCCGTCGTTTCCGTCATGGTGAGACCGAGACGGAGGATATGGTTGGCGTCGTGACAGGTCTGGCCTGGACGCAGGTTGGCGGCGAGATCCTGACGATCGAAAGCGTGATGGTTCCCGGCAAGGGGAACGTCAAGCAGACCGGCAAGCTTGGCGAAGTTATGCAGGAAAGTATTTCTGCTGCGCTCTCCTATGTCCGTTCGCGGGCTCAGGAATTCGGAATCCGGCCGCCTCTGTTCGAGAAGAGGGATATCCATATCCATCTTCCAGAAGGGGCAACGCCCAAGGACGGTCCGTCCGCTGGTATTGCGCTTGCGACGTCTCTGGTGAGCATCATGACGCAGATCCCCATCCGCAGGGATGTGGCCATGACGGGTGAGATCACCCTCAGGGGCAGGGTTCTGGAGATCGGGGGGCTTAAGGAGAAGCTGCTGGCCGCCCTGCGGGCAGGGATCAAGACGGTCCTGATTCCCAAGGATAACGAGAAGGATCTGGCGGAGGTGCCGGACAATGTCCGTCACGCACTCAAGATCATTCCCGTGAGCCATGTGGACGAAGTGCTTAAGATTGCGCTGACTCGTATGCCGGAAGCCATTGAATGGGATGAAAATGTTGATCCCATCAGTGAAATAACGGTGGATAAAGCGGCTCCACAGGCACTTCCCCACTAACACGGACGATCTTCTGCGATTCTGGCAGTTGACGCCGGAAAAATCCGCTTCATAGTGCGGCCGCAGATCGAACAAGGCGCCTGAGCCAGAAGGGACTCATTTGAGCCCGGCTCAGGCGCTCTAACACCAGAAAGGCACATCATGGAGAAGCCCCTCAACAAGCAGGAACTGATCGCCGCCGTTGCAGACGCTGCCGATCTTCCGAAGGCAAAGGCCAGCGAAGTTGTCGATGCGGTGTTCAGCACGATCGAAGCGACGCTTGCCAAGAAGCAGGAAGTCCGTCTCGTCGGCTTCGGCAGCTTCGTGACCGCAACGCGTAAGGCCGCCAAGGGCCGTAACCCGCGTACGGGCGAAGAGATCGACATTCCGGCATCCACCTCTGTCCGCTTCAAGCCGGGCAAGGGTCTGAAGGACGCCGTGAGCTGAGAAAGCTCACAAAACGGTTTCGGGTGGCTTTACCGCCATCCGGAACCGTGTATATAGACTTCACAAACATTCTGAGGGCGATTAGCTCAGCGGTAGAGCGTCTCGTTTACACCGAGAGGGTCGGCGGTTCAATCCCGTCATCGCCCACCATTATGAATACAATGCAGCCATGAACTGGCGTTTCGAATACCATGAAACGCTCGGCTCCACTTCCGATCTGTGCAAAATCAGAGCTGAGGCTGGCGAGCCCGAATATCTGGCTATTCAAGCTTTTTCCCAGACATCAGGCCGTGGTACGCGCGGACGAACTTGGACTGATCCGGGGGGAAACCTTGCGATCTCTCTCCTGTTCCGGCCTGCTGAGCCTATGCCGTTCATAGAAGCTCTTCCATTCCTCACTGCAGTGGCTCTTTACGAGACGGCCGCGCATTTCTGTCCTGCCGCTGTGGGGCCGACGCCTTTCATGGTGAAGTGGCCCAATGATCTGCTGTTGGATGGCCGGAAGATGGCTGGTGTCCTGATCGAGACGGGCGGACCACAGGGCAGGCCGTGGGTTGTCGTGGGAATCGGCGCCAATCTGACGCAGGCTCCCGAGATCCCCGGTCGCCGTCTCGCCGCGCTTTCCGAAAAAACGGCTGCCCCATCCGCAAAGGCATTTGGCGAAATTCTGGTCGCGCAGATCGAGCGTTGGACCAACATTCTGGCGGTGCAGGGCTTTGCACCGATCCGGGCTGCCTGGCTGGCCCGCGCACACCCCGTTGGGTCGCGGCTTGCGGTTCAGGGTTGTGAAACCTATATTACAGGTTCGTTTTCAGGGCTCGATGCGCAGGGACGCCTGCTGCTCACCCTTCCCAACGGTGAAACCATTCCGGTTGTAACCGGCGATATCCTGCTGGACTGAAGGACCGGACCGCAACGTGCTTCTCGTCATTGATGCTGGAAACACCAACATCGTGTTCGCTGTACACAACGGAGAGTCGTGGCTCGGGCAATGGCGAATCTCGACGAACGAAGCACGGACGGCGGATGAATATGCTGCCTGGCTTCTGACGCTTTTTGACCGGCGCGGTCTGGATGCGACAAAGATCAGTCGCGCCATTATCGGGACCGTGGTTCCTGTTGCGCTGTATGAACTGCGCCGTTTCTGTCGTGAATGGCTGGATGTCGTGCCTCTTGTCGCCAATGCAAGGCTGGACTGGGGCATTGATGTTCTTGTGGACAATCCGAACGAACTGGGTGCGGACCGGCGTCTGAATGGTCTGGCAGGCCGTGAATTTTATGGCACACCCCTGATCGTTGTTGATTTCGGTACCGCGACGACATTCGATGTGGTCAACACGGCGGGTCAGTTCTGTGGGGGGGCGATTGCTCCGGGTGTGAACCTGTCGATCGACGCGCTACACCGGGCCGCCGCACGATTGCCCCGCATGAGCATTGGCCGTCCTTCCACGGCGATTGGCCGCAATACGAGTGTTGCGATGCGCTCCGGTCTGTTCTGGGGCTATGTCGGCCTCGTCGAGGGACTGATCCGTCGTATTTCCGATGAAATGGACGCAAAGCCAACAGTGATCGCAACAGGCGGTCTGGCTCCACTGTTCTCTGAGGGAACGCCGCTTTTTGATGTGCTGGCGCCCGATCTGACGCTGGATGGCCTGCGCCTTCTGGCGGACCGCAACACGGGTCCGCCGCTTTCTTATTCCCCTGAGCGCCCGCAGGGCGTTGGGCAATGACTCACGTTTTAATTTTATATCGTATCTGCAAGGAACCATCATGACGGAAAAACCGGACGGTCTGTCTTTCCTGCCCTTGGGCGGGACGGGCGAGATCGGCATGAATTTCAATCTCTACTGCCTGACAAAGAATGGTCGCGACACCTGGCTTGCCATCGATTGCGGCATCGGATTTTCGGGCAACGACACACCCGAAGCCGAAGTGCTGATGCCGGACCCGACCTTCATCGCGGATCGCGCTCGGGACCTGTGCGGTCTGGTGATTACGCACGCGCATGAAGACCATCTGGGTGCCGTGGCGCATCTGTGGCCGTATCTGCGCTGCCCGGTTTATGCAACGCCGTTTGCGGCGGCTGTTCTGCGGCGCAAATTGCAGGAAGCGCATCTGAACAATCAGGTGAAGATCCATGTCATTCGTCCGGCTTCGCGTTTTGAAGTTGGACCGTTCGATCTTCAGTTTGTGTCCGTCACGCATTCCGTCGCCGAGGCTCAGGCCGTGGCACTTCGGACACCGCACGGCCTGATCGTGCATACCGGCGACTGGAAGCTGGACGAGAACCCGCTGGTTGGCCCGGTGACGGATCTTGAGACGTTCGGCAAGCTGGGCGACGAAGGCGTTCTGGCCATGGTCGGCGACAGCACCAATGTGCTCAAGCCGGGCAAGTCCGAGTCCGAAGCAGATGTGCGTAAGGGCCTGACGGATCTGATCATGGGGCTGGAAGGCCGCATCGCCGTGACCTGCTTTGCCAGTAACGTGGCGCGCGTCGAGAGCATCGCCAAGGCAGCTCAGGCGTCGGGGCGTGTGGTCATGATCGTCGGGCGCTCGCTGCGTAACCTTGAGACGGCCGCACGTGAATGCGGTTATTTTCAGGACCTGCCCCCGTTCCTGACCGAGCAGGATGCCCGGGACGTGGATGATGACAGCCTGCTGATGATTATCACGGGCAGTCAGGGCGAGCCGCGCTCGGCCTTGTCCCGAATTGCTTCGGACACGCATCCGAACATTGCCCTCGGCGAGGGCGATACGGTGATTTACAGCTCGCGGATGATCCCGGGCAACGAACAGGCCGTCATGGCTGTGCAGGACAATCTGTCGCGCCGTGGTGTGACGGTCCTGACTGACAAGGATGCCAAGGTTCACACGTCCGGCCATGCGACCAGCGAAGACATTCGCACGCTCTATCGGATCGTCCGTCCAAAATACAGCATTCCGACCCACGGCGAATGGCGTCACCTGACGGCTCATGCTGCGCTGGCGCATGAAATGGGTTCCGAGCCGATTCTGTTGGAAGACGGCGATATCCTGAATCTGTCCCCGGGTGAGGTGAAGGTTGTCGACACGGCACCGACGGGCCGTCTGGCACTGGATGGCGGCCGTCTGCTGCCGATGACGGGCGGTGTCCTCGCAGCGCGTCGCAAGATGCTGTTCAACGGCATCGTTCTGGCGAGTTTTGCCGTCGATGACGAAGGTTATGTCATTGGTGAGCCCAAGATTAGTGCGCCGGGTCTGCTGGAATCCGATGACCCTGAAAGCATCCGGATTCAGGAAGAGTTTGCCGACTCCATCGACCAGATTCCGGACGAACTGCGTCAGGACGATGCCGCTTTCCGCGATGCGGCCAAAACGGCCCTGCGTCGTGCTCTGGGGCGCAAGCTCCAGAAACGTCCGCTTGTCGATGTCCATCTGCTGCGCGTCTGAGAGAAGTAACATATGCGTTTGACGAAAGCCTTTCAGCCGACGCTGAAGGAAGTTCCGGCCGAGGCGCAGATCGCGTCTCATCGCCTGATGCTGCGGGCTGGCCTTGTGCGCCAGACCTCTTCGGGCATCTATGCCTGGCTGCCGGCAGGTCTGCGGGTTCTGCGCAATATCGAGCAGATCGTCCGTGAAGAGCAGGACGCGATTGGCGCACAGGAAGTCCTGATGCCGACGCTTCAGTCCGCCGATCTGTGGCGCCGTTCGGGGCGTTATGACGCTTATGGCCCGGAAATGCTCCGGATTCAGGATCGTCATGGTCGTGATCTGCTGTACGGGCCGACGAATGAGGAAATGATCACGGATATCTTCGGAGCATCCGTGAAGTCCTACAAGGATCTGCCCAAGGCGCTCTATCACATTCAGTGGAAATTCCGTGACGAGGTGCGTCCTCGTTTCGGTGTGATGCGCGGGCGTGAGTTCCTTATGAAGGACGCCTATTCCTTCGATGCGACATACGAGGATGCCGTCGCCAGCTATCGCCGGATGATGCTGTCTTATCTGCGTATCTTCCAGCGTCTGGGTGTTCGGGCCGTTCCGATGGTCGCCGATACGGGACCGATCGGTGGTGATCTCAGCCACGAATTCCTCGTTCTTGCTCCGACGGGTGAAAGCGGCGTCTTCTTCGATGCCGCACTCGAAGAGCAGGACTGGCTGGGTCGTCCGGTCGATTGTGACGATCACGAAAGTCTCGCCACATTCTTCTCAACCGTGACCGATCATTATGCGGCAACGGACGAAAAGCACGACGAAGCCGAATGGGCCAAAATCCCGGAGGAGCGTAAGCGCGAAGGCCGCGGGATCGAGGTCGGTCATATCTTCTATTTCGGTACGAAGTACACGGAATCGATGGGTATTGAAGTGATCGGCTCTGATGGAGCGTCGTTCCATCCGCAGATGGGGTCGTACGGCATTGGCGTGTCGCGTCTGGTCGGTGCGATCATTGAGGCATCGCATGACGAGGCCGGCATTATCTGGCCCGCATCGGTCGCGCCATATCGTGCTGCAATCCTGAACCTGCGTCAGGGTGATGAGGCCTGCGATGCGATCTGTGACAGCATTTATGGTACCGATCCCGAGAACTTCCTCTATGACGACCGCTCTGAGCGTGCCGGCGTGAAGTTCAACGATGCGGATCTGATGGGACATCCTTGGCAGATCATCGTCGGACCGCGCGGCGCCAAGGAAGGCAAGGTCGAGCTCAAGCAGCGTGCTACAGGCGAGCGGTTTGAGCTGTCGGTCGAGGATGCTCTGGCCAAAATCGGAGCCGCCTGATGTTCGGCCGCTTCGAGCGCATGGTGGCGGGACGGTATCTCCGGGCCCGCCGTGGCGAACGTTTCGCTTCGATCATCGCCATTTTCTCCCTGATCGGGATTGCGCTTGGAGTGGCGACTCTCATCATCGTCATGTCGGTGATGAACGGTTTCAAGGCCGATTTGATGGGACGCATCCTCGGTCTGCACGGTGATCTGACCGTGTATGGCTACGGGCGCCCTATCGAAGTTTATGAGAACGACGTGGCCGCCATCCGGCAGGTTCCGGGTGTAAAATCCGTCATCCCCATGGCGCAGGGAACCGTGCTGGTGGAGGCAGGGCGTTTCTCGTCCGGAGCAGAAATGCAGGGCGTGTCCCAGCAGTCGCTTCGGGACTGGACGGCGCTGAGCAGCGGTATCATTGCGGGAAGTCTGAACAATTTCACGGGCGATGACGCGGTTGCGATCGGAACGACGATGGCCGACCGGGCCGGGCTGTCGATCGGTTCTCCGATCACGCTTTTGTCGCCAGACGGGCAGGCGACGCCGTTCGGCACCATGCCACGGGTCAAAACCTATCATGTGGCTGCCATTTTCGACGCCAACTGGAACGATTATAATTCCAGCATCGTCCTGATGCCGCTTCCTGCCGCACAGAAATTCCTGATGCTGGGGTCTTCGGCGGTTTCCCTCATTCAGGTTTCGACGGATGACCCGTCCAACGTCCAGCCAACGCGCAAGGCGATTGCCGAGCGTTTGGAAGATCCGCGTCTGCGGGTGCTGGACTGGACGCAGAGCGCCAACGGTTTTCTGGATGCGGTGACGGTCGAGCAGAACGTCATGTTCCTGATCCTGACGCTCATCATTCTTGTCGCGGCGTTCAATGTGATTTCGTCGCTGATCATGATGGTCAAAGACAAGACTCGGGATATCGCGGTGCTGCGGACGCTTGGTGCGAGCCGGGGCGCGATCATGCGGATTTTCCTTATGTGCGGCGCATCTGTCGGAATTGTCGGAACCGTAGCCGGATCCGCGCTGGGGATTGCTTTTGCGCTGAACATTGAGCGGATCCGTCAATGGCTTCAGTCTCTGACGGGAACCAATCTGTTCAACCCGGAAGTCTATTTTCTGGAGCGTCTGCCAGCGAAACTGGTGTGGTCTCAGGTGTGGGAAGTGATCGGAATGTCTCTGGCGCTCTCGCTTCTGGCGACGCTTTATCCATCCTGGCGCGCGGCCAGAACCGATCCGATTGAGGCCCTGCGTCATGAATGACCGTTCAGTCGGGGCGAGTGCCCTGCGTCTTGAGGGACTGAAACGCCGTTTCCGGTCGGGCGAAGAGACGCTTGAAATCCTGAGCGGTGCCGAATTCGAGCTTCGGGCTGGCGAAATCGTGGCTCTTGTTGCACCGAGCGGCACCGGAAAATCCACTCTTCTGCATCTTGCAGGTCTTCTGGAAGCACCGTCCGAAGGGACGGTTTTCGTGGCCGATCGCCCAGCAAGCGGATTGAGCGATACACTACGCACGGCGATCCGGCGGGATCAGATCGGGTTTGTGTATCAGTTTCATCATCTTCTGGGTGAGTTCACGGCCTGCGAAAACGTCATGCTGCCGCAGCTCATTGCTGGCGTTTCTCCGAAACAAGCTCGCGCACGCGCCAAGGATCTGCTCGGCCGTTTTGGACTCTCTCATCGCCTTGAATCTCTGCCCGGTCGTCTGTCCGGGGGGGAGCAGCAGCGGACCGCAATTGCGCGTGCGCTGGCCAATCAGCCCAAACTGCTTCTGGCAGACGAACCGACGGGCAATCTGGATATCGGCACGGCGGATCATGTGTTCGGAGAGCTTCTGCGCGTTGTGCGGGAAGAGGGCGCAGCGGCGCTGATCGCCACGCATAACGACGAACTGGCCTCACGGATGGACCGGACCGTGACACTGCGGGATGGGAAACTGGTTTCGCTGTAGGGCGCTGAATCGGAGCGACAGGGTTCAAAAACCCCTGCATCCGATGCCCGTCCCTGATAGACTTGCGGCATGTCTCATGCCGATTTTGTTCATCTCAGAAATCACTCTGCCTACTCCCTGAGCCAGGGCGCAATCCGGATTCCGGACCTCGTGAGTCTGGCCGCTAAAAATGCCATGCCCGCCGTGGCCCTTACGGATAGCGGCAATCTCTTCGGAGCGCTTGAGTTCTCGCTCTACTGTCGAAGCAGCGGTGTGCAGCCGATCGTGGGCTGCCAGATTTCGCTTCCACCCCGTTCGACCAAGCCAGGGGCTGTTTCAGAACCTCTCGTTATTCTGGCGCGGAATGAAGAAGGTCTCGCAAATCTTCAGATCCTGTCTTCCGAAGGATTCCTGAACGGAGATCCTGCCGATCCCTCCATTGCGGTCGAATTTCTTTGCCAGCACGCGGCAGGACTGTTTCTGCTGACTGGCGGCAATCGCGGCCCGATCAACAGGCTTATCCTGGAAGAGCAAAAGTCTGAGGCAAAATCGCTTTTGACACGGCTGGAAGAGGCTTTCCGGGGAAATATCGCAGTCGAGCTGAACCGGCTTGGAGAGCCTGGGGAGCAGGAGGTCGAGAGTGTTCTGATCCCGATGGCGGACGAGATGAACATTCCTCTGGTGGCGACCAATGAGTGCTTCTTCCCCAAGCCTGAAATGCACGAGGCCCATGATGCGCTTTTGTGCATCGCGCAGGGACGGACCATTGCAGAGGACGATCGCTGGCATGTTTCTCCGCAGGCGTGGTTCAAAACCCCGGCGGAAATGCGGGCTGTTTTTCATGATCTGCCAGAGGCCTGCGATAACACGCTGATTATTGCACAAAAATGCGCCGTGGCGGCCTGTACGCGCAAGCCACTTCTACCAATCTGCCCGAAGGTCCGGGAAGGCTCGACGGAAGAAGAAACTCTGCGAGCCATGGCTTGGGAAGGGCTGGAAAAGCGTCTGGAAGCAGTCAGTGCGAATGACGAAAAACGTAAGCTTTACTCCGAACGTCTGCAGATTGAACTCGATATTATCGCGGGGATGGGCTTTCCCGGCTACTTCCTGATCGTTGCCGACTTTATTCAGTGGGCGAAAGCGCACGACATTCCGGTCGGCCCGGGACGTGGGTCAGGCGCAGGGTCACTTGTTGCCTATGCGCTGACGATTACGGATATTGATCCCATTCCGTTTGGATTGCTGTTCGAAAGGTTTCTAAACCCCGAGCGTGTGTCCATGCCGGATTTCGATATCGATTTCTGTCAGGATCGTCGCGATGAGGTGATCCGTTATGTGCGCGAGGAATACGGCGGAAGCCGGGTGGCGCAGATCATCACCTTCGGAAAACTCCAAGCCAAGGCAGCGGTGCGGGACGTGGGCCGTGTGTTGGGACTGCCTTATGGCATGGTCAACCGGGTTGCCGAACTGATCCCGAACAACCCCGCCAAGCCTGTATCGCTTTCGGACGCGATTGACGGAGAACCACGGCTTCAGGAAATGCGCGACAGTGATGAGTCGCTCAAACGCCTGATGGAAATCGCGTTGCAGCTCGAAGGGCTGTACCGTCACGCCTCCACCCATGCTGCGGGTGTGGTGATTGGTGATCGGGAACTGGTGGAACTTGTCCCCCTGTATCGCGACCCGAAGAGCGACATGCTCGTGACGCAGTACAATATGAAGTATGTCGAGCAGGCCGGTCTGGTGAAGTTCGACTTCCTCGGCCTGACCACGCTTACGATCCTCAAGCGTGGTCTGGATTTCCTTAAAGAACAGGGTATTACAGTCGATCTCTCACGGATTCCGCTGGATGATGCCAAAACCTTCGAAATGCTGGCCAAAGGCGATACCGCCGGTGTGTTCCAGTTTGAAGGCGCCGGCATGCGGGATATGCTTAAGCAGATGGCGGCCAGCAGGCTCGAAGATCTGATTGCGGGCGTGTCGCTGTATCGTCCAGGACCAATGGCCAATATTCCAGATTACTGCCGACGCAAACACGGCGAGCACTGGGAGCCTCCGCACGAGGAAATCCGCGACATTCTTGAAGAGACCTATGGCATCATGGTCTATCAGGAACAGGTCATGCAGATCGCGCAGAAGATGGCTGGCTACAGTCTGGGTGGCGCTGATCTGCTGCGGCGCGCGATGGGCAAAAAGATTGCCTCTGAAATGGAAAAGCAGCGCGCGATCTTTACCGAAGGTGCAACGGCGCGCGGAATTCCACAGGATAAAGCAGTCGAAGTCTTTGATCTTATGGCTCGTTTTGCCGATTACGGCTTTAACAAGTCACATGCCGCAGCCTACGCGCTGGTGTCCTATCAGACGGCCTGGATGAAAGCGAACCATCCTGTGGCGTTTCTTGCTGGCTGCATGTCTCTGGCGCGGGAAAAAACGGACAAGTTGGCAGCATTGTGTCAGGAGGCGCGCCGGATGAAGATTCCCGTGTTGCCCGTTGATATCAATAAATCTATGGCAGATTTTTCCATCGAGATGATGGAGGATGGGCAGCAGGGTATTCGCTATGCGCTTTCCGCGATCAAGCGTGTGGGAGCCGTGGCGATGGAAAGCGTTGTTGATTCGCGCGGGGACCGTCCGTTTCAGGATCTGACGGATTTTTCAGAGCGCTGTGATCCGAAGAGCCTGAACAAGATCCAGATCGAAAGTCTTGCAAAAGCAGGAGCTTTCGACAGTCTTCTTAAAGAGAGGCACATTGTTTTTGCCAGTGCTGACATTCTCCTGCGGCGGGCTCAGGCGCGTGCTCAGGAAGAAAGAGTAGGTCAGACCGGTCTGTTTGGCGGCGCTGGGCAGGAACGTGAAATCTTGCGCCTGAACGAAGGGCGTGCTTGGCCGGATTTCGAGCGTCTTTCGCTTGAAGCATCGGCTATCGGCTTTCACATGAGTGCCCATCCGCTCGATGCTTATCGCAGCGTGTTGCGCAGGCTTGGGGTCACACCATCGAACGCTCTGGAAAATGCTGCAAAAACAGGCACTACGCGCGTCAAGATTGCAGGTTGCGTCGTCGATCGTAAAGAACGGCCGACCCGGACTGGCAAGAAGATGGCCTGGGTCAATCTGTCTGATAGCGGCGGAGGATGCGAGGTCACGCTCTTCTCAGAAACGCTGATTTCCTGCCGGGATCTGCTGGTGGCCGGACAGGCCATTCTGGTGAACGCCGAACTCAAGATTGATGGAGATGCCCTGCGGATTACGGCCCAGAGCGTTATTGATCTTGAGGCCGCGGCGGCGGCAGAGCGGTCGGAAATTCGGGTCTGGCTGAAGCAGGAAAGTGCTTTGTCCGAACTTACGGCGCTTCTGGAAGAAGTTCAGGGCGGATTTGGTCGGGTGAAGCTCCTGCCGTCCGTCGAGGAAACGCAGGACGTGGAAATCTCCATTCCGGGACTGTATCGCGTGACCCCCCGTCTGGCGGAGCGGCTGCGGACGATCCGAGGCGTGGAAAAGGCGCAGCAGGTCTGATCCTGTGTGTGGATATTGTGTGAAATCCTGCGGACAGAGCTTGCGTCCGTAGGGATTTTCCGCCATATCGCGACCGTTCTTTGTCGGGATCTGTCCTGACGGGAGCAATCCGCACGCATGGCTCTCGGGTTTTCTGGTGTCCTTTAAGGGGACGTTGCCATGCGGAGGTTCAACCAGACGCAAGGAATTCTGAATCATGGCAATGCCTGATTTCACCATGCGCCAGCTGCTCGAAGCCGGCGTTCATTTCGGTCACCACACCCGTCGCTGGAACCCGGCCATGGCGCCGTACCTGTTCGGTGTGCGCAACCAGGTTCACATCATCGACCTGCAGCAGACGGTTCCGATGCTGGACCGCGCCCTGAAGGTTGTCCGTGACACCGTTGCCAACGGTGGCCGCGTTCTGTTCGTTGGCACCAAGCGTGCTGCGGCTGACCATGTTGCTGAAGCTGCACAGCGTTGCGGCCAGTACTACGTCAACCACCGCTGGCTCGGCGGCATGCTGACCAACTGGAAGACCATCACGGGCTCCATCAAGCGTCTGCGCCAGATCGACGAAATGCTGGCTGGCGGCACGGCTGGCCTGACGAAGAAGGAAGTTCTCGACATCACGCGTGACCGCGAGAAGCTCGAGCGTTCCCTCGGCGGCATCAAGGAAATGGGTGGCCTGCCCGACCTGCTGTTCGTGATCGACACGAATAAGGAAAAGCTGGCGATCGAAGAAGCCACGAAGCTTGGCATTCCGGTCATCGGCGTTCTGGACAGCAACTCCAACCCTGCTGGCGTGACCTATCCGATCCCGGGCAACGATGACGCCATCCGCGCCATCACCCTGTATTGCGATCTGGTTTCCGGTGCGGTTCTCGACGGTATTTCCGCTGAGCTGGCTGCTTCGGGTCAGGACATCGGTGCTGCCGAAGAACTGCCGGCTGAGACGGCTGTTCTGGAAGCTGCCGCTGCTGAAGGCGCAGAAGCTCCCGCTTCCGCAGGCTGAACAGACTGCCGGGGTCCGGTCATGGAAAACGGCAACTGAAACATGGCATGCGGCCGGGCGAGTTCGTCCGGCCGCATGATCTTTTTTGAGGGATGAGATAAATGGCAGAAATCACAGCAGCCCTGGTTCGCGAACTGCGCGAAGCCACTGGCGCAGGCATGATGGATTGCAAAAAGGCCCTGACGGAAGCTGCAGGCGACATGGACGCCGCCATCGACTGGCTGCGCACGAAGGGTCTGTCCCAGGCTGCGAAGAAGTCCGGCCGTACGACGGCTGAAGGTCTGGTCGGCGTTGTGTCCGGCAAGAACCGCGCCGCTATGGTCGAAGTCAACGCCGAGACGGACTTTGTGGGTCGTAACGAAGCCTTCCAGGCATTCGTCGAGCAGGTTGCTCATGTTGCGCTCGAAGTCGGTGACAATCTCGACACCATCAAGGCTTCCAAGGTTCCGTCCGGTCGTACGGTTGCTGACGAACTGACGCATTTGATCGCAACGATTGGCGAGAACATGGCCATTCGTCGCGCCAAGGTCCTGTCGGTCGACTCTGGCGTTGTTGCCAGCTACGTCCACAGCGCCCTGCGTCCGGGTATCGGCAAGATCGGCGTTCTCGCGGCTCTTGAGGCTCCGTCCGAGTCCGACGCGCTGCTGACACTGGGTCGCCAGATTGGCATGCATGTTGCAGCAACCCGTCCGGCTGCACTGGATGTTGCCAGCGTCGATCCGGAGTCCCTGGAGCGCGAGCGTGCTGTTCTGATCGAGCAGGCTCGTGAGTCCGGCAAGCCGGAAGCCATCATTGAGAAGATGGTCGAAGGTCGTATCCGCAAGTTCTATGAAGAAGTCGTTCTTCTGGAGCAGGTGTGGGTTCTGGATGGCGAAAGCCGCGTGTCCAAGGTTGTCGAGAAGGCTGGCGCAAAGCTGGCTGGTTTCGAGCGCTTCCAGCTCGGTGAAGGCATCGAGAAGGAAGAGAGCGACTTCGCTGCTGAAGTCGCCGCTGCCGCTGGCACCAAGTAAGGTTTTTCCGTTTCCAATCTGAGCCAGGTCTGTCTGGTTCAGATTGGACCTGAAATTCTATAGAAAGGCCCTTGTGCGCTCTTGCGTGCGGGGGCTTTTTTGTTTTTTGCCAGTGCGGAGGGATCAGGGATGGAATGGGAAGCGGCAGCGCTGGTTCTGTCTGTCCGGCCTTATGGCGAGGGCAGTGCGCTGGTCCATCTGTTCAGCGAGGAACACGGCGTTTCGCACGGAATGGTGCGGGGCGGGGCGTCACGTCGGCAGGCATCCCTGTGGCAGACGGGCAATCTGGTTATGGCGCGCTGGAGGGCGCGGCTGGCGGACCAGCTTGGCACACTGACAGCCGAGCCCGTGCAGTGCGTAGCGGGGCGTATTCTGGATGCGCCGCTCCAGCTTGAGATGATGAGCAGTGCGTGCGCTCTGGTGGATGGAGCACTGCCGCAGGGTGAGGCGCATCCGGAACTGTTTATGCGGCTGGTGCGACTTCTGACGCTGATCAGTGTGGCCCCGGATCCGGCCCCGATGGGGGCTTATCTGCGCTGGGAAAGCCAGCTTCTGGCCGGACTGGGCTATGGGCTTGATCTTTCGGACTGCGCTGTGACGGGCGCGCGGGAAGATCTGGTGTATGTGTCTCCTCGTTCCGGCCACGCCGTGAGTCAGAATGGCGCGGGAGAGTGGCGGGACCGTCTGTTGCCGTTGCCCGCGTTGATGATGAATGAAATAGATGACGGGACGCCTGAAGATTGGAAAAACGGCCTTGCGCTGACAGGACATTTCCTGTCGCGCTGGGTGTTTGGTGTGCGGCACCAGCCTTTGCCGGCAGCGCGGGAGCGGCTGGTTGATTATGTCCAACGGCTTCAGGTCGCTCCCCCGGACAATGCAGTGGACTCCGTTCAGTAGAAAACGTGACTGGGGCCGGGACGCAGGCCGCTGACGACGTCCACGTCGGCCGTACTCGCCCAGACGGACCAGTCCCAGCCGGGATGCTGATTGATCTCGGCGGTCATGCGCTGTTCCTGCGCAAGATCGACCGGATGGCTGGCTCTGTAGGCGGCGTAGGCATTCTTGTCGCCCATATAGACGCAGCCACATGCGATGGGATCAGCGTAAAGCAGGATCGGTTGCCCGTTCTGCATGCGGTAGGCCAATGTGTCGGGGGGCAGCAGGTTCATCATGGCCCAACGTGCCGTTGTGTCGGCCGGGTGTGCCGTAAAGCCTGCCAGCGCGAGAGACATCTCGGCTTTCTGGATCGGACGGTATGGTGAACAGGCGGCCGTGCCGACAAGGAGGGCGCTGGACAGAAGGGCACGCCAGTGTCTAAGTCCTGCTCGAAAAAGGGGAGCGCTATGGGAACGGATCTGGCTGGTCATATCGAGGATACCAAGCTCGCTGAGGCTCTGAGCGAGCGATATATTGCGTATGCGATGTCGACAATCATGTCGCGTTCCCTTCCGGACGTGCGTGATGGCCTGAAGCCGGTCCACCGCCGCCTCCTTTATGCGATGCAGCAGTTGCGCCTTGATCCCACATCAGGGTTTAAAAAGTGTGCACGTGTCGTCGGTGATGTGATCGGTAAATTCCATCCGCATGGCGACGCGTCCGTTTACGAGGCACTGGTGCGTCTGGCGCAGGATTTCGCGGTCCGATATCCGCTGGTCGAGGGGCAGGGCAATTTCGGCTCCATCGACGGCGATGGCGCGGCGGCCATGCGATATACCGAAAGCCGCCTGACGGAAGTGGCGCAGGCGCTCTTGGACGGTATTCAGGATGATGCGGTCGATTTCCGCGCGACGTACGATAACGAAGATCATGAACCGATCGTACTTCCGGGAATGTTCCCGAATCTGCTGGCCAACGGTGCGGCAGGCATTGCCGTTGGCATGGCGACGAGCATTCCGCCCCATAATGCCGCTGAAATCTGCCGGGCTGCGAAGCTTCTGATCGAAAAGCCGGATGTGACGATCGCCGAACTGGTGGATCTGATCCCGGGGCCGGACTTCCCCACGGGCGGTATTCTGGTGGAGGAACGCGATTCCATCATTCGTTCTTACGAAACAGGACGCGGGAGTTTCCGGACCCGTGCGCGCTGGGAAGTCGAACAAGGTCGTTTCGGCACTTGGATGATTATCGTCACCGAGATTCCGTATCAGGTGCAGAAATCGCGCCTGATCGAGCAGATCGCGGACCTGATGGAGCAGCGCAAACTGCCGCTTCTGGGCGATGTGCGGGACGAGAGCACGACCGATATCCGCCTTGTGCTGGAGCCCAAGACCAAGGGCGTCGAGCCTGAAGTCCTGATGGAGACGCTGTTTCGCAATACGGCGCTTGAGAACCGTTTCAGTCTGAACATGAATGTTCTGGGCGGGGATCGCGTTCCGGGTGTGTTGTCTCTGAAAGAGGTTCTGCGGGCATGGCTGGACCATGTGCACGAAGTGCTGGTGCGGCGGTCGAATCATCGTCTGGCAGCGGTGCTGCGGCGACTGGAAATTCTTGAGGGTTTCCTTGCGGTCTATCTGAACTTGGATGAGGTCATCCGCATCATCCGAGAGGAAGACGAGCCCAAAGCTAGCCTGATGGAGACGTTCAGCCTGACGGATATTCAGGCTGAAGCCGTGTTGAACATGCGCCTGCGCTCTCTGCGACGCCTTGAGGAAATGGAAATCCGGCGAGAGCGGGACAAGCTTGCTGACGAGCAGAAGGCGCTTGAAACGCTGCTGGGTTCGGAGCGTCGGCGCTGGACGCGGATCTGTAAGGATCTGGATGGCACCATCAAGAAGTTCGGCTCCGGCCCGCTTGGGGACCGGCGCACGCTGATTGCGGCGGCGCCAGAGCCGGTGGATATTTCGGCGGCACTGGAAATCGACCGTGAGCCCCTGACGGTTCTGCTGTCCCGCGAGGGATGGATCAGGGCCATGAAGGGTCACGGGCTTGATCCGCAGGGACATCGCTTCAAGGAAGGCGATGAAGGCTGGCTGTCGGTGGAATGTCAGAGCACGGACCGGCTGTGCCTGATCTCCAGCAGTGGCAAGGCCTATACCATCAAGGCGGCTGACCTGCCGCGCGGGCGCGGGTTCGGCCAGCCGTTCCGGACTGTGGTGGAGGTGCCGCAGGAAGACCGGGTTGTGACCCTTTTCCCGGTTTCAGACGAGGGACGTCGCCTGATCGCCTCTGCATCAGGGCGTGGGATGATCGTGTCCGAAGCCGGGCTCGTGGCGGAAAAGCGGACGGGCAAGCAGGTTTTCAACGTCAAGGACGGGGATGAGGTCTTTGCCTGTATTCCGGTGAGCGGTACGCATGTCCTGACGCTGGGGCAGAACAAGCGGGCACTGATTTTCCCGCTGGAACAGGTGCCGGAAATGACCCGTGGCGGTGGTGTCGCGTTCCAGAAACTGGGCGACAGCACATTGCGCGACATGCGGACCCTGACCCTGTCCGAGGGGCTGTTGTGGCAGGAAGGACAGCGTGTTCGTGCAACGGCCGATCTGACACCACTTGAAGGTCGCCGGGGAGCCGTAGGCCGCGCGGCCCCGCAATGGATGCTGCGTAAGGGCTAAAAGCAATTAGGCCGGGAGTGTCCCGGCCAGCAGGCTCCAATGCCCGTCCCGAAAAACTTCGGCAGGCCCGAAGGCGGCTTTATACGCCATCTTTGGGCTGCCGGGGACGTAATAGCCCAGATACAGGTGCTCCAGCCCCATCCGGGCGGTCTGTTCGATCAGCCACAGGATCGAAAACGTCCCCCAAGATGCCGTCAGATCGTTGACATTATAGAACGTGTAGACGGCGGACAGCCCATCCGAGAGACGGTCAATCAGGCTGACACAGACAAGCGTTCCATCGGGGCGACGGAACTCGGCCAGAAATGTCTCGACCGGCGTGTTGGCGATCAGTTCCACATAATCGCGCCAGCACATATGGGCCATGTCGCCGTCGGGATGGCGGACAGCCTGATACATCTCAAACAGGCGGAACTGCTCGTCCGTGGGAACCGGAGGCACCATGTTGACGATAAGATCACTATGGCGAATGCTGATTTTTTTCTGGGTCCGGGTCGGGACGAACGTGGCAGCCGGAATGCGCATGGGCGTGCAGGCGCGGCAGCCGACACAGACGGGCGCATAGGCGATGGCATGGCTGCGGCGGAACCCCGCCTGTGACAAACGGTTATGTAAGGCAACGGCATCGGGGCCAGCCAGTTCGGTCAGAACCTTGCGTTCTGTCCGGTCGGGCAGGTAGGGGCACGGAGCCGGAGCCGTCGTGTAGAAGAGCTGTGGGCGGTGCTGCATGGAACGCTCTCCTTTTCAGATGACGGGCTGAAAGATGATCCTATCGCAAGGAGAGGGGATGGCGCATCCACGATCTTTGCGAAAGGATGACGAAAGATGATCCGCGCGGATCGTCCATAACAGGGAAATTTATGCTGCACTGGACCGTTTTCCATTTTCTCGTGCAGATCCTGCGCTGGGTTCTTCCTCTTTTCGTGACTGTTCATGCCCTCGTTCACAAGCGGAACACGGCGTCCTGCACGGGATGGATCGGTGTTTGCTGGATTGCGCCGTTTCTGGGTACGGTTCTGTATCTGATGTTCGGCATCAATCGCGTCCGGCGCCGGGCGCAGAAAATGGTCAACCGTCATCTGTGGGAAGGGCGCGATCCGCTGGCGCAGTACCGTCAGACCGTGGACGGAACTCTGGCGCCCCTTTCAAAAATGCTGGGGCGTCTGACGGAACGACCCCTGATGCGGGGCAACTCCATCACCTGTCTGCATGACGGGGACAATGCCTATCCCGTGATGCTGGAGGCGATTGGGCAGGCGAAGACGTCCATTATTCTGTGCTCCTATATTTTCCGTGACGACAAAGTCGGCCAGCGTTTCGCAGAGGCGCTGGTGGCGGCCAAACGGCGGGGCGTGGAGGTCCGTGTTCTGGTGGACGGGATCGGGAGCGGATATTTCCGCTGCGGTATCGAACGTCGCCTTCGGCGTGAGGGTGTGGCCTGCGCGCGCTTCATGCACTCGGTCTGGCCGTGGCGCATGCCGTTCATCAACCTGCGCAACCATCGCAAGATTCTCGTAGTGGACGGCACTATCGGCTTCATGGGCGGCCTGAACATCGGCGAGGAGAACATGCTCCGCCTGCGGACGAAACTGCCGGTGGCGGATACGCATTTCCGTCTGCAAGGGCCGATCGTGCATCAGCTTGCAGTCGCGTTCGCATGGGACTGGTCGTTCACCACAGGCGAAGAACTTCAAGGCGAGCGTTATCTGCCTGAGCCGCAGCCGGTGGGTGATGTGCCGATGCGGATCGTCACGTCAGGCCCGGATACGGATCTGGAAAAGATCGAATATGGGATGTTGCAGGCTTTCTCACTGGCGCGGAGCCATATCTGGGTAATGACGCCCTATTTCCTGACGGATGACCGTTTCTCGACAGAACTTGTTCTCGCGGCCCTTCGGGGCGTGGTGATTGATATTGTCGTGCCCAAAAGCAGCAATCACGCCCTGATCGATCACGCGCGGGACGCCAATCTGCGGCAGTTTCTGGATGCGGGCTGCCGCATCTGGATGGCGGACCCACCGTTCAATCATTCCAAGCTGATGGTCGTGGATGATGAATGGAGCTTTGTCGGAAGTGCGAATATCGACATGCGCTCCCTGCGACTGAATTTCGAGATCAATCTGGAAATCTATGACCGGGACGTGGCGAAAGAACTGGCCACTTTCATGGAAACGCATCGCCGAAACCGGCTGACCCATCATGATCTGGACAGCAAGACGTTCCTGATCCGGATGCGCAATAACGCCGTCAGGCTTCTGCTGCCCTATCTTTGAGAGGTGTCAGGCGCCCAGCCTGAGCGTAACGCAGATGGGTCGATGATCCGAGCCGAAGCGTGGCAGAGCGCGAGCTTCCATCCGCGCCAGCCCACGCACGAGGCATCGGTCCAGCCGTAGGGGAAGATGGTTCAGCATCCGATGCGTCTTTTCCTGCGGACCGACATCGAGAAATCCGGGAAGCAGGACAGGGCCGACCAGATTGAAATCGCCCATGATGACAGCGCGGTGTCGCATATTGGTGCTGATGCTGCGAAGCTGCCGCCGGTTGAGCAGTTGGCCGTGAGACAGATGGACGTTGGCGAGCGAAAAGCTGCCGAAATCAATAAGCTGTGCCGTACGTTTGACCAGCAGACCGCGCGGCAGGCGGCAGAATGACGGCGGACGGGTGAAGGGCAGGCGGCTCCAGCAGGCCGTGCCATGTGGACGGCCGGGAAGCGGAATCCGGTCGTAATAGCCGCCAAGGATTTCGGGGAGTTCGTCCACGGCCTCCTGCGCTTCCTGCATCACGACGATGTCCGGATTTTCCGCGCGGATGACGGTCAGAACGTCCTCAAGCGAGGCGCCTTCCCAGCGATAGAGGTTCCAGCTCAGGATCTTGAAAGAGGCTCCGGATTGAGGAAATGCCGTCATTTCGGAGGCTCCGACAGATAGAGAGGGTTACGCCCGCGGTGATGGGGACCGGCGGCAAATTCGCTGGTCAGGGTATAGCCGACCGCCAGCAGGACGGGACCGAGGAAGATACCGACGCCGCCAAAGGTCACGATGCCCCCCAGAACGCCGAGGACGGTCAGCAAGTAGGGAAGCTGGGCACCGCGGGCGATGAAGGCGGGACGGATGATGTGATCGGCGCCGGAGATGATGAGAACGCCATAAGTCGCAAGAAACAGCCCATGCCCGACATGATGCGTCATGCCCAGCCAGATGGCAGCTGGCACCCAGACCAGCGGTGCGCCGATCGGGAACACCGCGACGAAAGCGGTGATGCCCGCCAGCAGAACGGGAGACGGCACTCCTGCCAGCATCAGGCCAATTCCTGTCAGCACGCCCTGAATCAGCGCCGTGCCGAGGATGCCATAGACCGTCCCGCGCACGGTGCGGCCAATGATGTTGATGAGCCTTGGTGTGGTCTGCGGACCGGCGATACGGTCAATCAGGGCCGCAATGGTATTGCCCAGCGTATCGCCGTTCAGCCAGAGGAAGAATGCGACGAACAGCGCCATGACGAGTTCGGCGAGGCCGCTTGCGAGCCGCAGCAGAACTGTCAGGGTGAGATGCGCGATCTGCCCCGCATAAGGACGCAGAACTTCCGTCGCAAAAGCACCGACATCATGGCTGAAATGATGCCACGCATTCACGAGATGCGGGCCTGCCATGGGGATGCGGTTGATCCATTCGGGGGGCGGGTTCGCGCTGGTGACATGCAGGATCAGGGTGTCGATTTCCGAGATCGTGCCGGGAATGTCGTTGATGCCCGCGCTTGTCAGTACTGTCATCGGGACCAGAATGAACAAGGCGCTCAGGGCCATCATGGCGAGCGCTGCCAGAACCGGGCGGACATGGCGGCGCATACGCCGATAGATCGGCCATGTCGTAAAGGCGAGAATTGCGGCCCACAGAATGGCCGAGAGAAACGGCCACAGGATAATGCCGCATCCATAGGCGATTCCCGCCAGCACCAGGCCAAGGATAATCCGTTCGGTCGTCATGCGAGGATGCGCTCCTCTCTGGAAAGAGACGAAGGACACGGACTGCATGACGGTGTGGGCTGCATGTTCATTGAACGACACATTGGCACGCTCTGGCGCCGGACGCATCCCTCGACCTATGGTGTGGGTATGACGATCTCGCCACTTGTTGATTCCGCGACCCTGATCTCCGAGGTCGGCCGGTTCATTCCCCTTGATGCCAGCGTGCTTTTGCCAGGGCAGAAGGGCGATCCCGATTCCGCATTTGTCGCGCAGCACCTGCCGGATGCGCGACGATTCGATATCGACGTCTTTGCCGACCCGGAGAGTCCGCTCCCTCATACGGTACCGGGTGCAGCACGCTTTGCCCGCTTGATGGGTGAACTGGGCGTGAACGAGGAGACGCCGATCGTGTTCTATGACGGCCGCGGAAGCGTGGGCGCCTGTCGTGGATGGTGGCTTGCACGGCTCTTTGGGGATCGGAATGCGCGGATTCTGGATGGTGGTCTTGAGGAATGGGTGAAGGCGGGCGGTCCGGTTGAAAGCGGTGCGCCACCCGCAATCGAGCCGGCAATTTTTCGCTCCCGTCCTCGTTACGAGCTTCTGGCTGGCACGGGCGATGTGCGTCACGCGCTGAACCGGACCGATGCACTGGTGCTGGACGCAAGAAGTGCGGGCCGCTTCGCCGCAACGGTGCCGGAGCCCCGTCCGGGCGTACGGGGTGGTCACATGCCGGGCGCGCAGAGCATGGACTGGACGCGCCTTGTGGACAGAAATGGCCGTTTTCTGCCGCCGTCTGAACTTAAAGAGATTCTGGCAGCTGCCGAAGGACACTCCGTTATTGCAAGCTGTGGGTCCGGCCTCACGGCTGCAACGATCGTGGCGGCACTGGCAATCGCAGGTTATGACGACGCGGCTTTGTATGATGGGTCCTGGGCGGAATGGGGGAGCGATCCCGACGCGCCGGTTGTGACGGGAGAGGCATGAGCATGAGTGATCTGGAGCAGCGGGTGAGCGCGGGATGGGGCCGGATGGCATCCATGCTGGTGCGGGAGGGACGCTCGCATGATCTTCCCGAAACGGGAGAGTTCGTAAACGCGCCGGTCAGCCGGGGTTCAACGGTCCTGTTCCCGACGCTGGAAGCCATGAACAGGACAGACGGACGCAGCCACGCGCACAAGGCGGTGTATGGGGCGATGGGATCGCCGATCCAGCACCAGCTTGAGAAAATGCTCAGCCTGATCGAAGGCGGGACGCATACGCAGGTCGTCAATTCAGGTCTGGCGGCGTGTACGATGCCGCTTCTGGCGTTTCTCGGCTGTGGCGATCACCTGCTTCTACCCGATTCGGTTTATGGCCCCACGCGACGTTTTGCAGGGACAATGCTGCAACGGCTGGGCGTCGTGACAACCTATTATCCGCCAATGGCCTCACGCGCCGAAATCAAGGCCTTTATCCGTCCTGAAACGAAGGTTCTGTTTGCCGAAAGCCCGGGCAGCCATACGTTCGAGGTGCAGGATGTGCCGATGTTGGCCGAAGTGGCGCATGAGGCAGGGGCGTTACTCATGCTGGACAACACCTGGGGGATCGGTGTGTTTCAGCCCTTCGTTCATGGTGTGGACGTGTCGATTCAGGCCCTGACGAAATATCCCGCCGGGCATTCGGACGTCATCATGGGATCGGTCACGGTCAATGACGAAGCACACTGGAAAACGCTGCGCGATGCGGCGATCCAGCTCGGCCAGTGCGCGGGGCCGGATGACTGCTGGCTGACGCTGCGCGGCCTGCGAACGATGGGGGTGCGGCTGGCGCATCAGGCGCGCTCGGCTCTGGACATCGCTCAATGGCTCAAAACGCGCCCAGAAGTCGCGCGGGTTTTGCATCCGGCGCTTGAAGACTGTCCGGGGCATGAGTTCTGGAAACGCGACTTTACGGGCGCCTGCGGACTGTTCGGGGTGGAGCTTCAGCCGGGCATTTCCGTTGAGGCGACCGAGCGCATGATTGATGGGCTGAGCCTGTTCGGGATCGGGGCATCGTGGGGCGGTTATGAAAGCCTCGTCCTGCCGACGACCGGGCATATCCGGCGCGTCACGGGTGAGGGCGGCCCGACATCGGCAACGTTCCGCCTCCATATCGGGCTTGAAGACGTTGAGGACCTGAAAACCGATCTGGCGCGTGGACTGGATGGCCTTCAGTTCTGAACCTTAGTGGCGGCGGAACGTCAGGGCTTCAGCGACGTGATGGCGCTGGATGCTCTGCGTTCCTTCCAGATCGGCAATGGTGCGAGAGACGCGGATCAGGCGCGTGATGCCGCGATTGGACAGGCGCAGCTTTTCGGCAGCCTGTTCGGCGAGAGAGCGGGCGTCATCGTCCATGTCGAGGTCGTCCGGGGACGCCTGTGAGTTCGGAACGCCCTGACGGGCAATCTGACGTTTGCGGGCGGCCTCAACCCGGGCGCGAACCGTGGCGCTGTTCTCGCCTTTCGAGGCTCGGCTGATGTCGATCGGAGAGAGCGGCTCGATCTGGACGCAGAGATCCATACGGTCGAGCATCGGGCCTGAAATCTTGGCCGTGTAATCCTCGCCACAGCGCGGGGCCTTGCGGCAGCTTCGCTCGAGATCGCCCAGATAGCCGCAGCGACAGGGGTTCATGGCGGCGATGAATTGAAAACGCGCGGGATAAGTCGTGTGATGGGCCGCGCGGGCGATGGAAATGCTGCCAGTTTCGATGGGCTGACGCAGGGACTCCAGACAGGAGCGTGAAAATTCCGGAAGCTCGTCGAGAAACAGGACGCCGTTATTGGCAAGACTGACCTCGCCGGGGCGGGCTTTCGCGCCGCCTCCGACGATGGCGGGAAGGCTCGCGCTGTGATGCGGTGCGCGATAGGGCGGCCGGACGACCAGTCTCCCATTCTGTAGGATGCCGGAGACACTGTGAATCCGGCTGGTTTCAAGCGCTTCTTCACGTGTCAGATTGGGAAGAATACCGGGCAAACGGCTGGCGAGCATGGATTTCCCGGCACCGGGCGGTCCGCTCATGAGCATGGAATGTGCTCCTGCGGCGGCAATTTCCAGAGCGCGCCGTCCGAGCGCCATGCCTTTGACATCTGAAAGATCCGGTCCGTATTCAAGAACCTGTGCACTTGGCAGCGGTGCCGGAGACAGAATCTGTTGCCCCTGAAAATGGGAGACGAGAGCGGCAAGCGTCGGCGCACCGAGAACGTCCGTGCTCCCATTGCCCCAGCGTGCTTCAAGAGCCTGCGCGATCGGGCAGATCAGGCCGAGTTTGTCCGCAACGGCGCCGATGGCAGCCGAAAGAACACCAGCAACGGGGTTGATCCGCCCATCCAATGAGAGTTCGCCAACGGCGGCATAGGCCGAGACAGCCTCAAAAGACAGAACGCCCATAGCGCAAAGCAACCCAAGTGCGATGGGCAGATCGAAATGCGCGCCTTCCTTGAGAAGATCGGCCGGGACGAGATTGACGAGAATGCGTTTGGGCGGGAGCGCCAGTCCCATGGCTGTTAATGCAGCACGGACACGTTCGCGGGCTTCCCCGACAGATTTGTCCGCCAGTCCTACGACGAGAAACGCCGGAAGGCCGCTGGACACCTGAACCTCGACCTTAACCGGGACGGCTTCGATGCCCGAGAAGGCGAAGCTCTGGATGCGGGCGAGGGCAGGTGAATGCGGGCTGGGACTCGTCATGAGACAAATCCTAGCCCGAAATTATTTCCCGTTGGTTAACGGAAAAGGTTTCAGGAACGCTGGTACAGCAGACGAGCACGGAGTGTGCCATCGAGCGCCTTGAGGCCGTCGAGAAGTTTCGTGTCCATGTCCGGGCCTTCCGACTCGGCTTCGACGACGACATATCCCACTTCACCATCCGTCTGGAGATACTGCGCCGTCACGTTGCAGTTCTGGGCTGCGAACAGATCGTTGATCTGTCGCATAATGCCGGGACGATTGGCGTGGACATGCATGAAGCGTGTCCCACGGGGGCGTTCGGGAAGCTGGACACTGGGGAAGTTGACCGACCCGATCGTGGAGCCCACGTCGGAATAGTCGACCAGCTTACGCGCCACTTCAACGCCGATGCGCTCCTGCGCTTCCATGGTGGAACCGCCGATATGCGGCGTGAGAATGACATTCTCCAGACCCTGAAGGGGGGATTTGAACTCTTCGCCGGCCTTCTTGGGCTCGACGGGGAACACATCCACACCCGCGCCCATGAGATGGCCGTCCTTGAGGGCCGCGGCGAGGGCGTCGAGGTCCACGACATTTCCGCGCGCGTTGTTGAGCAGGATGGAATTGGGCTTCATGGCCCGGATTTCCGTCTCTCCGATCAGCAGATCGGTCTCCGGCGTCTGCGGGACGTGGAGGCTGACGATGTCGGACTCGGCCAGCAGGTCATGCAGGGTCGGAACGGCGATGGCATTGCCGTGCGGCAGACGGGGCATGACGTCGAAATACAGAACGCGCATGCCGAAAGCTTCGGCGAGGACGGAAAGCTGCGATCCGATGGAGCCGTAGCCGACGATACCGAGCGTCTTGCCGCGGACTTCCCAAGCGTTGGTGGCGGATTTATCCCAGCCGCCCTTATGGCAGGCTTCCGAGCGCGACGGGATGCGACGGAGCAGCATGACGATCTCGCCCATGACCAGTTCGGCCACGGAACGGGTGTTGCTGAAGGGCGCGTTGAAGACGGGAATACCGAGCATACGGGCAGCATTCAGATCGACCTGATTGGTGCCGATGCAGAAGCAGCCGATGGCCATGAGGCGGTCTGCTGCTTCAAGGATTTCGCGCGTGAGCTGGGTCCGGCTGCGGATGCCGACCATATGCACGCCCTGAAGAGCCTCTTTCAGCGCATCGCCTTCAAGCGCGCCCTTGACCCGCGTGACCTCTGCATAGCCTTCTGCGGCGAAATGGGAAGCGGCGCTTTCGTGAATGCCTTCCAGAAGAAGAATGCGGATCTTGTTCTTGGGGAGAGAGAACTGCGTTTCCATAAATCCGTCCCGGTCATGAACCGGAAGGCTCCGGTTTCAATTCAAACTGGTTCACCAGATCTGGCCGTGACCAGACCGGCCCCGGCTGATGTCTGCCGCCACGTCCGCCGGGGGCCCCCTCCCTAGCCGATCAGCGGGTTTCAGGAAAGATGGCGCACGAGTTCGGGAAGCAGGGTTGTGTCTCCGCAGGCCAGGACAGTGCCGTCGCTTTCGAGCGTCAGTCTCTGCCCCTGCCAGTCCGTAATGCGGCCTCCAGCACCTTCCACAACCGGAACGAGCGCACCCCAGTCCCATGGATTCATGGTGCATTCCGCAATGACGTCGATCTGACCAAGCGCAAGGAGGCCGTAAGCGTAGCAGTCTCCGCCCCAAGAAGTGCGGCGGGTATGTTTCTGCAGATTGGCAAAGCGCGGCGCATGATCGGCGGTCATGATCTCCGGTGCGGTGCAGGACAGCTCTGCTTCGGCGGCTTTGGAGCAGGGACGGGTGCCGATCGTGCCGGGTAGGCGCTCGGACAGAAATTGTGTGGGCCGTCCCGAAACACCGATCCAGCGTTCCCCGGTCACGGGCTGGTCGATCAGCCCGAGTACAGGACGACCTTTATGAAAAAGGGAAATGAGCGTGCCGAAGGTGGGGCGGCCGGTCAGGAAGGCGCGGGTACCATCAATGGGATCGAGAACCCACAGCCAGTCTCCGTTCGCGCCGCTCATGCCGCTTTCTTCCCCGAGAATGGCATGTTCCGGCAGGCGCTGTGTGAGAATGTCGCGCATGGCCTGTTCCGCCTGACGATCCGCGATGGTGACAGGGCTGTCATCGGATTTCGCATCGGCGCGCAGGGACGTCCGGAAATAGGGCAGGACGGTCTTGCGGGCGATATCCGCGCAGGCTGTTGCGGCATCAATGGCACTTTGCAGCACGTTTTCAGTCATGATTTGTGTCTATTCCCGTCCTGTAAGCGCTGCATGCGATTGACGCCCGTGGTGGCGGGCGGCATCAGAGGAGCCATGCATCCGATCATCGTCATTCCCTCCAGACTTGCTTCGACCCGTCTGCCGCGCAAGCCCCTCGCTGATATTGGTGGCGTTCCCATGATCGTCCGGGTCGCCCGTCAGGCTCTGGCCGCACAGCTCGGGCCCGTGGTCGTGGCGGCGGGAGACGAAGAAATTCTGGAGGCCGTCAAAGGGATATCCGGTGTACGGGGCGTGCTGACCGACTCGGATCTGGCAAGTGGGTCCGACCGTGTTCATGCCGCTTTGGCGGACGTGGACCCCAATGGCGCTCATGATGTGGTCATCAATCTTCAGGGCGATCTGCCCCTGATTGCGCCTTCCAGCCTGACCGCTGTTCTGAAACCGCTTGAAGATCCGGCGATCGATATCGGAACACTGGCCGCTCCTGTGACGAGCGATGCCGAGCGCGATGCTACGCAGGTCGTCAAGATTGCGTGTGATTTTGACGGGGCGGATGTGACGCGGGCACTGTATTTTTCGCGTCTGCCCATTCCATGGGGTGACGGGCCGCATTGGCATCATGTGGGCGTTTATGCCTGGCGCCGGACCGCGCTGGAGCGTTTTGTGGCTCTTGCGCCGTCTGCTCTGGAGCGTCGGGAAAGTCTTGAACAGCTTCGTGCGCTACAGGCTGGTATGACGATCGGCTGTGCAAGGATTGACCATGCCCCTCAAGGGGTGGATACGCCTGCTGATCTTGAGCATGTGAGAGGGTTGGTCTGATGCCGGTCATTGCATTTCAGGGCCGTCCGGGTGCCTATTCCGATCTGGCCTGCCGTCAGGCGCGCCCCGGCTGGACAACCCTGCCTTGCCCGACCTTCGCCGATGCGATCGACGCCGTGCATGATGGTCGGGCCGATGAGGCGCTGTTGGCCTGCGAAAACACGCTCGCCGGGCGCGTGCCGGACATTCATTCGCTGCTGCCTGACGCCGGGCTTCATATCGTCGGGGAATATTTCCAGCGCGTGGAGCATTGCCTTTTGGGTGTGCCGGGAGCGACGATCGAAGATATCCGGCGTATTCACACGCATCCGGTTGCTCTGGGGCAGGTTCGCAAGCTGGTCAGCGAGCTTGGCGTGGAGCCAGTGGTACAGTTCGACACGGCGGGCGCGGCTGAAATGGTCGCGCAGTGGGGACGAAAAGAAGACGCGGCCATTGCCTCCTCCCTTGCGGCCGATCTGAACGGACTGACGGTGCTACGCAGCAATGTGGAAGACGCCTCTCACAACACGACGCGCTTTTATCGTGTCTCCCGTAAGCCTTGCATTCCTTCACCCGAACGCACAGATGTTCTGACGACGCTCCTGATGCGGGTCGGAAACTGTCCGGGTGCGCTCTATGCGGCATTGGGTGGATTTTCCCGGCATGGTATCAACATGACGCGGATCGAAAGTTACATGCTGGACGGCTCGTTCACGGCGACGCAGTTCCTGATGGATGTCGAGGGACATCCCGAACAGGCGGCACTGGCCAGTGCGCTCGCAGAACTGGAGCAGGTCAGCGATGATCTCAGAATTCTGGGTGTTTACCCAAGCAGCCTCTCACGGCACGCCGCGTGACGGCAGGACAGGAACCCATGACAGAAGACGGAACAATGGCTGACACGAGCATGTATCAGGGATCGCTGACGGCTCTGGTGACCCCGATGCATACGGACGGGCGGATTGATTTCGACGTCTCGGCCAAGCTGATCGAACGCCAGATCGACGCTGGTACAACGGCACTGATCCCCGCCGGAACGACGGGTGAAAGCCCCACACTTTCGCACGAAGAACATAGCCGTGTTGTCGCGCACTGTGTCGAGACGGCGAATGGTCGGGTCCGCGTCATGGCAGGTGCTGGCTCAAACAGCACGTCTGAAGCCGTCCTGATGGCGAAACACGCTCATTCTGTCGGTGCGGACAGTCTGCTGGTTGTAGTGCCATATTATAACAAGCCGTCGCAGGAAGGGCTGTATCGCCACTTCATGACGATTGCAGATGCAACGCCCCTGCCGATTTTCCTGTACTGCATTCCGGGCCGGTCTGTTGTCGACATTTCGGTGGCGACCATGGCGCGTCTGGGAGAACATCCCAATATCGTCGGAACAAAGGACGCTACGGCCAATATGGCACGGCCGATCTCGGTACGTCGGGCAGTGGACAAGTCCTTCAACCAGCTTTCTGGTGACGACAATACTGTTCTGTCGTTCCTCGCTGCGGGAGGCGACGGATGTATCGGCGTGACGTCGAATGTTGTGCCGCATCTGTGCGCGGACATGCATCTGGCCTGGCAGGAAGGGCGGATTGAAGATGCGATCGCCATTCAGGACCATCTGACCCCCCTGCATGACGCGATGTTCATGGAAAGCAATCCGGGGCCGGTCAAATACGCGATGTCGCGGCTTGGTCTGTGTGGTGCAACCCTGCGTTTGCCGCTGGTCGAGCCTCAGGAAGCGACTCGTCTGGCTGTTGATGAAGCCCTGCGTGCTCTTGAGCTTCTGGACTGAGTGCAGGTATGGCGGGAAAGAAAACCAAGAGCGGCATGATTTCTCACGGCATTGCCGCCCAGAATCGCAAAGGTCGGTTTGACTACACGATTCTGGAGACGACCGAAGCCGGGATTGTTCTAAAGGGGCCGGAAGTTAAAAGCCTTCGTCTTGGACGCGCGACCATCACGGAGGCCTACGCGGCTGAACGTGACGGCGAAATCTGGCTCTTCAATTCCTATATTCCGGAATATCAGGGCGGTGTGCTCTCGCGTTTCGAGCCACGGGCGCCACGCAAACTCCTGATGCATCGCAAGCAGATCGTGCATTTTCTGGATTCGGTCAGTCGCGCGGGTGCCAGTTTGGTGCCGCTTGATATTCACTTTAATGACCGTGGAATGGCGAAAGTGACGCTGGGTTTGGGTCAGGGACGTCGCAAGGAAGACAAACGGCACGCCATTGCCGAGCGGGACTGGAAGCGGGACAAGGCTAGGCTGGTCCGCAGTAGTGGTAAGGATTACGGGTAAGAACCCCGCAAAGGCCGGATCAGATCCGGCCTTTTTTATGGCCTGAGACAGCGCCCGCAATTTTGGGCACAAAAAAAACCGCTGCAGCAGAAGCTGGCAGCGGTTTTTTTACTCAGACCGAAGTCCGGGTCATTCAGTCAGCGCTGATTTCAGCAGCTTCCGGACCCTTCTGGCCCTGAACAACCTTGACGTTGATCGTCTGGCCTTCGTCAAGCGTCGGCAGGCCGGAGCGCTCGAGAGCGGAAGCATGGACGAAAATGTCCTTGCCACCGGATTCCGGCGTGATGAAGCCGAAGCCCTTCGTGGCGTTGTACCACTTGACCGTGCCACGCATATCTTCAGCGCGGGACAGGTCCGGAGCCGGACGGCCCGGACGAGCCGAGCCACCGAAACGGGGCTGATCGCCGAAAGCAGCGCGCGGGCGCGGTGCTTCTGCCGTGCTCTCGTCAACCGAGAGAACTTCAGCGACCTGACGACCCTTCGGGCCCTGGCCGATGCGGACCACGACGGTTGCACCCGGGTTCACGGCGCTGACACCGGCATTGGTGAGAGCGTTGGCATGCAGGAAGATGTCGCCCGAACCATCGGACAGTTCAACGAAACCGAAACCCTTTTCGGTGTTGAACCACTTCACGCGGGAGCTGATTTCCGGGCCGGAAGCTGCGACGAAGCTGTTGCTGCGACGGGGTGCGCCGTAGCCGCCACCGCCACCATTTCCACCACCAAAGCCACCACGGTCGCCATAGGACGGCTGGGACGAGTATGTGTCGTCAAACCCGCCGCGGCGAGGTGAGTTGAAGCTGCTGCGGTCGGTTCTGTTGTTTCTCAACGGTCTAATCCCGAGACTGGGGTGCCATGATAGGGCGGACCCTGTCGTGACGTAATTTCAAAAATTTGGAAAAAAACGATGCTGCTTTTCTCCTGCAATAAGCTGTAGCACGGTTTTTTCCTTCTCTGCCACAGGGAATGTCAGGCTGAAACATAACTCGCGCTGATTTTAAGATTGTGAAGTGTCCGGTCGACACTTTGATTTCGGTCGTGGAAATGACATACACACGTTTTCCAGTACTTTGCGGTCCCGGATCCCGCACGTAACAGAGGTGCCCATGCGAAGCAGACTGACTTTTTCCATTGGAGCCACTGCCGTGCTGGCGCTGTCTTCCTCTGCTATGGCAACACCGTTGCAGGACCCGTATGGAACATGGACCATTCAGGGTGAAAATGATGCAATCTCCACGCTGAAAGGCACGTCGGATCAGTATTATACGTCCGGTCTGCGCATCAACTGGACGTCCGGAACCGATAATCTGCCGCGCCCGATTGCCAAGCTGAACCGCATCCTGATGGGAGAAGGCGTTCAGCGCATCAGTATCGGTTTACAGCAGATCATTGATACGCCCCGCGATACGCAGGCCGACAATCCGCCTCAGGGTGATCGTCCTTATGCGGGCCTGCTGCTCGGAACGGTCAACCTCATCAACGATACCGATCTTTCCCGGACTGTTACGGGAATCCAGTTCGGCATGCTTGGCCCGGCAGGACTCGGGCGTCAGGTCCAGAACGGGTTTCACAAGGCTATCAGCGACACCCCGAGCACGGGCTGGGGCCATCAGCTTGCGAATCAGCCGATCTTTCAGGTTCAGGCGGGACGGATTTGGCGTCTGCCGGTCCTGAATGTCTATGGCATTCACGCGGATGTGCTGCCCGCGATCTCGGGTGCTGCTGGTGATTACCGGACCTATGCCGATGTGGCGACGACGTTCCGTATTGGTCAGGGTCTCGACAGCGATTTTGGCAACGCGACAATCGGACCGGGGCTGGACGGAACGGATGCATTCCGCGCGACTCGTCCTTTCGCCTGGTATTTCTATGGCGGTGTTGAAGGTCAGGCCGTGGGATATGACGTGACGCTTCAGGGCAGCACGGTCCGCCCGAATGCGCCGCATGTGAACAAGATATGGGATGTGGGTGAGGTTCATGCCGGTGTTGCGGTGATGTGGCATGGTGTGCGCCTGTCTTACAGTCAGAACTGGCAGACAGCCCAGTTCCAGACTCAGAAGGCCGGCCTGTTCAACTATGGATCGCTCAAGCTGTCCGTGAAGTTCTGACCCATTTAGACCGCTGATCTGAAAAGGCCGCCTTCCATGAAAAGGAAGGCGGCTTTTTTTATGTCAGGGCAGGATGCGGGGTGTGACTGTCACGGACCGGTGCGCCCAGAAGGTAGCCTTGAACTTCCTCGCAGCCATTGGCGTCCAGAAGGGCCATCTGATGCTCGGTTTCCACACCTTTTGCGCAGCAGGTGATGTTCAGAGATCGTGCCAGCGACAGAATGGCGTACATTACTTCGTCGGCGCGGATGTCTTCGCCCAAATACTGGACAAAAGCCCGATCGAGTTTGATCTGGTCCAGCGGATAAGTCCGCAGGCGTTCCAGCGAAGAATAACCTGCCCCGAAATCGTCAATGGCGAGGCGCACGCCCAATGCGCGAACACGGGAGAGTTCACGGAAAGCGATGTCGGATGGTCCGAATGGTCGGCATTCGGACAACTCGATCTGCAAACGGCCGGGCGGAAGGCCGGTCTGGGTCAGAACTGAATCGATGAGGGGGGCCAGGCGTTCGTTGACCAGCCAGACAGGCGAGACATTCACGCAGACCCTCAAGGGAGCAGGCCAGTGCAATGCAGCCAGGCAGGCATTGCGCAGACTCCAGCTGTCGAGCGCTTCAATCATGCCTGCTTCTTCGGCGTAATGGATGAACAGGTTCGGCGCGACCTCGCCATGTCCGGGGCGCGCCCAGCGTAGCAGCGCCTCATGTCCGACGATCTTCTGGGATTCCGTATCCACGATGGGCATCCATTTAAGGAAAAGTGCGTCGTCCTCGACGGCTTTGAGAAGATCCTGCTCAAGATTGGACGTGACGGTATAGGTGTTGGTGAGTTCTGCGTTTGCGCGGCGTTCATGCCCCCCTCCGGTCCGATTGGCTTCGGTGAGGGCAGCGCGTGCGGCAAGAATGAGCTGGTTCGCATCTTCGGCATCCTGCGGATAGACGCTCCAGCCCGCGGAGATGGAGAAAGGGACAGCCCCCATCTCCAGGTCAACGGGAGTGCTGGAAATCTGCAGGATGGCGTTGACCAGAGTGCGGGTCGTGACGGCTGTTGTCCCCGGCGGGGTGAGGACCATGAAATGTCCTCCCCCGATCGAGCTGAGGAAAGCCCCTTCCGGCAGGACGGCTTTCAGGCGCCGGATCATCTCCGCAAGAATAAGATCAGCCGTGTCCCATCCATATCGATCGTTGATTAGGGAAAGGTGATCGAGATTAAGATGAATGAGGCTGAAAACGGCGCGGCGGGGCAGTTTCCCCGTTCTTTCGATGAACTGCTGCAGGACAAGAAGACTCTCCTCACGATCGGGAAGAGAGGATTTTCCAGCGTTCTCCGTAACCTCACAGGCAAGCTGCCTGGCCACGTCCTGCAGGGAATCTTCGGCCGTCGGCAGGAAGCTGCTGCCGTTCAGGCGAATGGCGATCAGAAACTGGCTGCGGTGACTGTCATAGGATCTGTTCGTAATCGGAAGCCCGATGAGTGACCAGTCCTTGAAAAACGGACATGAAAAAAAGGTTTTGCCGTTTCGTTTTTGCTCGGCTGCGAGAATGATCTCGCCAGCGTCCAGCTTGTAGAGTGCGACTGGGGGCGATCCTGCGGACTGGAGAATGGATGGTATTCCGTTCTCCGGGATATCCAGAAATGCGACCGCTGTTGCGCCCGTTGCGGCCAGAAGCAGACGAAAGAGCAGGGATCGGCTGTCCGGAGAGGTGCCAGAGTATTCGTGGAGCGTCTTTTCCTGAACGTCTCTGGCCGGACTGCCCATCATTCGTAGACTCCATGAAATTCGGTTGAACGCATTACTGATAAATTCACAGTATTATATCGGTGTGAATTTTTCTGTCTAACCGGAAATCAGAAGTCTGTCGGGGTCGTTGCGGTCGAATATTTCGAGCAGAATTCTGAGTGCATGGCCTCGCGCACCAGTGAGTTGCGGGTTGCGGACGATTTCGCGTTCGCTGTCCTGCTGCATGGCCGTCAGCAGCAGCGCAAGACGGGCGCCCTGCGCCAGACGGAAACCGGGAAGACCGGACTGGCGGTCCCCCGCAATGTCTCCACCACCCCGGATCCGATAGTCTTCGTCAGCGATCAGAAAACCGTCATTGGTGTCGCGTAGAAGGCTCAGACGCCGGACTGCAGTGGGAGTAGCGGTCCGGTCATGGAGCAGGAGGCAGAAGGACTGTTTTGAACCGCGTCCCACGCGGCCACGCAATTGATGAAGCTGGGCAAGGCCGAAGCGTTCGGCCTGTTCGATCACCATGACGGACGCATTGGGGATGTCCACGCCGACTTCGATGACGGTTGTGGCGACAAGAAGCCGTGTTTTGCCGAGACGGAACGTATCCAGCGCCTCCTGACGAACGGTAATGTCCTGTTTGCCGTGTGCGAGACCGACAAGCCCCTCAAACCGTTGCTCCAGCGAAGCCCAGCGCTCCTCCGCGGCAGCCGCCGCCTGTGTTTCGCTGTTTTCAATGAGCGGGCAGACCCAGAAGACCTGCACACCGTCGCGTATCGCCCGACTGATGCCCGCAAGGACGCTGTCGAGCGAGTCCATGCTGTGCAGAGTCGTGCGGATCGGCTGGCGGCCGGGGGGCTTCGAATCCAGACGGCTGACGCTCATCTCACCCCATTCCATAAGCTGGAGCGTCCGGGGAATAGGCGTTGCGGTCATGACGAGAATGTCCGTCGCGTCACCCTTGGCGCTCAGGTTCATGCGCTGACGGACACCGAATCGGTGTTGTTCGTCAATGACGGCGAGGCCGAGATCGTGGAAGGTCACGCCGTCCTGAAACAGGGCATGCGTCCCGATGACGATTTTTGCCGTGCCGTCCGCGATGGCCGCGAGCACCTTGCGCCGGACCACGCCTTTGATCGTACCGCTCAGATAGGCGCATTCCGTCGGGCAGAGGCGGGAGAGTGTTTCGAAATGCTGGCGGGCGAGGATTTCGGTCGGCGCCATGAGCGCAGCCTGAGCGCCGGATTCCACGACCTGAAGCATCGCATTCATCGCGACGAAAGTCTTGCCCGCGCCGACATCGCCCTGAAGCAGACGCATCATGGGGCTGGAGGCTGAAAGATCGGCGGCGATTTCGGCAATCGCCATCGTCTGGGCGTGGGTGGGCTTGTGCCCGAAACGCCGGAGCATTTCCTCCTGAAGCGCGCCAGTGCCGGGGAAGCTGCGCCCGTGCCGCTCGCGGGCTTTGAGACGCGCGAGCCCGAAGCAGAGCTGATCGGCCAGCAGTTCATCAGCCGCAAGGCGGGACAGGGCGCGGTTGCGAACCGGCTCCCACGCAACGTCCGGCGGGATGATCTCCGGCGATTGCATCAGGCGCAGAGCCTGCGTGAAGGACGGCCATTTCCGCTGGGTAACGAGGGCAGGGTCCAGCCATTCCGGCAGATCGGGCAGGAGGGCCAGAGCAGCGCGCATGGCCTTGCGGACCGTATAGGGTAAAAGCCCGGCGGTGAGAGGCCAGACGGGTTCGAGCGAGGGGAAGCTGTCGCGTTTGGCCCAGCTCACGACATGATCGGGCTGCGGCATTGTCAGCTCGCCCTGAAAGCTGCCGGTTTTGCCAGATACCAGCAGTTCGGCGCCCGCGGTCGGGGTGGGCATGTTCCGCGTATGGAAGAAGACCAGATCCAGCGCTCCGGTATCGTCTTCGGTACGGATGATCGAGGGCTGTCCCGGACGTCCGGCTTTGCGCAGGGCAACGACACGGACATGCGCCGTCAGGATTTCGCCGGGGGCGAGATTGTGTCCGTCCGCAACTGTGCGCAGAATGCGCCGGTCAACCACCCGTTCGGGCAGGGTGAACAGCAGGTCCAGCACCTTTCGGCCGCCGGCGATCTTTTCCAGCAGGCTGGCATGCCTTGGCCCAATTCCGGGCAGGCTCGTCAGCGGCGCAAAAAGTGGGGCGAGCGCATGCTCTGTCTCAGAGTTGGGATCGGCAGGGGACGGGAACTGTTCGGACGGCATCGTGACAACGGGCGCTTCCCGTGCTCCTCGGGCTGACAGGCGATGGAACGGAAGGTATAGGGCATGAGCAGGATGGAACAAAACGAAACCATGACCCGTGAAATGTCCACAACGTCCTTCGACCGGTCTTTCGGACCGACCGTCTGGGGCGTGCCCGATGGCAGTGTGGCTTTTCTTCTCCGTCAGCGCCTTGCCGAGCATGACGGACCACTGCTGCATGTTGCGCGCGATGACGCCGCAGTGGCCGCGCTGGCCGACATGCTGGCGTGGCTCATGCCTGAAGTCGAAGTTCTGCGCCTGCCGGCCTGGGACTGTCTGCCCTATGACCGCGTCTCGCCCAATCCGGTTCTGATCGCCGAACGGGCCGGGACGCTGTGCCGTCTGCTGGAGCCCACAAAGGCACGCCGCATTGTCCTGACGACCGTGCACAGCCTGATCCAGCGTGTGCCTCCGCGCTCGGCGTTCCGGGGGCAGTCCATCAGCGTGAAGACGGGCGAGAGCCTCGATCAGGCGATGCTGATCGAACTGCTGGTGGCCAATGGCTACACCCGGACCGATACAGTCATGGAGGCGGGCGAATTCGCGACGCGAGGTGGGATCTTCGATCTGTTCCCGGCGGGTGAAAGTGATCCGATCCGGCTCGATCTGTTCGGGGACGAAGTCGAGAACATCCGTGCGTTCGACGTGGGAACGCAGCGTTCCACCGAGACCCTGAAGCGTTTCGAACTGCGCCCTGTGTCCGAATTCTCGCTGGGTCCTGACAGCATCAGCCGTTTCCGTACCGGCTGGCGCGATCTGTTTGGTCCCGCCGCGACTTCGGATACGATTTACGAGAACGTCTCTGATGGGCGTCGCTATCCGGGCCTGGAACATTATCTGCCGCTGTTCCATGACGGTGACGGACACCAGATGGAAACACTGCTGGACTATCTACCTGGCGGCGCCGTCAGTTTCGACCAGCACGCACCGGAGATCCTCAAGGCGCGGCTGGATATGATCGCCGATCACTATCAGGCCCGGCGCGTTCCGACGCGCGAAGGCGAAATCCCGTACCGTCCGCTGCCGCCGCACCGGCTCTATCTGGATACACACGGCTGGGAATCGATGCTGGCGGATGTGCCGTCCGTCATTCTCAATGCGTTCGCCATGCCTGATACGGCTCATGGCGTGGATGCGGGCTATCGGCCCGGCCCGCTGTTTGCGCGTGCCAAGGATGGAACGCGGGCAGGGATGTTCGAGGCTTTCGGCCAGCAGGTGAAAACCTGGGCGGAGGCCGGACGGCGCACATACGTCACGGCCTGGAGCCGGGGCTCACGGGAGCGGATTTCGCATCTTTTGGCTGAGCATGGCGTCACGGCGGCGGCGTATGAAGACTGGCCCGATGCAGCGGGAATGCCGAAAGGTACGACAGGTCTGCTGACGCTGGGTCTGGAGCGCGGGTTTGTCTCGGACCGTCTGTGTTTCGTCTCTGAACAGGACCTGCTGGGCGAGCGGATCTCGCGTCCGCCGCGCCGCCGCAAGCGTGGAGAGCAGTTCATCTCGCAGGTCGGCGAGATCGCGGAAGGCGATCTGGTCGTTCATTCCGATTACGGGATCGGGCGGTATGTCGGGCTTGAAACGGTCGTGGAAGGGCGGGTCGCGCATGACTATCTGTCGATCCTGTATGATGGGGAGCAGAGGCTTCTTCTGCCTGTCGAGAATATCGAACTTCTGAGCCGTTTTGGTTCTGAGCAGGCCGGGGTTCAGCTCGACAAACTAAGCGGGACGGCCTGGCAGGCCCGCAAGGCCAAAATGAAGTCTCGCATTCGCGTCATGGCGGGCGAGCTGATCAAGACGGCAGCGGCACGCGCCATGAAAGATGCGCCAATGCTCGCACCCGCCGAAGGGTTGTGGGACGAGTTTTGCGCGCGCTTTCCGTTCGTGGAGACGGAAGATCAGTCCCGCGCGATTGCGGATGTGCTCGAAGACATGAGCGCCGGGCGCCCGATGGATCGGCTGGTCTGTGGCGATGTGGGTTTCGGCAAGACGGAAGTCGCCCTGCGGGCCGCGTTCGTGGCCGCACTTTCGGGAATGCAAGTCGCGGTCGTGGTGCCGACGACGCTGCTCGCCCGTCAGCATTTCCGCAGCTTCACGGCACGTTTTGAGGGCTTTCCGGTCAATGTGGTGCAGCTTTCGCGTCTCGTAACGCCCAAGGAAGCTACGAAGGTCCGCGAGGGCATGGCGAACGGCACGGTGGATATCGTCGTCGGCACCCATGCGCTGCTGGCCAAGAGCGTGGCATTCGAGCGTCTGGGCCTGCTGATCATCGATGAAGAACAGCATTTCGGCGTCTCTCACAAGGAACGCCTCAAAGCGCTGCGCGAAGACGTGCATGTCCTGACGCTCTCCGCCACGCCGCTGCCCAGAACGCTTCAGCTGTCGCTGTCGGGCGTCCGCGAAATGAGCCTGATCGCAACGCCGCCGACGGACCGTCTGGCGGTCCGCACGTTCATCACACCCTTCGATAGCGTCATGATCCGTGAAGCCATCCAGCGTGAACGCTTCCGTGGTGGCCAGGTCTTCTGTGTCGTGCCACGTCTGGCGGATATGGACAGGATGGCCGAGCGTTTGGCTGAAATCGTGCCGGACGCCAAAACCGTACAGGCGCATGGCCGCCTGACGCCGACCGAACTCGAACGTGTCATGACGGAGTTCGCGGACGGGAAATACGACATCCTCCTCTCCACCAATATCGTGGAAAGCGGGCTGGATATGCCCAGCGTGAATACGATCATCATCCACCGTGCGGATATGTTCGGTCTGGGGCAGCTTTATCAGCTTCGCGGGCGCGTGGGGCGTGGCAAGCAGCGGGGCTATGCCTATCTGACCTGGCCGCAGACGCGCCCGCTCTCGGCATCGTCGGAAAAGCGGCTTGAGATCATGCAGACGCTGGATTCGCTCGGGGCCGGGTTCACGCTGGCGTCCCACGATCTGGATCTGCGAGGCGCTGGTAACCTGCTGGGGGATGAGCAGTCCGGGCATATTAAGGAAGTCGGGATCGAACTCTATCAGCAGATGCTGGAAGACGCCGTAATCGACATGCGTCGCGAACGCGGCAAACGCCTGGAGGAAGACGATAGCTGGACCCCGACCATCATTCTGGGTCTGCCGGTGCTGATCCCCGAAACCTATGTGCCGGACCTGCCGGTGCGTCTGGGGCTGTATCGCCGGATTGCGTCTCTGACGAACGAGGCCGAAGTCGAGGCGATGCGCGCGGAACTGGTGGATCGCTTTGGGTCACTTCCGCCGGAAGTCGGCAATCTGTTGGATGTGGTTCTGATCAAGCGTCTGTGTCGCGAGGCCGGGGTGGAACGTCTGGAAACCGGGCCGAAGGGCATGGTGATCCAGTTCCGCCGCAACCGGTTCGGCAACCCTGCTGCGCTGATCGACTGGGTGGCACGCAAGAAGGAATCGGGCGTAAAAATCCGGCCCGACCACAAGCTTGCGGTCATCCGCGAAATGACGAATGCGACCCGTATTGGCTATGCCAAGAAGGTCACGAGCGTCCTATGCAAAATGATCCGCAAGCTCGAAGTCGAGACATCAGGGGACTGAGAACGGCAGCGGAATGCGGTTGACGGTCACGACGCCGCCGCTCAGCCCGACATCCCACAGGGTCGCATCGCCGCTCTGACGACCCATCAGTCGGGCAATCGTGAGTGCGGCTACGACCTTCTTGGGGGCCGTATCACGGATCTGTCCGATCAGAGTATCGACGTTCGTCACACCGATATGCAGGTCCGCCGCTGACGTGGATGCGGTGGGGCCGGGGTCGATGGTGCCCTTGCCGTCGATGGCGCTGCTACCCGTAACGGCATGCAGGGCGTTGATCGTGATCTGCTGGCGGGCTGTGTCGAGGCCCTGAACCGTCAGATCCGCCGAAAGCTGCGTGGGCATGAGTGGCTGCTTGGTGTCGTGGATGCCGCTGCCCTCAACCTTCAGGCGCAGATCCGGCGTCGTCTGAACCGCCTGGATCGACGCTTTGCGGATCGTCATATCATGACCGGGGCGAGCCAGCGTTACATTCGTCCATGTGGCCTGGGGAGTGCCGCCACGGATGTCGCTGCTGTTGATCGTCAGGCTCTGGTCCTTGCAGGCGGGACTGATGCCGCCGCGAAAGGCGCTGAGAGCGGCATAGGCGGCAACAGCATTGAAACGCTCCAGAGTTGCGGTCTCGACGTGACCGGAAGAATCGGAGAGCGTCACGCCATGAATGTCGAGCGTGATGTCCGTTCCTGTCAGCGCTGCATGCAGGGTCTTCGCCGTCAGGCCGTGTGCGGTGGTCTGGGGGCCGCCCAGTTCATAAGTCATACATGAGGCGGGAAGACTGGCTGGTGTGTTCGCGCTGGCCACGATGGGTGTCAGGAGTGCGGCAGTCGCGGCGAGTAGAGTAAGGCGCAGGGACATGAGAGGGTTCCGGACTATGGAGAGAGAAGAAGCGTTAAGACCGTATTAGGGAATGAAGCGGTAAAATAATGGCACCTCCTCCTCTTTCGGAGAAATGCGCGTGTCGTCTTCTATTTCTGCCATGCCCGCCATTCCGCAGTATGTCTCCATCATCAAGGATGAAGAATCTTCGGCAAACAAGTGGGAAAAAACAAGCGTTTCCACCCAGCAGGCGGTTGCAGCGTTCAAGAGCGATGCGTCTTCGATCAAGACCCCGCAGCAGCTTCTGAAAAACTACAAGGCCCTCAAGGTCGTGCTGGGCGCTTATGGCATGTCTTCGGCGATCGGCGAGACGGCCGTTCTGACGAAACTGATGACGCAGGATCCCACATCAGCCAAATCTCTTGCCCAGACCAGCGGCAATTCGTCATGGAAAGCGTTTGCCAAAGCATTTTCTGACTGGTCAACGTCTCCGTTGGCCTCTGCCGATACGGTTCAGAGCATCACGCAGAGCTATCTGACCAATAGCTACGAAGACAGTTTGCAGACGGAAACGCCGGGTCTGGGGGATGCGCTCTATTTCACCCGCACCGCCAAGACGGACATGACGCTTGAAAACGTGATGGCTGATCCAAAGCTCTTGAAAGTGGCGGAAGTTGTGTCGGGGTTTGATACCACGCAGTTTGGTGCACTGGATTACGATCAGCAGGTCCGTCTGCTCGGCTCCAAACTCGATCTGTCCAAGCTCAGTACGACCAAAGGAATCCAGCAGTTCGCCCAGCAGTATCTGGCGCTGTTGCAGATCCACCCTACCAAGACCACGACTCCCGCAAGCATGCTGACCCTCTACGGGGGAAACGGTTCCACAACCAGCATTCTCTCCCTTTTTACGGGCGACAGTTCAGACAGCAGTTCTTCCCTGTATTCTGCGCTGTTCTGAACCTCTCTCTGACGTGACATCCTGTGTGCGGCCCTGTATCGCAGACACCTGACGGATTTCAGGTGAAGGGATATTTTCATGGCCGGACTGGACCCCACGGACTGGAACGGCATCCGTGAGATCGGGCATCGGATGCTGGATGAGCTCTTTGACCGCATGGAACATGTGGGCGAAGGCCCCGTCTGGCGACCGATGCTGCCCGCTGCTCGACAGAGCCTGAAGGAAGGTCTGCCGGAAAAGGGACATTCTCTCGACGATCTGTATGGCCGCTATCAGGAACTTGTCGTGCCTTATGCTGTGGGAAACACCCATCCCGGTTTCATGGGATGGGTGCATGGGGCAGGAACGCCGGTCGGCATGCTCGCCGAGATGCTGGCCGGAGGGCTGAACGCCAATTGTGGTGGACGCGATCACGCGCCAATCGAAGTCGAGCGTGAAGTAATCCGCTGGGCTCTGCAGATGGTCGGAATGCCCCAGGATGGCTCAGGTTGTCTGGTGACGGGATCGTCCATGGCCAATTTCATCAGCGTCATTACGGCGAGCCGCGCACAAGACCTTGCGATCCGTAAGGATGGGATCGGCGGCCGCGGGCTTGTCGGCTATGCCGCCACAACAGCGCACGGATGCCTGCCCCGGGCGTTTGATCTGGCCGGGCTTGGGAGCGAGGCACTTCGGCGCGTGCCGGTTCTGGCCGATCATCGCATGGATGTCGGGGCCTTGTCCGATATGATCGCCGCGGACCGGAAAGCGGGCTTTGTGCCGTTTATGGTTGCGGGTACGGCGGGTACGGTTGATTGCGGGGCGATTGATGATCTCGTTGCAATCGAGGCTGTCGCTCGTGAGGCCGGGCTCTGGTTTCATGTGGACGCAGCCTTCGGAGCACTGGCCTGTCTTTCGCCCCGGTTCAAAAAACAGCTTTCCGGCATCGAAAAAGCAGACAGTCTGGCGTTCGACTTTCATAAATGGGCGCAGGTTCCTTACGACGCCGGCTGCGTACTGGTGCGTGACAGCCGCAAGCATGCAGCAGCTTTCGCGCAGTCCCTCGATTATCTCGTGCGTGAAGAGCGTGGGCTCGCGGCAGGAGCCCCGTGGTTTTGTGATTTCGGCCCGGATCTGTCGCGTGGGTTCAGGGCCCTCAAGGTCTGGATGACGCTGGGCCATTACGGGTCCGAGCGTATGGGAGGCATGGTCGAGACGTGCTGTGATGTCGCAGTCGATCTGGCGCGGCGTGTGGAACGGACCGAAGGACTGGTTCTGCTCGCGCCTGTGACGCTGAATATCGTCTGTTTCGGTCTCGACGGTCTGGAAGATGCCGAAATCTCGGAACTGGTGCAGGACCTGCATGAAAGCGGGATCGCCGCGCCGTCCACGACAAGGATCAACGGTCGGCTGGCGGTGCGGGCAGCGATCGTCAATCACCGAACCACAACCGCCCATACCGACCGGATGCTGGACGCCGTTATCGCGCTGCGCGACGACCGGTTGAAGGCGCGAACAGAGCGCTGAGCTGGGCCATCATGGTTCCGCCGAGATCTTCGGCGGAACTGATGGTGACGCTGTTGCGGTAATAGCGCGTCACGTCATGCCCAATCCCGATGGCCAGAAGCTCCGTGCCCCGGTCCGCTTCGATCCGCGCAATCACCTGACGCAGATGGTCTTCCAGATAGTTGTGCGGATTGGCCGAAAACGTACTGTCATCAACCGGCGCGCCATCCGAAATCACCATCAGGATATGGCGATGCTCCGACCGGCGACGCAGGCGCTTCCAGGCCCAGAGCAGGGCTTCGCCGTCGATATTTTCCTTCAGCAATCCGTCACGCAGCATCAGGCCCAGATTGCGACGGGCCCGCCGCAGGGGCGTGTCTGCGTCCTTGTAAATAATGTGGCGCAGATCGTTCAGGCGTCCCGGATGGGCTGTGCGACCGCTCTTGAGCCAGCGTTCACGGCTCTGTCCACCCTTCCATTGCCGCGTGGTGAAGCCGAGAACCTCAACCTTCACACCACAGCGTTCGAGCGTCCGGGCCAGAATATCGCCGCAGATAGCCGCCGTACCGATGGGACGACCCCGCATGGAGCCCGAATTGTCGATCAGGAGGGTGACGACCGTGTCACGGAACTCGGTCTCGCATTCGTGCTTGCAAGAGAGCGGCAGGGTGGGGTTCGTGACGACGCGCGAGAGGCGTCCGGCATCAAGAATGCCTTCTTCCTGCTCGAACTCCCAGCGACGCTGCTGCTGCGCCATGAGGCGGCGTTGCAGACGGTGCGCGAGGCGCGAGACCAGACCGTGAAGCTGGGACATCTGCTGATCGAGCTTCTGGCGCAGGCGGTCCAGTTCGTCCGGATCGCACAGATCGGAGGCGTTCACTTCCTCGTCGAAATCCGTGGTGTAGGCTTTGTAGGTATTGAGGGCTTCGGACGGACCCGTTTCCGCCTGCTGATCCGAAGGGCCAGCAGCTTCCTCCGTACCATCTTCCGACATTTCGGCGGAATCCGTGGCTTCGCTTTCGCCCGAAAGGCCGGTTTCGCCACTTTCGGGCTGATAGCCGTCTTCTTCTTCTGTTGCAGCCGGAGCCTGCTGATCCTGCCCTTCGGTTTCCGGAGCGTCGCTTTCCGTTGTCTCTTCCTCATCGGACGGCAGATCGGACGGCGCGGTCTGCTCTTCGTCTTCATCGGGGACAGTAGTAAGCTGGCAGGCCCCAAGGAAGCGCGTCGTCGCGCGCGCAAAGGCCGCCTGATCGCTCTGGGTGCGTGCCATGTCGGCAAGAGCGGCCTTTGCCGCAGGTGTGAGGGCCGCGCGCCATTCATCAAACGCAGGTCCGGCCTGAACCGGCATCGGATGGCCGCTCATAGCTTCACGCGCGAGCAGATCCAGCGCTACGGGGGCTGGCATGTCCTCGCGTGTTTTCATGCGGTTGCAGCCGATTTCGGCGCAATGCTGGGCGAGTTTCTGCTCCAGATTGGCGCGGACGCCCGCCATGTGCCGGGAGCCATAGACTTCGCAACGCGCCTGCTCCAGCGCATCAAAAGCCTGCCGGGCTACGGGTTCAGCAGGAGCATTTGTATTCCGGTCCGCATGGTACCGCATACGCAGAGCGGCAGCGTCCGCGGCCCCCCGGATCTTGCGGATTTCCCAATCGTGCATATGGCGCGACAGATAGGGAAGCTCCACATTTCCGGCTTCTGGCGCGGTTTTGCGGTTTCCGCTGACGGCACCCTGAAAATCCACGCCCTGTTCCGGCGCGCCACCCATGGCGCGCAGGGTGGCGATGGTGGCCTGACGAAAGCGTTCCTGCCGGTCTTCGTCGGTGGGAGAAGTCTGGGGGGCGGACAAGGGATCAGGCCAGTGGCGAGGCGTTGAAGCAGCGCTGGTAGTATTCCGCCACGATTCCGCGTTCGGCTTCGTCACATTTGTTGAGGAAGGTCAGGCGGAAAGAAAATGCCACATCATTAAAAATACGATTGTTTTCGGCCCAAGCGATCACCGCACGGGGGGACATGACCGTGGAAATATCCCCGGCCATGAAACCGGCGCGCGTGAGGTTCGCCAGTGCAACCATACGCTCAACAAGCGTCGTGGCCTCCTGATTGTCCGCCGGAATTTTCAGCTTTGACGTGACGATGCTGACTTCCTGTTCCAGAGGCAGATAGTTCAGGGTGGCGACGATGTTCCAGCGGTCCATCTGGCCCTGATTGATCTGCTGCGTGCCATGATACAGGCCCGTCGTATCGCCCAGTCCGACCGTATTGGCGGTGGCGAACAGGCGGAAAGCAGGGTTCGGACGGATGACGCGGTTCTGGTCCAGCAGCGTCAGATGGCCTTCCGCTTCGAGCACGCGCTGGATGACGAACATCACGTCCGGACGACCTGCGTCATACTCGTCAAAGATCAGGGCGCAGGGATGCTGGAGACACCAGGGCAGCAGACCTTCGCGGAATTCCGTGACCTGCTTGCCGTCCTTGAGTACGATGGCGTCCTTGCCGATCAGGTCGATCCGCGAGACGTGACTGTCCAGATTGATGCGGACGCAGGGCCAGTTCAGGCGTGCTGCGATCTGCTCGATGTGGGACGATTTTCCCGTACCGTGAAAGCCCTGAACCATGACACGACGGTTAAAAGCGAATCCGGCCAGAATTGCGCGGGTCGTGTCCTCGTCGAACTTGTAGGACGGATCGATGTCGGGGACATGTTCCGTACGCACGGAATACGCCGGAACCTGCATGTCCGTGCGGATGCCGAAGATTTCTGCCGAGGAGACCATGAGGTCAGGCGCACCGAGAACGCTGGTCGGAACCGAGGAGTTTTCAGCGGTGGTCACGGCTTCCGGGGTATCAATCGTCGCGAAATCACTCATGGGACTCTGGGGCTTTCTCTGGCTCTTGGATCAGGGCGTTCTGGAGAAGATGGAGCCTTGATGCTCTCTCTTCCAGTCTAAAAATTCAGGAAACGAAATCGTCCTGACGCGTGAAATGGACTTTGAGCGTGGCATAGGCCGAGCCGATGGCCTTGAAACGCTCCTCGGATGTCGCATCGCCGATATTGGCATCAGGATGATGCTGGCGCGCGAGGGCACGGTAGCGGCTTTTCACGTCCTCGAAAGACACGGGCCATGTCAGGTCCAGCGTGGCCAGTGGCTGCCGTAAAGGCTCGGGAATTCTGGCGGCCTGAGCGGACGCGCGCTGTCGTGCCGCATCCTTGGCCCGCTCCGCCCGGCTGTGACGGGTCGCACCAAGAATATCGAGCGGATCGATGACGTCGTCTTCGTTGAACTCCGCCTTGTTCGCCGTGCCGGTTCCCAGCTTCCACGAAGGGCGCTGCCAGGAAACATCGGCCCGCAGATGCGCCTCGATCTGGCCCGGCGTCATGCCGCGATAGAAGTCCCAGCGGGCATTATATTCGCGGACATGCTCAAGGCAGAACCAGAAATATGAACGCAGGGCATCACGCCCGCGCGGCGCACGATAGCCGGCAAGCTCGTTGCAGCCCGGATGGTCGCAGACCTGTTCCGGCGCGTCAGGATCGGGATCGAAGGCCCGGTGTCTGGTGGATTTGCGCTGCATGGTGTCTGATATGGGCAATCACCGCCGCCCGATGCAAGCGGGCATTCCTCAAGCCGGACGATTTTCATCATGTCTGAAACAACTGCACACCCTTCCAGCCGACGCGAACGGATTGCGACCCTCCTCCAGCAGGGACTGGCCCCTACAAAGCTCGAAATCCAGGATGACAGCGCCCGACACGCCCATCACGCCGGAGCCAAAGCCCTCGGCGGCGGAGGCGAAACGCATTTCAACATCGCCATCACGAGTGCGCGTTTTGACGGACTGAACCGGGTGGCGCGGCACCGGCTGGTCAATGACCTGCTGGCGGAAGAGTTCCGCTCCGGTCTTCATGCGCTGTCGCTGGTCCTGCATGGAGAACAAACCCCATGAGACGTGCTCTTTTCGCTCTTCTGCTGCTTTCAGGCTGCGCGACCAGCGGATATGATCGTCTTCCCAAAGCCGATCAGAATGACGTGCATCGCATCGAAGCGTATCTGAACGGTATTCAGGGATTGCAGGCGGCTTTTATCCAGCATGGACCGGACGCAGGCGAAAGCGGCGGCCGCTTTTCGTATATTCCGGGCCATCTGAGACTGGATTATGTCGTGCCGCATCCGATGGAACTCGTGGCCGGAGACGGTCATCTTGTGTTGGACGATCAAGGAACAGGCGCTGTTACGCATCTGTCGCTGCGACATAATCCGCTTGGGCTGCTGCTGAAACACCCGATCCGCTTTGATGGCGACATTCAGGTCACGGATGTGCGACATGGGAACGGATCGCTTCAGATTTCCGTAGCCCAGGCCGATAACCCCTCACAGGGCCTGCTCACGCTCCAGTTTTCGGACGTGAACGGCCAGCTGAGCCTGATCGGATTGCAGGGCGTGGATGCCCGACAGCATCATTTCGGCGTTCTGCTGTCGGATGTGAAACAGGGTGTGGTGATCGTCCCGTCTGTGTTCACGCCTCCTGCGGGATAGAGCCGAAGCGGACGGGCCAGGCGGCGGCCAGCGCGTCATCCAGATCTTTCATCGTCAGGCTGCTGTCGAATCGCTGAAGGCTGGTGACGCCGAATTCGCGGATGCCGCAGGGGACGATCCCGTCAAAATCGTTCAGATCGGGGCTCACATTGATCGACACACCATGCCAGCTCACCCAGCGGCTGACGCGGATGCCCAAAGCGCCGATCTTCGCTTCAAGTCCGCTCAGCGGATCAACCGTCCAGACGCCGATCCGTCCCTCACGGGTGAAGGCCGTGACCCCAAGCCGGGCGAGGGCATCGATCATCCAACCCTCCAGACCCGCCACGAAGGCCCGCAGATCGCGGGGAGGGACGGTGCCGTTTGGCTTCGTCAGATCCATCATTACATAGCCCAGCCTTTGTCCCGGCCCATGATAGGTCCATTGCCCTCCGCGCCCCGCGTCATAGGTCGGATATCCGTGAGGATTATAGAGATCGGCATCCTTGGCCGATGTTCCGGCTGTAAAAACGGGCGGATGCTCGACGAGCCAGACCAGAGGCGCGGCGGTTCCTTGATGAATCGCCCGTGCGCGCTCCTCCATGAACGCCAGAGCATCGGGGTAGGGCATCAGTCCCGCAGAGGACGTCCACAAAATTTCTTCATAAATCTCATCTCGGGTCATTGCCCTCGTATCTGTCATCGGCTATAGCCCCTCCCACACCGGACGGTCATGCACCAAGCAGGATCGTTTGTCACGGGGCGGCCGTGGCGGAATGGTAGACGCGCAAGCTTGAGGTGCTTGTGGGGGCAACCCCGTGGAAGTTCGAGTCTTCTCGGCCGCACCACTGACATTCACATGTCGGTGTATCAAATTAAAAATCATGGATCCCCTGAATATTACTCTCCCTCAAAGGGGGAAGGTTTTATTAAGGTTCTGATAGTCTGTGCCATCTTATTGCCAGACTATTAAGACAGGGGTATTCCTCTAATGTCTTTGAAGAGCGTCTGGGCTTCCGTTCGGCAGTCGGGCGTCATCTCGTATGATGTGTGAGGTTTCGTGATCAAACCACTGAAAAAAGCTGTTCTTCCTGTTGCCGGTCTTGGTACGCGGTTTCTGCCCGCAACAAAGGCCATGCCGAAGGAAATGCTTCCTGTCGTCGACAAGCCGCTGATTCAGTACGCGATCGACGAAGCTCGCGAAGCCGGGATCGAAGAATTTTGTCTGGTCACCGGACGTGGCAAAGACAGCCTGATCGATTATTTCGATATTGCTTATGAGCTTGAGGCAACGCTCAAGGAGCGCGGCAAGAAAAGCGCGCTTGAAGCGCTGGCTCCCAGCAGTGTGCAGGCTGGATCTCTTGTGGCCGTGCGTCAGCAGGAGCCGCTGGGCCTCGGACATGCGATCTGGTGCGCCCGTTCCTTCATTGGCGATGATCCGTTCGCGATCCTGTTGCCGGACGATATCGTCAAGGGGCGCAGCTGCATTGGCCAGCTGGTCGAAGCTTACAACAAAACCGGTGGCAATGTCGTGGCTGTGTCGGAAGTTCCGCCCGAGCACACGAACCGCTACGGTATCCTTGACGTTGGCAGCGACGATGGAAAGCTGGTGGAAGTAAAGGGGCTGGTTGAAAAGCCTGCTCCGGAAGACGCGCCGTCGAACCTGTCTATTATCGGCCGCTATGTCCTGACGCCGGACGTCATGAAGTATCTGGCGAAGCTTGAGCGTGGTGCAGGCAACGAAGTCCAGCTCACGGACGCAATGGCCAAGACGATCGGTGAAGTGCCGTTCCATGGGCTGCGCTACGAAGGCACGCGCTTTGATTGCGGCGACAAGGCCGGCTTCCTTGAGGCCCAGCTTGCCTTCTCGATTGATCGCGAAGATCTCGGGGCGTCGGTCAAGGCGTTCCTCAAGAAGTATAAGCAGTACACAGACGCCCCCTGATCCCGGTCAGGTACGATTCTGATCTGCTCTGCCTGCAAGGTTTTTTACCTTGCAGGCAGAGCAGCTAAAGACCATATCCGCTCAGATCCTGCGGCGAGGAGTCTGGCAAGCATGTCAGTAGGCGGGCCGTTTCAATCTTTTCTTGAGCCAGGCCAGATTGTTCTGCATCCCGATTACCCGGACTGGGGATGGGGGCAGGTTCAGTCTGCTGTTGGTGAGCGGGTGACGGTCAATTTCCAGCATCAGGGCAAAGTCCTGATCGATGCATCCCGTATTACGCTCCGACTTCTGCCGAAACCCCGGTAATGCGGACAGGCCGTCGTATAGCCCGCACACTCCTCAATACACTTTTGCCTCCCGTCTGTGCGGCCTGTGGCACCGAAGTCATGACGGAAGGGGCTTTTTGCAGCACCTGCTTTCAGACGGCACACCGGATCGTCTCTCCGCAATGTGATCGTTGTGGCGTTCCTCTGGAAAATGAGGGGCTTGGAGGTACGCAGAGCTGCTGTGCTGCCTGTCATGCCCATCCGCCGGTCTGGCGTTCTGCCCGGGCCGCATTCGTTTATGACGCATGGTCCCGACGCCTCATCCTGCCACTGAAATATTCCGATCATACCGAAAATGCTGCCGTTCTGGCACGGCATATGGCTGTTGCGGCTGAAGATCTTCTGGAGAAAGTAACGCTTGTCGTGCCGGTGCCACTATATCGCACCCGATTATGGAGGCGGCGCTACAATCAGGCCGGTTTGATGGCGCAGGGTGTGGCACGCCTTGCCGGATTGCCATGTATGGTAGATGCCCTTCAACGGGTTCGCTCGACAAAAGCTCTGGCCCGTCTGTCCGCCGGAGAGCGCGAGGAGGAGATGGCGCAGGCAATCCGGATCAGAAAAGGGCGGGACGCCTGCATAAGAGGGCAGGCTGTTTTGCTGGTGGATGATGTGCTGACGACAGGCTCCACGGCGACGGCCTGTACATTGGCTCTGATGCAGGCCGGGGCGGCAAGCGTGGATATTTTGGTTGCAGCCCGGACCGGGAGAGTGGATGAACAGAACCCGCGCTTTGTCCAGGAATGAGAATCCTATGCCGAAAATCGAGATTTTTACCCAGCCTGGATGCCCTTACTGTGTGCATGCCGTCAGTCTTCTGCGCTCCAAGGGCGTGACGTTTCAGGAAATCAACGCCCCGCACGGATCCGCCGAACGCGAGGACTCCATTCGTCGTTCGGGACGTCGCACGGTGCCTCAGACGTTTGTTGACGGAGAGTCGCTCGGGGGCTGCGACGATCTGATGGCCCTTGATCGCGCCGGGCGGCTTGATGACCTGTTGGGCACCGTCTGAATGCGCTGTGTGGGCCTTTTCGCGGCTTTCCTGATAACTGTGCTGTCACTTTCATGTGTTCGGGCCCAGTCTCCTGCTCCGGATGATGCTCTTCCGCAGAACATTCCCGAACAGGGCCTGTGGCTGTCGGAAGGGCACGATGGGTTGTTTTCGATCCAGCCCTGCGGGCATGCTCTCTGTGGTCAACTGATTGGCATGGCTTACGACGGGGAAATGCCAAAAGACGTCTGGGGACGTTCGCAATGCGGTATCCGTATGCTGACAGACTTTGTCCCAATCGAGGATCGCAAGTGGCAGGGCCATATTCTTGATCCGAGAACCGGACGGGTCTATCAGGCGCGGATATGGGTTTCCCAACCCAATGTTCTGAAGCTGCGCGGATTCGTTCTGGGAATGCCCCTTCTGGGTGAAACCCAGACCTGGAGCCGCTACACCGGTCCGCCAGTCGGACCACAATGCAAGCTGCCGAAAGACGTACACTAGGTTTGTTGTCGCGAAACCGGCATCATGGCCCGGACGTTATCGTCGCCCTATCGAAAGGAATGCAGACCCATCATGTCCCACCCTGTTTCCCGCCGCAGTTTTGCGGCCGGACTGGTTGCCGGTGTTGCGGCTGTCGGTACTGGTATTGCTGGTGCCGCCGATCCTGAGAAGGAGGTTCCGACGCCACCTCCGCCACCAAAGCAGGTTTCCAAAACGATCTGCTTTGTCGGCGGATATACGAAACACGGCCCCCCAGGCGGCGGAACCGGAAACGGGCAGGGCATTGCTGTTTTCGATATGGACCGCGAGACAGGCGTTCTGACGCCGATCACGACGTTCACCGATATCGCCAGTCCGTCCTTCCTGACGATCTCGAAAGACCAGCGCTTCCTCTACGCGCTGAGCGAAATCGACGATTTCAACAAGAATGGTGACGGGTCCGTCACGGCATTTGCCATCGACCCCAAAACCGGTTCACTGCGCAAGCTGAATGTCGTCAGTTCAATGGGTGCTGTTCCGGCGTATGTGAGCATTCACCATTCGGGCCGCTATGTGCTGGTGGCCAATTATGTTGGTGGGAATGTGGCGGTTTTGCCCATCCGTTCGGACGGATCTCTGGGCGAAGCATCGGACGTGGTTCACAACACAGGCCCGCGCCAGCCGGAGCGTGCTGCGGACAATCCGCAGGGTAATTTTGCCGTTTCCGATCATTCGGGCTCGCATCCCCACATGATCCATTCCGATCCAAGCGGAAAATTCGTGCTGGCCGATGATGCAGGTCTGGACCGGGTGTATGTCTGGACGCTGAACCTCGACACGGGCAAGCTGATCCCGGCTAAGACGCCATATTACGACATGGAGCCGGGGTCGGCACCGCGCCACTTCCAGTTCAATCATTCCGGTCGGATTCTGTACAATCTGTGCGAACAGGATTCGAAGGTCGTTGTTTCCAATTTCGATCCGGTTACCGGTGCGATCAGCAATATCCAGACCGTCAGTACGGTCACGTCGCATTTCCGCGGCTCGACACTTGCGGCAGAAATCCTGATCTCGGCCAGTGGCAAGTTCGTTTACGTCTCTAACCGGCTCGGTGATTCGCTGGCCGTGTTCGCCATCGGTACCGATGGAACACTTACACTTCAGGACGAAGTGTGGATGCACGCGGACTATGGCCGTGCCCTGATGTTCGATCCGTCCGGAACGTTCCTGTTCTGCGCCAACCAGCGTTCCGATGCCGTGACCTCGTTCCGGGTAGATAAAAAGACGGGCGAAATTGCGTTTACGAACAATTTCACCCCAGTCGGAAGCCCGACGACCTTCGCGTTCATGAACACGCAGGCCTGATCGGCTGTGTTTCCGGCTAAGGCACTTGCGGCGGATGATCCCGCTGCAAGTGCCTTTTTTGTTCAGTCCTTGCGAAAAATCGCGATGTAGTTGATGCCAGTGTCGCGGCTCTCGCGCCATTTGAACGGCACATAACTCATGCCTGCGATGTCCAGCATCCGCAGACCGGCCTTTCGGGCCATGGCGGCCAGTTCGTCCGGCTTGATGAACTTCTTCCAGTCATGCGTGCCCACAGGCAGCATCCGCAGCAGATATTCCGCACCGAGTTTGGCGACAGCGAAAGAGCGTGGCGTGCGGTTCAGCGTGGACACAGCAACCATGCCGCCTGGCTTCGTCAGCGTAGCCAGCATGATCAGAAAATCCTGCGGATCATTGACGTGTTCGATGACTTCAAGCGCATTGACGACGTCGAACCGCGCCCCTTCCGCAACAAGGTCTTCCGCACTGCCATTGCGATAGGACAGGGGGGCAGCTTCGGGAGGGAGGGGATGCTGAGCCAGATGTGCTTCGGCTGCCCGGATCCCGGCGGCGCTGGCATCGATTCCGAGTGTTTCAAACCCGAGTTTGGCATAGGCCTCGCTGGCCAGACCCGCACCACAGCCGATATCGAGCAGGCGCAGAGGTCCGGCAGACGCAGCGTGCAGCGGGGCAACGTGACGGCTGACCCATTCGGTCCGCAGGGGGTTCATGGCATGGAGCGGGGCCATGGGGCCGCGCGGATTCCACCAGTCTTCTGCCAGAGCGCTGAAATGGGCAATTTCGGATTCCGAAACGGATGAACGTCTGAAATCCTGTCCCGGAGATGTTTCTGTGGGCATCAGAACTGTCCTTCTGTGTGCCTGTCTGCCGTGCGTCATCTGGACGTGGCGGAGCGAGACGAGTATGTGGACCGGCAGAGTCTGTTCAGGCGCCGGGTGTTTTGCGGTACCCGATGCCAGACCCGAGCGCGCAACGCCAGACACGTACTGGAGCCTTATCCGCGATGTCCATGCCCGATACTCCCGTCCACGACCAGCTTTCCGGTCGTGCCGATCCTCATGCCGCCATGACTGGCGAAATTGGGAAACGGAAGACGGTTGTCATGAAATTCGGCGGTACATCCGTCGGAAATATCGAGCGTATCCGGAACGTTGCGAAACGCGTGAAGGCGGAACATGACCGCGGCCGCCGCGTGGCAGTTGTTGTGTCGGCGATGGCGGGTGTGACGAACCGGATGGTCGGATATTGTGCGGAACTCGACCCGCTGGCCGATCCGAAGGAATATGATGCCGTGGTGGCGGCGGGCGAGCAGGTGACAAGCGGGCTTGTCTCCATCGCGCTTCAGGCGCTTGGCGTGAAAGCGCGGTCGTTTCAGGGCTGGCAGATCCCGCTTGTGACGGATGACGCCCACGGCAAAGCCGCTATCGAGAGCGTGGACGGCACGGCGCTGCTGGCCTGTCTGGACGATGGGATCGTGCCGGTTGTCGCAGGCTTTCAGGGCGTAGGGCCTGATGGACGGATCGCAACGCTGGGGCGCGGTGGATCAGATACCTCCGCCGTGGCCGTCGCGGCTGCCATCCATGCCGATCAGTGTGATATTTATACCGATGTGGACGGGATCTACACCACCGATCCGCGCATCGTGAAACGCGCAAAGAAGCTAGATCGCATCACTTACGAAGAGATGCTTGAACTGGCTTCCGTAGGCGCCAAGGTACTTCAGACCCGCAGTGTCGGCCTCGCCATGCGTGAGAATGTCCGGGTGCGGGTTCTGTCATCGTTCGCGGAAACGGATGATGACAGTGGTTCGATTGTTGTTGATGAGGACGAGATCATGGAGAAGGAACTGGTTGCGGGGATTGCCAACTCGCATGACGAAGCGAAAATCTCCGTGCGGAACATTCCGGACCGTCCGGGCATCGCGGCCGCGATTTTCGATCCGCTGGCCGCTGCGAACATCAATGTCGACATGATCGTCCAGAGCGTTGGCGTGGACAATCTGACGAACATGACCTTCACGGTTAGCAAAGCCGACGAGGCTGCTGCTCGCTCCGTGCTGGAGAAGGCCCGCGAATACGTCCAGTATGGCGAACTGATCACGTCTCATAACGTGGTGAAGATCAGTGTCGTGGGCATCGGTATGCGCTCCAATGCCGGTCTGGCCGCGCGGATGTTCCGTACGCTGGCCGATCGCGGCATCAACGTGCAGGTCATTTCCACGAGCGAGATCAAGATCTCGGTTTTGATCGATTCCGAATATACCGAACTGGCCATGCGCGCACTGCACACGGCTTATGGGCTTGATGCCAAAGAGGAAGCCGACGCGTGAGCGAAACCCTGACCGAGACCCCGAGCGAGACTCTGGACGCCCGCGCGACGCTGGACCGGCTGTGGAAGCCGGGCTGTGACTTCCTTGGAAGCGACGTTGCGATCCTCGGCGGGGCCATGTCCTGGGTCAGCGAGAGGCATCTTGTCTCGGCCATTTCCAACGCCGGTGGGTTTGGTGTCATCGCCTGTGGCGCGATGTCTCCCGAGCGTCTGGAAGAGGAAATCGTTGCCACGCAGGCGATGACGAAGCGCCCGTTCGGCGTCAACCTTATCACCATGCACCCGGAGCTGGACCGACTGGTGGACGTGTGTCTGGCGCATAACGTCTCTCACATCGTGCTCGCAGGCGGCGTGCCGAACAGCGCCACGATCCGCAAGGTCCGCGATGGCGGAGCGCGGGCGATCGGTTTTGCGCCTGCTCTGGCTCTGGGCAAGCGGCTGGTGCGCATGGGCATCGAGGCTCTCGTGATCGAAGGCTCGGAAGCGGGTGGCCATGTCGGGCCCGTGTCGCTGACGGTTCTGGCGCAGGAAATCCTGCCTCATATCCGCGACGTGCCGGTGTTTGTGGCTGGTGGTCTTGGACGTGGTGATGCCGTCCTGTCTTATCTGGAGCAGGGCGCAGCCGGTGCACAACTTGGAACGCTGTTTGCGGCTTCCGAAGAAAGCATCGCGCATGAGAACTTCAAGAAAGCTTTCCTGCGTGCCAATGCCCGCGATGCCGTGACGACTGTCCAGCTTGACGAGCTCTTCCCGGTCATTCCGGTACGCGGCTTGTCGAATGAAGGTGGCCGCCGTTACGCCCGCCTTCAGGGTGAGGCGCTCCAGAAGTTCCAGAGCGGCGAACTGACCAAGGAAGAAGCCCAGCTTTCGATCGAGCATTACTGGGCCGGTGCGCTGCGTCGTGCCGTTATCGAAGGTGACGTGGAGACGGGTTCCGTCATGGCCGGTCAGTCCGTCGGCATGGTCAAGGAAATCCGTCCGGTCGCCGATATTCTTGCGACGCTGGTGCAGCAGGCCGTTGATGCCATAAAGCAGCGTGAAAACCGTATTCACGCTGCCAGCTAACGGATCATCCGGTCATGTCCTCTCCGTCCTCCAGCCGCCCGTTGTCGCAGTCTTCTGACCAGCCCAGTGTTGGAAAGGTGCTGCGCGAGCGTCGTGAGGAACTGGGATGGCGACTGGAAGACGTGGCGGAGTGGCTGCGAATCCGCCCGAAACTTCTGGCCGCGCTTGAAGCGGACGATCTTTCGGGGCTGCCGGGTGTGGCTTATGCCGTCGGCTTCCTGCGGACTTACGCACATGCCATGCAGCTTGATGCGGACGCGCTGGTCGAGCGTTTCCGGCGCGATACGCGTGGGGCGGTGACACGCAAGACGGAGCTGGTTTTCCCGCAACCCGAAGGGGATCGGGGGTTGCCTGTTGGTGTGCTGGTGGGCGCCGGGTTGGTGGTCGTGGCTGTGGCCTATGTCGGCTGGTACCGTTTTACCGCCCATGACACACCGGCGCAGCGTCAGGTTCCAGCCGTGGCAGAACTGATGCCGGGTGCGGCAACTCCTGCCACGACCTCCCCACAGGTCGCCTCTGTTATGCCCGGACGCGCACCCACGCCCGAACCTCATACGCCGGTCGTTGCGTCGCCCACTCCTGCTGGGTCGCCAACAGTTTCCAGCCCTGTGCAGACGGCTGCGGCCCCGCAAAATCCGCCTGCGTCTGCACCGGAACAGGCTGTACCAGCGGCTCCGTCTTCTGATGAAGATGATGCACCTGTCCCAACGCCCCCGACTGAGACCGTCGCGCCTGAAAAAATCCCGACACCCGGACAACCTGCCACGGATCTGCCCCCGGCTGTTCCAGAAGGGGCTGTCGTCGTGCGGGCGCTGTCGCACGTCTGGGCGCAGGTTCGTGACAAGGACGGGCACGTCCTGATGTCGCGCGTCATGCAGCCGGGCGAAAGCTGGCAGGGCGATCCCGCGGGTGCTCCGTTTCACATGTCGTTCGGGAATGCAGGCGGTGTGGTCCTGACCACGGCGGGGGCGACCAGTGCGCCTCTGGGCCGGGAAGGGCAGGTCCGTCGCAATGTTGAGGTGACGGCCGATGCCATCCGTTCCGGCTCATTCGGATCGGGTGTGGCCCTTCCGGTTCAGCCCAGTGCCTCCCCATCACCAACCGCCACGGACGCACCGGCCGTCGTGCCGCCTATGGTTGCAAAACCGGCTCCGGCACCCGTTCCGCACAAAGCCCCATCGCCGGAGCGCGACGTTTCGGCCGATGACCTGAATGCCCGGCAGCTTGAACATCAGCCGCTGGAACAATCGTCGCCACCGCATTAAACCCTTATATCCGTCAGGGGGGCTCAGTGTCCCTGAATACAGCCCCCTGCGTCAGAGCTTCCGGTTTCCACCGGGCACGAAGAGGTAAATCATGAGCAGCTACCGTCCGTATCAGCACATCGAACGTCGCAAGTCGCGCCAGATCCATGTCGGCAAGGTCGCGGTCGGTGGTGATGCCCCGATTTCCGTGCAGACCATGACCAACACCCTGACGTCGGACGCACAGGCCACGATCGACCAGATCCGCCTGTCCGAACTGGCTGGTGTGGACATCGTTCGCGTCTCCTGTCCGGATGAGGCCAGCACTGAAGCGCTGGCGGAAATCGTTCGTGAAGTGAATGTGCCCATCGTTGCGGACATCCACTTCCACTATAAGCGCGCCATCGAGGCCGCGAAGGCCGGTGCTGCGTGCCTGCGAATCAATCCGGGCAATATCGGTAGCGCCGAGCGCGTGCGGGAAGTCGTGAACGCCGCCAAGGATTATGGCTGCTCCATCCGCATCGGCGTGAATGCCGGTTCGCTGGAAAAGCACCTGCTTGAAAAATACGGCGAACCCAACCCCGAAGCTCTGGTCGAGAGCGCTCTGGAACACGCGAAGATCCTTCAGGATCACGATTTCCACGAGTTCAAGATCAGCGTGAAGGCATCTGACGTGTTCATGGCGGTTGCGGCCTATCAGCAGCTTGCGGATTGCTGTGACCACCCGCTGCATATCGGCATCACCGAGGCAGGCTCCAAGCGTGCGGGCACCGTGAAGTCGTCTATCGGTCTGGGCAATCTGCTCTGGGCTGGCGTGGGTGACACGATGCGTGTGTCGCTCTCGGCTGCTCCGGAAGAGGAAGTGCTGGTCGGCTGGGATATCCTGAAGTCCCTCGGCCTGCGTCATCGCGGTGTGAAGATCATTTCCTGCCCGTCCTGTGCCCGTCAGGGCTTCAATGTCGTCGAGACGGTCCAGACGCTGGAAGATCGCCTCCAGCACATCAAGACGCCGCTGACGCTGTCTATCATCGGCTGCGTGGTGAATGGCCCCGGTGAAGCACTGATGACCGATCTCGGCGTGACCGGTGGCGGCAATGGTCGTCACATGGTTTATGCGGCCGGTCGTCAGGATCACACGATGCCGGGTGGCGACATGATCGAGCATATTGTGGACCTCGTGGAAAAGAAGGTCGCAGACATCGAGGCGGGCAAGGTCGAGGCCTCCACGGCCAAGCAGATGGACCCGGCAGCGCACTGATGTCCGGACTTCAGCCCCCTCGCGGGACACACGACCTCATCGGCGAGACGATGCGCCGCCACCACCATGTCGTGGAGACGGCGCGCCGGGTTCTGCGGACCTATGGGTTCGAGGAATGGAGCACGCCCATCTTCGAGGACACGCGCGTCTTTTCGCGTACGCTCGGCGAGACGTCCGATGTCGTGTCCAAGGAGATGTATACGTTCGAAGATCGCGGGGGTGAGAGCATCACCCTGCGTCCCGAGGGCACGGCGGCGATCTGCCGCGCGCTTGTTACGAACGGTCTGACGCAGTCGCTGCCGCAGAAGGTGTTCTATCACGGGCCGATGTTCCGCTACGAACGCCCGCAGAAGGGACGCTACCGCCAGTTCCACCAGATCGGTGGGGAACTGATCGGTGCGGAAAGTCCGCTGCGCGATGCCGAGACGATCGCCATGGCGCAGGACATCCTGCGTGAACTGGGTCTGGGCGATCACGTCACACTGGAACTCAACACCCTTGGTGATCTGGCCAGCCGTCAGGCATGGCGTGAAGCTCTGGTCGCCTATTTCCGAGACCATGCGGAAGCGCTGTCGGAAGAGAGCCGGGTCCGGCTTGAAGCCAACCCGCTGCGGATTCTGGACAGCAAGTCCGAGCAGGACCGTAAACTGCTCGACGATGCCCCGGCCTTTGCGGACTATCTGAACGATGAGTCCCGGAAATTCTGGGACACGTTGCGCGACAGCCTTCAGGCATTCGGCGTGGACTTCGTTGAAAACCCGCGCATCGTTCGCGGCCTTGATTATTACAGCCACACAGCGTTCGAGTTTGTGACCTCGAAGCTCGGGGCTCAGGGCACCGTACTGGCCGGTGGTCGCTATGAAGGGCTGGTCGAGCAGATGGGCGGTCCGGCCATCCCGGCGATCGGCTGGGCTGGCGGGATTGAGCGTTTGGCAATGCTGCTGGACAGCGCACCGGAGCTTCCGGCGGGAATTACGCTGGTGCCCATGGGCGATCCGGCTGTTCTGAAAGCTGCGTCGCTTGCGCGCGCGCTGCGTTCTGCCGGATTACGGGCGGAGATCGAAACGCGCGGCAATCTGAAAAAGCGGATGGAGCGCGTGGTGAAGTCCGGCGCGTCCCACGCGATTGTTCTGGGCGATGAGGAAATCGCCAAGGATGTCGTGCAGCTTCGGGATCTGTCCAGCCGCGAGCAGCAGGAAGTTCCGGTCACGGATCTGGTGCGTCTTCTGAGCGCAGGACGCGCCTGAGCGTATGGCGTTTGACGACAGGCTTGAGCGAATTGTCGCGCGTTCAGAGGAAGTTCAGGCCCTGATGTCTTCCGGCGATCTGACGGGTGAGGATTTCACCCGTCTGTCGCAGGAATATGCCGAGCTGGAACCCGTGGTCGCGTCCATTCAGGCCTGGAAAAGCGCGGAAGAGCAGAAAGCCGGGGCGCAGGCCCTGCTGGACGACCCGGAAATGCGTGAACTGGCGCAGATGGAGCTGGCAGAGATCGAGGCGACCTTGCCCGACCTCCAGCACGCCCTGCGTCTCGCGCTCCTGCCGAAAGATGCGGCTGACGAACGCAGCGCCATTCTTGAAATCCGACCCGCCGCTGGTGGCGACGAGGCTGGTTTGTTCGCTGCGGAACTGTTCGATGCCTATCGCCGCTTTTCGGAACAGAATGGCTGGCGTTTCGAAGTCATGGAATATTCCGAAAATGAAGTCGCAGGCCTGAAGGAAGGCATGGCGACCATTTCAGGCCGTTCTGTCTTCGCGCGTCTGAAATACGAATCCGGTGTGCATCGCGTTCAACGTGTCCCGTCCACGGAAAGCCAGGGTCGCATCCATACTTCAACCGTAACTGTTGCTGTGTTGCCCGAAGCTGAAGAGGTTGATGTCACGATCAATGACGACGATCTGCGGATCGATGTGTATCGCGCATCCGGTGCAGGTGGTCAGCACGTCAACAAGACCGAAAGTGCGGTCCGCATTACGCATATGCCCAGCGGGATCGTGGTGGCGATGCAGGAAGAGAAAAGCCAGCACAAGAACAAGGCCAAGGCTTTGAAGATCCTGCGCGCGCGGCTTTACGAACGCGAGCGTGCACAGCTTCATGCCACACGAGCTGCAGATCGGAAATCACAGGTCGGGACCGGCGATCGGTCGGAGCGCATCCGGACCTATAATTTTCCGCAAGGTCGCGTGACGGACCACAGGATCAATCTGACGCTCTACAAGATCGACCGGATCATGAGCGGTGAATTCGACGAGATCATCGACGCACTGACCCGGGAAGAACAGACGGAACTGCTCGCCGCCGCAGGGTTCTGAACCTCAGGTGTTGGGTGTCGCGCAGACGGCAGCACGCCCATGCCGGTGGGTTGCAACAGCGGCGTCGTCGTAATCGACCAGAAAGAAGTCCGTGAAATTGTTGCTGCCCACGGCGTCGAGGGAATGGCCTTCAGGATGGTGGAGCTGGCCCTCGCTGCTCACCTGATGGGTTTCCTGATGGCCATTCCGTACAATGGTGATTTCTCCGCACAGGGCGTAATCCACATCGGAACGGCCAACCGGAAGCACGATGGTCTGCGTCTCATGGGCCTTGGACAGCCCGAGTCTGAATGTTGCAACCAGATTGCCATCCAGATACAGGCGCGAGACTTCCGAAATTTCTTCGGGCGCACGCTCGTCCGTTACCGTAAAGGACGGGGGCAGTTCTCTGGACAGGTCTGACTGTGCCTGAACAGGCGTGAGTGTGCAGCCAAGCAGCAGGGCGGAAAAGAGGAATGCACGTTTGGACGTCATGACACCAACTATAGCAGGTTCGCTTTGAAGATGATGGCCAAAGATGATCTTTTGCGCGAGGCCTCACAGGCGCTGGAGCAGGCCGGGATTGAGGATGCGCGTCGCGAAGCGCGGCTTCTGCTGTGCTGGGCAACAGGACGGGATCTGGGTGGATTGCTGTCTCTGGATGGCGTGGATGACGTCCAGCAGATACGATTCGCCGATGCCCTGACGCGCAGACTGAACCGGGAGCCTCTGGCGTTCATCACGGGCGAGACGGGTTTTTGGACACTGGATCTGGAGACTGGGCGTGACACGCTGATCCCCCGTGCCGACAGCGAGGCCCTGATCGAAGCATTGCTAGATATTCACCCGGATCGGGATGCACCGCTGTCCATTTTGGATCTGGGCACCGGAACCGGCTGTCTGTTGCTCGCCGCCCTGTCGGAATACCCGCAGGCAACAGGTGTGGGCGTCGATTTGTCTCCTCAGGCAGCAGCTTTGGCGCGACGCAATTCCGCTCGTACGGGGCTTGAGCAACGGAGTGTTTTTTTCGCCGGAAGCTGGGCGGAAGCCCTGAATGCCCGGTTCGATATCGTGCTCTCCAATCCACCTTATATCGAGACCGGTGATCTGTCGGATCTGATGCCCGAAGTTGTGCGCTATGAGCCTGCGCGGGCTCTTGATGGCGGACCAGACGGGCTTGAGGCGTATCGTATTCTGTGTGCCGCCCTGCCGGATCTGCTGGTGCCGGGAGGACATGCCATCTTTGAGATGGGGATCGGACAGATCGAGGACGTGTCTGCGCTTGGAGTGCAAAACGGATTGCGGGACGTAGGGCGCCGGAAAGATCTGGGGGGGGTAGAAAGAGCGCTGGTTCTGCATTTGCCTGCATAAGAGGACAGACAGTGGCGTGAGATAACGAAAAACCGTTGGCTTGACTGACGGAACTTGGTATGGCTAAAGCCAATGCATACGAATTTGAAGGTGTTTTACAGACACTCTCAGGCGTATCTTTGCCCATCGTTCACGTCATTCTGCACTGACGATGGAAGACTGGCTGAGCCGGGTTCAGCCATAGCGGAACAGACAGACGTCTTTTTCGATAGCGGCGGTCGGAACTTTCTGTGCTTGCAGAACGGTCCACGTCATCATGAAAGTGCATCACGGGTCGATGAATATGAAGCGCATAAGAGGCCGGCATCATCGTGCGGGCAGTGGGCCGTCACGTAGCAGCAGTAATGCCCAGACACCTCTGAACCGCAACCATGTGTTTGACAGTAACGGGCCTGATCTCAGGGTCCGCGGTACGGCGCAGCAGCTGTTCGAGAAGTATCTCCAGCTTGGCCGCGACGCAACCGGAACTGGCGACCGCATTCTTGCAGAAGCCTATTTCCAGCATGCGGAGCATTATTTCCGTATTCTCAACGCCATGAATCAGGCCGCTGAGAAAAGCCAGCAGGAGCGTAACGAGCGCCAGCAGCAGCGGCAGCGGGCTTACGAAGACCGTCGTGAGGCACGCGGTGAGCGTGGTGAAGACGAGGCCCCGTCATCCGAGCAGGAAGGGGACTACGCTTCGGAGCGTTCCTCCGATGAAGATCATGATCGTCGTGCGGCGGAAGTCGAAGCAGAATAAGACGTTCTGTCTTCAGCGCCTTAAAAAGACCGGCCCGTAAGGAGCCGGTTTTTTTGTGCCTCAGACGCGCCCTACGAAGCGGTCTGGCAGGCGCCAGAGTTCTGTTCCGCTCAGATGCAGATCAAGGCGGTACAGGTCGTTCAGGCGCGTCTGGGTGCTGTCCTCGACCTGCTGGCGCCACTGCATGAGGCGCGCGTCCCGATTGTCGAGCGTGCTTTCCGTTCTGGGCAGTCCTGCCATTCCAAGCAGCATATTTTCCCAGTCCGCATTGTCGAGGCGCTGATGACGTCCGACGTCTTCCGAGACCCAGGGCTGCCTGCGGGTCCGCTCCAGCCGCGCCAGACCCGAACCCAGATCAGCATAACGCAGATGGAACAGGAAAAGAGGTGCGGCGAGGCTGGGAACCGCTTCTTCGCAGCAGTGGAAACCCGGAGCCCAGGTGATGGGAATGCGGGTGAGAACCGGTTTGCACATCGCGCTCGAAAAGCGGAGATGGCGGCGCTGTAAAGAGACGGGACGGCTGTAGTCGAACGGGCCTTCCTCATCCGGACGGTGGATGACGTCAAAGCCTGTCGCCGTGACCACGGGGCTTCGGTTCAGCAGCGCGAATTCAGTCAAGGACGGGACGAAAACGGGGTCCGCGAGGAGGATTTCGTCCACATCCGTATAGATGACGCTGTCATACCATTCGAGCAGACTGTCACAGAATTTTCCGACCGCCCGGGTGCGGCGTTCGTCGTCTTGGGGAGAGCGGGGAATTCGAACGACATTCACCTGTCCCAGATGCGTCGTACACCCGTCATCTGACCCGTGATCGATGATGTAACAAGCGCTTTCCCCAGCCTGTGCGCCATAATGACGCCGCCAGACCTGAAGATGCTCCGGTTCGTTATAAACCATGGTCACGACGGCGAGGGGCTTTTTGATCATGTCCCGCAGACTACAGGAAATGACCTCACGCATCAGCGTTTTGGCCAGGAAAAAACAAATTTTTCAGGAAAAGAATGGTAGCGGTGGACGGATTTGAACCGCCGACCAAGGGATTATGATTCCCCTGCTCTACCACTGAGCTACACCGCCATCCTGCCGGTCGAACCGGCGTTGTGGCGGGGTTTTAAGGGGGATCTTTCCGAGTGTCAACACGTTAGGTTCAGGAAAATGCGGCATAAAATAAGATGTTTTTTACGGGTCGCATTCCTGCGGCTGCCCGTGGCATTTGAGGTATCACGGTTTTCCAATCAATCCGGCCTTCAGGGCTTTTCCAGTTTCTTTCGATGCAAGGAGTCTTTCATCTGGTGATGCAGCATTTTGTCAGCACTCTGTTTGCCATAAGATCCTATTTCACCTGGCTTCCAGCGTCCGTCGTTTCGGTGTTGATGCTTGTGGTGGTGGGGGTGCTGGCGTTCTATTGCGGCAATCTTGTCACGACACAGCTTCTGAAAATCCCCGGATCGCGCAAGGCCGCGTTGATCCGGCGTATTGTTTCGTCCCTCCGCAGACCGACGCGGCTGATGGTCGCCCTGCTGGCCATGCTGTCAGCGCTCCCGGCTGCAACAGGCTTTACGGCGGCACAGGAAGATAACTTTCAGCTCTTTTTGCTGTTTCTGCTGATCCTGACCTTTGGTTTCTCGGCAATCATGGTCTTCCGTATCATGACGGAGGTCTATCTCAACCGCCTCGCATCGCGGGAGCAGACCGACGACATCATGATCCGCTCGCACCAGACGCAGATCCGCGTCCTGCGGCGGCTGACGGAGATTCTGGTGGGGATTGTGACGGTAGCATCGGCCCTGATGCTGTTCCCGTCCGTCAAGCAGTACGGACTGTCACTGTTCGCCTCAGCGGGTGCGGCGTCCCTGATCGTCGGCCTGTCAGCACGGGGGCTTCTGACGAACCTGATCGCAGGCGTACAGATTGCGCTTACGCAGCCGATCCGCATGGAAGATCTGATTATCATCAATGGTGACTGGTGCTGGGTGGAAGAAATCAACGCGACTTATGTGGTGCTGCGTGTCTGGGACTGGAGGCGGCATATCGTGCCGATCTCGTATTTTTTGGAGAACCAGTTCGAGAACTGGACGCATAATTCTGCGGCCATCATCGGCGTGGTGTTCCTGTGGGTCGATTATCAGGCGCCGATGGATAAGATCCGGGAGATGCTGAATGAGATCGTGCGGGGCTGCCCGTTGTGGGATGGGCGTGTGTTCGACGTACAGGTGGCCGACTGCAACGCGCATGTCATGTCCATCCGTATCATCGCCAGCGCACGGACGGCGCTTCAGAGCTGGGATCTGCGGTGTGATATCCGTGAGAAGATCATCGCCCGGATCCGCGATGAATGCCCCGAAGCACTCCCGCGTTCGCGTTTTTCCATGATGCCGCCCGGTCCGGGCGGGCAGGACCCGTGGGAGCAGATGGCGCCCCCGATCGGACGCCCGCCGCCGGGAAGCTATATGGGCCCAGGAATGGGCAGCGCGTCGATGTCGTCAGACTAAAGGCAGTTCCGGGCGCATTTTGGAGTGTCTGCGACCATAGAAGACGTATGTTGCGACGCCCAGAACCAGATAGGTCACCAAAAGGATCAATGGCACCGGATTGCCGCTTCTGACGGCGCTGACCATGTCTGAAACCAGCGGGATGGTCATCACCAGACAGAACAGGATGCCCAGCGCAGGTGTCGTACCGATCCAGAACCCGCGGATACGGATACCGCCCAGCGGGACACTGAAGGGGCGAACAATGTCCGGTCGTGTGTTGCGCTGCCAGATCACGGTAAAGCACACAATTCCGAACGCAGCCGCCGTTCCGATGGACACGAGGTCGCTGATGATGTCGATCGGGAGTGTTGCGGTGATGAGGGCAACGACAAGGCCAAGCACGATCGTGCCGATCCACGGCGTGCGGAGCTGAGGATGGATGACGGAAAAGATCTGCGGGATCAGGCCGTCGCGGCTGATGGTCAGCAGAACACGGGACTGGGCATACATCAGTCCCATCAGTACCGAGCACAGACCGATCGTAGCTCCGACATTGACCAGCAGGGCCAGCCAGGGTGTGTGCATGATCTTCACGGCAATTGCGAGCGGATCCGGGACGTCCAGTTCACGATAGGGTACGATCCCGAGCAGGACCGTGGCGACGATCATATAGACGACCGTGCAGATCAGCAGACTGCCGATAATGCCGATCGGCACGTCACGCGTGGGGTTGCGGGCCTCGGCAGAAGCTGTGGAAACAGCTTCAAACCCGACATAAGCAAAGAAAATGACCGAGGCCGCACGAAAGATGCCGCGCACACCATAGTGAAACCCGCCTTCATTGGGGGGAATGAACGGATGCCAGTTCGCCGGATTGATGGCACCGATCCCAAACGCCACGAAAACGAACAGAACGCCGACTTTAAGCGCCACGATCATGGTGTTGACGCGGGCTGATTCCTCGATGCCGCGCACGAGCAGGGCCGTGACGAGAAGCGTTGCTACGAAGCCGATCAGGTCGAAGCGCCATCCTGCGCTGATCTGCGCTCCAGCTGTGCCTGCAACAGGCTGAAGCGTCGCATGGGTCAAGGCCGTGGGAATATGAAAGCCGGTGATGCCCAGAAGAGAGCTGGCATAGCCTGAAAGACCGGCGGCAACGGCAGAACACGAGATGCCGTATTCCAGAAGCAGCAGCCAGCCAACCATCCAGGCCACTTTTTCGCCCATTGAGATATAGGCGTATGAATAGGCCGATCCCGAGACAGGCAGCGTCGAAGACAGTTCGCCATAGGAAAACGCGGTGAACAGGCAGGCGAGGGCAGCAATGACGAAAGAGATCAGAACCGACGGTCCGGCATATTCGGCAGCGGCCGTGCCGGTCATGACATAGATGCCAGCGCCGATCGTGGACCCGACGCCAAGAATGACCAGCTGGGTCGCCGTCAGGCTGCGCTTGAGGCCGTTCGTATCGTTTTCGAACAGGACCTGTTCAAGGGTTTTCCGGCGACCTGATCCGGAAACGTCAGGAGGAGATTGTATCGATGCTGGCATGATCCGTAATGTGCCGCGAAAAACGGCGGCTGGGAAGTTTAGAGAAGGATGACGGCAGCGGAAAACGCCCCGGCCACAATGCAGTAGACACCGAACGGCGTGAGCGCCCAGCCGTCATGGTTGCGGAAGAAACGCAGCATGAGGAGCGAGCAGATCAGCGCGGTGATTCCGGCGACGATGGCACCTGCGACGCACTGGATCATGACATCATGGGAGATCGTCATGTGGCGCATCTGCCAGGCTTCACGGACCGTGGCAGCCAGTACGATGGGCTGGGCCATCAGCAGGGAGAAGCGCGCAGCCGTTTCGTGGTCCAGCCCCCGCAGAAGACCGCCATTCATGGTGGCACCGGAGCGGGACAGGCCGGGCAGAAGGGCAAGGCACTGCCAGATGCCGATGATGGCGGCGTCTTTTGGAGCGAGTGTCGAAATGGGGCGATGGTCGCGCTGGCCTTTCTGGCGACGGAGCCACTCGGTCGCCATCAGCAGGAAGCCATTGAGGATCAGGAAACCCGCCACCGCAATGGGAGAGCCGAAAACGTTCCGCAGACGATGCTCCAGAAGCCAGCCGACCAGCACGGCGGGAATGGTGGCAATGACGAGAAGCAGGAAGACCCGAATCGCGTCCATCTGGGCGTGGCGACCATGACGGCCCATCATTCCGGTCAGAATAGCCACCCAGTCCTTCCAGAACACACCTGCCAGCGCGACCAGCGTTCCGACATGAAGCATGGTCAGGAACGGCAGGAACGTCGGTGCGTGCTCATCCAGATCCCAGTGCAGAAGCGCAGGAAGCAGAACGGCATGACCAAGGCTGCTTACCGGAAAAGGTTCGGTAATTCCCTGGACGACGGCGAGAATGAGGGCTTGGAGAAGCGTCATGGAGCCTGTCTCGGTGAAAGCCTTCGTTTACGAAGGCGGAAAAGAGATCACTTGCCCGATGGTTACAATCGACGCAACCACGGATGTAGCCTTGACCGGTCGGTCATGGGAGGACTAACTCCCGATCTGTTCAAGATTTTCCGGAAGGCGAGGCTGGCATGCAGTCAACATTGAGCGGCCGCGGGGGCGCCATCCTGGCCAGTGGTCTGGTGCTGGCGATTGCCGGAACATTCCTTGCCTACGGTAACGCCCTGCGCAAGGGACCGGATTTTCAGGGCTCGGTCCTGCATGCCGCCTTCAATTCCGCGAACGGGCTCCATACGGGTGCGAATGTCGATCTCGCAGGCGTTCCGGTGGGGCGCGTCGTGTCCATCACGCTCGATCCCAGAACGCAGATGGCGGATGTTGCCTTTACGGTGGACCAGCGCCTGCATCTTCCGGTGGATACAGCTGTGGGAATCGGTGCTCCGACCATGACGGCGGACAACGCCCTGCAGATCCAGCCGGGTCATTCCCGCACGACGCTCTCCAGCGAGGGCAAGATCACCGATACGCAGGATCAACTTTCGCTGGAGCAGCAGGTGAGCAATTATATTTTCGGTGGTGGCAAGCTGGGCCAGTAAGGCCCGCTTTCGTCAGTCGTTCAGAGGATAGGACGCAAGCAGACGACGCTGTTTGCGCCAGGAATGCAGCATCGAGAACGCGCCGGACGTTTTCCAGCCCCGCGCCCGGTTGGCGGCACCGATGAGGAACGTCTGGCGGTAATGGGAGAACTGGGCGCGATAGGCTTCCCAGAGCGTCGTCCGTCGGTCCCAGATATGGGTGGCTTCTGAGCCGACACCATTGATCTCGATAATCCGGAAATTCTCACCACGACGCAGGTCTTCGATGGAGGCGGCTTTCACATCCACGCGCCCGAAATGGAAATCCGGAATGTCCTGCATGATGGCATCAAGACGGGCCGTCAGCGCATCCGTGGTATCGGCGCGCCCATCCCGGAAGACGGACCCCTTGCAGTGATTGCCCGCAAAAACCAGTGACATCTCCTCGCCTTTAGCAAGGACGTTCTTTTCCCGACCTGCAAGGCGCGGCAGGTAGATCTGCGGGACGAGGCTCATGCGCGCGTCGCTCAGGATCAGTTCCTCGATCGTCGACACGCCATCGCCCGTCAGGACCGGTGCTTCCTTGTAAGTGATAGAAGTAATGCGCCCACGCGGCTCGTCGGGATGGCGGATGTAGAACAGTCCGGCCTCGACGGGATAGGTGATGAGTTCCTGAACCAGCATGTCCACATCGTCGGGGAACTGCGGCAGAACCGTTTCAAGTTGTTCACGGGACTGGACGAGCTTCACACCCGTGCCGTTACAGCCGATATCGGGCTTGATGACGACAGGAAAGGACAAGTCCTTACGGGTCATGGCATCCAGCGCACGATGGTCCGCGCCTTTGCCGCTGCGGAAGACGGCATAGGGCGCGATGAAGGACTGCGCCGTGGCGCCCCCCATATCGAGAATGGACGATTTGCTCTCACCACACAGGCCACCCGTTTCGATGCGCGGATTGGCGGCCGTGGAGATGCTGAGATCACGGTATTTGATCCCCATGACGATCCAGTACAGGACGATGGGCGTGTAGAAGATGGAACCGGGCCAGAATTCAAAAAGGGAAAGCGGGTTCTGGTCGGCTTCTGACTTGGACATTGCTGTTATTTGCTCACGGTCTGGAGACGGGCGATCAGATGCCCGACGACGACGATACACAGGACAAACCCCGCCAGTCCGGCCCAGCGCCAGCCGCCCTGATGGGCAAGAAGCCAGCCGCCGACCCGCATGGCGAGCAGGAAAAGACATGTCGTCCACACCAGCGTAGCCAGAACTGCGGTCAGGGCAAAGCGCAGGAACGGCGCGTGGAAAAAACCGCAGGCGGTATAAAGCGGAAGCCTTGCGCCGGGCACGAAACGGGAGATGGCGACGATGCGGATGACATTCGTGCTGAACCAGTCCTGCGTGCGCTCGCGCTTGGGCAGCGTCAGAAAGCGCCTGAGATAAGGCCAGCGCGCACCGGCAGCTCCAAGGCCGTACAGGCCAAGATCTCCGACCGCCACGCCGAAATAGAGCGCACCCAGAGCCAGTGGAATACTCACCTCGCCCGCACGGGCCGCGATGGCGGAGAGCACCGTGGCCACGTCTTCAAGGATGAAGGTGCCCACAATGATGGTGGCCGCCTTCAGCCATGCTGGCTGCGAGGCCATGGCGGGGCCGATGGCGATCACGAGTGGGGAGAGTCCATGAACATTCAGTCGCCGGTTTCGCACGCCAGCGCGCCAACCACAATCTTACCGTGCCATATTTCGGCGCGAATGCTCTGCGAGAGTGCTGACAGAGTTCTGGCGAGGCTGGCGGTCCGGGCTGCGGATTGCTAGCGTGTGCCCTATCATTTCTCCCTGTAAGGGACTGGTCCTGACCGTGCTTCAAAGACGTCATCTGCTTGCTACCCTGACCTCCGTTGCCGGTTCCGCCGCAGTGGGGCTTTTCCCTGCTCGTGCGCAGGCTGCCTCCCAGATATCAGCGCAGAGTTACGCCGCTTTTCTCGACAGCGTCCGGACGCAGGCTCTGGCACAGGGGATCGCGCCGTCGATCGTCTCACAGGCTCTCGCCCTGACCCGCATCCCCAATGCCTCCGTCCTCAAACTGGACCGCCACCAGCCGGAGTTCACCCTGACCTGGGCGCAATATCGCGATCGCGTTCTGCCGGAGTCGCGTTTTGCAAAGGGGCGGAGCGTCTATGCCGCCCAGCAATCCGTGATGTCTCCCGTAAGCGCACGTTTCGGATGTGACGACCGTGCCGTTATGGGAATCTGGGGCCTCGAGTCGGGTTTTGGCGCCCATGACGGGACATATTCCGTCATCGATGCGCTGGCGACGCTGGCCTATGACGGACGACGCTCGGCATTTTTCCGCAACGAACTCATGAAAGCGCTCCAGATCCTCAATGACGGTGATATCGCCCCTGCAGCCATGCTCGGCAGCTATGCCGGGGCCATGGGGCAGGCGCAGTTCATGCCCAGCGCCTATCTGCGGTATGCGGCGGACGGGGACGGAGACGGCAAGCGCAATATCTGGACATCGGAAGCGGATGTATTCGCGTCCATCGCCAATTATCTCGGTAAGTCCGGCTGGCAGGTCAACGAGCCATGGGGGCAGGAAATCATTCTCACCAAAGCGCTCGACAAAAACGAAACCGGTCGGACCCGCCAGCGGACACTGGGGGAGTGGATGGCGCTGGGTGTGCGCCGGGCAGACGGGACGGCATTCTCGCGCCGGGACGTGAAAGGCGCTGTCGTGCAGCCCGATGGCCCGGGGACGCAGGCTTTCATGGTTTATCACAACTTCAACGTGATCCGTCGGTACAATCCGTCGGACTATTATGCGCTGGGCGTCGGACTTCTGGGGACGGGCATTGTTTCTGCGTAATTGCGGAGCCGTTCTGGCCCTTCTGTCGGTTCTGGGTGCGTGTCATCGCGACGAACCTGCGCCTGTTGCGCATCCGCATTACGAACTGGGTGCTGCGTGGCATGGTGCACAGGGATGGTTCTATCCCAGCGAGCAGTTTGATTATCGCATGACAGGTCTGGCCACACGCCAGAAAGCGCCTGCTTCCGGCCTGAGTGCTGACGGGGAAGTCTGGTCCGCAGAAGGCATGACGGGCGCGCATCAGACGCTCCAGCTCCCGGCGATCGTCAGCGTACGCAATCTGCTGAACGGACGCATCGTTCGCATCCGCCTGACGGATCGTGGGCCAGAGGGGCAGGGGCGCATCATTGCACTTTCCCCAAAAGCGGCCGATCTGCTGGGCATGGCCGCCGATACACCCGTTGAGGTGATTGAAGACGAGGCGGCCAGCCGCACACTGGCGGAAGGGCTGGGGGGAAGACCCGCCGCGCAGAGCATTTCTGCCGCACCGGTCGGCGAAGTGCGTGAAACATCGCTAAGTGACGGATCTTCGCACGTCTATGGTAACGACTCGTCCGCGACGACGGCATCCGTGGCCGTTGGGCCGCTGCCTGCGACATGGATGCAAGGTAGTCCGGGGCCATCGGGGCTGTATGTTCTGATGGGAATATTTTCCGGTCATGCGGCAGCGGCAGGTGTTGCCCTGCGCTGTAACGGTACGGTTCTGCACGCCTCCGAAGGTGCGGGACTGGAGTGGCGCGTTCTTGGTGGACCCTATGCCGACATCGCACAGGCCGATGCGGCACTGGACCACACCCGCCTGTGCGGGGTAGAGGGCGCGCGGATCATTGTGGAATGACGGCCCGTTGTCTGAAGGCCGTGGAACTGGGGACGAACGTGCGGACTAGACGCTCTCTTTTCGGTGGGGTGGCAGGCATTGCGGCCTGTGCTTCTTTTGCGGGACCCCTGAAGGCGTTTGCCCGCCCGCACCACCATGCGGCCCACGCCGCGAAAGCTGCTGCGGCTCCTGCGGTAGACGCGCCGGCTGGAACGCCCGCGAACACGCCGATCGGCCCGTTCGATACCGTGGCGCGCTGGGCCTATGTCGTGGATCACGACACAGGCGCTGTCCTGCTTGACAAGGCATCTGACGAGCGTATGGCCCCGTCTTCGCTTACGAAGATGATGACGGCTTACATCGTGTTCGGCATGCTGGCGACAGGGCGTCTCCGTCTGGAACAGAGCCTGCCGGTCAGCGAGAAAGCCTGGCGCACGCAGGGCTCCAAGATGTTCGTGCCGCTGGGCCAGAGCGTTCTGGTGTCCGACCTCATTCAGGGCATGTTGATCCAGTCCGGTAATGATGCCTGCATCGTGCTGGCAGAAGGTATTGCGGGCTCCGAAGAACGCTTCGTCGCGATGATGAACGAGGAAGCGCCGAAGCTCGGCATGATGAACTCGCACTTCCTCAACGTAACGGGCCTTCCGGCGGACGGTCACTACATGACGGCCCGCGATGTCGCGACGGTGGCGTCGCATCTGATCCGCGATTTCCCGCAGTATTATCATTATTTCGGTGAGCTTGAATTCACCTATAACCACATCCGTCAGGGCAACCGGAACGTGCTGGTCGACAAGGGCCTCGCTGACGGCCTGAAGACCGGTCATACCGATGCGGGCGGGTTTGGCCTCTGTGCCAGTTCCAAGCGCAACGGCAACCGCGTCATCGTCGTCATCAACGGCACGTCGTCGAGCAACGAGCGCGCGCATGAAGGCGAGCGTTTGATGTCCTGGGCGTTTGCGAATTTCGAGAACGCAACGCTGTTCCGTCGTGGGCAGGTCGTGGACTCCGCTCCCGTCTGGATGGGCGAACGCCGTCAGGTCCCGCTGGTTGCAGGGGCCGATATCGTTATGACGCTGCCCGTCGGCTGGCAGCAACGCTCGCATATCGCCGTGGATTATGCTTCGCCGGTGATCGCCCCGGTGACGAAGGGGCAGGTTTGTGGCGCGCTTGTGATTTCCGCTCCGAACATGGCCGATATCCGCGTCCCGCTTGAGGCTGGCGAATCGGTTGCGAAACTTGGACTGGTCGCCCGCGCCATGACGCGTCTGGGCCACGGCCCCGCGCAGTAAGGGCATGGCTGGAACAGGACTGTTCATCACACTCGAAGGCGGTGAGGGCGCGGGGAAATCCACGCAGGCCCGCCTTCTGGCCGAAGCCCTGCGCGCGGAGGGGCATACGGTTCTTCTGACGCGGGAGCCCGGTGGCACGCCGGGCGCGGAAGAAATCCGCAACCTGCTGCTATTTGGGAAAGTTGATCTGTCCTGGCGGGCGGAAATCCTGATGCACATGGCGGCGCGTTCGGACCATCTCGATAACGCCATTCTTCCGGCGCTGGAGCGCGGTGAGATCGTGGTCTGTGACCGGTTTCATGACTCGACGCTTGCCTATCAGGGTTATGGCATTGGGCAGGGTTCACCCGAGGTTCTGGCGTTTCTGAATGGTGCGCGCAAACTCGTGAATTTCGAGCCGGATCTGACGCTCATGCTAGAACTGCCGCGGGCCGAGGCGCTCGTGCGTCTTCGTGCGCGTGGCGGCCAGACGGATCGTTACGAAGGTCAGGCAGAAGCGTTTCACGAGCGCGTTCTGGCTGGTTTTGAGGCCATTGCTTCGGCTGACCCAGCGCGCGTGAAACGCGTGGATGCTGCCCAGACGCCCGAAGCCGTCAGTGCGGCGCTTCTGCGGGCAGTGCAGGACCGCCTGACGGTTCAGGGCGTGTGAGCGATCCGCGTCACACTCTGGATCTGTACGGTCACTCTGAGGCGGAAACGACGTTTCGGCAGGCTCTGGCCAGCGGCAAGCTGCATCATGCCTGGTTGATCTGCGGCCCGGCAGGGATTGGCAAGGCGACGCTGGCCTTCCGTCTGGCCCGACTGCTGCTGAATGCGGAAAATCCGGACTCGGCACCAGCGCGGCGTATCGCGGCATCCACGCACGGGGATCTGTTGGAAATCTCGCGGGCCGTGGACGAGAAAAAAGGCCGTCTGCGCGGCGAAATCACGGCAGCAGATGTGCGACCGGTGCAAACCTTCCTGCATCATACAGCGACCGAAGGCGGTTGGCGCGTGGTGATCGTGGACGGCGCGGAATATCTGAACCGGTTCGCAGCCAACGCCCTGCTCAAAATCCTAGAAGAACCGCCCCCGCGCTGCGTTCTGCTGCTCACCACGTCTGCTCCGGGTGCGCTCCTGCCTACGATCCGCAGCCGGTGCCGCATGCTCACGCTGTCCGCGCTGTCCGACGCGGATATGCGCGCTGCACTGCCCAGCATTTCTGCGGATGTGCTGGTACGGGCTCACGGGTCGCCGGGCCGGGCACTCTTTCTCTCGCACGATCGGGACGGGGCGATTGCGTCATTTGTGGCGGAAATCCTTGGCGGAAAGGTGCGTGCTTCGGCAACCATGGCCTTGAGCGAACGTATTGCAAAAGAAGCGGAAGGTTTCGCATTGCTCTGCGATTTGCTAGGCGAAGGACTGGCAGACCGTGCGCGCTTGGCAGCGCGACATGGGGATCTTGCAAAGGCCGATCTGGCGGCGCGGCAGTGTTCTGAACTGGACACGCTGAGGCGTCAGACCGAAGGCTTCAATCTGGACAAGGCCCAGGCCATCCGTCAGGCAGCGGAACTCGCTTCCGGCAGCTGAGATGGTCAGGGCGTTATGAAACGAGTGGACATGACGCGGCGCTTCACCATCACCACCCCGATTTTCTATGTGAACGGCGCTCCGCATATCGGGCATGCCTACACCTCCATCGCGGCCGACGTTCTGGCGCGCTTCCATCGCCTGAATGGCGAAGAGGTCCTGTTCGTCAGCGGGACGGACGAGCACGGCCAGAAGGTCGAGCAGACCGCCGTTGCCAAGGGTATGGATCCGCAGGCTTATGCCGACGAGGTGTCGGCCTCCTTCCGCCAGATGCAGAAGGACATGGCGATCTCGACCGACGAGTTCATCCGCACCACCGAGGAGCGTCACAAGGGCGCGGCCAAGGCGCTGTGGGAGAAGGTTGCCGCGAACGGGCATATCTATCTGGGCGCTTATGAGGGCTGGTATTCTACCCGCGATGAAGCCTTCATCGGCGAAGACGAACTGGTCAAGAAGCCCGATGGAACATTCGTGGCCCCCTCCGGTGCGCCGGTCGAGCGCGTCAAGGAGCCATCCTACTTCTTCCGTCTGTCCGATTTTCAGGATCGCCTCCTGAAGCTGTACGAAGACAATCCCGACTTCATCGGTCCCGTCGGCCCGCGTCGTGAGATCGAGAGCTTTGTGCGTCAGGGTCTGCGCGATCTGTCCGTCAGCCGCACGAGCTTTAAATGGGGCCTGCCGGTTCCAAACGATCCGGACCATGTCATGTATGTCTGGTTCGATGCGCTGGCGAATTACCTGACGGCCGTGGGCTATCCCGATCTTGATGATCCTCGTGCGAAGTTCTGGCCTGCGGATATCCATGTCGTCGGCAAGGAAATCGCGCGCTTCCATTGCGTGTACTGGCCGGCGTTCCTGATGGCAGCTGGCATCGATCTGCCGAAAAGCGTCTTTGCCCATGGCTGGTGGACGGTCGAGGGCGAGAAGATGAGCAAGTCTCTCGGCAATGTCCTTGATCCGAAGGCTCTGGCCGACGAGTTCGGGCTGGATGCGCTGCGCTTCTTCCTGATGCGGGAAGTGCCGTTCGGTGGCGATTCCAATTTCAGCCGCCGCTCCATGATCACGCGCACGAATGTCGAACTCGCCAACGATCTTGGCAATCTGTGCCAGCGCACACTGAGCCAGGTGGCCCGCAATCTGGGCGGCGTTCTGCCCGAACGCGGCACGCTGACCGAAGACGATCAGGCCATGCTGGCGATGGCAACGCTGTTGCCGACGATCATGTCCGAACAGATCGAACGCAAGGCGATTACGGATGCGCTGGAGGAAGTCTGGAAAGTCATCCGCGCCGCCAACTCCTACATCGACCGTCAGGCCCCATGGGCTCTGAAAAAGACCGATCCCGAGCGGATGGCCGATGTGCTGCGCGTTCTCGTGGACGTGATCCGTGGTATCGCGACCATGCTTCAGCCTTTCATGCCGGACACGATGGACAAGATGCTCACGCAGCTTGGCGTGCAGGGTGACGAGCGGACATTCGCCGCTCTTGAGACGCTGCTCCCGGCTGGCCGCACACTTCCCAAGCCCGAAGGCCTGTTTCCGCGCTTCGTCGAGGAAGAGGCATGACAGGACTGATCGACACGCACTGTCATCTGGACAAGCTCGACGACCTCGCGCCTGCTTTCGAGCAGGCGCGGGAAGCGGGCCTGTCCGGAATGATCACGATCGGCACGCGCTTTTCCAAAGCAGATACTCAGATTGCCCTAACGAAGCACGACACTCCGGAGCTGCGGATCTGGTGTGCGATCGGCATTCACCCGGATTATGCGGGTGAGGAGCGTCTGCCGTCGGTTGAGGAGCTTGTCGCCAAAACCGAAGCGCCTTGCGTCGTGGCAATCGGGGAGACGGGGCTGGATTATTTCCATAGCGGCGATGAGGCTAAACCCGCCCAACATGCCGCGTTCCGAACCCATATCGCGGCTGCGCGCCAGACGGGATTGCCGGTCGTTATCCACACCCGCAACGCCGATGACGACATGATCGCCATTCTGCGTGAAGAACACGCCAAAGGCGCATTTCCGTTCCTGATTCACTGCTTTGCGTCCGGCCCCAAACTGGCGGAAGCGGCTCTGGAGCTGGGAGGTTATATCAGCTTTTCCGGCCTGTTGACCTTCCCGAAATGCGAGGAAATCCGCGAAGTCGCACGGATGGTTCCGGAAGATCGTCTTCTGGTTGAGACGGACAGCCCGTATCTTGCGCCCGTTCCGAAACGCGGAAAGCCCAACATGCCGGGTTATGTTGCTCATACGGCGGCACGATTGGCAGAAGAGCGCGGGGTTTCTCTCGAAGACATCACCCGAATCACGACCGAAAATGCCCGCCGTCTGTTCACGAGGATCGCTGCATGAAGGTGACGATCCTTGGATGTGGCGGCTCTGCTGGCGTTCCGATGATCGGAGGCGAGGAGGGGCCACAGACGGGGATCTGGGGCGCCTGTGACCCCGCCGAGCCGCGCAACCGTCGTACCCGCTCCTCAATCGTGATCGAAGGTGAGGGCGGGTTTCGGCTTCTTGTGGATTCAGGGCCGGATTTTCGGGATCAGATGCTGAATTGTGGTCTGAGCCATGTTCATGCGGTCCTCTATACACATCCGCATAGCGATCACATCGGCGGCCTGGACGAATTGCGCGCCATCAACCGCGTGATCGGAACGCCGCTGCCATTGTTGGCGACACAGGATGTGCTTGAAGAACTGCGCCTGCGCTATGCCTATGCGTTCGCGCCCTGGAAGGGCCCCGACTTCTATCGGCCGGTCTTTGATGAACGGATCGTGCAGGCCGCAGAGACGGTTTCGTTTCCCGGATTGAATGCCCGGATTTTCGAACAGCGCCACGGGCGGATCATGTCTCTGGGCGTACGATGCGGCAATTTTGCCTACAGCACGGATGTCGAAACACTTTCGGACGAAGCCCTGTCGCTGCTCGAAGGGGTGCAGACCTGGATTGTGGACTGTTTCCAGTATGACCCGCACCCCGCCCACGCCTGGCTGGAACGCGTGCTGGAATGGCGCGAGCGTCTTGGCGTTGAGCATATCATTCTGACCCATATGGGCCCGGACATGGACTACCAGACCTTGTGCAACACGCTGCCCGAGGGTGTTGAGCCTGCCTATGACGGAATGGTTCTCGAACTTCAGGCTTAATGGACCGGGCTGTCTGGTGAGAGAGCACTCTGCCCCTGTTGCGTGCGGGAGTGGTTCAGCTGGAGGAAGCGAGGGATTGAGCGGATATCGTTTTCCGTCAAACCGCATGCGGCTTAGGACGAGGGCAGGGTGCCCATCTGGCAACTGTCCAGAATAGGAAATTTCGAGATCGTGCCAGCCATGAGACAGAACGGGCAGGATACGAACCGGCAGATGAACCAGTGTCATGCGTGACAGAAGTTTCCATTTGCCTGCATGCCCTGTGAGAATGAAAAGTGTGCAGCCACCGCTTGCTCCACACCAGCTGTTGTCCCGGGAATAGACAAGATATTGCTGCGTCTGACCTGTTGCATCCAGCGCGACTTCTGCTCCCTGATAGTGGGATAATCCGAGCTTCGTCTTTATGACGTCCTGTATGTCGGGGCGAGGTTGTGCTGCACCCCGTCGATGAAACACAAACAGGGCGCACAAAAGGCAGACGAAAAATATTTTCATGTTTTTGAAGGACCGGGCAGGGCGCATTGCCCGATCCTTCAAAGATCAGAACGTCATCATCGCACCGGCCGACATCGTATGGTCGCTCTCATGTGCGATGCCGTGGGCGTCCGATTCCGTATGGGCATATTCGCCCACAAGCGTGAACCAGTCCGTCAGGTTGTAATAGACTGCTCCGACTTCCGACTGGTTGCGGCGGACCATGGACGGATTGTCTTCACCGGGAGCCTGATAGAGATTGCTGACGCCATAGCTGCCGACAACCTTGAGCTTCGGCAGGATCTTGTAGGCTGCCTGAACGTAGTAGCCTTCCGAATCACGCTTGCGCCCCTGCGCCGAGACACCGTCGAAGAACAGGCCCGTCGTGCCAAGGCCACTGCCATAATAATAATACGCCACGCCCTCAAACGGACCGCGCGAAAGTTTGACGCCGACGTCTCCCGCTTCGACCGTCGTACCCTTGCGGCTGTTGCTGCCAAGGGTCGCACTGGTCAGATTCTGCTGGTGCTGAACGAGGAAGCTGGTCCAGAAACGTGTCGTAAATCCGGCGATATTGCCGTCATAGGTGACCTTGCCCTGAAGCATGGGCGAACTGTGCTGGGTCGTCGTCGCGGAAAGGCCGCCGCCTGCGAAGTTATATTCGTCAAGCGGTGTCATCACACCGACGGAAGCCTGAAAGCCTTTCCATTTCGGTGAGATATAGGTGATCTGCGGAAGCCAGTCAGTATAGACGTAACCGACGCCAATGCGGCCGAGAGACGTATTGGCCGGGTTGGCGTTGCTGCCTGTGCTGCCGACGCTGAGAAGCGTGGCATCGTTCAGGATGGCATCCGATGCAAACAGCGCAATATCACGACCCAGCTTGACAGTACCGAGTTCGTCGGTTCCCGCAGTCATGAAAACCTGACGGAAATCGAGGCCGGCGGTTCCAAGGCCCACCGGGCTGCCGCCGGAATTGGCGTTGAAAGTGCTGGGGTCGTTGTTGTTGATACCGGGATACATCCCGAACACGGCACCCAACTTGATGCCTTCCTGTACCGTGTTCAGCTTCAGAATCAGACCACCCGGCAGAAGGCCGTTACGGACGGAAGATGAGTCGAACCCGCTGCTACCGGTGGAAACGCCGCCCGCGACGGGGCGCCCGCCGCTGGGACTGTTATAGGTATAATAGGCGTTGACGAAGCCGGAAATGTTGATGTCGATCTGGCCTGCCTGGATCGTAACGCCTTTGCCCGCAACATAGGGCTTCACGCGGACGATGCTGTCCGGATTATACGTCCTGCGTGCTTCCATCAGGGAGTTGCGCGCGTCCTGTGCGCTCGCCGAGGCTTCCATGGCGGCACGGCGCGCTGCGGAGACTGCGGCAATCGTCGTCACGTCTGGTGGAGTATCAAGGCTGCTGCCTTCGTTCTGGGGTCCGTAGCGCATGTAACGGTTGCGATGGCGTGCGGGTGCCGGGGATGCTCCGTCGTCGTCACGTTGCAGCGAGGGGTGCGCGTGATGCTGGTGATGTGACAGCAGTACGTTGTATTCCGAACGGCTCAGGCTGCCCTTGGCGCGAAGGATGTCGAGCAGTTCCGTATAATCATCAGCCCGTGCGATGGTCGGGAGGGCGGAGAGAACAGCAACGCAGAATGTGCTTCCCAGAAGACTCAGGCGGCACAGGGACATAGATGACATATAAACAGCCGCTCCCGCGGATATACCGGTGATCGAGTATGTGCTCTCACCGGCAGAAATGGACTACACCGCTTTTCCTAGCGCGAATTGAGACATTCTTCGCAACAATAGGATGTGTTCTCACAAAAAAGTCAGAAATTTAGAGTTCCCAGATATATAAGTTGGCATAATATATCTTATACGACATATATGTATTGCAGATCCCGCCTCTGATTCATGTGGGATTTCAAGTCTTTCAACTTGTGCCCAGCGCATTGAACCCATCGGATTTCAAACTTATTCCTATGGCAAAATGCCACGGAACACCATTGCCCCAGATTTTCGGTGCCTTTGAAGCGGATTTTTGAGATGCAGATCGCGTTCCTGGTGACTGATCTGATACCTATGGCAAAGTGCCATGAATAAGATTTGTGGCACTTTGCCACTAGAAAACTTTGGGCTGGTGATCTTATGGCAAAATGCCACTACGGCTAGATGATGGCATTTTGCCATAGGCATCTCTCCTCTTTACCTCCGTGGGTTTCTGCCGTTACGCAGGATCTTCCTCCCCTGCATCACTGAGGCTGCATGACCGAGATCCTTCCTGCTTCCCCCGTCATCGAACCGTTTGCTCCCTCAAGACAACGTGAACTCTGGGGGCATCCCATCGGGTTGTGGGTGTTAACACTGACGGAGGGCTGGGTCGGATTTTCGCTTTATGGCATGCAGGCCATCCTTGCGCTTTATCTCACGGACCATCTGCTTCAGCCCGACCATTCCGGGCATGTATTTGGTCTGGCGCCGCTTGAGGCGTTTGTCTCGGCTTTATATGCGCCAGTCGGGCCGAGAGCTCTGGCGGGAGCCATTACAGGGCTTTTTCTGGCCTTGATCTATGCCACTCCCCTCATCGGCGGTTTTCTGGCGGACCGGGTTCTTGGTCAGACACGCACCATTCTTTTTGGGGCGGTTCTGATGACGGTGGGTCATTTCCTGCTGTCATTCGACTGGAGCTTCGTGCTGGCACTGGGTTTCCTGCTCGCAGGTCTTGGCATGGCAGGAGGATTGCGGGCACAGGTTGGCGCGCTTTATGCCTTGGGCGACCGGAGACGTTCGGACGCCTATCAGATCTATATGATGGGACTTCAGGTTGCCGTCATCGTGTCGCCGATATTATGTGCAAGCCTGGCGCAGATCGAATGGCACTGGGGGTTTTTGGCCGCGGGCGTTGGTATGCTGATCGGGCTCGTCGTCTATCTTTTCGGGCGCCGCTGGCTTCCTGCCTCTGACCTTACCGTCCATCTGAAGCCTCATGATGCGAACATTTCAAAACGCATACGCCCTGCCCTGACGTCACAGGAAAAAAAGACGGTCTGGCTGCTTCTGGCGCTTGTGCCGGTTATGGCAGTTGGAGCTGTCCCGAACTCCGAAATTTTTGACGGTTATCTGCTCTGGGGACGCGAGCATTTCCAGCTTCGTCTTTTGGGGCACGAAATGCCGGTCAGCGATTTGATTTCCTTGGACGGCTTCATCAGTACCCTATGTGCTGTGGCTGTCCTGTGGTTCTGGAAAGCCTATTCCCGGCGGCGGCAGGATCTTTCCGAGATTACGAAAGTCGCACTCGGCACTTTTATCGGGGCATTCGGTCCCCTGCTGCTGGCTTTGGGCTCATGGATCAGCCCGGGCCTACATCAAGTCAGCCTGCTTTGGGGGCTGGCCTTTCACATCGTTAATGATATCGGCTTTTCGATGAGTTATGCGATCGGAATGGCCCTTTTCTCCCGGGCTGCTCCCGTGAGCGTCAACACCATCCTCGTGGCCTGCTTTTCGCTACATCTGTTTCTCTCCAATCTTCTGATTGGAAAGCTCGCAACACTTCTGGGTCGTATTTCCGACGTCTCGTTCTGGCTGCTGCACTCTGGAGCCGCTCTGCTGGCGGCGGTCATTCTTGGGTTCTGCGCGCTCCGGTTCCGGGAGTTGCTGGCTCCCGAAAAAGAGACCCCGCCCCCGGCTCTTTAAGGCGGCGAAACCAGATGACGCATCTCCGCGGCGGAGGCCGTTGAGATCGCGTCTCCGTCCAGCGTGCGGACTGTGACAGGCATCAGAAGCCCGTCTGCCCTTTTCTTGCTGCGCTGGATGATAAGGCGCTGGACGATGGGATAATCCCGGATCAGCTTTTCGAAAACCGGTCGCGGAATGGCTAGTAGATGGCTGAACTGAAGGGAGCGGACAGTTCCGGGCATGACGTCGTTGCGGATGACGGAGGCAGCCCCGATCAGATCTCCACTACCGAACAGGATCTCCTGCTCAGCCAGATTGACTTCAGCCAGCCCCGCGACCTGAGCATAGACCACCCGAACGCGCTGGCCGCGTTTGAACAACACTTCTCCGGGTGAGACGAAGTGCATTGAAACCTTGGAGGACAGCTTTTGCAGCACACTGTCCGGAACGCCATTGAATGCCGGAAAAGCCCGGAGGCGCTGTTCGATGCCGCTTTTCAGATTAAAGCGTAGCGGCGCATCAAGTCGTGCCCGCTGACGTTCGATCTCACGATGCAACTCGCGGTGAAGTTCCTCGGAAATCAGGCTGTCGGCTTCAAGAGCATCATATTCTTCGTCTTCAAGGCGTAGGGCGATCTGGCGCAGGATGCGGCTTTCCAGAGCTTCGGAATAGCCGGAATAATGCAGGCGAAGTGTTTCAAGCGCATCATCCAGCAGTTTGCGCTGACGGCCGAGCACTTCAGCCACGATTTCCGTGATACGCGGACCGAGTGTGGGTTCCATACGCTGGCGAACGAAGCGCTGAAGCGACAGCGAGACCAGATGCGCGATGATGAGCATCTCGAAGCGCTCCATCATGCAGTTCGTCAGGGGTTCGTCGATATGCAGACGACTATGCAATTCCTGCGCGATCCGAAAGCGGAGTGAGGGCTGAAGACGCCGCTTGAGCGCGCGCACATAGCCATAACGCCCTTCCAGTCTGGCGCCATCGGCCATGGATTCAGCCGTTCTCAACAGCGTTTCCATCACACGGCGTGACAGTCCCTGAATCCGGAATAGGTCCAGCAGCAGGGAGCGTTCCTGATTGGCGATGGTAATCAGGGCAATGTTAACGCGGTTACGGTCGCTCAGGGCGGACTCAAAATTATTGGCCGCCCTCTCCTTCTCGGCACGACGTTCGAGACGGCTGATAACGCCGGCGCGCGTCTGCTCGCTGAAGCCAAGCTCTTCGGACAGTTCCCGCGTCCGTTCTGCGACCTCACCCAGACCAATTCCCACGATCTGCTGGCGGATGGCCTGATCGATAGGGGAAAGCTGATCCAGTTTGAAGAACAAAACCAAGGCCCGCAGCGTCGTACCGTTGATCAGAAGCGTGATGAGAACGAAGCCCGTGGCGATGATACCGACGAAATGGGCCACAGGGCTGGAAACGCTCTGGTTCTCCGTCACAGCAAGGGCAAGGGCAAGCGTGATGGCGCCGCGAATGCCACCCCAGGCCATCGTGGCCTTGAAGGGATTCGGAACAGGGGGCGAGAGTTTCGTAATGGCCAAAAGAGGCAGCATGCCGAAAATTACGGCCGAGCGCGCGATCAGACCAGCCACACTCGCAATCAGGATCAGCACGAAATCCCATTTCGTCATGCCGATCAGCAGACGTGGAACCAGCATGGCCGCAAGAAGGAAGACGAGCGATCCGGCCCAGAAAACGAGCTGTTCCCACATTTCGTTCAGAAAACGCCAGACCTGCGGACGGAAGGTGGAGGGCCCGTAAGCGGAAACGGTCAAGCCTGCGGCGGCCGTTGCCACAACCCCCGAAAAGCCGAGCATTTCATCGCACAGGATATAGACGGCATAAGGAAGCGCTAGCGTTAGCGTAACTTCCGAAGCCGCCGACCCGCCAAGTCCTGCAATCAGCAGTAATGTCAGGCGCGCCAGACAGACCCCCACCACGATGGCCCCGATAAAGGCCGTCATAAAGTCCATCAGGGCTTCGGTCGGGTGGATCTGGTGATGGGACGTAACGGCGGCGAGCAGGATCGAGAAGATCGAAATGGCCGCAGCATCGTTCAGGAGCGCTTCTCCTTCAACGAGGCGTGTCAGGCGGGATGCAGCACCAATTTCGCGGAAAATTCCGGCCACGGCAGACGGATCGGTCGTCGCGACGATCGATCCCAGAAGCAGGCAGACAACAAGGCTCTGTTTGGCAAAAGGATAGAGCGCAAAGCCGATCGTAGCCGTGGACACAATCACCGCCACAACAGCCAGCAGTAGGACAGTTGCCGTTTCATGGGCCAGACGGCGCACATCGATGGCCATCGCACCCTGAAAAACCAGAATGGGCAGGAAAATCAGCAGGAAGGCTTCGCTGTTAACCGGAAAATAGATCAACGCTTCCGCCGCGCCGTCCAGAAGATCGGTCGCAGAAGATCGGACGATCAGAGACGCAACCAGTCCCAGCCCGATCCCTGTCAGAGCCAGCAGAACCGCCTCTGAAATTTCAAGACGCTTCGCGAGAGGCTGAATGATGCTGACAAGCGTGAGCAGGAACGCAAGCGCTAGGAGTACGGCTGCCAGTCCTGTCACCATCATCGTTGTCTCGGCTCTTTCATCAGATCGTCCGCAGACGAGGTGGTAGGTTTCAGGTTGAGGCGGCTTTTTCGGAGATGGCGTCAAGCCAGCGCCGGACCTGCCCTTCCGGGTCTGAATGGCCGATGAAATCGCTCATCACAGCCACCGTATCCGCTCCGGCTTCAAGGCACTCCGTCAGCCGTGGCACCGTGAGGCCTCCGATCGCTACCAGCGGCACATCTCCGCACAGCTCCCGCCATTCCGCAAGTTGCTTCAGCCCCCTGCCCGTCAGCTTCACGCCCCGAAGTTCCGTGGACCAGACTGGACCAAAGGAAATGTAATCCGGCTTGCAGGCCAGAGCCTCTTCCAGCTCCTGACGGGTATGGGTCGAGATACCAAATCTGATACCTGCGGTCCGGATCGCCTCCAGGTCAGCGGTTTCCAGATCTTCCGGTCCAAGATGCAGCCACTCATAACCCAGTTCGATGGCAGTCTGCCAGTAGCGGTTCAACGCGAGAGACACATTGAAACGTGCCGCAAGTTCCTGAGCCAGCAAAGCTTGTGCCCGAACATCCTCTTCAGACAGATCCCGGAGATAAAGCTCGATGAATCGCAGCCCGGCTCCGCCAAGCCGTTCCACCCAGCGGGGCTGGTCAACAACGGCGTAAATCTGGGACGGAAGGGAAGACATGACGTTCATACTCCACAGGGCCTGCTGGCAAAGATGAGCCTTTTGAGATCGGGTAACACTGTTACAGTTCGGACCCTACGCGTCCAGAGGTGCGATGTCGTTATCAACGCCCTGTTTTCACAAGCGTTCCTGCAAAATGGAAATCAGTGTTTCCGCAGGATGGGATGGACGGATTCTAGCCATGCGCTCAGTCTGACAGCGGCACGAAAATCCGGTTGCGAGAACCGGTGTCTCAACTTTCCTGGCCCAGTTCTGCTCGAACATATCCCGTGACATTCCGGCATGTTCCTTCTGATGTCCGAACAGCCCCGCCATGCCACAACAGCCTGCTTTCCCAGCCTCCACCAGCACACCATAATGCTGAAGGACAAAAGCCCAGTCTCCGGCACTTTCGGGACGGGCGGCCTGTTCCGTGCAATGCGAAATGACGGTCATTCGGCGAGTATCGCCACGGCCTTGAAGCGGTTGCAAGTTTCCCTGCCCGATCTGTTGCCGAAGAAACGTCTCCAGTGGAAGAACTGGCGGTATGGGACTGCTTCTTGCCACTTCCCGGTATTCCTGCGTGAACATGAGACCAGTTGCTGCATCCAAGGAAACGACAGGAATATCAAACTCGGCCAGTGCCCTCAATTTCTTAAGGGTCGCGCGCGCCGTCGCACCAAAGCCTTTACGAAACCCCAGAACATGACGTGCCTTGCCATTGTCCCAGACGGGCGTGAGTTTCGCATCAAACCCGAACTGCGTCAGCAGGGCATGAACCTTCTCAACAAGCCCTCCGTCAAAGCTGCCGGTAAAGGAATCCTGCATCACAATAACAGCGCGCGGATTGCTCCGGTTGCGTTGCAGCCACGACCGGCTGACCTGACTGCCCGCCTTTAGTCGAGCCGGTCGCAGATGCGGAAGATCCACCAGTCCCAGACGGGACAGAACGGCTTGCGATGCGAGATTGTGCATTATGAGATTGGCGAGCTTGGGAGTTGTTCGTCCTGCTGCCAGAAGCGGCTCCAACCAGTAGACGATATAATCCCGTACAGGCCTGCGGTTTTCACGAAAATAGGTTGAAAGAAACTTGGAACGCATGGATGGAATATCCACGCGGATCGGACATTGCGTGGCGCAGGCTTTGCACGACAGGCAGGTGTCCAGAGAAGCCTTCAGCTCTTCCGTTAAAGCGGGAAGCATCCCTCGATCTGGAGCATCTTCCGGCAAAGAGGCCAGTCTGGCCCAGCTTCGAAGCAGCAGGGCGCGGCCTTTCGGAGACTGCGAGCGGTCTTTCGTGATCTTGTAAGACGGACACATGGCCATGTCCGGCTCGCGGTTGAAACAGGCACCATTGCCGTTGCAGCTTACGGACAGGCCGTAAGATTCACGCAGCGAAGGTGTGATCTCCTCGTCAAACCCGCCCTTGAAGGGGATGCCATCAATCCGGTCCACGGGATACCCCGCTCCACCCGGAGCCAGCTTGCCACGATTAAAAATATCTTTGGGATCAAAGACATCCTTGATGCGGCACAGTTCTGCAAAAAGAGTTTCGCCGAAAAAGAGCGGCGAAAATTCCCCGCGGAACCCCCGACCGTGTTCTCCCCAAAGCAGACCGCCATGACGTTTCGTCAACTCAGCCACTGCGTCAGAAATTGGCCGGATCAGCGCCCGGTCTTCAGCGGTCAGCATGTCCAGAAAAGGCCGGACATGCAGGCACCCGACGTCCGCATGGCCAAACATGCCATAAGACAGGCCATACCCATCCAGAATGTCGCGGAATTCGCTGACATATTCGGGCAGAACCTCGGGGGGGACGGCTGTATCCTCGACGAAAGGAACACCCTGCTTATGGCCGTCCGGACGCCCTAGCAGACCTACAGATTTTTCCCGGAGCGTCCAGAGGTTCGCAATAATTTCCGGATCAGAAACTGCTTTATGATCAATGGGTTTGTGAGGAGAGCTTTCAAGAAGTCCAACAGCATGAGCCATCTGCTCTCTCAGGACTTCCAGATCGTCTCCCACGAATTCGACGAAGCTCATTCCCTTGACTGGAAGAGCTGACATATTGCCCAGAACGCGTTCAAGGGCATGCCATGTCACGTCCTGCTGGGCCTTGGCGAGAACACGGTCATCCAGCACTTCAACTGCGGAGGGGTTGGCAGGCAAAAGGGTCTGGACGTCCCGTAGGGTCTCATTGAAGCTGGCATAGCGGACGACGATAAGCTGGCGGTATTTCGGCAGTCGTCTGACGTGCAGAACGACCTTCTTGGTCAGGGCAAGCGTGCCTTCCGATCCCGCCAGAAGCCGTGCGAGATGAAAGCTCCCGTCTTCGAGCAGGATATTCTGCAGATTGTATCCGGTCAGACCACGATTCATGTCCGGGAAAACGCGCTGGATTTCTTCCGCACGCTCCGTGACGACCCGATGGACTTCACGATAAGCCCGGACGGCAAGCCCGGTTCCGGTCATTGCGTCTTGCAGCTTGTCAGCAGTCAGCTGACCAACTGCAAGATCGCTCCCATCCGCGAGAACGACATCCATCGCCTCAAGATAGTCGGATGTTCTGCCATAGATCCTTGAGCCTTTGCCGGAAGCATCCGTCGCAATCATGCCGCCAATCGTCGCGCGCGTAGCGGTTGAGACGGTTGGCGGAAAGAAAAAACCATGGGGCTTCAGAAAGGCGTTGAGCCGCGCCAGAATAACGCCCGGCTCAACGGTGACCGTCCCTGCTTCGGCATCGAAATCGAGGATCCGGTCCAGATGACGTGAGACGTCAACCACGACGCCATCGGTCAGGGACTGGCCGTTGGTGCCAGTGCCGCCGCCCCGGATTGCGAGCGTCAGATCACCTTCAGAAGCCGCTCTTACGGCCCGATTGAGGTCCTCGCCGGTGCGCGGATGGATGACCGCAGCCGGGAGACGCTGATAAATGCTGTTGTCGGTGGAAGAAATCAGCCGCGAGGAAACCCGCAGGTCGATATCACCTTCAAAGCCCTGCTCGTTCAGCCTTCTGACGAAAGCTTCACGCAGGGCGATTTCGGGAGCGCTGGGGGAAAGGCCTGAATTTCCGGCTGGTGTTCCGGATATTGCGTCTCCACCCATCTTTACGTCCCTTTTAGTGTTTTATGGTCCATACCGTTATAATGAATGAAAAATAAGCTCTCCGGACAGGAAAATTCTTCACTCGACCGTCACGGATTTCGCAAGATTGCGCGGCTGGTCCACATCCGTGCCTTTCAGAAGCGCGACTTCATAGGCGAGCATCTGAACGGGAATGGCGTACAGGATCGGTGCGACGAAAGCGTCCACATCAGGCATGATGACGATCTGTTCCGCCACACCTTCAAGGCGCTTGGCACCTGCCGCATCGGTGAAGACAAGAATGCGCCCACCGCGCGCTTTGGCCTCCTGAAGATTGGACAGTGTTTTGTCGAACAGGATTGTGGACGGCGCGATTGCGACGACCGGAACGGTCTGGTCGATCAGGCTGATCGGACCGTGTTTCAGTTCACCCGCAGCATAAGCTTCGGCGTGGATATAACTGATTTCTTTTAATTTTAAAGCGCCTTCAAAGGCAATCGGTGTACAAATCCCGCGTCCCAGATACAGGACATCACGCGCCTGCGCGACAAGGGCGGCCATAGCCTGAATGTCCTTGGTGCGGGTAAAAACTTCTGCTGCCCGCGACGGCAGATCCAGCAAGCTCGCCGTCAGACGTTCTTCGCGGGCCTGATCCATCGTCCCACGCGCACGGGCGAATTCGATCGCCAGCGCTGCCAGAACGGAAAGCTGCGCGGTGAAGGCTTTGGTCGAAGCAACGGAAATTTCCGGCCCTGCATCCATGCCCAGCACGAGATCGCTTTCCCGCCCGATTGTGGAATGCTCGACATTCAGAACCGAGACAATGCTCTGACCGGCCTTTTTGAGGCTGCGCAGAACACCCAGCGTATCGGCGGTCTCGCCGGACTGTGAAATCAGCAGCGCCACGCCTTTGTCCGGCTGGGGCGGTTCGCGGTAGCGCATTTCGGACGCAACATCGATTTCCACCGGAATGCGCGCAAGGGATTCCAGCCAGTACCGACCGACCATCCCGGCATAATAGGCGGAACCGCAGGCCGTGATGGTGATGCGCGGAACCTGTGCCGGATCGAACGGCATGGGTGGCAGCGTAATGCGCTTTGAGGCCGGGTCTGTAATCCGTTTCAGCGTCTGCCCAATAGCGACCGGATGTTCGTGCAGTTCCTTCTCCATGTAGTGCCGGTAGCCATCTTTGCCGACTTGCCCTGCCATAAAGGTGAGATCCTGAACCGGACGGCTGACTTCAGCGCCGGTCATGTCAAAAATTCTGACGCTATCTGTTGTGAGTTCGCACCAGTCCCCGTCTTCGAGATAGGTCATTTTCCGGGCCATGGGGGCCAGTGCAATGCTGTCCGAGCCCAGAAACATCTCGCCGTCACCGTAGCCGACAGCAAGCGGTGCGCCATGACGGGCGCCAATCAGCAGACCTTCATGATCCTTGAAGATCATGGCGATGGCATAGGCCCCTTCCAGTCGCTTGATGGCCGCAAACGCGGCTTCCCGGGGCGGCAGTCCCTGCTCCAGATAGTCATCGACCAGATGGGCGACGGTTTCGGAATCCGTTTCGGTCCGAAACACACGCCCTTTCGCTTCCAGTTCTTCCTTAAGGGCTGCGAAGTTCTCGATAATGCCGTTATGAACGATTGCCACACGCCCGGCTTCATGGGGGTGGGCGTTGTTTTCGGTGGGAGCGCCATGCGTTGCCCAACGGGTATGACCGATGGCCGTGGTGCCGTGCAGCGGATGCTCTTTGAGGACGCGCTCCAGATTATCGAGCTTACCCGCAGCGCGACGGCGTTCGATGTCGCCCGACGCCGTCAGGGTCGCGATCCCGGCAGAATCATATCCGCGATACTCAAGGCGTCGCAGCGCCTCGAAGGCGATCGGGCTGGCAGGCTTGTGTCCGACAATACCGCAGATACCGCACATCAGCCCTGTTCCTTCCGAGCTTTAAGAGACTGTTTGATCTGAAGGCCGCGTCCGGCTTTCAGTGTTTGGCGCGTCCGGCCCAGAGCCAGGTCACCGGCAGGTACATCATCGGTAATCACACTTCCTGCGGCCACGAGTGCATCGTCACCGATGGTTACGGGAGCCACGAGAATGGCGTCAGAACCGACAAAAACCCGCTCTCCGATAATGGTTCGGTGTTTGAAGACGCCATCGTAATTGCAGGTGATTGTCCCCGCCCCGACATTGGTGCCGCGTCCGACCGAAGCGTCGCCGAGATAGGTCAGATGGTTGGCCTTTACGCCTTCGCCCAACTCCACGTTCTTGAGCTCGACGAAATTGCCGACATGCGTCTGCGCGGCACAGACCGTTCCGGGACGGAGCCGGGCGTAAGGACCGATCAGCGCAGCTTCTCCAACTTCGCAGCCCTCAAGATGAGAATAAGCGCGAATAAGCGCGCCTGAACGGACCGTTACACCCGGCCCGAAAAAGACATTCGGCTCGACCGTCACGTCAGATTCAAGAACGGTGTCAGTGCTGAAAAAGATGGTTTCCGGCGCAACCAGTGTCACTCCGGCATCCATCGCCGCATTTCGCAGGCGCGTCTGGAGGGTTGCCTCGGCGCGCGCAAGTTCAGAGCGGGAATTGACGCCAGCCAGTTCGTCTTCAGGCGCTTCCACACAAATAACCGAACCGGCTTTAGCGGCCATTTCAACGACATCCGTCAGATAATATTCGCCCTGAGCGTTGTCGTTACGAACATTCTCCAGCCAGTTTCGGAAATTCTCCGCTCCCGCACACATGACGCCAGCATTGCAAAGGGTGATGCTGCGTTCGTCTTCAGTCGCGTCCTTGAATTCGACGATTTTCACGACCTTACCGCTGTCTTCGACAATCCTGCCATAACGTCCCGGAACGGCTGGACGCATTCCCAGAAGCGCCAGACTGGCACCCTCTCTACGGGCCGCAAGCAGGCGTTCCATGGTCTCGGCGGTAATCAGCGGATTATCAGCATAAAGAACAGCAATATCCCCATCCCCGAACAGGTCCCGCGCTGCATTGGCTGCGTGCGCCGTGCCGAGCCGTTCGATCTGCGTGACGGTTCTGAACGGACGGACAGCCTCTTCGAGTTCCGGCATATCCGGCCCCGTGACGACGACCACATCATCGAAGACCTGCCGGGCAGTTGTGATGAGGTGATTGATCATGGGCTGGTTGCCCAGACGATGCAGCGCCTTTGGCAGACGGGATTTCATGCGTGTGCCGAGGCCCGCAGCGAGAATAATGGCGGTGGTGCGATGGGTTGTTTCGGTCATGTTCTGCCCGGGGTATCCAAACCACGGGTCCGCGTCAAACGAAGCCCGCAGACTATGTCATCACTTCGAATTGCCGATTATTGCAATTCGTTCGAGTGCTCGCTCACGGAGCCAGGGCATGCTGCATGACGACCATGACATGACCGAGTTTAGGATGATTGAACTCGATCCGCACGGGAACAAGCCCCAGACCGTTGATCTTTAAAAACCATACTGCGCCGGGTTGTGGGGCGGCCAGTTTGGCCCGGTTCGGAGAGTCCTTGATGAACCCTGCGATCTGACGACCAATGAAATCGCACCGCATGGCCTGCCCGGAATAGGCTTCATCCTGACCTTGGGGAATATCCACCATGACAGGGCCATGCACCATCATCTGCGTCAGCCGAAGTCCGTCGAAAATGACTTGAGATCCGTCACATTTTCCTGTCGTCGCAAGGGAATGCAGCAGATGCGCCATTCCGCTCAGAGTGTCGACTGTATGAGGCAGCAAGTCGGCTGGAATGGGTTCGCGGTCGGTTTCTGGCGGCTGGAGATCCACCACCTTCGGGGTGTCGTTCGAAAACTCCAATCGAACATGCCTGTTTTTGCCGCGCGAAACGCCGCCGCTTTCAAACAGCACCGGCTGCACATTACCGTCCGGGGTGAACTGTCCCTGAACATGCGACGTCACGTCCATCGTGACGAACCAGCTGATCAGGCCCGCGGGCTTGATCTGGGTACTGCCACCATACCCCCAGGGCTGGAGCTGGTAGGACGTCCTGGCGTTCAGGACGTGAAAGCCCTTGATATAGACAGCATAGGCCGCGTTAATCTGGGGCTCAGCTTTGGCCGAACCACAGATCAGCCCCGCCGTTAAAACGAGGCTGGCTGCGGCTGCAAAAGCCTTAAACGTCAAGATTGGCGACTTTCAGAGCATTGCCGACGATGAAGTCCCTGCGCGGTTCCACAACGTCACCCATCAGTGTTGAGAAAACCTGACCGGCATCTTCGACATCCCCGATCTTGACCTGCAACAGAGTCCGGGTCGAAGGATCGAGCGTCGTGTGCCAAAGCTGTTCGTCATTCATCTCGCCCAGCCCCTTGAAGCGATTGATGGTCAGTCCGCGGCGTCCCTGAAGCAGAATGCGCTCCATGATGGCGGCCGGGCCGAACAGTTCGTAGGACGTCGGATCGAGTGTCAGGGTGACGGGTTTTGCAAAATCACGGGCCAGACTCTCCCATTCCGAAACCAGCCAGCGCGCCTCCACGGAGCGTAGGAGCGAAGGCTCAATGCGGTAGACTTCACCCACGCCCCGGACAGAGCGCGCACATTCCAGACCGGTTTCCGAAATGGAGACCTTCCAGCCACGTTCGTTGACAAGGGAGGCACCATCAAGCCGCTGCTGGAATTCCGCCATTCGTGAGGTTGCAACAGCGATATTGCTGTCTAGAACCCCAGAAATAGCAGCCTGCTCCATGACCCAGACCGGCACTTTGGAGGCAATGCTCTGAAGGCGACGGGCGGCCGCTGACATGAAGGTAATTGCTTCTGCCAGAGCCTCGCCTGTCAGTTCGCGGCCATCAGCAAAGCGGAGGGTTGCATTCGCCAGCGCCTTGTCCAGCAGGTACTGTTCAAGAGCCGCATCATCCTTGAGATAACGCTCTTCCTGTCCACGCTTGGCACGATAGAGCGGCGGCTGGGCAATGTAGAGATAGCCCTGCTCGATCAGTTCGGGCATCTGGCGGAAGAAGAACGTCAGCAGCAGCGTACGGATGTGAGAGCCGTCCACGTCGGCGTCTGTCATAATGACGATTTTGTGGTAGCGAAGCTTTTCCGCCGAAAAACCACCCTGATCGACTTCGCCGCGGCCAATCCCGGTGCCAAGAGCAGTAATCAGCGTGCCGATTTCCGCCGATCCCAGCATTCTGTCAAAACGTGCGCGTTCAACGTTCAGGATCTTGCCACGCAGCGGGAGAATGGCCTGAAAACGACGGTCCCGTCCCTGTTTGGCCGTGCCGCCTGCGGAGTCACCCTCAACGATGAAGATTTCAGCCTTGGACGCATCGCGCTCCTGGCAGTCCGCGAGCTTGCCCGGAAGTGACGAGACATCCAGCACGCCCTTGCGGCGCGTCAGCTCACGCGCACGGCGCGCTGCTTCACGAGCACTGGCGGCGTCGATGATCTTGGCGACGATCGCCTTGGCTTCTTTGGGATGCGTTTCAAACCAGTGAGAGATCGCATCCGATGCGGCTGCGTGCACAACGGGCTGGACTTCGGACGAGACCAGCTTGTCCTTCGTCTGGGACGAAAACTTCGGATCCGGCACCTTGACGGACAGCACGGCCGTCATGCCTTCACGCATGTCTTCACCCGTCAGCGAGCCTGCCTCACGCTTGGCCACGCCTTCGGCATACTTGCCCACAACGCGGGTCAGAGCCTGACGGAAGCCCGCCAGATGCGTGCCGCCATCGCGTTGGGGGATGTTGTTCGTGAAGCACAACATCGTCTCGTGATAGCTGTCGTTCCAGGTCAGCGCGAATTCGACGCGAATGCCGCTTTCCGGATTGTCGATCTCGCCCACGATCGGCGGTGTGACGATGGAAGTTTTTGAAGAATCAAGCCATTCCGCGAAAGCGCTCAGACCGCCTTCATAGTGGAAACGCAGTTCTTTCGGCTCCGCATGACGCTCATCACGCAGGACGATCAGCATTCCCGAGTTCAGAAACGCCAGCTCGCGCACACGGCGCTCAAGAATGGAGAGTTCGAAATCGACCTTCGTGAAGGTCTGTTTGCTGGGCTTGAACGTGACCAGAGTGCCACGGTCTTCCGTGGACGGACCGATGACGTGCAGGGCCTCGTCACGTTCGCCATGCTGGAAGCGGATCTTGTGCTCAAGACCATTGCGCCAGATGAGCACCTCCATCCATTCGGACAGCGCGTTCACCACGGCCGCACCGACGCCGTGCAGACCGCCCGAAACCTTGTAGGAATTCTGGTTGAATTTGCCACCCGCATGCAGTTTGGTCAGAACGACCTCAGCCGCGCTGATGCCCTCTTCAGGATGCAGATCGGTCGGGATGCCGCGACCGTTGTCGCGAACCGAGACGGAACCATCCCCGTTCAGGGTCAGGATGCAGTATGTCGCGTGCCCGGCCTGCGCTTCATCGACGGCATTGTCGATGATTTCGAAAACCATGTGGTGCAGGCCCGAGCCGTCGTCCGTGTCGCCGATATACATACCCGGACGTTTGCGGACGGCATCCAGCCCTTTGAGTACCGAAATGGACGACGCGCCGTAATCTTCACCGTCTGCGCCTGGGATCTCGGGCTGGTTCTGGGTCTCTGACATGCGCGTGACGGTCTCCGTGGTACTCTGAAAAACTGTTGAATCAGTATAGCCTGCACCGGACGGTTAGACCAGCGGTGGGCATGCGTCAGGCCGGAGATATGCTTCCGTTCCTGACCGAAAAAAACTGGGCCCGGCCTTCGAGTGCTGCAAAAGGCGCGTGGTCCGTACCGGTAATCAGAACGGGGGCCTGCAGTTTCTCAAGACTGTCGAGAAGGGCGTGACGTCGGGTTTCGTCCAGATGGACCAGAGGTTCATCCAGCAGGATAGCGGGAGCCTGCCCCCGTTCCTGTGTCATCAGCCGCGCATGGGACAGAATTGTGCCAGTCAGCATGACTTTCTGTTGTCCGCTGCTGGACAGTTCAGCCGGGCGTCCTGTGGCAGTGTCCGAAAGGGTGAAATCGGCCCGGTGTGCACCGATGGACGTGGTGGCGCGTTGCCGGTCTTCGGTGCGGGATTGCTGGAGACTGTTTCTGATCCAGTCTTCGACGTCCAGAGCGGGTTGAGATGTCAGGCGGTTCGAAACAGCGCAGTCCAGATGTAATGTGCTGGCAGAAAATCCATTATTCTCAAATGGATGCGCGTTCATACTCTCAACAAGTGCGAGGCGAGCGGCAGAGGCCGCAACCGCATGGCGGGCGATGGAATCTTCAATGGACGCAAGCCACGTTGTCTCGGTTGGGCGATCCGACAGAACCCTGTTCCGACTGACAACCGAGCGATCATGGGCGGCAATCTGGCGACCATGATCGGGAGAGAGCGCCATGACCAGCCGATCCAGAAAGCGGCGCCGACCGCTGGAGCCTTCCTGAAAAAGCCGATCCATCTGCGGCGTCAGCCAGACGCAGGAAAATCTTTGGCCAATCGTGGCCTGAGAGCGGATGTTTTCGCCGTCGAGCTGGAATGTCCGGCGCTGTTTTTCGTTTAACTCACTTCCTGTTCCGATCCGGAATTCATCCAGACCGGACTGGAGCGACGCCGCAACGCCCCACCGTGCGGCTCCCGTACGACACAACGCAGGGAGAGACGCGCCCCTTAGTCCACGTCCGGGAGACAGCAGCGAAACGGCTTCCAACAGATTGGTCTTTCCGGACCCGTTCTCTCCCGTCAGGACCAGAATGGAGGCATCCGGGGTCCAGACGGTGTGAGTATAGTTCCGGAAATCCGTCAGCGCGAGCCGGGTCAGTTTCAATCGTGGCTCGTGTTCAGACCCGCATGGGCATCAGAACATACAGCGCCGAAGGCGACGCCGTATCACGCACGATGGTGGGCGCAGAGCTATCGGAAAATGCAAATTCCACTTCCACGTCGATCTGATCGGTAATGTCCGTCAGATAACGCGCCTGAAAGCCGATTTCGATCGGTGCGGCATCGTAGGAGACGGCGTTTTCGTCCAGTTCCTCATGCGCCACGCCCTGATCGGGGCTGGTGGCGGACAGGTTCAGCATGTTCTGCGTGACAGACAGCTTGACCGGGCGTGAACGCTCCTGGCTGATGGCCGCGACGCGACCGACAGCCGCTGCGAAATCACGCTTGCCGACACGCAGGATGCGGTCATTGCCCTTCGGAATAACGCGCTCATATTCCGGGAAGGTTCCGTCAATCAGCTTGGAGGTCAGAAGGACTGGTCCGGCCTGAAACTGGATGCGTGTGTCGGACAGGGAGACTTCCAGATCGGCCGCCCCTTCGTCCAGCAGCTTGCGCAGTTCGTTGACGGTCTTGCGCGGAATAATGACGCCCGGCATACCGCGCGCGCCTTCGGGCAGATCTGTCTCAACGCGCGCCAGACGATGGCCGTCCGTGGCGACGGCGCGCAGCATCGGGGTGGCCCCGTTTTCCGCGACGTGCAGATAGATACCGTTCAGATAATAGCGGGTTTCTTCGTTTGAAATCGCGAATTTGGTGCGATCGATCAGACCGCGCAGCGTTGCTGCGGGGAGCGAGAAACGATGTGGCAGATCTCCGGCGACCATGGCTGGGAAGTCGTCGACCGGAAGGACATTCAGGCTGGTGGCATAACGGCCTGCACGCAGCGCGAGCGGTGCTTCGCTGTCCTGATGATCGAACTCAAGTGCCACACCATCTGGCAGTTTGCGGACAATTTCGAAAAGCACCGCAGCAGGCACGGTGGTGGAGCCGGAGCGCTCACCCGTCGCGGGAACATCTTCGACGACGGCAATTTCCATATCCGTGGCCGTCAGGCGCAGAACATCGCCCTCAAAGCTCATCAGAACATTGGCCAGAATGGGAATGGTATTCCGCTTTTCCGCAACGCCATGAATATGCGCCAGAGCCCGTTGCAGCAGGGTACGGTCAACCTTGAATTTCATTCCGGGCCTCGGGGAAGATCTTGAATTAATTGAGAGAACCTAGCAGACCCCCGCCCCTCGGGAAAGAGAGGGATCGGGGGCTGGCGGAGGTCAGCCTTCGAGCATCCGGCGCAGCAGTTCCACGTCCTCGGCAAAGGACGTATCCTGATCCATCAGCTCGGTGACGCGGTTGACGGCATGCATGACCGTCGTGTGATCGCGGTTACCGAACTTGCGCCCGATTTCTGGTAGCGAGCGGCTCGTCAACTGCTTGGCCAGATACATGGCCACCTGACGCGGACGAGCGACTGCGCGCGCACGGCGGGCAGAGGACATGTCTGTCAGGCGGATGTTCCAGTGCTCGGAAACCTTGCGCTGGATTTCCTCGATTGTGACGCGGCGATCGTGGGCCTTCAGCATGTCCTTGAGAACATCCTGCGTCGTATCGAGTGTCACCGGGCGGCCCACGAGATCAGCATGGGCGATCAGACGATTGAGCGCGCCTTCGAGTTCACGGACATTGGTCGTGATCTTGTGCGCGAGATATTCCAGAACCTTGGACGGAACATGCGTGCCCGACGCTTTGGCTTTGGCTTCCAGAATTGAAATGCGCAGCTCAAAAGTTGTGGCGTGGATATCCGCAACCATGCCGCAGCCCAGACGGGTCCGCAGACGGTCCTCAAGCCCGGAGAGGTCGGACGGGCTCTTGTCCGCACTGACGATGATCTGGCGGCCAGCATCTACAAGAGCATTGAACGTATGGAAGAATTCTTCCTGCGTATTGTCCTTGCCGATCAGGAACTGAAGATCGTCGATCATCAGCACGTCAACGGACCGGAGCTGTTCTTTGAACTCCATCGTGGACTGCGAACGGATCGCCGCGATGAAGCGGTACATGAATTTTTCCGCAGACATATAAGCCACGGAGACCTTGCCGGTGCGGGTTAGTTCCGTGCCGATGGCGTGCATCAGGTGCGTCTTGCCGAGACCTACGCCGCCATACAGAAACAGCGGGTTAAAGCCGGGGCTTGATGGCTTTTCGGCCACACGACGCGCGCAGGCATAGGCGAATTCGTTCGGCTTGCCGACGATGAAGGTGTCGAACGTGAAGCGCGGATCAAGCGGGACGGCCAGATCGCTCCGGCTCTCGGAAACAGCGCTTTGTGGCGCAGTCTCACTGGAAATACCTGTGGTGTCGTCCGAGTCTTCGACGTCGTCCGCCGGAACTTCGGGTAGCCCTCGCTTGACCTGAAGCTCCACGCCCTTGATGTCTTCGCGCTCAGTCCGCCAGAGCGTCTGAAGACGCTCCTCATACTGGCTGCGAACCCAGTCGCGGAGGAATCGCGTGGGCAGATAGAGAGTCAGTTCATCTTCGTCGAGTGGCCCCAGAACGATCTGCCGGAGCCATGTCCGGTATTCGACCTCGCCAACCTCACTCTTCAGTTTCTCACGAACGCGGACCCAGGCGGTCTCAAGCGGCGTCGTCGAACCGGGGGCGGAGGCGCTGGCGTCCAGATACTGAGCGTTTTCCACCATTGTACCCCCTTTCATATCCAGTCCCGCAGCACGCGGGCATCAGTTGTTGGTCCCTGCGCGCAGGGCGGTTGTGCTCTCGACAGAAAATCCGCATCAGGAACGCAGGAAAATCCCGGAGAGCCAGACATCCGATATTTTTTTGTCGAACGCTCAGGATAGGCGTCCGTTCTGCCCGAAGCAAGCTGGAACACGAACGGTTCAGCGGGATGTCATGGGGTGTTCCCCATAAGCAACCCAAGGTCAGACGCTCGGGGAAAGTTTCGGGATGCAGTCAAAAAAGAACGCGCTCCTGGAGGGGAGCGCGTTCTTCAGTTCCAACCCGAAGGTGAAGCTCAGGCGGTTGCCAGAGCCTTCACGCGAGCGGACAGGCGGGACAGCTTGCGGCTGATCGTATTCTTTGCGATCACGCCTTTGCCTGCTGCGCGCTGCATTTCCGGCTGTGCAACCTTGAAGGCTTCCGCAGCAGCGGACTTGTCGCCGGACTGGATGGCGAGTTCGACCTTCTTGATGAACGTACGCATACGGGACATGCGGGCGACGTTGCGCTCACGGCGACGTTCATTCTGACGGATGCGCTTACGGGCAGAAGCTGTGTTTGCCATGGATCTTTCGGTTCACTTTGCGTTTTGGTCGCGTAAATGGTTGGCGCCCTCTACTCCCCTCTGGCGGGTCCCGTCAAGCGTTTTGCACATTTTACACAGGATGGGGGCATCTTTCCGCCCCTGCCTCCCTTCGTGATTATTTCTGGCAGGTCGGGCAGAAGAACGTTGAACGTCCCGACTGCGTGATGCGCTGGATCGGACTGGCATCCCCGCAATTCGGACAGGGCGCTCCCTCGCGGCCATAGACAAGATGCAAGTCCTGAAAGCCGCCTTTGGTCCCGTCAGCCTGCACATAGTCGCGCAGGGACGACCCGCCGGACGCGATCGCCTGCTCCAGAATCTGTGGAATGGCCTCTGAAAGAGCCTGCGTCTCAACATTGGTCAGCGTGCAGGCCTGTCGTTCTGGATGAATGCCGCAGCGGAACAGGGCTTCGCAGACATAGATATTGCCAAGACCCGCAATCAGCTTCTGATCCAGCAAAGCGGATTTAACCGGTGTACGCCTGCCCCGAAACAGCTCTGCCAGTGCCTGTCCTGTCATGGTGGGAGAAAGGGGTTCCATACCCAGATGCGCGAGAAGGCGATGATCCTCCTCCTCGCCTGTGCGGACAAGATCGACGCTGCCAAAGCGCCGGGGATCGACAAGCCCTGCCCGCGCACCGCTGCCCGTCTCCAGAACCAGATGTTCATGTGCTGGCGGAGTCGCATTCGTCCCGGCCCTGCCGATCGTGAGTCGGCCCGACATCCCCAGATGCAGCAACATGCTCCAGCCGCCCTCAAGGCGCATGAGAATGTACTTTGCACGCCTGCGGAACGAGAGAACGCGCTGCCCTTCCAGCTTCTCCCGCAGATCTGCGGGAAACGGCCATCGAAGATCGGGGCGGTTGACGGAAACATGGCTGATTCGATGCCCTTCGAAGGCATCACGAAACCCGCGCATGACGGTTTCGACTTCTGGAAGCTCTGGCATGGCTGGCCTCAACGATATATCGATTGCCCCATGACCGATAGCGCAGAACACAACGCCTCGCCCTTCCAGTCCTCCGAACATATCGAGGACACCATCGATTTCGGCTACCGCAATGTCCCGCGTGGCCAGAAAAAGACGATGGTCCGGGAGGTGTTCGAGAGCGTCGCCGGGAAATACGACATCATGAATGATGTGATGTCGCTGGGAATTCATCGCGTCTGGAAGCGCATTTTCGTTGGGATGCTCAACCCGCGCCCCAACATGAAGCTGCTGGATCTGGCAGGCGGTACGGGCGACATCACGTTCGGCTGGCTGCGTGCTGGAGGTGGCCCGGCCATCCTGTCCGACATCAATGCCGCCATGCTGTCCGTCGGGCGTGACCGCGCCATCAAGGCCGGGCTGATCGGCAAGATCGAGGTCTGCGTTGTGGATGCGGAAGCCATCCCCCTGCCCGACTGCTCCGTCGATCGCGTGACGATTGCCTTTGGCCTGCGCAACTGCACGGACAAGCTGGCAGTTCTTCGCGAAGCACGTCGTGTCCTCAAGCCGGGCGGACGCTTTTTCTGCCTCGAATTCTCGCAGGTCGAGATCGCGGCCCTCGCACCGATTTACGATCTCTGGTCCTTTCAGGTTCTGCCCAAGATGGGCCAGATTATCGCCAAGGATTCCGAGAGCTACCAGTATCTCGCCGAGAGCATCCGTATGTTCCCCGATCAGGAAACGCTGGCACAGATGATGCGTGATGCCGGGCTGGAGCAGGTCCAGTATCGCAACCTGTCCGGTGGTATTGCTGCCATCCATTCCGGCTGGCGTCTGTAAAACCATGCGCCGCGTCCTGCTGATCGTCTCGGGAGGGATCGCGGCGTTCCGGGCGCTCGAACTCGTGCGCCTGCTGCGGGCGGATGGTATTGCCGTCACCCCCGTCATGACCAAAGCGGCAAAAGCGTTCGTCACGCCGCTCAGTCTCGAGACACTGGCAGGCGAGCGCGTGCATGATGCGTTGTTCGAACCCACGCAGGAAAGCGAAATCGGCCATATCGCACTGGCCCGAAGCGCGGATCTGGTCGTGGTTTGCCCTGCCACAGCCAACATTATGGCGCGCATGGCCCATGGCCTCGCGGATGATCTGCCGACCACACTGCTTCTCGCGACCACGTCCCCCATTCTGCTGGCCCCGGCCATGAATGTGCGGATGTGGGAGCATCCCGCCACACAGGCCAATCTAAAAATTCTGAAAGCACGCGGCGTTTCCGTGATCGGCCCTGATGTAGGCAGCATGGCTTGTGGCGAAGTCGGCGCCGGACGTTTGAGCGAACCTCCGGTTATCCGCGATGCGATTCTGCGTCTTCTGACGCCCGACCAGTCCCTCTCCGGACGTCATGTTCTGGTGACGGCAGGCCCAACGGTCGAGCCGCTCGATCCCGTGCGCTTCCTGTCAAACCATTCTTCGGGACGGCAGGGCTATGCCATCGCGGCGGCTCTGGCGAAGCGGGGCGCGACCGTCACGCTCGTTAGTGGCCCGGTTTCGATTCCTCTCCCCGAGGGCGTACGCCGCATTCCGGTCCAGACCGCGCGCGAGATGCTCGTCGCCTGTGAAGCCGCTCTGCCAGCCGATGCCGCAATCTGCACGGCAGCCGTTAGTGACTGGCGTGCAAAAGAGATCGCCTCCGGCAAAATCAAGAAAACTGGCGACGGCCCACCCGCGCTCGAACTGGTGGAAAACCCGGATATTCTGGCAACGCTCTGCCGTTCGCCCCAGCGTCCGCACCTTGTCGTGGGGTTTGCCGCCGAGACGGACGCTGTCCTGCAAAACGCGCAGGCCAAACGTCTGCGCAAGGGATGTGACTGGCTGGTGGCCAATGATGTCCGTCATGGCGTGTTCGGTGCGATGCGCAATACCGTCAGCCTGATCGACGATCATGGCCTGCAAAGCTGGCCGGAAATGGACAAGACGGACGTTGCGGAACAGCTCGTTGAACGGATTGTCGCGTTCTTCGCCAACCCGCTTTCACCGGGGGCATAATCCGGGGTAAGACAGGGTCATGACGACAGACCTGATCGATGTGCGCATCACGCGCCTGCCTCATTCCGAGGGGCTTCCCCTCCCTGCCTACGCCACTGCCGGGGCCGCAGGATTCGATTTCCTGGCCGCTGTGGATGCGCCCCTGACGATCGCTCCGGGTGAGCGCGTTCTCGTGCCGACCGGACTGTGCATCGCCCTGCCGCCTGCCTATGAGCTTCAGGTCCGTCCGCGCTCGGGCCTGGCGCTCAACCACGGCATTACCCTGCCCAATTCGCCCGGCACTATCGACGAAGACTATCGCGGCGAACTTCGCATCATCGTCATGAACGCGGGCACCGAACCCTTTACGGTCGAGCGTGGCACCCGGATTGCACAGGGCGTTCTGGCCCCCGTTTCCCGTCTGCGGTGGGCGGAAGTCGAGACACTGGACGAGACCGCACGGGGTCATAGCGGTTTTGGCAGCACCGGCCACTGATCTTGGCTTGCTGGCATGCAAAAAACACTTGAGACTTCCAGAGGTCTTTTTTTAACCTCTGGTTTCCATCAGGAACGAGGACAGCACGCACCATGACGGGTAGCCCGATGGCCATGCCCCTGCGGATCATGCATCGCTGGCGCCAGCGCATGAGCGGCGTCGAGCTTTCGATCCTGTTCTGTGCCACCGCAATCGCGCTCCTTGTGGTTCGGCACGCTCCGGCGGCGCCTGCCATATCGGGGGTGTTGCCGGGGGCTGCAGTCGGCGTCTGGAGCGCCGCAGCCCTGACCCTCCTGCATGTCGCTCTGTCGCTCATGACCGTTGTGGTCCTCTCCCTGCTCATATCCGGAGCGGCATGTCAGTGGCCGCGTTTCAGAGCGTTCCTGATCCCCGCTCTCTCGGTTGGCCGAGCCGTTCCGGGTCTCGGTCTGATCGGGATCTGCGCGGCTGTCTTCCCTGCGTCCGTGACCATCGTTCTGGTTGCGGCTTCCAGCATGATCTGGCGGATCGTCACGGCTGTTCTGGATGCGGAAGATACGCTCCCACCCGCCCTCGACGAAGTGGCCACCGGCCTGCGGATGACAGGATGGCAGCGTTTCTGGCGCTTGCAGATTCCCGTTGCAGTACCGCTGACGACGTTCAGGGCCATGCAGGCCATGCCGGCGTTCTGGGTCCGTCTTCTGGCTGCGGAAGGTCTGATGATGCTGATGAGCCATCGGATGAATGAAGGATGCGGCGCGGCAGTTCTTCACGCCATGCTGGATCACCACCCGTTCAGAATCGTCGAAATCTCGTTCGTCATTCTCCTGCTGATTCTTCTCGTCGATCAGGCCGTCATGCGTCCGGTTCTGGGCTGGGCGCAGCGTTACCGGCCTGAAGGCCCTCTGGAAGAACGCCCCCGCCCCCAGTCCTGGCTGCTGACGGTGTGGCGGCGGACAAAACCGATGCTCTGGCTCAGCGGAACATTGGGCGAGGCTCTTGCGTGGATCGGAAACTGGCGGATCGGGCGCCCCCGGAGCATTCTTCCCGAACAGGACGTGGCTTCCCGCGAGTTCCCCCGAGCGATCCTTCCGGTTCTTTCGCTGTTTGCGCTGGTTTACGCGATCTACCATGCTGGCTTACTGCCGCTTATTCCCTCGGACCTCGCCGAGAGTATCCTGACGCTGTCGCATGTCTGTGGAACGCTGGTCCTGTGCCTTCTGGTGTGGGTCCCTTTGGGTCTGCTCATCAGCGAAAGCAGGGCGTCCCTGCGCAATGTCTGCCGAAATGCTGTTGCGGCCTGCGGACTGTTTCCGGCTGTCCTGCTCTATCCGCTGTGTCGGGAACTGGGTCTCAATTCCGCGATCGTGCTTCTTTTTCTGGGCGCACACTGGCTGGTCGGGATTGTAGTGCTGGATGCGGCAAAGGCCATTCCTTCGGGATTGCGACAGGTCGCCACCGGCCTGAGGCTGCGAGGCTTCCTCCTGTGGCGCAAGCTGCTTCTGCCCGCCATCGCCCCCGAACTCTGCGGCGGTCTGCTGACGGCTGTGGTGCCGGTCTGGAATGCTGTGATGGTGGCAGAGGCTTTCGTGCCGTCCGATAGCGGTCTGGGCGCCACCCTTCTGTCCGAAGTGCTCGGCGGGGCCTTGGGCGCGCAGATCCTTGCCTTGATGCTGCTGACGCTGCTGTCCATGCTGCTCGACCGTCTGATCTTGCAACCTCTCGCCGTGAATGCGGCCCAGAAATATACTCTCTGAACCTCAGGCTGAAATTCCAGATCCATGAAATCCCTCCTGTCCCTTCGCGAATGTCGCCAGACCTATCTCAAGGAGAGCAGCACGGATCTGGTCGTGCTCGATCACATCAGCTTCGATGTGAGAACGGGAGAAATCCTCGGCCTTCTCGGACGTTCCGGATCCGGGAAATCCTCCCTGCTGCGGATCATGGCCGGACTGACGCCGCCGGTGTCGGGAGAGGTGCTCTGGCAGGACACGCCCGTGACCGGCCCGCTGGATGACGTGGCGACCGTCTTTCAGTCCGGTGCGCTCTTTCCCTGGCTGACGCTGCGGCAGAATGTGGCTCTGGGTCTGGAAATGCGCCGTCTGCCGCGGGCAGAACGCGAAGCCATGACGGATGCTGCCATCGCGGTCATGGGGCTTGAAGGCTACGAAAACGCCTATCCGAAAGAGCTGTCAGACGCCCTCAGTCAGCGCGTCTCTTTTGCTCGCGCCTTGGCCCTTCAGCCGTCGCTGTTGCTGCTGGACGAACCGTTTTCGGCGCTGGACATGCTGAGTGCGGAAAACCTCCGCACCGATCTGATCGAGCTGTGGGACGAAAAACGCCTGCCCCTCAAGGCCATGCTTCTGGCGACGCACGGGATTGAGGAAGCTGTCCTGATGTGCGACCGCATCCTCATTTTCTCCTCCAGCCCCGGCCGCGTTACACACGAAATTGCGGTGCCCTTCCCCCATCCGCGCAATCGCGAGGACGAGGATTTCCGCCGCTTCGTGGATCAGATCTACACGCTCATGACCCGTCGTGCTCCGATCGTGTCTGAAGCGGAGTTGGTGCAGTCGAATTCAGGCTCCGGTGAAAGCCTGCCACCCTTCTCCATCGTCCTGCCCGATCTCGCCGTGGAGGTTCTGGTCGGGCTGATGGAAGTCCTGCAAAGCGAACCGCTATCCGGTCGTGCGGACCTGCCGGAGCTGGCGCAGCGGCTTCAGATGACGCTTGATGACCTGCTGCCGCTCGGGGAATCCCTTCAGCTTCTGGATCTGGCGGAACTGGAAGATGGGGACATTCTGCTCACGCCCGATGGTCAGGCCTTCGTCGAAGGCGATTCCGACACCCGCAAGGACCTGATGCGGACGGCATTGCTGCATCATCTGCCTCTGCTCCGCTCCATCCGCGGCACGCTGGACGAGCGTTCAAGCCATGTCGTGGACGCCGCACGTTTCCGTAAAGCGATGGAAGAGAGCATGTCGCCTGATTACGCCCGCCAGACCCTCACCACGGCGATCGGCTGGGCCCGCTATGCCGAACTCTTCGACTACGACGAAGAGTCCGACCGTTTCCATCTGGAAAACGAGGAGTAAACCTCAGGCACAGCAGACGCGCTTGTCCGCAATCGCCTGCGTGAAGGCTTTCCAGTCCTTTTCGCTCTGATCGGCGTAACGAACCGCAAAATCGGCAATGGCGGAGGCAAAAGATTGGCCCTTCCCCAGATAACCCGCCAGCAGCGAAAGGTCGGCGGACCGGCCATGCGACCGTCCGAGCGTGCGTCCACATAACGCCGCATATTCGGGCAGAAGAGCGTTCTCGATTTTCTCGCCAATCATGGCCAGACGCACATCCTTAGTCTGACGGACATAGAAGTCCCGTCCCCCGCCAGCCTTGCGGCCCGTCTGGGACGTTGTGTGTTTGCCCGTAGTCTGGGTCCAGCCCAGAAATGTGTCTGAACTGGCCTGCATGATCCGCTGTCCTGTCACGACGCGCTCCCCGTGATTGGGAAGGTCCACAGCGCCCTGAAAGGGCTCAAGCACGGATGTCTGGGCTTCCTTGATCTGAAGGATCAGCGGCTCATGATCTGCCGTGGTGAAGAGCCCGAGCGCACAGAACGTCCCGACGCTGCCAATCCCCACAACCTTGAACAGCACGTCCTGCAATGCATAGCGTTCCAGCACGATCCTGCGCTCGGGCGGCAGATCGCTGACATAGCGCGCAAAGGCGCCACGGACGACATCGTTATGCTGCGGCAGGCGCGTGACGAAGGGCGGGTGTTCCTTCAGACGTACCGAGGATTTGGGGTCGATCATCCCGAAATGACCGGAAATAGCCCCCAGTTGTGACTGGATTTTCTCCATCATGCCCGTACGCGTCGTATTGTCCTTGATGCCGTCTATGACGGCCCGCAGATCAATCCGCACATTCCAGGCCTGAAGCGGCGTCAATTCCGACAGGCGCGCAATTTCTTCGACATACTGCCGGACAGCGGAAACGGCCAGACGGCGACAGTACTTTTCGGATAGTGACGCCTCACGCCCGGCCAGAACGAGGCTGGTTGCCAGACGCTTGAGATCCCATTCAAAGGTTGCAGGCGCCGTTTCGTCGAAATCATTGATATCGAAAACGGGCAGGCCTTCCGGAGACGGATAGCAGCCGAAATTATCGAGATGGCAGTCCCCGCAGGACTGAACGCGGATCCCGGTCGCGGGCGTAAAAGACAGGTCTGAGGCCATGATGGCCGCTGCCCCGCGCAGGAATGCGAAGGGCGACGCTTTCATGCGCTGATGGCGGATGGGAAGTAGGTCCGCAATCCGGCTCTTTCCCTGCTCCAGCAGAATTCCGATCGGATCGGGCCGTGTGGCTGGAGGCGCCCAGAGAGCGTGGCTGCTGCGCTTGACGGTTTTGCGGAGTGCCACGCCCGCTGCGTAGCGGGCCTGACGGGTACGGAGCGTGGGAAAGACGGGAGTTTCTGTCATGGTTTGTCACGTTATCCGAAAAATGCTCCATGACAAAGCACCCCGCGCCTGTCAGTCCGGCTGTTTGAGACGATCCCGATAGAGCTTGCGCGCCTTGGCAACCTTGGGCGCCACGACGGCTGCACAATAGGCGGTCTGCGGGTTGCGGGCGAAATAATCGTGATGCTTTTCCTCAGCGGGCCAGAAATGGGCCGGGCCTTCAATGGAGGTGACGATCGGCTCCGGCCACAGACCTTCCGCAGTAATTTCATCCAGAACTTTGCTGGCAGTGTCCTGCTGGACGGCATCGCCAAAAATAACGGACCGATACTGCGTACCGATATCGTTGCCCTGACGGTTGAGCTGTGTGGGATCATGTGTCGTGAAAAACACGCGTAGTACGTCTTCCAACCCGATTTCAGCCGGATCGAACACGACTTTTACAACTTCGGCATGGCCTGTTCGGCCTGTGCAGACGTCTTCATAGCTCGGGTTTTCAACACTGCCGCCAGCGTAGCCCGGCTCAGCCGAAATGATGCCGCGCAGGCCGGTAAAGACGGCCTCGACGCACCAGAAGCAGCCTGCGCCAAGGAGAATGGAGGACAGGCTGGAAGACGGGGTCGTCATGATGATGCTCCGTTAAAAGGACAGCCTCCCCATATGGGGAGGCCGAACCTGTCTGACGAGTTCACTGAATGAATTACGGTGCTGCCGTGACGACGGGGAGCCAAACGGCGCTGGCATGGTCGCCGCCCCGGTGGATGGTCTGTGTGGCCGCACGGTACTCCGGTGCCTTGGCGTCGAAAATGTTCGGCACGAAGGTCTGGGGATTGCGGTCATAAAGTGGGAACCAGCTCGACTGGATCTGGATCATGATCCGGTGTCCCTTGAGGAACACATGGTTCATGGCCGGAAGCGTGAAGTGGTATTCCTGCACCTGTCCCGCCGGAATAGCGGAAGGATGAGCAAAGTTCTGCCGGTAGCGGCCCCGAAAGATATCCATGGACATTGGCAGTTCATACCCGCCCATTTTGGGATTGTCCGGTGTGTGACCGGGCTGGACGTCAATAATCTTCACGACCCAGTCCGCATCCGTCCCGGTGGTCGAAGCGAACAGATCCGCCGTCGGTACGCCCGAAACCCGAACTGGCGCATCAAGAACGGGTGTCTCGTAGGTCAGGACATCCGGGCGGCTTTCGGCAAAGCGCTGATCCGACACAAGCCAGGGTTTCCAGCGCGGATCGCCGTCCATCATGTAAGGACGCTCGACAAACGGCACCGGATGCGCCGGATCGGCCACATAGCTGTCCGTTCCGGGCAAGGTGCGCTTGAACGCAAGACCATGATCCGGCTGGAAATACAGGCGCTCACCTTTCTGCATGCACGACGTGCCGCAGTCGCTCAGCCAGTTGCGGAAGTGGTCCCAGTGGTTCTCGCCGGTATTGTAGATAATGGCTTCGTCCAGATGCGGATCGGGCGCGTCTTTCAGATAGTGATCGAAAAACGGGCGCATGACAGTGGCCCGATACCACAGCGCCGTATCGCCATTGAAATGCAGCGGGCCGAGCGTGGAGCCATCATAATTCACGCCGCTATGGCGCCACGGCCCCATAACGAGAATGTTCGGAACCTGCGTGTGGTGCGCCTTGAGGTTCATCCAGGAATGGATCGCGCCCCACATGTCTTCCTGATCCCAAAGCCCCTGTTCCCAGATGGTCGGAACCTTGAGCGGCTTTTTCACGATGAGCTGATCCAGCGCCTGATCCTGCCAGAACGCGTCGTAAGCCGGATGCGCTTTTGTGCGGCGCCACCAGGGGAACTGGTCCAACCCGGCTTTCGTCGCGAAATTGCCGGTGGAAACATCCGCAAGGAACGTCGTGTAGTCGTCCGCATCAGGACGGTCGAGCGAAACGCCGGAGCCCGCAGCCGCCATCTGTCCGGCAAAATAATCCAGACTGGGCTGGCGGAATGCGCCGTAATGGAACCAGTCATCGCCCATCCAGCCGTCCACCATCGGGCTTTCCGGAGAGGCAACCTTCAGGGCCGGATGCGGATCCAGCAGCGCCATGACGACCGTCCAACCCTCATAGGACGACCCAGTCATGCCAACGCGGCCATTCCCCTGAGGCACATTCTTGACCAGCCAGTCGATCGTATCCCACGCATCGGTCGTGTCATCCGTCTTCGTCGGGTTCAGCGGACCGATCGGGGGCCGCGTCATGACGTAGTCGCCCTGTGAGCCGTATTTGCCGCGGATATCCTGAAAAATGCGGATATAGCCCCCATCCACGAACACGTCGTCTCCCTGCGGCAGGAGCGCGCGCATGGTTTTCGCATTCGCATCGCGGCTGGCGCGCTCGCTGGCATTGTAGGGCGTGCGCGTCAGAAGCATTGGCGCATTTTTGGCGTTTTTGGGAATGACGATGACGGTATGGAGCTTGATCCCGTCGCGCATCGGAATCATGACGTCGCGCTTGATATAGTCGCGCTCGACCGGTGGCATGCTGACATGGGCAGGAATATCGCTGCCAGTCTGGATCATGTCCGGTGTGACCGGTAGGGCGGAAGTGGGTTCGGCGGCCTGCGCTGCATACAGACAGGTTACGGCCAGAGCTGTGCCGAGGCTCAGAAAATGACGTCTCACAAAGGGCTCCTGATCTTTGTTCCGAGTTTGGACCGGACGGAGACTTTCGGGCAAGAGCAGCACGCACCGGTTTTCATATCTTTCCTGCACTGGCTTCCGCGCGTTTGATTCGCTATGGATCAGGGCCTTATTCCGTCATGAAAGTTTGTTCCATGCCTGCCTATCGCTCCCGCACCACCACTCACGGCCGCAACATGGCGGGCGCCCGTGCGCTCTGGCGGGCAACGGGTATGAAGGATGGCGATTTCGGCAAACCCATTATCGCCATTGCCAATTCCTTTACGCAGTTCGTCCCCGGCCATGTCCATCTGAAAGATATGGGCAGCCTGGTGGCGTCTGCGATTGAGGAAGTCGGCGGAATTGCCAAGGAATTCAACACGATCGCAGTCGATGACGGCATCGCAATGGGCCATGGCGGAATGCTGTATTCCCTGCCTTCGCGTGAGCTGATCGCGGATTCCGTGGAATACATGGTCAACGCCCATTGCGCGGATGCCATCGTCTGCATCAGCAACTGCGACAAGATCACGCCGGGCATGCTGATGGCGTCCATGCGCCTGAACATCCCCGTCGTGTTCGTCTCAGGCGGCCCGATGGAAGCGGGAAAGATCAATGGCCCCGGTGTGACGCGCAAGCTGGACCTTGTTGATTCGATGGTCGCCGCTGCCGATCCAGAAGTCTCCGACAGCGAGTCAGAACAGATCGAACGCTCGGCCTGCCCGACCTGCGGCTCCTGTTCGGGCATGTTCACCGCCAATTCCATGAACTGCCTGACCGAAGCGCTCGGCCTGTCCCTGCCCGGCAACGGCTCCCTGCTCGCTACCCACAGCGACCGTCGCGAACTCTTCCTGAGCGCCGGGCGTCTGGTCGTGGAACTGGCGCGTCGCTGGTACGAACAGGACGACGCCTCCGCCCTGCCCCGCAGCATCGCAACCCGCGCGGCTTTCGAGAACGCCATGACGCTCGATATCGCCATGGGCGGTTCGACCAACACGGTCCTGCATCTTCTCGCTGCCGCCAGCGAAGGCGGCGTTGACTTCCACATGCACGATATCGACCGCCTGTCGCGCCGTGTGCCCAATCTGTGCAAGGTCGCCCCGGCCAAAAACGATGTGCACATGGAAGACGTCCATCGCGCAGGCGGAATTCCCGCCATTCTGGGTGAGCTGGACCGCGCGGGCCTGATCGATACGAGCGTCCCGACCGTCCATGCGCCCACGCTCGGCGATGCGCTGAAAAAGTGGGACATTCTGAACGGGGATGCGCAAGCCGCCCATCTGTTCAAGGCCGCTCCTGGAAACGTCCGGACCGTCCACGCCTTTTCTCAGTCCAGCCGCTATCACGAACTGGATCAGGACCGTGAAGCCGGTGTTCTGCGCGACAAGGAACATGCCTTCTCGCAGGATGGCGGTCTGGCCGTGCTCTACGGTAACCTCGCCGAAGACGGTGCCATCGTCAAAACGGCCGGCGTCGAAGCCAGCATCCTGATCTTTACGGGAACGGCGCGCGTGTTCGAAAGTCAGGACGATGCCGTGGCCGCCATTCTCGGCAACCGCATCGTGGCCGGAGACGTCGTGGTCATCCGTTATGAAGGCCCCAAGGGTGGCCCCGGCATGCAGGAAATGCTGTATCCGACGAGCTATCTGAAATCCAAAGGTCTGGGCAAGGTCTGCGCACTCATTACGGATGGCCGTTTCTCAGGCGGAAGCTCGGGCCTGTCCATCGGACACATGTCCCCCGAAGCCGCCGAAGGCGGCCTGATCGGACTGGTCGAGGACGGCGATCGCATCGAGATCGACATCCCCAACCGCGGCCTGCATCTCGCCGTTTCGGATGCCGATATCGCCGATCGGCGGGAGCGGATGAATGCGCGCGGCGCAGATGCGTGGACGCCCAACCGGGAGCGCGTGGTCTCGAAAGCCCTTCAGGCTTATGCCGCCATGACCACAAGCGCAGCCCATGGCGCCGTCCGCGATCTGTCTCAGATCATCGTGAAGACGCGGACCTGATCGCACTCTCCACGGCGTCCTGCAATTCGGCGGACGCCAGCATTTTGGCGGAAGCATGCCCTGTTGCGGGGACAAGCGTAATCGTCCAGCCAAACGGAACATTGAGCTTGTCGGCCTGTTCCCGGGCCTGCGCATAAGCCCACTGCCCCCGCTCAAGACGATTGCGCCCCTGTTCCGCCGCTGCGGCCAGATGTTCAGTCGCCGAAGAGGTTTCCGTATCCTCAGCGCCCAGAATGACGGCAATATTGCTTGAAAGATAACGCCGCAGATCTGGCAGACTGGCCGCTTCGGGCCAGTTGCGAAAGCCGTACGGAACAGCAGTATTCGTCTCCGGTTCAACATAGGTGGAGGGATTCATGATGATCGTCATGACCTCTTCCCCCGGGGCATAAGCCGCAACCCGTTCCAGATACTGTGCCCCTGCGGAATGCCCGACCAGAATAATTGGCACATGTCGCTCATTGGAAACGTTGCGGGCCCACTGTTCCAGCGGTCTCATATACAGGGCGGCGGGAACCATACTCTGTGGTGAGACCGGAAACCCCCCGCGTTGATATTGCTGGACGGGAAAACGGGATATGGAAAAATAAGGTGCGAACACCAGACTGCATTCATGTCTGGCCAACGGAATGGTGTCGTCACGATATGTCGCGCTGTTCCGCTCTTTTCCTGCCAAAACGATCAGGATGGCCCGGATCTGGCAGGACGCAGGCCGAAAGACCGAAACATCGAGATGCTCGCCCGCTATAACGGCATTCTCGAGGCTGCGGCCTTCCGGCAGTGCCTGGGCTGCCGCCATTCCCGCCACGAAAGCAAGAATGACCGCGCCAAGACAGGCTGAGGTTTTTAAGTCAGGCAAGACGCCCCAGAGCCGCTTTGAGGCGAGCCAGATCATTCTGGAATGACGTCAGACGTTCCCGATTTTCCTCCACGACTTCCGGCTTGGCGCGGGCAACGAAATCTGCATTATCCAGCTTGCGTGTCACTTTGAGAATTTCGCCCTCGATCCGGGTCGCTTCCTTGGCGAGACGGGCCCGCTCTGCGTCCAGATCAATCAGCCCTTCGAGCGGAATGAAAACAGTGGCCTCGTCCAGAACGATCTGTGCCGCGTTACGGGGCGCATCCTCTCCCACAACGCCAACTTCTGAAATCCGTGCCATCCGGCCAATGGCTTCCGCCCATGTCTGGGCACGACCCAGATTTTCCGCAGTCGCATCCCGCAGCAGAAGCGGTGCTTTCTGCGAAGGCGGAATGTTCATTTCCGAACGCACGGTCCGCACATCACCAATGAGACGAATAACCCAGTCCAGTTCCGAACGGGCCGCATCTGCCTGCTCAACCTGCATAGGTTCCGGCCAGCGGCTGTCTTCAAAAGCCCCCGCATAGCCCAGTTCCTTCCACAGTGTGGCTGTCACGAACGGAATAACCGGCTGCATCAGACGCAGGATCAGCCCCAGAACATGCGCGCTGACGGCCCGCAGTTCGATGGTCTCCGCGTTCTCCGCAGCAAAGACGGGCTTCGAGAATTCCACGAACCAGTCACAGAACCGACTCCAGGCAAAGCGGTAGCAGCAGTTGGCATATTCATCGAAACGATAGGCCGAAAGCGCGCGTCCAGCTTCAGCCACCGCATCGTTGGCTTCCGTCAGGATCCAGCGTCCAAGCGCACTCTTGACGCTTGTCGGATCAAAGCCTTCCGTCGGTGTTGCCCCGTTCATTTCAAGAAAGCGGGCTGCATTCCAGAGTTTGGTAATGAACGCGCGATGTTCCTCAACCCGCTTGCGCCCGAGCTTGATATCCCGCCCTGGCCCCGTCCCTGCACAGATCGCAAGGCGCGTCGCATCCGCTCCGAACTCGGCAACAAGATCCAGCGGGTCCAGACCATTACCCTTGGACTTGGACATTTTCTGCCCTTTCTCGTCCCGTACCAGTCCATGAATCAGGACAGTCCGGAACGGAACATCGTCCATGAAGTGCAGACCCATCATCATCATCCGGGCAACCCAGAAGAAAATAATGTCAAAGCCTGTGACGAGCACACTGGTCGGATAATATCGCGCCAGTTCTTCCGTTTTGTCCGGCCAGCCGAGGGTGGTGAATGGCCAGAGCGCGGAGCTGAACCAGGTGTCCAGAACGTCTTCATCCTGTGAGAGCATCACGCCCTCACCGGCCTGTGCTTGAGCTTCCTGCTCATTTTCAGCGACGTAAACCTTGCCGTCTGAGCCGTACCAGGCCGGGATGCGATGTCCCCACCAGAGCTGGCGGCTGATGCACCAGGGCTGGATATCGCGCATCCAGGCATGGAACGTATTTTCCCACTGGCGTGGTTCGAAGGCGATCTTTCCACTTTCGACGGCTTCAACCGCAGGACCAGACAGTGTTTTGGCATCGCAGTACCACTGGAGCGTCAGGCGCGGTTCGACAATGGCTCCGCCACGTTCTGCATGGGGAACCTGAAGCTTGTGCGGCTCGATTTTTTCCAGCCATTCAAGGCGTTCAAGTTCGGCGACGACCTGTTTGCGGCCTTCTTCACGGCTCAGGCCATTCAGGGTTTCGACGAATGCGACTGAAGCCAGCCCATCAACATCCTGCAGTTCAGGCCGGATTTCTTCGATCCAGAGGCAGGCAGTTTCATCGAGAACTGTCGGGGCCGGAAGATCGTGACGTTTGCCGACTTCAAAATCGTTGAAGTCATGGGCTGGCGTGATCTTGACGACACCCGTGCCTTTTTCCGGATCTGAATGCAGATCGGCAACAACGGGAATGCGACGTCCCGTCAGCGGCAGAATCACCGTTTTCCCGATCATGTCGGCATAACGTTCATCGTCTGGATGAACGGCAACCGCAACATCGCCCAACATGGTTTCCGGGCGCGTCGTAGCGACAGTGATCGTTCGGCCGTCTTCCAGCGGATAGCGAATGTACCACATTGACCCTTTGGTCTCGTGGTTCTCTACTTCCAGATCCGATATGGCAGATCGGAATTTCGGGTCCCAGTTGACCAGCCGTCGGTCGCGGTAGATCAACCCTTCCTTGTAGAGAGTGACAAAAACCTTACGGACCGCGCGTGACAGTCCTTCATCCATTGTGAAGCGTTCACGCTCCCAGTCCGCAGATGCGCCGAGTTTGCGAAGCTGCTGAACGATGGTGCCACCGTATTCATGCTTCCAGTCCCAGACCCGTTCGAGAAAACCTTCGCGTCCTAGAGCGGTCCTGCTGGTGCCTTCTTTGTCCAAGGCACGCTCAACAACCATCTGCGTCGCAATTCCGGCATGATCTGTTCCGGGCTGCCAGAGGACGTTGAAGCCTTCCTGACGCTTCCAGCGGATCAGCATGTCCTGAAGGACGAAGTTTAGCGAATGACCGAGGTGAAGCGTTCCCGTGACGTTTGGCGGAGGAAACATGATCGAAAAAGGCTCACCGGGTCTGTCGGGGTGAGCCCGAAAAGCGCCGCTGTTCTCCCACGCATCGTAGAGGGCGTTTTCATGGTCGGCGGGGACGAAGCTTTTTTCGAGCATGGTTATCCAGGACAGTCAGTACAGCAGGTGGAAGAATGCTCTTCCACCGCCCTTCTTACTCTCGTGGACGCAGACGGGCAATTTCTGCACGGACAAGAATTTCAACCAGTGACGGCAGGTGTGCGTCCAGCCATGTCCGGACCATGCTGCGCACTTCACTGCGAACCATGTCTTCAATGGTCAGACCGCTTCCTCGGCTAATGACAGTATCGGAGGCGAGAGGAGTCGTTCCGCTGAACGCTGCATGCAGTTCGTCGAGAGAGCGCTCTGCCGCAGCGACTGTATGGGCATTCATGAGATCGTTCTTGCTCTGCTCGGCATCCGCGGGAGGAATGGTCTTCACGTCAGAGGATGGCGAAGCTGTCGAAGACGGCACCGCAGTTACAGCGGGCGCTGGCGGCGCGACCATCATGGAGCTGTCGAGCGTGAGTTCTTCTTCCTGTGCTGGCACGCTTTGCGTTTCCTCGGTTGTCGCAGCCGGAGCGGGATCGTCGTGAAGAATGCGCCGGATGGAAGTCAGAACGTCCGTCATCCCTTCGCCGTCATGGGTGTCGTGCTGGTTCAAATCAGAAGAAGTCATGGATTTCGGATATTCCGTTTTGCTTGAAATTATCGGCCGGGCTGGTTGATCGCGTAGTCGCTCATGCCCCAGAGCTTGTTCTTAACGGCGTTGTAATAGGCTTTCTCATCATAAAGCGGGACACCCAGCTTGAGATCTACCGCTGTCAGACGTCCGATCGATGCAGCGACAGCGTATGAAGACGTCACGAGGTTCGAAAGATGCTGAACGAGCGTTCTCTGGGATTGGAGCAGGGTTTGCTGCTGCTGGAGAACCGCAAGAGTAGTGCTTGTTCCGACGAGAGCCTGCCGTTCGACGCCATCCAGCGCGATGACGTTTGCCGAAATGGCCATGCGATCACTGGAAATGGACTGTTTGTAAGCTACCATCTGCTGCCAGCTTGATGCTGCTTTCTGAAGAGCGGCTCTGCGCTGCACGTCAACTTCCCGATGAGCAGCCTGGGCATCCTGACGAGCCCCTCGGATCGAGGCGTATTCCGATCCGCCCTGGTAAAGAGGAACGGAAAATTCGATCTCGCCGAACTTGTTGTCCTGAAGAGAGTCGCCATAGGCCTGATTGACGGAACGTTGATAGTTCAGGCTCGCGGATACCTTCGGCATGATCTGGGAAATCTGGACAGAGACGTTGTCCTTGCGCTGCGCCTCGGTGAAGAGTGCATTTACAACCTGAGGGTTGTTCTGGACTGCGACACCAACGGCTTCCTGCTCGCTGTGTACGGGCAGGTTAAGTGGCTGGGGGGCTTCCAGATTTGGAGATGCTGCAATCCCAACAGCTTGAAGGTATGTTGCTTGAGCACTTTGAAGCGTTCCTTCGGCCTGCTGTCGTTCGGCTGTGGCGCTTGCGAGAGCAGCCTGTGCCTGTGCAACATCTGTTCGGGTGATTTCACCGACGTGAAAACGCTCCTGAGTTGCCTCGACCTGCTGTTGCAGAACATGCTCGTTGTTGATCGCGATCTGCAGCAGTTGTTCGTCTTCAATAATGCCCACATAGGCTTCGACGACATTGGTAAAGACGTCCTGCTCTGTCTGGATCAGATGAGCGCGCTCAGCCATGATCTGGTTTGTTGCAGCGTGAACGCCGGCGACAGTTTTTCCGCCCTGATAAAGCGGCTGGGTGATTGTGACGGTCCCTGTGTAGCCGGGTGTCTGGTAGCGTCGCGAACTGCCGAGATATCCGCCGCTTGAAGCGTAATTTGTGCTTCCGTCATAATAAGTCAGATTCATGCCCGTCTGAACGGTCGGACGCCAACCTGCGAGTGCAGTTGGAACCTGTTCGTCAGTTGCTCGCAGATGCGCTCGTTCTTCGCGAAGTGTCGGGTTGGTCAGGTAAGCTGTTGAAAGCGCTTCTTGCAGGGTATGTGGAATGAAATTCGGTGAGCCGCTGCCATCGTATTTTTGTGCAAGAGCAGTTCCGCTCAGGAGAAGCGACAGTAGACCAAGCCCGAGCGGGGCCGTCAGTTTCGTCGCGCCATTGCATCCTGAAGTCATGAGAATTCCTGCTCTTGAAGTCTGCATTATATCACAGCGTTATGTGAATCAGTCCTTAATAGCCTGTTCGAAGGCAGAAGAAAAATCCTTCTGCAGATCAATTATCGGTCTTGACCCGCCAAGCTCTAAGAGGGATATAGCGCCTGTCTCCGTCGAGGTCCGGTGGCAGAATGGTGATGTAGCGGACTGCAAATCCGCGTATGTGGGTTCGATTCCCGCCCGGACCTCCAGAGACACTTCCAGCACAAACAAATGGTTAATTTCTAGCTGGTTTTCAGCTTCAAGGTAGAACATTCGCCTCTGCCAGCCTTAAGACCGGCATTTTGCGCAGACTATGCCCTGAGAGATCGGGCGGTGACTCTGTGACCAATCCTTCATGGGGTTATCAAGCGAGTCGTCATCTGTCGACGCGACCGATGACCGGCTATGTTGGAACAAGGTGACCGTGCGGGGTCATTGGGTCGAACTGGATGTCCTGAAAAACCCGACGTGCCTGCGAGCGTAACATCTTCTTTGGCCTCGCCAATCCTCTGCAGCTGAAGAACAGGGACCGTCTCATGACCCGGAATTTTACACGGGCCCGAAAAATCGTCATCTCCAGATGGCGCCCACCCTTGCTGAGCAACGTGGCTGGGGTCCCGACAATACGACTGTTTCCGCTGCTTCTTGCGGGGTCACTGCTTGCTGCTTCCCAGGCCTTTGCCCAGAGCATGCCAACATGGAAAACCTACACCCAGACGGAAAACCTTCGGAACCTCGCGCCTTCCACAGAAAACGATAACTCGGTTGCGTTCTGGCTGGGGAAGAAAGCAGACACTCAGAATGGCCGCCTGCAAAACCCGGTTATCAATCAGCGCGTCCTGACGACCGGACCGTTACAGATGTCCGATATCGACACGAATTATGTGTTGGGGACCAGGCTTTGCAGCCCGTCACCTGTGGCCGGGCTGATGACCACCACGACCAATATTCAGGGCCTTCTCAAAACCTCGAATTTTCCCAAACTCGCCGATACACGCAGTGTGGCCTACTGGCTCAATTCAGGGGCCGCGACCATGCTGTCGCTTGGCTGGAAAGATGGCGCTGGGGATATTGCCTCCACGACACCTGAAGCAGATGTCCAGGCGTTTATTGCCCAGTCGGCAGCCGCAGGGCCTGAAGCCATTGAGATCGGGATGAGTCCCTACATCACGCCGAATGTGCCCACCACGGATTACACGCCGACACCAGAAGGCCAGCTGATCAGTGATGCCATTTTCTACAAACCCAACTCTGACACTGTCACACTCCCGGGCGGAAAACAGGCGAAGACGCTCTGGGCGCTTGGTTACAGGCCGCAGATTGCGTTCATGGATATCGGTTTCAATGCGACCATAGAGGCTGCGACGGCGACGGATAACCACTCGACGACCTACACGGCTCTGGCTGAAACGGCCGTCGCAGATGTTCAGAAGTCGCTGCCCTCCATCAAACAGGTGGTCCCGTTCATGATGGTCGGTTACAACCCCGGCCGTCACGCTTCATCCTATGATCCGCTGGTTGAGTTCGCTCAGGATCCTTATTACGCCAATGACCGGGCGTTCTATAAATCCGTAGGGGCGCTCTCCATAGATGACCCGCCGTCCATGCTCATGGGGGACATTAACGGCGGTCAGAATGTCGGGGCATTCCGTGCGCCATATCTCCCCGACGAGTATCTGCGTTTTTCGGCAGGTCAGGTCATCTGGGCCAAGCAGAACAACATCACGGTGTACTGGTTTTCTTCACCGTTCCAGCAGAATGGCAGTTCTCCGCAATACGGTTACGATACGATCATGCGTCAAAACACCATGGCGCTGGCGCATTATCTGGCAGCCCATTCCATTGGCGGTGTGGACGCGCTTCCGAACTACTGGATGGTCGGCCAGTATTCCAATGCGGCCGTAACAAACTCCATCGGAAACGAGACAGACCCTGAAAGCATTTCGCGCGTGACGCTGGATCTGTTGTCTGCGGGTATGGTTGACGCGACGAATCTGACAGCGCGTGCTGCTGGAGTTATGTCGGCGCAGAAAGGGATCTGCCCTCGTATCACGGCGTTCGCCAACGGACAGACCAGTACGCCGACCCTGGCCGCAACACAGGGTCATGCGACGGCCCCGGCATCGTCAGGTCGCTATGGCTATGGGGATGTCGTCGATGGTTTGCGGATCGATCCCGACCAGGGGCTCCAGTTTATCGACAATGTCTATAAGGCGTCTTCGACGGCGGCTCCGATGAAGGTCAACGGCATCGATGACAGTTCAGGCAACCGGGGGCTGATGTGGGCAAATCGCAATTTTGAAGAAATGGGCGACGGGTATCATTTCAGGACCTGGAATGCCGGGATCAGCGGCTTCAATCCGGACGGCACGCCCAGGATCGATGCCACGCAAGGCAACTCCGAAGTGTGGGTGGACTATGCCGGCGGTCATTTCACCTTCGCCTTTGCCAGCAAAAACGTCTATCAGGCCGCGCTCGACCTGACACTCGGCAGTGCGAAATTCACTGTCCCGGTGGAGTTGATCGGGTTGCCTAAAGCAACAATTCTGGGCCTTACAGGTTCAGAGGAAGGAATGATCATCAACGATAGCGATGACCATGTGCCCGTCATTTACGAAAACGGGAAATGGTATCCGATCCAGCTTGGGGCCGCTTTGCAATAAGCGCCCCTTGATCTCTGGCTAAGATGCTCTTCCAGGCCCGGGTTTCCAGAGATTTTCTCCAGAAATCCGGGATGTTGGTTTTTATGGGTTAGCTTCCGCATATGCGGCGGCGGCTCCGAACAGGCCGGGTTGTGGGTGGGTGATAATCTTGACCGGCATTTCGGTCATCATTGTCTCGAAACGCCCTTTTGCGACGAAGCGTTCGGCAAATCCAGAATGACCGAGGCTGTCTGCGAGGCGGAGACCCAGTCCGCCGCCGATGACGACGCCTCGTGCTCCGTGCGCGAGCGCCAGATCGCCGGAGACTGCGCCCAGGCTCAGGCAGAAGCGTTCCAGTGCGGCAACGGCCACGGTGTCCGAGCCGTCAAGGGCGTTCTGCCACAGGGTGCGGTTGTCACGCAGGGTAATGGGCCAGCCCTGTATTTCCGCAATGACTTCATACAGATTGGTCAGGCCCGGACCTGAGACAATCCGCTCTGCGGAAACGCGGCGAAAGCGCAGACGCAGGGCTTTGAGAATTTTGTCTTCCAGTTCGTCGAGGGGAGGATAGTCCAGGTGGCCACCCTCGGTTTCCATCACGAAATACCGGTCGTTGCGACGGAGGAGGCACGCAGCGCCCAGTCCGGTTCCCGGCCCTACAATAGTAATGGCACCTTCAGTCGGAAGGTCGATATCGGGCCCACACAGATGTTTCATATAGGATGAATCGACCTGTGCCACGGCATGGGCCACAGCCCCAAAGTCATTGACCAGCACGAAATTATCGAGATGCAGGCGCGCGGCGAGCTGGCTGGGCTGGATGATCCACGGATTGTTGGTCAGTTTGAGGATTTCTCCACTGACCGGACAGGCGACCGCAATACCGGCTTCGCGCGGCAGGTCACGATTGAGGGAGCGGCCGAATGTTTCCCAGGCCAGCGCCAGACTGCCATGTTCCGCACATTTCAGTGTCGTGGCCTCACCTAACGTGATGACCTTGCCATCCTCGATGGTCGCGATTGCAAAACGTGCGTGCGTTCCACCGATATCGACGGCGACGATTTCCCTCATGGCACCTCAAGTCCTCTGGCGATGCTGGCCGATGGCCTGCGCTTTTTCCATGTGCAGCAGTTGCCTACCGGTTCCTCCGCGTCAAGTTCCGGATGTGATGGAATTCGTAATTCAGCGAGCGGGCCGCTGTCGGACTTCTGCGGTGCGCAGCAGTCGGTGAACGATGGCGCGCGGCACGATCATTTCAAGAAACCGGGCTATGGCGAAAGGCCAAGGGAAAAGCAGGTGCGCCCTTCCCTGCCCGATGGCGCGTGCGATCATGCGGGCAGCGCGTTTTGAGGAGACGAGGAAGGGTCGCGCTCCTTCGAGCCGCTGACTCATCGGCGTGTCGACATAACCGGGAGAAATCAGGGTGACAGAGACATGATGCGGGGTCATGGCGGCGTGCAGGGCCGTGCTGAAGCGTGCCAGACCTGCTTTTGAGCCGCTATAGGCCGTTGCGATCGGAAGATCATGGAATGCCGCGACGGAGCCTACCAGTGCGATCCTGCCTTCTTTTCGGACAGCCATACGTGAGGCAATTTCGGTGGCGAGGGTTGCCGGGGTTGTGAAATTGACGAGGGAGATGTCTCGGACCTGCTCGGCCGTTTCCGTCAGAGCGCCTTCGGGACGGATATCGCCCAGCCCGGCTCCCAGAATCAGAATATCGATTTTTCGCGCGTCGTCTGTTTTTCGCAGAGCATCCAGAGCATCGTCCGTGCGGCACAGATCGAGGGACAGGATGTCTGCCGAGGCGCCTTTACGGACGGCCTGTGCGGCAATGTCTTTGAGCCGTTCGGGATTGCGACCCCAAAGCGTCAGATGTGTTCCCGGACGGGCGTAGTGGATCGCCAGAGCGGCGCCGATCCCGCTCGATCCTCCGGTGATGAGGACGTGAAACGGGGCGCTGGAAGAGGAAACAGAAGTCTCTGGCATGGAAAACCGCTTTATTCGTGGTCGGATCGGGGCTGGAAGGGTATAGCCCTCCCATGCAACAAGATGCGACCCCGTGCCGTACTGGCACATCAGCCCGCTGGACGGGATGTTTTTTTCGATCAGAGGTACACCTGCCATTATGACACTGCCCGACAGGACTGACATCCCTGCGCCGCATGATGATCTTGTGGTCCGGCCAGTGACGACGCGGGCTGATCTCAAACTGTTCACGACGCTTCCGCGCCGTATCTATGCCGGAATGGCGGGCTTTGCCCCTGCTTTAGACATGGAACAGGATGATCTGCTGAATCCGAAAAAAGCGCCGATTTTCCGCCATGCGAGCATCCGCTACTTTCTGGCATGGCGTGGAAACACGGCTGTGGGGCGCATTGCGGCAATCGTGGACCATCGTGCCATTGAGCACTGGGGCATGAAAATCGGCTGTTTCGGCGCGCTGGATGCCGTTCCTGAAGGCAGTGTCGTCAGCGCACTGCTGGAGACGGCCCGGAACTGGCTGCGTCTTCAGGGCATGCAGGCAATGCGCGGGCCGGTGACGCTGAGCGGCAATGGCGAATCCGGCCTGATGATCGAAGGGCAGGACCAACCCCTGATGGTCGCCATGCCCTGGCATCCGCGCCTGATGGGGAAACTGGTTGAAGACGCGGGCTATACGCCCGTTGAAGACCTTTTGAGCTACAAGCTCGATCTCGATGATCAGACGGAATCGCGTTTCAAGGTTCCGGGCGATCTGAAAATTGGTGAAGGCCGACTCGGCTCCATTGCCATCAGGCGTCTGTCGAAGAAGCAGATTGCCGAGCAGGGCGAAATCCTGCGTCAGCTTTACAATGATGCCTGGAGCGACAAGTTCAATTTCGTACCCCTTCAGGATTACGAGATGAAGGCCATGATCAAGCAGCTTGGTCCGGTTCTTCGTCCTGAACATTACGTCCAGATCGATCAGGATGGTGAACCCGTCGCCATGGCGCTGGTGGTTCCCAATCTTTACGATATTGCCGGTGATCTGGGTGGTGCGCCCTCGCCTCTGGGTTGGGTGAAGCTTGCGGCCCGTCTGACGACGCATCGCTTTCATTCGGCGCGAGTTATTCTGCTCGGTGTAACGCAGCGTCTACGTGGCACCGTTCTGGGGGCACTTCTGCCGTCTTTGGCGATTGCCGAACTGATGCGTCGCCGGAAGTCCCTGCCCTATTCCTGGGTGGAGCTGGGCTGGATTCAGGCTTCTGATTCCAACATGCGCAATCTGGCAGAAAGCATCGTGCCCGAGCCTTACAAGCGCTATCGGCTTTATGAACGGCCGATCGACGATCCGGCCTGAAGGCTATAGGTTTGTTACAGGGTGGCTTCAGAAATGCTGCCAGCCACCCTGTTCAAGTACAATATCAGCTCCTGTTGCATCCAGAAGCCTGACGCCACGTCCTGTTTGCACTCGACCGATACGATGAACCGGGATTCCGGCATCCTGGCATGCAGACTGAAGCGCTCGTGATCGTTCGGGCGGGCATGTGAGGAGCAGTTCGTAATCGTCGCCCCCACACAGGCGTTGCATGAGCCAGTCCTGCCCGAGCGATGCGGCAGCCTCCGAAGCAGGAACGGCTTCCGATTCGATAACGAGCTGGACGCCTGATTCCGTTGCGATATGACCGCAATCCTGAATGAGGCCGTCTGAGATATCCATGGCTGCGTTGACAATGCCGTGAAGATTTAAGCCTGTTCTCGGCTGTGGCAGGCGGTATCGTGTGGCCAGAAACCCCGACGGATCCCTGAGCCTGCCCTGAAGCACGAGCAAGCCCAGAGCAGCGTCTCCGATCGTGCCGGTTACCCAGATATCGTCGCCTGCTCTGGAGTTGTTGCGGCGAAGCGCCGTGTTCTGTTTGAGAAGTCCGAATACAGTTGCGGACAGAACCAGTGGCCCGGAGATGGAAGTCGTATCGCCGCCGATCAGATGCACGCCATAGTGTCGTTGGTCTTCTGCGAGGCCGTTCGAGAATGCGGTAAACCAGTTTTCGTCGTGTCGGCCTCCGCGTGGGACGGTTACGTTCAGCGTATAGGCATGAGGCCGTGCGCCCATGGCCGCCAGATCGGAGAGGTTGCACCGCAACAGCTTGCGACCGAGAGTTTCTGGTGGGTCATCCGGAAGAAAATGGACGTTCTCGACCATGGTGTCGGTCGAGATGGCGAACTCCTCGCCTACGGGACAGCGCATCAGTGCGCAGTCATCCCGCAGGTCGAGCGCTTCCGGTCCGGCGAGTGGCCGGAAATGACGGGCAATGAAGCTGAACTCGCTTGATCCGGCGTCTTCGGAATCCGATCTGCCCGTCATGGATCAGGCGTTGCCGTCATTACCGCTGCGGCTGAGAGTATCGAGGATGCCATTGACCATCTTGGGTTCGTCGCCGGAGAAGAAGCCGTGAGCGACGTCCAGATATTCGTTGATGATGATCCGGTCCGGTGTGTCCGTGCCGATCAGCTCAAAAACGGCACCACGCAGCAAGGCGCGCAGAACGGGGTCCAGACGCGGCAGCGGCCACTGTTCGGGCAGAACGGCGCTCAGTTTTGTATCGATATCGTCTTGTCGACGGGTGACGCCAAGGACGATTTCCTGAAACAGCTTCAGGTCGGCATCTGGGATATGGCCGTCTTCGAACAGGGCGGTGGAGCTGACGCGGCGATGACGAATGAACTGGCTGATGACGGTTTCCGCCGTGTCGCCGGACTGTTCGCACTGGAACAGCGCCTGAACGGCCGCGACACGGGCGATGGTCCGGCTGCGGCGCGTCGGGTTTGTGGCGGGGGCGTCGGTAACGGTCATGGTGTCTCCTGGGAGTCGTCGGGGTGCGGCATGTCTGCTCCCCCGGGAATAGGTTTCATGTCGGCGAGGATTTTCGAGAAGGCCTCGACCTCGCGGAAGTCGCGGTAGACGCTGGTGAAGCGGACATAGGCCACACCGTCCACTTCGCGCAATGCGTCCATCGCAAGCTGGCCGATGCGATGGGAAGAAATTTCATGTTCCCCCGAGGCTTCGAGCTGTCGGACCAGTCCGTTGACCAACTGCTCCTGACGTTCTTCGGGAACCGGGCGTTTGCGCAGGGCGACGCGGATGGAGCGCGCCAGCTTGTCCCGATCAAAAGGAACGCGTCTGCCGTCTGCTTTGGTGACGGAAAGTTCGCGAAGCTGAACGCGTTCGACGGTCGTAAAGCGCTGCGTGCATGCTGAACAGACGCGCCGGCGACGGATGGCAACGCCATCTTCCGTGGAGCGGCTGTCCTTGACCTGGGTATCGTCATGTCCGCAAAAAGGGCAACGCATTCGCGATCCTGAGAGTTCGGGCCTTGTCGGGGCCGGGTAAGTGGGCGCACTTTACCGGATGATGCGTTCTGGCCCAAACGGGGCTTTGCACGAGACTGCCTACATTCACGGGAGACTGTCGTTGAAACGGGTATCTGTCCTGACCGCCCTCTTTGTTTTCTCTGCGTCGCAGGCCTTCGCCCAGCAGTCCCTTTCCGGAACTGCGCCACCGCCGGATGCCGCTCATGATGCGGAGCGCGTTGTCGTTCTGGACGGGACGTTCCGCCCTTCGGCATATTTTCCAGACCGTGGGGCGGGTTACTTCACGATTCGCAACGACGATAGCGTGGATCACCTCCTGAAGGGGATTTCATCTCCGCTCTGTCAGAACGTGGTTGCACATCATACGAACCAACAGCAGACCGAAGGGGCGAATGACCTCTTCACGCATCTGGCTCTGCCTCACGACTCCACGATGATTTTCCCGCGCTCGGGCTATCACATGATGTGCATGGGTATCCGGCAGATGCCTGCCGTAGGGAGCAAAGTGCCCTTCACTTTCGATATTCTCAACGGCGGCAGCATCACTGTCAGCTTCACAGTGACGGGGCCTGACGAACTGACCCATGACTGAAGTTTCAGTGGGCTGAGGCAGGCTCGCGGATTTCTCGTAGGACAGTCAAGACGGCGGTTCCGTAGCGATCCAGTTTCGAAGCGCCGACGCCTTTAATGCAGCCCAGCCCGTCCCGGCTGTCCGGTTGTTCGCGGGCGATATCCCGCAGGACGGAATCGTGGAAAATGACATAAGGCGGGATTTCCTGTTCCCGCGCTTCGGACAGGCGCCACTGTCGCAGGGCATCGAAATACGGCTTTTCATCCGCTGAGAGGCGGTCGTTTTCCGTATTGCCGTCAGACCCTGCGCTTGCCGTCAATGCGGCTTTGGCTTCAAGCCTGAGCGCGACACGTTCCTCACCGCGCAGAATTGGGCGGGCAATCTCGCTCTGGAGCGCCAGACTGCCATACTCGCCATGCATCCGGATGGCGCCGCGTGCGATCAGTTGTCGAATGACGGCACGCCACCACTGTTCGCTATGATCCTTGCCAATCCCGAACACCGAAAGATGCTGGTAGGCATTGCGTTCGATGGTCTCATTGGTTTTGCCGCGCAGAATGTTGGAGAGCTGGACTGCGCCAAGACGCTGGCCGGTGCGGTAGATGGCGGAGAGGACTTTCTGGGCGGCCTGCGTGCCGTCAAATGTCGAGACCGGATTGATGCAGTTGTCACAATGCCCGCAGGGTTGGGGAAGGTTTTCCCCAAAACAGGCAAGAAGCGCCTGTGTGCGGCAGCCTGTGGTTTCCGTAAGTGCGATCATGCTTTCGAGACGGGCCTGCATCACGCGTTTTTCGTGGTCAGGGGCGGCGGATTGTTCGAGCCAGTATCGCGCCCGGGCCATATCCTCCCCGCCATATAGCAGAAGCGTGTCGGACGGTTCGCCGTCGCGCCCTGCCCGTCCAATCTGCTGGTAATAGGCTTCCGGCGATGAGGGCATGTCCAGATGAACGACGCAACGCACGTCTGGTCGGTCGATGCCCATGCCAAATGCGATGGTCGCGACGATCACCATTTCTTCGCCGGAGCGGAAGCGCATCAGGGTGGCGCGTTTTTCGATGGCAGACAGGCCTGCATGAAACGGCAGAGCCGTCAGTCCTTTGTCACGCAGCATTGTGGCGACGCGCTCGGTCTTGTTGCGGCTGCCGCAATAAACGATGGAGGCGCCTTCGCGATGGCTTTGAAGCGTTTCGAGAAGCTGACGGCTCTCGCTGGCTTTGGCGCGGGCTTCCACGATCAGGTTGCTGCGATGGAAGCTTGCCATCAGAACCTGTGCGTCGGGCATGCCCAGGGCGTTCAGGATATCGTCGCGTGTTCTCGGATCGGCTGTGGCCGTCAGGGCAATGCGCGGAACGCCGGGAAACATTTCAGGCAGGCTGGCAAGTGCGCGGTATTCCGGACGGAATTCATGCCCCCAGGCCGAGATACAGTGTGCTTCGTCAATGGCTATCAGGGAAATCCGGCGCTTAGACAGGAAATTCGCTGTGGACGGCTGAAGCAGGCGTTCGGGGGAAATATAAAGAATGTCGATCCGGTTGTTGCGCAGATCGCTCTGGAGTTGTTCGCGTTCATCCGGTTCAAGCCCGGAATGGAGGGCGGCTGCCCGAACTCCAAGCTGTCGCAGACCGGCCACCTGATCGTCCATCAGGGCGATCAGGGGTGAAATGACGAGACCCATGCCTTCACGGCAGAGCGCAGGAACCTGATAGCACAGGCTCTTGCCACCGCCGGTCGGCATGAGGACGAGAACGTCTTCGCCTCGCATAACCGTTTCAACGGCCTCCTGCTGGAGGCCACGAAATCCCGAAAATCCGAAGATTTCAGCCAGAACGCCCTCAGGAGACAGCGCTGTACCGGCACCCGTCTGATCGGAAGGCGTGGTCTGCGATTGCGTCATTTCTGCTTCCGGATCAGAGACCCGGAACGATGGTGATGGAAACGCGGCGCAGGGCGACGTGCGAATCTTCAAGCTGGCTTGGCGTGTAGGGCGTCATTTCGATTTTGGCGCCATTGATGCCGTCATTGCTGAGCTGTGTGGCAACAACCTGCGCGCGGCTCGTGGCCAGCTCCTTCAGGACTGCGGCGTCACCATTGACCCCGGCCGAGCCGGAAACGCGGACGACCGTGGCATGTTCAGCGCGGGCGGCTGTGGCGGCTTTGGTGACGACAGCCTGTGCGACAGGGCTGAGTGTGACGGATTCACGGTCGAAGAAAACGACGTAGCTGTCGCGCGTGGGCTGTTCGGCGCATCCTGCCAGCGCAGCTGACAGAACGAAAACCGGGGCCGCAATGCGGATGAGGGAGAGGAAACGTGCCATGGCGTAGCGTCCTGTCAGGGTGGAAAGGCGTGAAGCTGGGGCGGCGCACAGCCGTTCAGCATGCACTGGAAATAACCTGTCCGTCTTCCAGACGCCAGATGCGGTCAAGTTTTTCCACGCCTGTCAGACGATGCGCGATCAGCAGAACGCTTCGCCCTGCGGTCGCGTTATTGAGCGTTTCGAGAAATGAGCGCTCGGTATCGGCGTCCAGCCCTGTTGCCGGCTCGTCAAGAACGAGAATGGGCGCATCGGACAACAGGACGCGCGCCAGAGCAATACGGCGCCCCTGCCCGCCCGAAAGTTTCGAGCCGCCTTCGCCGATCCATGTCTCAAGTCCGTCAGGCAGGCTGCGAACGACATCCGCGATCCGGGCCTGTTCTAGAGCCGTCCAGAGAGCTTCTTCGGAAATATTTTCTCGGCCAAGAAGCAGGTTGCCGCGGACCGTATCATCAAACAGGTGGCTGGCCTGTGACAGCCATGCGATCTGGGAGCGGAGATCGCTGTCGCGCAGGGTGTTGATGTCAGTCCCGCCCAGCAGGATCTGGCCCTGAACAGGAGATGCGGCCTTGAGGATCAGCGCGGCCAGACTGGATTTTCCAGCTCCGGAAGGCCCGATCAGCGCCGCGCGCTCTCCCTGACGCAGGGTCAGGCTCAGATTGTGGAAAATCGGCGCCCGATCCGGCGCCCAGCTGAACGTCACGTTTTCGAGACGCAGATCCCGTCCGGTCGGGAGCGGTGCGTTGCCCTCTGGAGCCGGAGGAGCCTTATCGGCAATCTCAACGATCCGCTGGGCGGCGTGGTTGACCTGTCCGCCCAGCAGACCGGCCCGTGCCAGACCTGTCACGCCTTCGAGGGCCGTGATGGCAACGAAAAGCGCTGTAAGGCCAGCGACTGCGGGTGCTTGGGGGAACAGGAGTCCAGCAACCGCGCACAGGATGATGGCGATGCCCCCTTTAGCGATCAGGCCTGCAAAACCCTGCATGAGCGCCATACGGGTCTGCTGGCGGCGCTGGGCCTTGAAGAGGGTTTCCTGCCGCTCCGTAACGACCGCGGCGAGGACGTCTTCCGCACCGAACGCACGTGCCTCGCGAAGGCCCGAGGTCAGATCGAGTGCAGCAACCCGAAGTTCGGATTCCGCATGCAGGATGTCCGGCCCGAAACGTTTGGACAGGTGCGCGCCCATCAATGGAAGAACGAAAGCGAGAACGGCAAAGAGTGCGCCTGTCAGCAGCCCGGCCTGTGTTCCTGCTTTCATCCAGACGATCGTGGCGACTGGAAGCGTCAGCAGCGCTGAAACCAGCGGGACAAAAATTCGCAGATAGAGGTTGTCGAGCGTCTGGACGTCGGACACTAGGCGGGACAACAGGTCTCCCGAACGCTGGAAACCCAGACCCGCCGCAGCGCCGCCAGCGAGTTTGCGATAAAACCACACCCGCAGATCCGACAGAGCGCGGAACATGGCGTCATGAGTATACAGACGCTCCACATAGCGCAGGACGATCTGGGCTGCACCGGACAGGCGCAGAAGAAAATAGGCGGCTCCAACGCCGATCGCAGCCCCCGCCAGACGGCCACCTGCCTGCCCCATCAGGGCCAGTCCCGCACACACAGCCAATTCGGCAATGATGATGCCTGTGATGAGACGCGTATATTGCGGACGCCAGACCTGAAGGATTCGGGAAAGCGCTGTTTCGCTGCGTGTTTCCGGGCGCGTGGGCAGTGAGGCACTCATGCGGCTTCTCCCGTAAAGGCGATGGCGCGGCCACCATCAAGGACAAGGTGGCGTCCCTGAAACTGTCGGGCCTGTGCGGAATGGCTGCAAAGAATGACAGTCCGGCCTTTTGCCAGTTCTTTCAGGCTTGCGAGGATGCTGGCCTCGGTTTTCGGGTCCAGATGGGAGGTTGGCTCATCCAGCAGCAGAAGCGGCGAGTTTTTGAGATAGGCGCGGGCAATGGCAATGCGTTGCGCCTGACCGCCGGAGAGACCGAAGCCGCCCTCCCCGATCCGCGTTTCCAGACCGTCCGGCAGGGATGAGAGGTACTGATCGACGGCAGCCGCGGAAATGGCATGGTCCAGTTCGTCGGCCGTCGCATCGGGCTTGGCGAACAGGATGTTCTCACGGATGGTCCCGGCAAACAGGACCGGCTTCTGACCGATCCAGCTGATCAGGGAGGAAATTTGTCGCGGAGAAAAATCCTGCATGTCCTGCCCATCAAACAGGATGCGTCCCTGGGACGGAGAGACGAAGCCGAGCAGCAGTTCCAGAAGCGTGGATTTCCCTGCTCCGGAGGCACCTTCCAGAATCAGTGTCTCACCTGCGGCAAGAACGAAGCTGATATCGTGAATGACCGTGCCGCGCTGCTCGTCCCATGCAAAAGAGACGTTCTCTGCCGTGACGGAGATGCCGCTGTCGGCATGGAGGATATCGGGAGTGGTGACTATCCGTTCGGTTAGCGGGGCCAGTTCATGCATGGCTTCTGCGGCGGCGGTGGCGTGCGCACGATCCTGATAAGCTGCTGAAAGTGCCCGGAACGAGGCAAACGCTTCAGGAACCAGAAGAACGGCGTAGAGCGCGCGGGTCAGGACGGCGTTGGACGGATGCCCCATGAGGGTGTGGGCCTGCGTTACGACGATCAGCACGAGTGCCACGACCATCGCCACATCCGTGGTTGCGGAAGCAAGAAAGGCGATCCTCAGGACTTTCATGGTCCGTTGGCGCAGATCGTCGGCACTTTTCGCCAGAGCCTGTGTCTCGCGTTCAGTTCCGCCTGAGAGAACGATGGTCGCGATCCCTTTCACGCGGTCCAAAAAACGCGTCTGAAGGCGTGCCATGGCCAGAAACTGTTTGCGGGACGCCACAGCTGTGGCGATTCCGAAGACGGCTTGAAAGATGGGGAGGACGGCGCAACAGGCAGCGAGGATCAGGCCAGCCTGATGATTCTCGAGGTAAACTGCGATCACGACCAGCCATTGAGAGACCAGCCAGAGCGACGCGGCAGGCAGCCAGCGCGCAAAGTAGCCGTCGAGCGCTTCGATCCGGTCAACCAGCGTTGCGGCGATGGCTGCGCTGTGGTGGCGACGCAGAAGAGCTGGTCCTTCATTGAGGATACGATCCAGCACTTCTTTTCGCAGACGGCGGCGACCCTGAATTCCGGCGGATATGGCGGTCATTTCCTGCACGGTCGAGAGAATGACCCTGAGGAGGCAGGCCAGAAGGAAGGCGACAATCGCCGGACCGATACTGTCCGTGTCGTGTGTCAGCACTGAGGCGAGCGTTCGTGCCAGCGCCCAGGCCTGCAGGAGTCCCAGCAGGGTTGAGAGCAATCCTAAACATACTACGACAGAGGTTCGGGAGCGGCTGGCGCGTCCCTGTGCCTTTACCCACGCTTTTGCGATTGTCTTGTCGGCCTTCATGACCCCTGCATATAGGTCGCAAAAGCGCGACAAGACAGTGCCTCGAGCAATTCTTGCAGCTTATTTAGAGTTTTTTGTGGTTTTAAAGGGAAAACCTGCGGCTGCTACGTGATTACCGCACCGAGTCTTCGTCGTGATTAATGGCCTCGCGCGCCATGGCGAGTGCCGTAAGGGACGGGCGTTCTGGAATGAAACGCAGAGTGTACCAGGTTCCGTTTTCATTGCTGACGGTCATGTCCGCATTGATTTGTCGGGCAAATCCACGAATGAGCTGCATACCGATCCCTTCCCTACGCGTCCGGGACTCGCTGGCCTGACCGGCATCAATGCCAATGCCGTCATCACCCAGCTTCAGTTCTACCAGTCCTTCTTTGTCCGGATCTGGCGGTACAACTTTGTGAAGGGCAATGACGATACGTCCTGCCCGCTCGCCTGGAAACGCATATCGCAGGGCATTGCTGAGAACTTCCGTCACGATGAGCGCAATCGGTACGGCCTGATCGGGTGAGATCAGGACATGTTCGATATCAAGCCGGAGTCGGATACGGGTCTGAGCATTCATGCTGTTGGCTGACAGCAGAATGCTACAGAGTTCTTCAAGAAAGCTCTGAACGTCCAGAGCGGAAAGACCGTTTTCCGAGTAGAGATAACGATGCAGGGTTGCGAGTGCTCTCACACGGTCCCGCACGAGGCGGAATTCTTCCCGGGCTTCGTGTGAGCGGATCCGGCTTGCCTGAAGATTGAGCAGTGATGCCACGACCTGCAAGTTATTCTTCACGCGATGATGGATCTCGCGGATCAGCATGTCCTGATTGCGGGCTGACTGTTCCAGAGCCTTTTCATGCTGTGTCAGGCGGCGTGTAGCACGCAGGAAGGCTTTTTCCAGGTGCCGGATTTCAAGTGGAATAGAATGGTTGTTTCTGGGCGCGAACAGGGCGCCCCGCCTCCAGTCCGCAACGGCACGCGCAAGTTTTTCAAGGGGATCAACCAGGAAGATACTGGCGCCAAGTGCCACGCCCAGCAGTTCCAGAACCAGAAGTCCAACAATCAGGCTGACCCGGATCAGAAAGATATTCAGGGCGTGGCTTTCTTCCGCTGTGCGCTCGGTAGCGACAATCAGGCTGACCGGCCCGTAAGCGTTCTGAAAGGCATATGTGATGCCCTGATTTGTGAAAACGTCATGTTGGCTCTGGGCGGTAATATCCCGCTGAAGACGGGCCATCGCTTTTGGGGGCAGGTTGACCGATACGGGACGATCCGGAAAAAGCGAGTAGAGAGAACCATCAGGCATTGCGAGAAAATGCCGGGAATTAGTCTCCGTACCAAGAAGAAGCCGACTGTCCCCTTTTCGAAGATGGTTCTGCTGCCACCCCAAGGTCCGTATAGCTACGATATAGCCCGAAACGGAATTGTTGCTGAGAATGGGAACAACAAATTTCAGAAGTGGGCCTCGCGCGCCCTTGAGCACATCAATTCCGGCGACGGGCAGTCTTGCGGAAGCAGACATCATCGAAGGCGACGCATTTTCCGGTGAGTGACAGATCGCCGGGTCCTGAGTTGAAGGCGACGGCAGTACGACAGAGGGTCGCCCCTCGGCATCCGTCAGCATCAACAGACAGTAGTGATGCTGGGAGACCATCTGGACGAGCGCGAATTCCCGGAGAGCATTTCCGGATGAAATGTCTCCATCGGCCAGCATATCCAGAAGGGTATGGGTCTGGTCCAGATCTGTCGTGATTTCTGAAATCGCAAGCTGCGTATCGCGTTCCGTACGCAGGGCGCTGTTGCCGACATTCTGCTGATAGCTGTGCCAGGCAAGCATGGACGCGATGATTGCGAGAGGAAGGGTGGTCGCGACGATCAGCGCCATAACCCGGGCGCCGACAGTATCGAGCATTCGGATATGGCGCAGCGCCTTGCGTCCGCGAAGCAGGCGGTGCCAGCGCCGCGGATTCAGGTCTGGAGAACCAGACCGGAGAACAGTCACTTGTTTCGGTCTTCCTCGATCAGTCGGAGAAGCTCATCGGGAATTGGCTCATTTGCAACATCGTCGAAAAGCTGATGCAGACCCCGGCTCAGCCAGATGCCGAAAGGTGAGTCCTGTTCCTCCCCCTTTATATCGTCGACTGAAGACTTCCGCTTGTCTCCTGCGGTCATTGGCTGGTCCCGAACCTTCCTGTGACGTCAGAAGTGCAGATTATGCACCTCTGATACTGATTATGGCGCGAACTCCGGATTCCTTTTGGAAAGCCGTTACAGGATGAACTGCCAGAAACAGTCTTACGAAAACGTCGCGTTTTCTGCAATCGCTTCCAATCCGCAATGGACTGGGATCTGCTCTCTTACAGGCAACGCATCAGGAGAGCATGAGATCCTCAGATGCGTGGCCAGCACGCCGACGGGCGTCCATTGCATCGCGCAGGGCTTTGACCTTGACGCGAAGTTTGTCGTTGGTCGGAAGGTCTCCGCTCATCCAGGCTTCCAGTTGACGACGTGCCCGGAAAACGCGGCTTTTTGCTGTCCCGACGGCGCAATCCGTAGCCTCGGCCAGCTCTTCGTAACTCATGCCTTGAATCACGACCATGACCAATGCCTCGCGCTGATCGGACGGAAGGCGGGAAAGCGCCATCGACAGATCCTTCAGGGCAAGATTGTCTTCATGCGTCGCCGGGCTGGCAAAAGATGCTGCGGGCACATCATCGATATCGGTTGTTTCACGACGTTTGCGCAGGTCTGAGATGAAACGGTTACGCAGAATACGATGCATCCATGCCGAGAAATTCGTACCCGGGATGAAGCTGTTTTGTGCTGCCAGAGCGTTGCACACGGCGTCCTGTACGAGGTCTTCTGCAGCAGCGCGATTGCGGGTCAGTGAGAGGGCCTGAACGCGCAGCTTCGGAAGAATGGCAATAACCTGATCGTGGAACGTCATGGAACTGACTCCTGATTTCGTTCTGTCTGTTTTCAGGAGATCAATGAATGGTCGAATGAGAATGTTGCATCGGGAAGAGAATAATTTTTAAAAACAGAGGATCCCGTGTCCATATCCCGCGGAAATCAGCCATAGATTAGATGATTTTTTTTTCAGGATCCGGTTCTGGGATGTCAGTATTTTCTGCCGCTAGCTCCGCAAGCTGGGTTCTTGCACGGGAAACTCGCGCCCTCATGGTGCCAGCAGGAACATTGCAGACCTGTGCGGCATCTTCGTAGGAGAGTTCCTGTCCTCCTACGAGGATCAGGGCTTCACGCAGCAGATCCGGGAGTTTCCAGAGCAGCTCTCCCAGATCCTGAACGGCATCACGGGCATTCTGGCGGGACGGAACAGCTGTAGATGGCTGCATATCGAGTTCGATATCGAGCATGATTTCCTGCTCGCGGCTGCGTCGACGGGTCTGCTCGTAAAAAGCGTTTCGCTGTATTGTGAACAGCCATGCTTTTAGAGCTGTTCCCTGCTGGAACTGATCCTGCGATGCCAGAGCGCGCACGATCGTATCCTGCACCAGATCGTCCGCCGCAGTCGCGTCCCGTGTCAGAAAGCGCGCAAAGCCTCGCAGATCCGGAAGGGTCTGCAAAAGGCTGCTGTGAAAGCTGACTTTCTGGGAAGATGGGCCAGATTGGTGCCCTTCGGACGCTGATGTGCTCAGAAGAATATCCTTCACGCGACATTGCAGACGACCGCGCAGCCACAGACACTATACGGAGATTGGGCATCGTGTCATGGTTATTCGACCTTCATAGCAGGATGCATTCCGTTTAGGGGTGGGTCGGCAGATATCTTTTTCAGGAGGCCATGAACTCATGACTGATCTGGCGCGTCAGGAACTCGTCAAGGCACTTCCCTATGCCCGCCGTTTTGCCCGCGCTCTTGTCGGTGATCAGAAGACGGGCGATCAGCTTGTCGCCGCGGCACTGAAAACGCTGATGGAGACACATCGCAATAGCAATCTGTCCGCACGACAGGCGCTCTACGGCCTACTTGTCAGTAAGTTCACGGAGCAGCATGCAGGGGATGCTGCGGTGGGTATGCCGCTACGTCAGCGCGCTCTTCTTCTGCTAACGTCGCTTGAGGAACAGTCTCTCTCCTCCAGCGCGCAGGCTCTTGGCCTAACTGAAGAAGAGGCTGCGGCTGAACTCAACAAGGCCCGGGCTGGCCTTCAGGGAATTGCCCAGACCAGCGTTCTGATTATTGAGGACGAGCCGATCATCGCCATGGATATTCAGGATCTGGTCGAGCGCTGTGGTCACAAAATTGCAGGCGTGGCGCATACCGAAGCGGATGCCGTTGAATTGGCTGCGAAAACGAAACCCGGCCTCATTCTTGCGGACATTAATCTTGGTGGCGGTGGAGACGGTATGCAGGCCGTCGGGCGCATCCTGCGGACCCATGAGGCGCCGGTCATTTTCGTTACGGCCTATCCCGAGCGTCTGCTGACGGGCGAAACGCAGGAGCCGTCTTTTGTCATCACCAAGCCGTTCGAGCCGATGACGCTGGCTGTCGCGACCTATCAGGCTGTCACTGGTGGGGTCACGCTCGTCTGATGGCATAATTTGGAGTGGGGTGGCTTGCGGCGGGTGCTCCGCTGCGACACATAAGAAGCCATGTCGGCACCCATCCTCTCCCTTCAGAATATTACTTTTACTCTTGGCGGACGACCGCTTCTTGATGGCGCAGAGCTTGCTGTTCTGCCCGGTGAGCGTATCTGTCTTGTCGGACGCAATGGCTCCGGAAAATCCACGCTGCTGAAGATTGCTTCGGGCGATATCGTGACGGATTCGGGCAAGCGTTTCGTGCAGCCCGGCACAAAGGTCCATTATCTCGCGCAGGAGCCGGATCTTTCGCGCTACGCCACGACTTTCGATTATGCATCTGAAGGTCTTGATGAGACCGAATCTTACCGTGCACGCTCCATGCTGGCGGAACTCGGGATGACGGGCGAGGAAAGTTGCCAAAGTCTTTCGGGCGGTGAAGTGCGGCGCTGCGCCCTCGCCCGCGCTCTTGCGGCCGAGCCTGATCTGCTGCTGCTGGACGAGCCGACCAACCATCTGGACCTTCCGTCCATCACATGGCTGGAAAAGGAACTGTCTGCCTCCCGTTGTGCGATGATCGTTATCAGCCATGACCGCCGCTTGCTGGAGACTTTGTCTCGCAGTGTCGTCTGGCTGGAAAATGGGGTGACGCGGCGGCTCGATCAGGGGTTTGCCCGCTATGAAACCTGGCGCGATGAGGTTCTGGAACAGCAGGAGCGCGATGCGCACAAGCTGGACCGCCAGATCGCGCGGGAAGAAGACTGGATGATTTATGGCGTCACGGCGCGCCGTAAACGGAATGTCCGCCGTGTCGGAGAACTGGCAGCGCTTCGGGCGCAGCGCCGTGAGCTTGCCTCCCGCAACAAGGGTACGCTGCGGATGGCTGCGACTGATGCTGAAAGCGCGGGCAAAATCACGATTGCAGCAGAAGGCGTCAACTGGGCTTATGATGATCGGGCCATCGTCAGGGATCTCGATCTGAGAATTCTGCGTGGTGATCGGCTGGGTCTGGTGGGAGCAAATGGTGCGGGTAAAACAACGCTTCTGCGCCTTTTAACCGGAAAAATGGAACCACAATCAGGCACCATCAAGATGGGGCCTTCTGTTGCTATGGTGACGCTGGATCAGCAGCGGGAAAGCCTTGATCCTAGCAAAACGCTTGCTGAGACCCTTGCTGGTGGCAGTGGAGATATGGTGCAGGTCGGCGACGAAAAGCGCCATGTCATTGGGTATATGAAAGACTTCCTGTTCCGTCCTGAACAGGCTCGCACCCCGGTTGGAAAACTCTCAGGGGGAGAGCGCGGTCGGCTGGCGCTGGCGTGTGCTCTGGCCAAGCCGTCGAGCCTCATGGTGCTTGATGAGCCGACGAACGATCTCGATCTGGAAACGCTGGATCTTCTTCAGGATATGCTGGCCGATTATGCGGGTACGGTTCTGCTGGTAAGTCATGATCGTGATTTTCTGGATCGGGTTGCGAGTTCGGTTCTGGTGTCAGATGGTGGCGGTGAGTGGATCGAATATGCGGGCGGCTACTCGGACATGCTGATTCAGCGTGGAGAGGCCCCGGCAGGTCGTGAAATTCCCTCTTCTGGCGCAGAAGAAATCGCACCAAAATCTGCTTTAAAAACAGATAAAAAGACGAAAAAACTTAGCTATAACGACAAGCGGGCTCTGGACCTGCTGCCTAAGAAAATGGCTGATCTGGAGAAGAAGATTCAGGCCTACCGCGACATTCTCGCAGACCCGGAACTCTATAGCCGGGATTCTGCCAAATTCGAGAAGACCACGCAGCTTCTTGAAGCCGCCGAAGGAGAACTAACCCAGTCCGAGGAAGAGTGGCTCGAACTGGAAATAAAAAAAGAACTTCTTGAAAATCAGTAATTTGAAAGAAAATTTTCAGCTTTTCGATGAGGTTGGAATCAGGCCGGAAAGCTCCATGATCTCTCTGGATCGCTTAATGCTGTCCGTGACACGGATGGCAGCATCCAGAGCTCTAATTCCAGCCTGCGCATCGACCAGAACGGGCGCGCCGTAAAGGCATGAGGCGGCGAAGGCCTCATGTTCGGCTGCTAGATTGTCATGGTCTTTCCAGCTTATGGCCTCACGGCGGAACCCGCCTGTGCCCGGAAGGGGAAGGCCCCGTTCACGGCCGATGAAGTTCAGCTTGCGCTCCATGAAGTCGGCAGAAAGATATCCGTCCTGTGAGAACAGTCGCATACGGCGTTCTGTTTTCAGCGAAATTCGGCTTGCCGTGATGGTGGCTACGCAGCCGTTTTCAAATCTGACGCGGGCGTTGGCAATATCTTCATGCGCGCTCGAAACAGCCGCGCCCAGTGCGTCGATTTCCGCGATGGGGCTGTCCACGATCGCCAGAACGAGATCAAGGTCATGGATCATCAGGTCGAGAATGACCGAAACATCCGTCCCGCGGGGTTTGTATGGAGCAATGCGGGTTGCCTCAATGTAGAGGGGCGCCTTGATCCGTTCGGTGATAGCGTGATGTTCAGCAGAATATCGTAGCAGATGACCGACCTGAAGGATTTTTCCGGTCTGTTCGGCCAGTTCGGCGAGGGCATATGCCTCGTCCAGCGTGGCGGCGATCGGTTTTTCGACCAGAACATGTCGCCCGGCCCTGAGGGCCTGACTGGTCAGGTGAAAATGATATTCCGCCGGGGCCGCGATAATGACGGCATCGACCTGTTCAAGAAGATTTTCGTAGCTTGTGGCAATTCCGCAACGAACTTCTGCTGCCACAACGGCTGCGCGGGCTGGATCGGGGTCATAAAGAGCGACAAGCTGTTCGGCCGGGTTTGCTGCGGATTTGAGGGCGTGAAACCGTCCGAAATGACCGGCCCCGACGATACCGACACGAAGCTGCTGCGCTGTATTCATGTAGGTACGCTTATCAGGCGCGCTGTTTTCCGGGAAGGTCGTGCAGGCGCAAAGAGGCAAAAGGTTGCATCGGCATGGCGGAAACGGCATGGTCCCGGCCAGAAAATGATCTGAAAAACGATCTGTCCAAATCCGCCGAGGACGTCTCGACCTGATATGATGTATTATAGCCGGCTCAGACTGCTGGGCGTCGCAGGCATCTGCCTGATTGGCGTGCTCCTGTGTCTGCCCAATTTCCTGCGTTCTCCCGCACCGTCCCTGCCCTGGCGGCAGATCCATCTGGGGCTCGATCTGCGGGGTGGGTCCTACCTTCTTCTTCAGCTCGATCTGAAATCTCTTGAGCATGATCGTCTGCAATCCCTTCAGGATCAGGTGCGCCAGACTCTTCTGGATCACTCTCTTGGATATCGGGATTTTGTTCGTGACGATGCGACCGCAAGCCTGAGCTTTATGCCACGTTCGGATGCCGAGCGTGATGCGGCGCTCAAGGCCATGCAGTCCCTGCCGCCTGTGGTGCCGAATGAATTTACAACGTCCGAAAAAGACGGGCGGATTGTTCTGACACTTCAGCATGAGGCGATGCTGGCCCGTGCGCGCGAAGCCGTGGCGCAGTCCATTGAGATCGTTCGCCGTCGTATCGACGCGACGGGTGCGATTGATCCGAGCATTGCGCGTGAAGGCGACGATCGGATTGTCGTCGAGCTTCCGGGCGTCAGCGATCCCGAGCGGATCAAGAGCCTGCTTGGCACAACGGCACGCCTGACGTTCCGTCTGCTGGCTCCGAACCCGAGCGTTGCCAGCCCCGGCTCGACGATGCTTGAAGACGAGAGCATGCATACGCAGGTTGCGGTTCAGGATCACGTCGATGTCGACGGCACGGATCTGACGAATGCCGGTGCAGTAATCGATCAGCAGAGCGGTGGTTGGGCGGTGACGTTCCAGCTCAACAGCGCGGGTGCGACGGCGTTTGCGAACGTCACACGGGCCAATGTTGGCAAGCGCTTCGCGATCGTTCTGGACAACAAGGTTATTGAGGCCCCGAACATCATCAGCCCGATCACGGCTGGAAACGGTCAGATCACGGGTGGCTTCAATGCGCGCAGTGCGTCGGATCTGGCATTGCTGCTGCGTGCTGGTGCGCTGCCTGCTCCGCTATCGGTGGTCGAACAGCGTACGATCGGCCCGAGCCTTGGTGCCGCGTCTATTCGTGCCGGTATCATCAGCCTGCTGACCGGTCTGCTTCTGGTCATCGTGTTCATGGTGCTGTTTTACGGGCGCTTTGGTCTGTATGCCGATATCGCGCTGTTTGCGAACCTGATCCTGATGGTTGGGATCCTGTCGCTGTTTCAGGCGACGCTCACCCTGCCGGGTATGGCCGGTATGCTGCTGACTTTGGGTATGGCCGTTGATGCCAATATCCTGATTAATGAGCGTATTCGCGAGGAAGTGAAGCGCGGCCGGGGCCCGCTTCAGGCTCTGCAGGCAGGTTTCGACCGCGCGACCGGCACGATCATCGACAGTAACGCCACGGCATTTCTGGCGCATGTCATGCTGTTCGTGTTCGGAACGGGGCCGGTGCGCAACTTTGCCCTGACGATCACCATCGGTATCGTCACGACCCTCTTCACGACCCTCCTGCTGTCACGCCTTCTGGTCGTGCGGTGGTACGCCCTCGCCCGTCCCAAAGAACTTCCGGTCTGATCGTCATGCTGTCACGTCCTCTTTTCCGTTTTGTCCGTGACGATCAGCGCATCAATTTCATGCGCGGCCGTCACATGGGGCTGATCGTTTCGGCGGTCCTCTCCATTGCTTCCGTCATCCTGTTCTTCCAGCCCGGTCTGAAACTTGGGCTGGATTTCCGAGGTGGCATCATCGTGGAAGCCCAAACCCCCGGGCCTGCCGATTTTGGCAAGCTGCGGGCAGCTCTGGATCATGCCGGCATTCATCCTGATGCCGTGCAGGCGTTCGGGTCGCCGCGCGATGTTCGGATTTCGATCAACGCTCCCGAAGGGGCGGATCGCGAGGCGCAGACCCAGAAGCTGGTCGATGGTGTCAAGAACGCCATATCGGCTGCTGAACCGGGCACGCAAGTTCTGCGCGCTGATGCCGTGGGGGCTTCGGTATCCTCCGAACTGTTCCGCGACGGCCTGCTGGCGCTTGGCTTCAGCCTTGCGATGATTCTAGTTTATATCTGGGTGCGTTTCGAGCGTGAGTTTGCCATCAGTGCCGTGGTGACGCTTATTCTGGATCTGACCAAAACGATCGGTTTTCTGGCCATCACGCGCTTTGAATTCGATCTGGTGATGGTTGCGGCTCTTCTGACGATCCTGGGCTATTCCACGAACGACAAGGTTGTCGTTTACGATCGTATCCGGGAAAATCTGCGCAAGTATCGGACGATGCCGCTGCGGGAGTTGCTGGACCTGTCCATCAACGAAACCCTGAACCGGACACTTGGTACGTCCATGACGGTCTTTCTGGCAGCCCTGCCCCTGGCACTGTTTGGGGGAAGCACCCTGACCGGGTTTGCGACGGTCATGCTGTTCGGGATCGTCGTAGGAACGTCCTCGTCCATCTTCATTGCAGCGCCTCTTCTGCTTCTGATGGGCGAGAAGCGGTTGCGCAAAGAGACGGACGCAGGCTGATACGGCCAGTGTCTACAAAAAAACCGGCGTCCCTTAGGGGAGCCGGTTTTTTTGTGTCTGCTCTGACGGATGGCTCGTCATGGGAGGCGGCTTTTGCGGCAGATCAGCGAGAAGGTTGGAGAGCGCCTGATCGGCCTGCCTGTTTGCGGATGAGCTTTGCAGCTTCAGTGCGTTCAGGGTTGCCTGCTGTGCTGCTTTGTCCAGAGTGACCAGTCGGGTCAGTCCATCGGGGCCGATCTGTCTGGTCATGACAGCTCCCCGTGCCATGCCATGCGCGATCAAATACGCATAAAGCCGGGAATTGGGGGATGGCGGCAGTCCCGTCATTTCAGGGCGTGCCGCGCATCCGGCCAGAAAGCCTCCCGCTACAAGCAGAGCCGTCGCAGAGCGCCAGGCTGCGGGGCGGGAAACTTTCATGGCTGTCATCAGGAGTTTTTCTGGGCCAGCAGGTCGCGGATTTCCGTGAGGAGAACCTCTTCCTTGCTCGGAGCCGGCGGAGCGGCAGGAGCTTCGTCGTGTTTACGGCTCAGCTTGCTGAGGATGCGGGTCAGCCAGAAAATGAAGAAGGCCACGATCAGGAACTGGATCACGGCATTGAGGAACAGGCCGATATTCACGGTCACTGCGCCTGCCTTCTGGGCTTCGGCGAGCGTGTCTTTCACCGGTCCTTTGAGGGTGATGAACAGGTTTGAGAAATCAACACCGCCGGTGAGAAGGCCGATGAATGGTGTCAGGACATCCTTAACCGCACTGCCGACAATCGCGCTGAACGAGGCACCGATCACGACACCGACGGCCAGATCGAGCACGTTGCCGCGCATGATGAATTTCTGGAAATCGCTGACCCAGCCCGGAGTGTGCAGAGTGTGTTTCGTCTCGCTCATATCAAACCTTTCTTGAGATCCGTGAAGTCACGGTTGCAGGCCTGACATTCGAGCCCGCTTTCATTGCAAGGGATAAACGGACTCACATGATCCAGTAAAGGCTACTTTCATCTGGAGGCAGTTTCCGTTATACGCGCCTGATGATTCGCTCCGGTCGGCATCGGAGCTTTCTTTATGGAGTAGACATTCATGAAATCCGGCATCCATCCTGACTACCACGAGATCACCGTCATCATGACCGACGGGACCGAATACAAGACGCATTCCTGCTACGGTGAGCCGGGCGCGACGCTGCGTCTCGACGTTGATCCGAAGTCCCATCCGGCCTGGACGGGTGTCCAGCGTATGATGGATACCGGAGGCCAGGTTGCAAAGTTCAACAAGCGCTTTGCAGGCATCGGTACGCGCACGAAGTAATTCGGCGCCCCTCCTCCCGCCTCCTCTTGAAGGCGGACAGGTCGGAACCTATCTGGAGAATCAGCCGCGGTGCCGTTCGGGTCGTGGCTGGTTTGACCACAGCATTTTGCCATATCGGGAAATGCGCCAGATGATTCCTGCCAGAAGGAGGTTTCAGTGACTTACGACTTTACACCGCTGTTTCGCAGCGCGATCGGTTTCGACCGTCTGGCCACAATGGCTGGCAATGTTGCCAATGCTCAGGCCCTTCCAAGCTATCCCCCCTACAATATCGAAAAAACCGGCGAGACGAATTACGTTCTGACGATGGCTCTTGCGGGCTTTCGGCCTGAAGACGTGGATGTTGTTCAGGAAGATAGTACGCTTGTCGTGCGCGGGAGCGTCCCGGAGAATAATCGTGACCGGGAGTGGTTGCATCGCGGTATCGCCACCCGGGCCTTTGAGCGCCGTTTTGTGCTCGCCGATCACACGGAAATCGATCAGGCGGATCTGGTGAATGGCCTGCTGTCCATCATGGTTCGGCAGGTCGTGCCGGAAGCTGCCAGGCCGCGCCGTATTCCGGTTCGGAACGGAACGGGGCAGACTGCTCCGTCTGGAACTATTTACACGGCATAAGCTATAGGAGGGGTGCATCTTAAAAATGCGCCTCTCCGTTTTGGTGCTTGACCATCGCGGCTTTGGTGGCCCATACCCGTTTGCATTATCGCAGAGCATCCAGCAGGTGCCGCGATCATATCCCGGGCGGGATCGTTTCCTCGCCGGATACGCCTGATCGGTGCCTGCGGAAGCTGGCTCCCTCCGTGTCCCAGCAAGGAACGCATCGACATGACCCTGCCTTTGATGCCCAAGGCGACGGCCGTCTGGCTGATCGAGAAAACCGGCCTGACCTTCACCCAGATCGCAGAATTTTGTGGCATGCACCCGCTTGAAGTTCAGGCGATTGCAGACGGCGAAGTTGCGGCCGGAATCAACGGCTATGATCCGGTCAAGAACCACCAGCTTGCCGAAGCCGAAATCAAGCGCTGCGAAAAAGATACCAACGCACGCCTGAAGATCATGCCGACGGCCAGCCCTGTGAAGCGTCGCGCCAAGGGTGCGCGCTATACGCCGGTTGCCAAGCGCAATGACCGTCCGGATGCCATTGCGTTCGTTCTGCGCCAGTTCCCGCAGCTTTCCGAGGCCCAGATCGTCAAGCTGCTTGGCACGACCAAGGATACCATCATCAAAGTCCGTGATCGCCAGCATTGGAACAGTGCCAACATTAAGCCGCGCGACCCGGTGATCCTTGGTCTGTGCACACAGACCGATCTTCATGCTGCCGTCACGGCTGCGAATGACCGTCTGGCGCGCGAAGGTCATGCCCTGCCGGTCGTGGAAGCCTATGTGCCGGACAGCGACAGTCACGCCTGATCCGGGATGAATACCTGACGGGTACTGGTCCGGTGCCCTTCAGGCATGATACTGCATTGGAGAGAGTGGAAAGAATCAGTCTCTCCACAATGCCTGACCGTTCTCCGGGACCGGATGCCATGATGACTGACGACAATGCCATGCTGAAACGCCTGCACGAACTGCGCAGCGAGCATCGCGATCTGGATACTGTCATCGAGCGTCTCGTCCATCATCCCCTCAACCAGCTTCAGCTTCAGCGCCTCAAAAAGCGCAAGCTTCAGCTTAAAGATGAGATTTCGTGGATCGAGACCCGTCTCATCCCGGATAATATTGCCTGAATGAGCCAGATCCTCTCCGCCGACGAAACCCTTCAGGGTGACATGCCGATCCGCGTTGGCGTTATCATGGGAAGCCAGTCCGACTGGGACACCATGCGCCATGCCTGCAACATTCTTGACGATCTGGGCATTGCCCATGAGCGACGGATTGTGTCTGCACACCGCACCCCTGACCGTCTGGTGGAATACGCCAAGACGGCGCGTCGGCGTGGGTTGCATGTCATTATTGCGGGCGCTGGCGGGGCTGCACATCTTCCGGGAATGTGCGCGGCATGGACGAGCGTTCCTGTGCTTGGCGTTCCCGTCCAGAGCCGGGCGCTGAATGGTCAGGACAGTCTGCTGTCCATCGTCCAGATGCCTGGTGGCGTCCCGGTGGGTACGCTGGCGATCGGCAAGGCTGGTGCGATCAATGCGGGGCTTCTGGCCGCGTCGATCCTCTCAGTTTCCGACGGGCAGGTCATGGCGCGTCTGGATGCCTGGCGGGCGACGCAGACGGCTGCGGTGGCGGACGTTCCTGTCTAATGAACACACAGGACGTTTTTGCACCCGGCAGGACGATCGGGATCATTGGTGGTGGACAGCTTGGTCGCATGTCTGCTGTTGCTGCATCGAAGCTCGGTTATCATGTGCATGTTCTGAGCCCGGATTTCCCAAGCTCTGCCACTGAAGTCGCGTCTTCTGTTACTGTGGGGACGTATGACGATCCTGCCGTGCTTGAGGATTTTGCCTCGCGTTGCGATGTCGTGACGTTCGAATTCGAGAATATTAGCGCCGAAGGCCTGGCACTTCTGGAAAAACGTCGTCCGGTGCGTCCGGGAGGCGACATTCTTCGGATCAGTCAGGACCGGATTTCTGAAAAAACACGTCTCTCCGAAGTCGGTGTCAGTCTTGCGCCTTGGCGTGCGGTTAATGGTCCGGAAGATTTGTCTGGGCTGGAAACGCTGGGTTTCCCGCTGATTCTCAAGACAACGCGCTTTGGTTACGATGGCAAGGGCCAGTTCCGCGTTCGGGATGCTGAAGCTCTGGCCGCCTTGGACGATCTGCCCTACCCGCTTGTTGCGGAGAAGATGATCGACTTCGAGCGTGAGCTGAGTGTGATGGTTGTGCGGGGTCTGGACGGGACTGTGCGCTGTTTCGATGCGGTGGAAAATCGCCATCGGGACGGCATTCTGGATGTGACGCTCGCTCCTGCCCGAGTCATGCCTGATATTGCCCGACAGGCGCAGGATATGGCGGCACAGATTGCAGAAGCGCTGGGGCTGGTCGGGATTATGGGCGTGGAAATGTTCCATGTGGCTGATGGAAGCCTCATGGTGAACGAGATTGCACCCCGTCCGCACAATTCCGGTCATTGGACCATGGATGCGTGTCTGGTAGATCAGTTTGAGATGCATATTCGTGCGGTTACGGGGCTGCCGCTCCCTCCTGCGCGTCGCCATTCCGATGCGGTTATGCACAATCTGATCGGCCCGGAGGACATGGCGCGGGTTCCGGCCATTCTGGCTACGGATGGGGCGTCGCTCCATCTGTATGGCAAGTCGGAGGCGCGTGAGGGCCGAAAAATGGGTCATGTGAACACCATTTTTCCGCGTGGCGCTCTTCCCGGAGAACTGGCCCTCGAAGGACTTCTGCCGCCTCGGGGGTGAAGGTTCAGAGCAGGTTGCTGCGTCGGAAACTGGTGTGGCGGCCATTGCCGATGATGAAATGGTCCGCGATCGTGACGCCGACCACATCCAGCGCGGCCTGAACCTGCATCGTCATCTGAAGGTCAGCTTCTGAGGGTGTAGGGTCGCCGCTCGGATGGTTATGGACCAGAACCAGAGCACTCGCGCCGACTTCTACGGCGCGTCTGGCCACCTCGCGTGGATAGACGGGTGTATGGTTGACGGTGCCTCTGGCCTGAGCTTCGTCAGCGATCAGGCTGTTCTTCTCGTTTAGAAACAGGATCCGGAACTGCTCGATATTTTCCCGGGCCAGACGGGCCGTGAGGTAATCGAGGAGTTTCTGCTCGTTATCGAGGACGTCTTCGGGTGGAAGGCGTGCCCGGTTGTAGCGAAGCGCTGCTTCCAGAAGGAGGCGGATCATGGGCACCATGTGCGTGCCCATATTCGTGATGCTTTCAAGTTCACGGTTGCTGGCGGAAAGAACGGCAGCTAGCGATCCAAAACGGGCAAAGAGCGTATGTGAAAGTTCGGCGCTGCCCTCCTCCCGTCCTGTGAACAGTGCGGTCATCAGATGCAGCAGGGTCGCATCATCAAGATGGCGCCCCCGGCCCGTCAGAAGGGCGAGTGGCGGTTCTAGTTTCGAAGGAGGCTCGGTCAGGGCTGTGATCTGTCTCAGCTCGGCCGATGACAGGCCCGTCATGCCATCCGAGAAGCCGCTTGTCTCACTTTCCATCCTACAGCAATCCTTCCTGACGCAGGCTGGAGGGTGGTCCGTTTCCTGTGATGAGCACGTCATGCAGCGTGATGGACAGGGGACGCATTGCAAAATCTAGCTGTCGGACTGTCTGTGACAGATCGGTCGGGCGCTCTGTCGGGCGGACGTAAAATCCGATCAGGGCCGTAGCGTGCAATGCGAGCGCCCGGATGGCGATGGCGCGGTTGCGTTCGCTTGGCGTATCGGCGTCGGGTGCGGTTTCGTCCGCCAGCAGCCGGTTGCGGTTGTCGAGATAGAGTAATCGGAACTGTCCTGATACCCCTCCCTCGAGCGCCTGATCGAGATAGGTTACGAGCTGATCCCAGTTGCTCAGTGTCGGACGTTCGCGCTGTTCCGAAGACGCCAGCCGTTCTGCCGCAACGCCGGGGAGGCGCAGGACACGGATGGCGTCGTCTTTCAGGCCCGCTGCCCGTAAGGCCTGCGTTGGAGCACGAAAGACCTCGACCAGACTGCCGAAATGTCCGATCAGTCCTTTGGCGAGCGGCTTCGTGTCCTTGCGCGGTACGCCGGCAAAAAGAAGCATTTCCAGAATTTCATAGTCTGCCAGCGTGCTCGCACCAGTGTTCAGTACGCGTGCGCGCATTCTGGCCCGATGTCCCTGTGGACCGGTGCCGCGTGTCAGATCGATCCGGGGATAGGTGTTGGCCATGACGGTATCTCACTCTATATCGGGAGTGTGCCGCAAGACCTCTCTTCCCCCACGCCTGCCTCCGCGCCCGAGTATCTCTCCCGCCTGAACCCGGAGCAGAGACGCGCCATCGAGACGACCGAAGGCCCGCTCCTTATTCTGGCTGGTGCGGGAACGGGCAAAACGCGCGTTCTGACAACGCGCTTTGCGCATATTCTCCTGACCGGACGTGCTTATCCGAGTCAGATTCTGGCTGTGACCTTCACGAACAAGGCTGCGCGTGAAATGCGCGAACGTGTCAGCGCGATTCTGGGTGAGCCTGCGGAAGGGCTGTGGCTCGGGACGTTTCATGCAATCTGCGCGCGGATGCTGCGGCGTCATGCGGAATATGTCGGTCTGACCAGCAGCTTCAATATTCTCGATACAGACGATCAGATCCGCCTGCTCAAGCAGATCATGGAGCCTTGGAAGATCGATACCAAACGCTGGCCGCCAAACCAGCTCATGGGGATCATCCAGCGCTGGAAGGACCGTGGCCTGACGCCCGACCGGGTGACACCGGCTGAGGATACAGATTTTGCGAATGGGCATGCGCTGGCGATCTACCGGGCATATCAGGAGCGTCTGATTGCACTGAATACGTGCGATTTCGGCGATCTGATGCTGCATATGACGGAGATTCTGCGGAATCAGCCGAATGTTCTGGCGCAGTATCACCGGAGTTTTCGTTACATTCTCGTGGACGAGTATCAGGACACCAATACCGTTCAGTATCTATGGCTGCGTCTTCTGGCCAAGCGCGAGCATGGACCGTCCAACATTGCCTGCGTGGGGGACGACGATCAGTCCATCTATTCCTGGCGTGGGGCGGAAGTTGAGAATATTCTGCGATTCGAGAAGGACTTTCCCGGCGCGGAAGTGGTGCGTCTGGAGCGCAATTACCGCTCGACAGCACAGATCCTCGCGGCCGCCGCTGGCCTGATCGCCCATAATGAGGGGCGGCTTGGCAAGACGTTGCGTCCGGGTCGTGAAGACGCGGATGGCGAGAAGGTCCAGATCATCGGCGTTCGTGATTCGGATGAGGAAGCACGAATCGTAAGTGGGGCGATTGAGCGTCTGCGCGCTGACGGGCACTCGCTTTCGGAAATTGCCATCCTGATGCGGGCCGGGTTCCAAACGCGGCCGTTTGAAGAGCGGCTGATGCTGATCGGGATTCCGTATCGTGTTGTGGGCGGCCTGCGATTTTACGAACGTGCTGAAATCCGGGACTGTCTGGCCTATCTGCGCGTTCTGTCGCAGCCTGCGGATGATCTGGCGTTCGAGCGGATTATCAATGTTCCCAAGCGTGGCGTTGGTGCAGTGGCCGTGCAGAAGCTGCATGGTCAGGCACGGGCGCTCCCCGGCCCGCTGACGGCAGCGGTGAGCTGGCAGCTTCAGGAAGGGCTGCTCAAAGGCAAGTCGAAAGAGGCGTTAGACGGGCTGATGGGCGCGTTCCAGCGAGCCAAGGCCACGCTGGAGACCGAAGGTCACGTCGTTGCGGCTGAACAGCTTCTTGAAGACAGCGGCTATCTTCAGATGTGGCGGGACGACCGCTCCGTTGAGGCTCCGGGTCGTTTGGACAATATCCGCGAGCTTCTACGCGCGATTGGCGAATTCGGAACGCTTCAGGGCTTTCTGGAGCACGTCGCGCTTGTCATGGACACGGAGAGTGAGACGTCCGACGACAAGGTCAGTCTCATGACGTTGCACGGCGCCAAGGGGCTGGAGTTTGACACGGTGTTCCTGCCGGGCTGGGAGGAAGGCGTGTTCCCGTCCCAGCGGTCGCTGGACGAAGGTGGAAACCGGGCGCTGGAGGAAGAGCGGCGACTGGCTTATGTCGGGCTGACGCGGGCGCGTCGTCGGGCGATCGTGCTGCATGCGGCCAGCCGTCGGATTTATGCGAACTGGCAGTCCTCGATGCCGAGCCGCTTTATTGAGGAAATCCCGTCCGAGCATGTCCAGATGAATGGGCAGGCGTTCGAGACGCGGCGTCAGGCTGCGGCGGCACCGTCCATGTTCGCGTCGGGGCCACTCACCAGCACGCGCCCTTCAGGGTTCCGTGCCCCGCGCCCGAAACTTCATGACGTGAAGTCGGAGCCGACTGTTGCGATCGGGGCGACGGTTTTTCATCACAAGTTCGGTGAAGGCACGGTTATCGGTGCTGACGGACAGCAGTTGCACATCAATTTTGAAAACGGTGGCGTTAAGCGCGTCATGTCAAACTTTGTGGAGATCAGATCGTGATGGCACCCCGCAGCATTGGCCGTCGCCATGCCAGTGCGCTCGAAACCCTGTCCATCACGGTTGAAGAGCCTTTCGTTCCCCTGTTCGAGCAGGCCCTGATGTGTGCCTGCGAAACGGTAGGCATTTTCGAAGCCGATGACGCGCAGAAATACTGGCGTGTGGAAGGCGTGAAGGATACGGGCTTCAAGGAAGACGAGCTCGAAAACGCTCTGGCAGTTGCACGGATGCTGACCGGCTGTGAAGCGGAGCTTGAACGCACCCCGACCGAGTCCGAAGGCTGGCTGGCCCGGACGTATGAGTCCTTTCCGCAGCAGAATGTCGGCAAGCGGTTCGCCATTCGTGGCACTCATCTTCATGGCGCGCCCGATCAGTCCCGCCTGACGATTACGCTGGATGCCGGGATCGCTTTCGGTTCGGGCGAGCATGGGTCGACGCGCGGCTGTCTGCGGGCTCTGGAGATGGTGGCGTATCGCAAACCGCAGCGTATTCTGGATATGGGCTGTGGGTCTGGCATTCTGGCCATGGCTGCGGCAAAGCTGCTGCACCGTTCGGTTCTGGCGGTCGATATCGAGCCCTGGTCCGTCCGGACGGCCAAGCTCAACGCGCGGCTGAACGGTCAGGGCAATCTGCTGGACTGCCGTTTTGGTAATGGCTGGCAGACCGAGGCCGTGCGGGCCAAGGCACCGTATGATCTGGTCTTCGCCAATATTCTGGCCCGCCCGTTGTGCCGGATGGCGCAGTCTCTTGCGCTGAATCTTGCGCCGAACGGAACGGCCATTCTGGCCGGGCTGCTTTACAGTCAGGCGCGGATGGTTCTGGTAGCGCATCAGCGGCAGGGTCTTGTGCTGGAGCGTATTCTGCGTGAGGGCGACTGGGCCACGCTGATCCTGCGTCGCCGCGGCTGATGAATCCACAGCGTGCATTACCGGTGATCCGAAGCGCCGGTCAGGACGACCTTCCGGCAATTCTGCGGATTACCAATGATGCCATCGAGCACACCGATGCGCTCTGGATCACGACACCCTTTACGCTGGACCAGAGGCGTCAGTGGTTCGAGGACAGGCTGGCGCACGGATATCCCGTTCTTGTTGCTGTCGATATGGCTGGCGAAGTGATGGGATATGGCTCTTACGGGTCTTTCAGATCTTATGAAGGCTATGCTCGTACAGTCGAACACTCGGTCTATGTTTCTCCTGACCATCAGCGTCAGGGTATCGGCCGCGCTCTTCTGCTTGCTCTGATTGAGCATGCAAAACATGCTGGATTTCACGTCATGGTGGCTGGGATCACGGCGGATAATGTTGCCTCAGTTGCGATGCATCGCAACTTTGGCTTCCAGACCTGCGGCATACTCCCACAGGTGGGGAGCAAGCGTGACCGCTGGCTCGATTTGCTGTTCATGACACTCTGCCTCGACGATATGTCTTCTGTGGAAAAGGACTTTTCATGACCCTGTCCTCCATCCCGCTCAACGAGCGCCCTGCCCTCGTTCGCGCAGCCTGCAAAGCACTGGGCGTTGACGGTTTCATCATCCCGCGTGGGGATGAATATCTGGGCGAGTATGTTGCCCCCTGTGCCGAGCGTCTGGCGTGGCTGACGGGCTTTACGGGAAGTGCTGGTCTTGCCGCCATTCTGCCGGACGTGGCCGCCGTATTTTCCGATGGGCGTTATACGGTGCAGTTGGAAGAACAGGTTCCGCATGATTTGTGGGAGCGTCGGCATATTTCGTTGGAACCGCTGGCTGACTGGCTGGCGGAGCATACGAACGGGCTGAGAATCGGGTATGATCCGCGTCTGGTCAGTCAGTCCATGCTGGCGTCATGGCAGACGCCGGGTGTTGAACTTGTCGCGCTGTCGCATAATCCGATTGATCAGGCGTGGGCAGACCGTCCAGAGGCCCCTGCCAGTCAGATCACGCCGCAGCCTGTGGAATTTTCTGGCGAAAGCAGTTCCGACAAGCGCCTGCGTCTGGGACAGGCTCTGAGCCGGGCGGGGCACGATGCTGCCATCATCGCAGACTGCACCTCGCTGGCATGGCTGCTGAACATTCGTGGCAGCGATGTTCCTCTGACTCCTGTCGCACATGGCTATGCAATCCTGCACGCTGACGGAACGGCCGAATGGTTCGTTTCATCAAAGCGTCTGTCGGCAGGCGTGTTGGATGTCTGTGGTTCGGGCGTGACAGTTCAGGCTCCTGCGGAACTGGCAACGCGTCTTGAGGCCCTCAAGGGGAGAACGGTGCGCGTGGACCCGGTTTCGACGGCCGTGTGGTTCGACACCACGCTTCAGGCTGGCGGTGCGACGGTTGTGGACGGAACGGACCCTTGCACGCTTCCAAAAGCGATCAAGAACAGTGTTGAGCAGGAGGGCGCGCGTCAGGCCCATGCCCATGACGGCGTTGCAATGGCCCGCTTCCTGTATTCCCTGACGGTCTCAGGAATCGGCCAGCACGAGACGGATCTCGTCACGCGGCTGGATGGTCTGCGTGCCCGCTCCAATGATTATCGGGAGCAGAGCTTCGATGCCATTTCCGCAGTCGGGCCGAATGGTGCTTTCCCGCATTATCGGGCGCAGGTCGGTCATGATCGGGTTCTGGAAGCAGGCAGCGTCTATCTGATCGATAGTGGTGGTCAGTATCCGTTCGGCACGACGGACATTACCCGTACGCTCTGGGTCGGGGATCAGGAGCCGCCAGCCAATGTGCGGGAAGCGTTCACGCGTGTCCTGAAGGGCAATATCGCCCTCTCCCGCATTCGTTTTCCGCCCGGCACGACCGGGCACAGGCTGGATGTTCTGGCACGCGCTGCCCTGTGGCAGGTCGGGATGGACTACGATCACGGGACCGGACATGGCATCGGAAGTTATCTGTCCGTTCATGAAGGCCCGCAGAACATCTCTCCTGCGCCGCGTCCTGTTGCGCTTGAAGCAGGCATGATCGTTTCCAACGAGCCGGGATATTACGAACCGGGGCAATATGGAATCCGGATCGAGAACCTGATGCTGGTGCGCCCGTCTTCGTTCAAGGGCAGCAAGAGCGCATTTCTGGAGTTCGAGATCCTCAGCTACACGCCGATTGATCGTAAGCTGATTGATGTGGCGCTGCTGAATGATGCCGAGCTGAACTGGCTGAATGCATACCACGCCGAGGTTCAGGCGCGGGTTTCGCCGCATGTTGAACCAGAAGTCGCAGAGTGGCTGGCGGAGTCCTGCAAACCGCTCGTTCGGTAAAGTTGCAGGCATAACCGTTTTTTTACCTTTCCCGGTCATAAGCAGAAAAATGATCGGGAAAGTTCGTTGTCTTGCTGCTGCCATGACGCTCTCCGGTGTGCCGGTTGCGAAGGCTTTTGATGTTTCATCTGTCTGTAAAACGGCGGTGCAGGCTGCCGAACAGCAGGCAGGAATCCCGCCTCGTCTTTTAGATGCCATCAGTCGTGTGGAGAGCGGGCGGCGGGACCCGAATGGTTCGGTGACCGTTGCTTGGCCCTGGACCGTGAATGCAGCCGGAAAAGGGTATTTCTACGAGAGTAAGGATGAAGCCATTGCGGCGGTGCGGGATTTTCAGGCGCACGGCATCGTTTCGATTGATGTGGGCTGCATGCAGATCAACCTGCATCATCATCCGGACGCCTTTTTTTCGCTTGAAGATGCTTTCGATCCGTTCAGTAATGCCCGCTACGGTGCGCGTTTTCTGTCCGGATTGCATAACCAGCTTCATGGCTGGCCAGCGGCGACGGCAGCCTACCACTCCCTTACCCCGGCCCTCGGTGCGGACTACGCCCGACATGTGCTGGCTATCTGGAACGGACAACCTGACAGCTACAGGCCGCCTGATTTTCTACCGCAGGTTGTCATGACAGCATCAGGTCTTCAGGCCATGCTTCCTGCCGCCCGACCTGCGCCCTATTTTGCGCTGAACCGGCAATCCGGATTTTCCGAACGTCCGACGCCGCGGGTGGAAGCCATGCCGTCTGTTCACATGGTGTCTTACGCGCCACCGCCTCGGATCATCCACCACACTGTCGGTCAGGCCGGAAGCGCTCTGCCTGTGCATGGCGGACGGGATCTTGCATCCTATCGTGCCATGCCGGTCCGGCTTGCGTGGCGTCAGCACTGATCAGAACCCGGACCAGCCACCCCCTGCTCCTGCGTACGCCCCATGACGGGAAGAATGATGTCGGGTGATTGAGGCACTGCCGTCATCGGACGTATGAGCGCAGGCTGATAGTCCCAGAAGAATTATCAAGATCGATGTGCGAAACATCATTTTTCAGCGCACCTTAACACTTTGAAACGCTTCGTTAGAGAACTTGGACTAATACGGTTCGTTTTGTGCTTCACGAGAGGAGAAGAAGCATGAAGTTCCTGTTTTGCCTGTTCATCGGCGCCCTTACAGCCCGGATGTGGTTCCGTGTTCTGGCCAATACATCATGGCGTTCCGCGTTGGGGGAGAGCAGGACGATCTGATTAGAAAAACTCTGGGGCTTCAGGGCGTGAGGCATCAAGCCAGCCCTGAAGCATATAGGCGGCGGCCATCTTGTCGACGACTTCGGCACGCCGTCCTCGTGTCATGTCGGCATCCTGGATCAGGAAACGGTTGACGGCACTGGAAGACAGCCGTTCGTCCCATAGTCCTGCGGGAATCCCGAGACGTTCGGACAAAGCCTGCGTCCAGTCGGAGGCTGCACGGGCTGCAGGGCCAAAAGATCCATCCAGTGAAAGCGGCAGTCCGACAACAAGGGCGCCGACGTCCTGCGTGCGGACGATCTTGGCAAGTTCCTGAGCGTTTTCTCCCAGTTTTCTGCGCTTGAGGCCGATCAATGGGGAGGCCAGCATGAGAGAAACATCCGTCAGCGCGACGCCGATGGTCTTCGATCCGGGGTCCAGCCCGAGGATGCGCTGACCGGATTGAACGAGATTACGGAGATCATGTGGATTGAACAGGGGCATAGCACGGCGTTATGATCCCCTCGAAGGCTGAAAAGCCACCATAAAATTTCCTCTTGCTCAGGAATATTCATGTCGCTCGACGCGAAAACGGTTACGCGCATCGCCAGACTGGCGAGGATCGGTCTCCAGCCCGGAGAGGTTGAAACTCTCGGACAGGATATGGGCTCCATCATCGACTGGGTGGAACAGCTCAAGGAAGTGGATGTCACGGGCGTTGATCCCATGATTGGTACGGGTCTGGCAAAGCCCCGTCTGCGGGAAGATCGGGTCACGGATGGCGATTGCCGTGACAAGGTTCTGGCCAATGCCCCCGAACGGGAAGGTCCGTTCTTCACGGTACCGAAGGTGGTTGAATAATGTCCGGCATTCACGATTTCACGCTGGCTTCGGCCCGGGACGCGCTCAAGGCGCGCAAGATCTCTGCGGTCGAACTGACGAACGCTCATATTGACGCGATCGAGCGTCTGGACGGTCAGCTCAACAGCTTCATCACCCGCACGCCCGATCGGGCCCGCGAAGGCGCCAAGGCTGCGGACGCGGCTCTGGCCAAGGGCGAAGGCGGGAACCTTTGCGGTCTTCCGCTGGGCATCAAGGATCTGTTCTGCACGAATGGCGTTCGCACTACGGCGGCCAGCAAAATCCTTGGCAATTTCGTACCGCCTTATGAAAGCACGGTTACGGCCAATCTGCTTAAAGACGGTGCAGTTTTTCTGGGCAAGCTGAATCTTGATGAGTTTGCCATGGGGTCGGCCAATCTGACCTCCGCGTTCGGTCCGGTTGAAAATCCTTGGAAGCGCAAGGATTCTGACGCCAAGCTGGTTCCGGGTGGGTCTTCCGGTGGATCAGCCGCAGCAGTCGCGGCTGGGCTCGTGCTGGGTGCGACGGGCACGGATACGGGTGGTTCCATCCGTCAGCCGGCGGCTTTTACGGGCATTGCCGGGATCAAGCCGACTTATGGGCGCTGTTCGCGTTTCGGGACGATCGCTTTTGCAAGCTCGCTCGATCAGGCTGGTCCGATGGCCCGTAATCTTCAGGATTGCGCCATTCTGCTCGAATCGATGGCTGGTTTCGATCCGCGCGATTCCACGAGTGTTGATACGCCCGTTCCGAACTACGAAGCTGCGCTGAAGCGTGGCGTCAAAGGACTGCGCGTTGGTATTCCTAAAGAATATCATGTGGACGGCATGCCTGCGGAGATCGAGGCACTGTGGCAGCAGGGTATGACCTGGCTGCGGGATGCTGGTGCGGAAATTGTTGAGGTTTCCCTGCCTCATACGAAATACGGCCTTCCCACCTATTACATCGCGGCTCTGGCCGAAGCGTCTTCGAATCTTGCGCGCTACGATGGTGTCCGTTTTGGTGAGCGTGTGAGTGCGCCTTCGTTGGATGGTCTCTATGAGGCTAGCCGTGCCGCTGGTTTTGGCGAAGAGGTCAAGCGCCGCATTCTGATCGGCACGCATGTGCTGTCTTCGGGCTACTATGACGCCTACTATTTGCGCGCGCAGAAAGTTCGGACGCTGATCCAGCAGGACTTCCTGAGGGCTTTTGAAAATGTCGACGTTCTTCTGACGCCGACCGCACCATCGGGTGCTTTCGCGCAGGACGAAAAGCCGACCGATCCGGTGCAGATGTATCTGAATGACGTCTTTACGGTTCCGGCGAGCATGGCGGGTGTCCCTGCCCTGTCCGTTCCGGCTGGTCTGGATGCGCGCGGTGTGCCGCTTGGGTTGCAGCTTATCGGTAAGTTCTTCGATGAAGAGACGCTGATTGCTGCCGGTCATGCCATTGAGCAGGCGGCGGCGTTCCATCACAGACCCACCCTTCATGCAGGAGTGTCGGCATGAGCTATCGTATTACCGGCAGCACCGGTGAATGGGAAATTGTTGTCGGTCTTGAGGTTCATGCTCAGGTCGTTAGCGAAGCCAAGCTCTTTTCCGGTGCTTCGGCGGAATATGGCGGTGAGCCGAACACGCATGTCAGCCTCGTCGATGCTGGTTTTCCGGGCATGCTTCCGGTTCTGAATCAGGAATGCGTTGCACAGGCTGTCCGTACAGGTCTGGGGCTCGAAGCTGAGATCAACCTGTTCAGCCGCTTCGACCGCAAGAACTACTTCTATGCGGATCTGCCCACCGGCTATCAGATCAGCCAGTTTGCCCATCCGATCATCGGTAAGGGCAAGGTTCTCGTTGATCTGGCCGATGGCAGCACGCGTGAAATCGGTGTGACGCGTTTGCATCTGGAGCAGGACGCTGGCAAGTCGATTCATGATCAGGATCCGACACGCTCTTTCATCGATCTGAACCGTGCCGGTGTGGCGCTGATGGAAATCGTCAGTGAGCCGGATATCCGGTCGCCTGAAGAAGCTGGTGCCTATCTGCGCAAGTTGCGGCAAATCCTGCGCTATATCGGCACCTGTGACGGGAACATGGAAGAAGGGTCCATGCGTGCCGATGTGAACGTGTCGGTCCGTAAGCCGGGCGAGACGGACTATCGCACGCGCTGCGAGATCAAGAACGTCAATTCGATCCGCTTTGTCATGATGGCCATCGAAGTCGAGGCGCAGCGTCAGATCGAAGTCTGGGAAGCTGGTGGAACCGTCGATCAGGAGACACGTCTGTTCGATCACGTCCGGAGCGAAACACGTTCTCTGCGTAGCAAGGAAGATGCGCACGACTATCGCTACTTCCCTGACCCTGACCTTCTGCCGTTGGTCATCGAACAGTTCTGGGTTGACGAACTCAAAGCGGCCTTGCCTGAGTTGCCTGAAGCAAAGCGCGCTCGTCTGGAGGCGGAATACGGCGTCAGCCGTTATGAATCTTCCGTTCTGTGTGTTGAACAGGCGACTGCGGATTTCTACGAAACCCTGGCGCGTGGCGCCGATGCCCGTCTGGCGGCAAACTGGATGCTGGGCGATTTTTTCGCAGCACTGAACCGCACTGGCCGTTCCATTGAAGACAGCCCGGTGAGTGCGGAAGGCTTGCGGGAACTTCTTGGCCTGATTTCCAATTCCACGATCAATGGCAAGATTGCCAAGGAAGTCTTGGAAGACATGGTCGAGACGGGCGATTCTGCCTCTGCCATCGTTGAGCGTAAGGGTCTCCGTCAGGTTACGGACACAGGGGCCATTGAAAGCGCCATTCGCGATATTCTTGCGGCGAACAACGATAAAGTCGAAGAATATAAAAGCGGTAAGGACAAGCTTTTCGGCTTTTTCGTCGGTCAGACGATGAAGGCCATGAAGGGTAAGGGAAACCCTGCTCTCGTTAATGAAACTCTGAAGAAACTTCTTTCAGAGTAAGGCGAAAAAAATGTTCTCAGGGGGTTTGACCACGACGCGGTTACCCCCTAAGAACACTCCTGCTTACGCAGTGCAAACCGCGTAAAGTGCGGAGGGGTGGCCGAGAGGCTGAAGGCGGCGGATTGCTAATCCGTTATACGATGTAAGTCGTATCGTGGGTTCGAATCCCATCCCCTCCGCCAATTACCCTTACAATCAAGTTTTAGATCGCATCATAAATGGCGGATTTCTGCGGATATCCTCTCATTTTGTGTTGCATCCCGACTCATCAAATTGCACTCTATCCCACTGCTTGCGTGGTATGGAGTGTGGGAATAGATGGGCCGATTATCAGCGACCTCTGTAAAAGCCACCAAAGAGCCTGGACGCTACGGAGATGGCGATGGGCTTTATCTCGTCGTGACGCCGTCAGGCAGCAAATCTTGGGTTTGCAGGGTTCAGAAGAACGGCAAGCGACGGGATATCGGCTTAGGCAGCGTCAAGAAGGTGCCTTTGGCCCTTGCTCGGGAGCGCGCCGTCAAAACACGCATGCAGGTCGAGGTCGGAATTGATCCTGTCTCGGAGCGCCGTAAAGAGGCAGGGATTCCGACATTCCGTGAGGCCGTTTCTCTGGTCTTTGCCGAGAACAAGTCGAGCTGGAAAAATCAGAAGCACCGCAATCAGTGGCTGTCCACGCTGGAGCGCTACGCCTTCCCCATCATCGGTGACCTCTCCATCTCGGAGCTCGACGGACATCATGCGCGTGATGTGGTCGCTCCCATCTGGCTAGAGAAGCCCGAAACAGCGCGCCGGGTCCGTCAGCGCATCGGCAGTGTCGTCGACTGGGCGATCGGCAAGGGCTACCGAACCCTTCCATTGCCTCTGGCAGCTATGGACAAATCTCTCCCGAGAATTAAATCCAAGCCCGTTCATCATGCAGCACTTCCCTATGCGGAGGTGCCGCAATTTCTGTCTTATCTCCAAGATGGTGATTCGATCGGTCGCTTAGCACTGTCGGTCTTAATCCTTACGGCGACACGCTCTGGCGAGGTCCGGGGTGCAACGTGGGACGAGATCGACTTCGAGAATGCTCTATGGACAATCCCGGCTGAGCGCATGAAGGCAGGCCGGGAGCATGTCATTCCTCTCTCGCCGCCAGCACTCGCGCTGTTGCGTAAAGCTGCGACCTATCGTGAGGCACGGAGCCCGCTGGTCTTTCCAGGACAGCGAGGCGCGAAGCCCCTATCAGACATGACACTCACTAAAATCTGCCGTGACGCCAAGATCGAAGCCGTCCCACATGGTTTTCGATCGTCTTTCCGCGACTGGGTTGCAGAAGAAACCACCTTTGATGGCGATATCGCCGAAATGGCCTTGGCTCATGCAATCGGAAACAAGGTTGAGGCCGCATATCGCCGAGGGAACTTGCTCGATAAACGGCGTGTGATGATGGAAGCTTGGGCGTCTTATGTAACTTGCAACGTGGATGACACGACTCATGCATGATGCGTATCAGAAAGATGATATTTATAACGAGGCAGCACGTCGTGTCGGTGCAGGGGATATCGTTCTTGGAAAGAGAACGATTAGAAAAAGCATAGAATTTACCTTACGCGAAATTCGAAAAATAAAAATCAAAGCGATTAGTCTATCATCAATATTTTTATTTTTATCTGCGTATTGTTTTTGGAGCTATATTTTACACACATACACGAGCGGAAAAAATTTTGACCCACATATATGGCGTTCAATTGTATCATTTTCCTTTTTTTTACTAGCGATCTTTGCATTTAATTTGGGAAGATGTGTTCAATATGTGCCCGTTTTTTCAAGGTTATTCCTCCGTGAGGATCGGGAAATCCCTCCTGAAATTGAAGGTCTTTTCAACGATTTAAGAAACGGATCATGGGAGGCTTCGATCGGTGGAAAGCAGATGCCCTCGTACCTGTTGGATAGCCCTTGGCGCATGCTTCTGGTCGGAGGAGTAGATGTAAGAGAACGACGGCATGAGCTCTGGTGTTTATTTAGACCTAAGCTTTCTGGGGATATCCAGGTTCGCAAAATACCTAGCGGTCAACACCCCATAGATAGACCAGATATTGCTTCTATACACGTCCAAAGCGGCAGACAGGAGACGACTGAAATTGCTCTTGAGGACGTAGCACGCGAAAGTCACGGAACTCCCAGCGATACAGATACGCCGAGAGAATCACCCGCCTATACCGCGGAAGTAATTCAAGGCAGCCATATTGTTACGAGAGAAGGCAGGCTGCTTGAGGAATTTCGGTCTATCTTTCCTACGCAATTCAAGGATCTGCTCGAATTCCTTCAAGATCTCCACTTAGAGCGCAAATTAAAAAGATCACACAAGTGGCCGGATGAAAACGGTGAGAAGTGGCTGATCATCTTTCAAACCTGTCATGAGGTCGCAAAGACTAAGGGGAACGTCGAAAGCACCGGCAAGCGCCTTATTGCCGAATGTGTAGCTGCACTGGGAAAAGCCAAAGATGAAAACCGAATCAATGAAGTGGGTCTGACCGCAGACTCCCCATCGACCGAATGGGTAAAAGGCTTTGTGCATAACGGGAAAAACTATGGTTGGATTTATGACGGGATCATTGCATTCAACAGCTTTAATAAGATAAAATAATTAAAAAATATCCTTAAAAATCAATTGATTATAATTTAACCTTTATTTTGCTTTGCTGGTCGAAGGTTAAATTCACACAGCGTCGATTGCACCTCATAGGGTCGGCATCGTTCCAAACGAAACAGGATGGACCACGATGCATAAATTCGGACCCGATGCTTTCCTCCTCACGATTGACGATGTGCTCCGCATGACGGGCTATCGCAGCCGATCGAGCATTTATCGCCTGATGAAGCGCTCCCAGATCCCGCTGCCGATCATGGTCGGCGGAGGCCGCGTCCGATGGCGCTCTGGCGACATTGAGCACTGGCTCAAGAGCCTCCCGACCCAATCCTACCGTTAACGGCCTGAGGCAGCGCCTACGTCGTTAAGCGCCGCGCCTCCTCAGACCCCCCGAATATTTTTTCCTCTTCCATGAATTTGCGTCCTCGAACGCGAAAAGGATCTCACATGCCCGTGTTCCTGAGTGCTTTTGCACGCCTTCAGTCCTGGCTATCGCCCGCCTCTGACCAGACCCTCTCGGTTAAAGCGCCAGCCCGTATTCTGCGGGGGGTTGGCCCCATCATTGAGAAGCTCATCACTGATGACAAAGTCGGCGAGAGCTACCGTTGCGCCACGTCGCATTGGTTTCGCTATGACGTGCTCCCTTTGGCCTATTATCATGGCTCCACATCGACCTGTGTCATCTCTGGCCCGTTGCTGGAGCACGGCAAAGCCTACCGTCCAACAGGGGCAATTATTGAGACACCCGGCTTCGATGTTCGCCTACCGCCAGAAGACGCGTACGACCTGGACCAACAGATCCAGCAGGCCATCGAAAGCACGATCGTCGATTGGGTCGCGGAGTATCAAGAGCGCAAGCCTGCCCCTGAGCCTCGCCATCCGCCAGGCCCAACAGTCGATCTCGACGCGCTTCTTGACGATACGGCCTCAGTGTTTCATCCAGAGTCATTAGAGACACGGCCTACACCCGCCAAAACACAGAAACGGCGCCGTTCGACCTCCTCATCCAAGGGAGGTCAGCATGTCTAAACGACAGCCTGTCTCTCTTCCGTTCGACCGACCCGAGACTTCGTCTCGGGCCACAGAAAGAAGAACACACCCCACGCACTGGCCTGCGGCTTGGGGCTGCGCTTTTCAGCGCGTGCGATCCGCCTACACATCCGGCGGTTCTGTTCGACACATTGGCGCACCTAATTTTTTCGAGAGTGCGGATGGCCTACACGGGCAGGTGCAGCCATGAGCACGGTCCAGCACACTCTGCGCCTGCCAAGGGCGCTCGATCAGGCTCTACGCAAGCACGCGGCGGCTCGCGAGCTGACCCCTTATGCATTCTTACAGCTTTGCGTGCGCACTGGACTCGCGAGCGTGATCGAAGAGCGCGACCCAACCCCGCTCCTCAACGAGATCGCGCGAGAGCTTGGAGCCCTCAGCGCCCGCGTCGCGCATGTCGAGCGCCTCACAGAACGCACGCTCTATGTGGCGTGTGCAGCCTATGTCTATGCCCGCGCCGCAGCACCGCCCCGTGTCGATGACACCCAACTCAGTGATGACATCACAGCCGCTTTTCAGCGCCAGCTTTCTCATGCCGGAGACGCCTCATGAGCAATGATCTCGACCAACGCGCTCATGCCCAGGCTTTGCGTGCTCTTCGACGCGCCGAGAGCGGCGCCCGTGCGCGTCAGGCTCTGCTCATCATCCTGTTCGCGGCCCTCGTAACTGGCCTGCTGGCCGGTCTTGCCACGACACAGCGCGAGACACTGCGCCTGGCAGGTTCCTTCTTGCATGCCGAAGCACAGCGACCGGTGATGGCCATATCCGGCAGAGACGTTCCGATGCGCGTCGTTATTGAGGACAAAACCTACGACACCGGCGCGCAAGAGGTTCTGGGCGAGCCTTGGCTCAGGACGCGTATGGTTGGCCTAATGGAGCGCGTTGCACTCGGCCTGATCTTGGGTGGAGGTGCCGCGATTGCGGGGCTTTGGCTGACCAAAGACAAACGCCAGCACAAAGCCGCTGCGGAGCTGGCGGATCGCTATATCAGCGGAACGCAACTCGTCTCAGCCCAAGCGCTCGCCAAAGCCACGACCAACGCCGATGACCCAGCGCCACTCTTGATCGGATCAGTGCCGATCCCGCGTGGCTTTGAAACCCGCCATTTTGAGCTGGATGGCTCGACAGGGTCCGGCAAGACCACTGCCATGCGTCAGATGCTTGATGGCATCGAAGCCCGTGGCGAGCCTGCGATCGTCTATGACATCTCCGGCAGTTTCGTCGCTCAGTATTATAACCCTGTACGGGGCGACATCATTCTCAGCCCCTTTGATGCCCGTGGGGTCTATTGGAACCTCTTTGACGAGATCCAGCATCCGGCAGATGCAGCACGTCTTGCGCGCTACCTGATTAATGAGACCGGAGATCGGGATCGAGACGTCTGGTTAGAGACGGCGCGCATCCTGGTTGCCAATATCTTGCGCCAGCTTTGGGAAGAACACCGCGGAACACCGACCGCGCTGATCGAGGCACTTCAGTATATGACGAGCGAGGAGCTGGGTCGCTGGCTGGCGCATACCTCCTCGGCGCGCACTTTTGCCCAGGATGCAGAACGCGCCACAGCCAGCGTGCTTTTCATGCTCGCCAAGGCGGTCAATCTGCTCATGTTCCTACGAGCCGAACCGGAACCGAGCGCGACAAGCTTCTCTTTTGCTGCGTTCTTCGGCGGCCTGGACAAGCACGAAGGCGGAACACGCGCTCCGTGGGTCTTTGTGCCGCGCAAGGAAGACTACTTCGAAGCGGTCAAACCGCTCATGGCGCTTTGGCTCGAATGCGCGGCCTCGGCGACGCTCGCCTTGCCTCCCTCAAACACGCGCCGCCTGTGGTTTGTGCTCGACGAGTTCCCTGATCTTCCCCGCGTTGACAATATGACGCGTCTGCTACCCCAAGGCCGACAGTTTGGGGCTGCGGTCATTCTGACCTTTCAGACCATCGGTCAGATGCGCAGCCGCTACGGTGAGCAAGATGCCCAAGCCATTTTGGGCAACTGCAACACGAAGCTGTTTCTTCAGCTTTCAGATACAGAAAGCCGAGAGCGCGCCTCTGCCACGATCGGCAAGGTCGAGGTTGAGATCCAGACCGTCTCGGGCGTGATGGATACCAAAACACGGAAACCCCAGATCACCGTAAGCTCTCGTCGTGAGGTCCGGCCTGCTGTGATGGAGAGCCAGTTCCGCTTACCACCAGGACGCGGCTATCTGCTCCTTCCGGACGGCTTGCCAGTGGCGCAAATTACACTCAGCACAGATCATATTGCGGCCCGAGGTCCTGCGAGGGCGGCTGCGTTTATGGCCATCGACCCCGCCAAAACACTTTGGGGGCAGAAAGACCGCCAGAGCGCGGCGCGTGATGTCGCCACCATTGAGAAAACCCCAAAACCGACAGCGGCTTCTCCATCAAAGCCCGCTCTTGATCGGGGGCCTGTCTGATGGTGGCGACCATTTCAGGGCTGAGAAATGCAGCTCAAGCCAGCGCCTATTATGACGCCGATGACTATTATTCTGAGGATGGCCATGCGCCGTCTGTCTGGCTCGGGAAAGGCGCGGTAGAGCTCGGCCTTGCCAGTGCGGTTGATTCTGAGAGGTTCACGCGTCTCCTCCACGGACAGATCAACAAAGATCAGCGGTTAGGGACCTCTCAGGATGGGGAGTGGGTCCATCGTCCGGGCTGGGATGTGACCTTCAGTGCCCCAAAATCTGTCTCGATCATGGCCCTGGTGGCAGGCGATCGCCGCCTGATCGGAGCTCATGATGAGGCGGTCCGGCGCACAATGGCGCTCGCCGAGCAGCATTTGGCGGCAACCCGCATCCGGGAAGATGGGGAAGTCCGCCGTGAGGTGACGCAGAACCTTGTGATTGCAAGTTTCCGGCACGGGACGAGCCGCGCACTCGATCCGCAGCTCCACAGCCACAACGTCATTTTGAACATGACGCAGGATCAAGATAGCCAGTGGCGAAGCTTAGAGCCTCGGGCCTTTTACCAACTCCAAAAGCAGCTGGGGGCACTTTATCGCCAGGAATTGGCGCATGAGGTGACCGAGCTGGGTTACGGGATCACCAAAGGCAAAGATTCCAGCTTTGAGATTGCCGGTCTCTCGCCTGAGAGCTTGGAGAGGTTCAGCCAAAGGGCGCAGGCGATTGAGGCGCAATTGGCAAAGCGTGGGAAATCTCGTGCTCAGGCCAGTGCAGCAGAGAAACAGACTGTCGCGTTAGAAACTCGATTGGCCAAAGAGGCTGTGTCGCAAGCAGACTTGGTGAAAACCTGGCGCGGGGCCGCAGACTCAGCTGGACTGACAGAGGAAAAGCGCCGTCAGCTTGTCGCAGAGGCTCAGGGGCGCCTGGCGGCGCAATCCGCTCAAAAGAGTTCCAACGCGTTTGGTCGGGAGCTCTTGGCGGATCAGGTTGTTGCTCAAGGGGCGGCGATGCTGGGCGAGCGCAATTCTGTCTTTGCCACGACTGCGCTGCATGAGGCGGCAGGACGTTTTGCGCTTGGCGCGGTTAGTCAGGCCGAGATTGCCGACGCGATCACACGGGCTGAGACGGCTGGCGGCCTGGAAAGGCGGACCTATCTTGATTATAGGGGTGCCGCCTTTGACGGCATGACGACCGCAACCAATATCGCTAACGAGAGGACACTCTTGCGGCTCGAAGAGGACGGACGGCAAAAAGCCGTGCCCATCCTCTCACCCCTTGAGGCGGGAAAAACCGTGGCTCAGGCCGAGCAAAGTTCAGCCCTCAAAGGACATGCCTGGAATGAGGAGCAGCGTGCGGCGACCGCTCAGATCCTCACCAGCACCAGTCAGATCGTTGGACTCCAAGGCTACGCGGGTACCGCTAAGACATCGACGGTCTTGGCGACTGTTGCGAAAAGCGCGGAAGCGCAAGGCTATCGCGTCACAGCCCTGGCCCCGACCGCCTCAGCCGCGCAGGTGCTGGGGAATGCGCTCGACAGTCGGGCCGACACGTTGGCGCGTCATCTTCTGGCACCAGGGCGCCCCAGCTCGCAGCGTCAGCTCTGGATTGTCGATGAAGCGTCGCTTGTCTCTGCCAAAGACATGGCGAAGCTCTTAAGCACAGCACAGAGCCATCGGGCACGCGTGCTTTTGGTGGGCGATATCAAACAGCTCGGCTCTATTGAGGCTGGAGCGGCTTTTGAGCAGCTCCAAGAGGCCGGCATGGAAACGGCCAAGCTGAAGACCATCTTGCGCCAGACCAATGAGCATACAAAGGCGGCCGTCGAGGCGAGTTTGGAAGGAAACGCCAAGAAGGCCTTGGAGGCCCTGGATCGCGGCGGCGGGCGTGTTGTGGAAATTGCTAGTCGTGAAGCTCGTTTTGTGCAGATTGCCGAGGATTATGCAGCTCTCAGTACCGAAGAACGCCAGAAAACGTTGGTGATTGAACCCTCACGCGAAGGACGGGATGGTCTGACCCAGGACATTCGAAAAAAATTGATAGAGCGGGGTCAGCTTGGCGCTGAGGCTCTCAACGCGACGAAGTTCGTGTCCAAGGACCTCACCAAAGCGGAGGCCAAGCGGGCGGAGAGTTATGAGCTCGGCGATATTGTGCGCTTTGCGAAGGATTACGCCGATAAAGGCATCTCTCGGCATGGCGCCTATCGGGTCATTCAAGCGAATGAGGCCAAGAATGTGCTCATGCTTCAAGATGAGCGCGGGCGAGAGCTTGCCTGGCATCCTCGGCAATGGGGAGCGGCACAAGCTCAAGTCTACCGTGAGGAAGCGCTAGAGCTTCGCGTGGGGGATCGGGTGCAGTTTACGCGCAACGATAAGGCCGCTAAGCGCGTGAATGGGCAGCTTGGGGACGTGATCGGGATCGGCCCAGACCGAAGCCTTGCCCGCGTCAAACTCCAAGGCAACCGGATTGAGACAATCAGCCTAGAGCGCGCTCGAGACCGGCATCTCTCTCATGCCTATGTGTCCACCGCTTTTGCTGCTCAAGGACGAACGGCGGATCGAGTGTTCGCCAATGCGGAGAGCTCGGCCACGCATCTTTTGGAGCAGAAGAGCTTCTATGTGGCCCTCTCACGAGCCAAGGCTGAGAGCGTGCTTTACACGGATGACCGCTCGAAGATGCAAGTTGGGCTCCAGGAGCGTTCAGGAATGGCGGCTCGCGCGCTTAAGGAACGCGGAACCGACATGCAGGACGGGAAACAAAAGGCGCAAGAAAAGGCTCAGGACGCCAGTCTGACCCTTTGAGGAACACCATTGTGTCTGTTGCAATCTTATGTAACCAATTGAGCCATGCTTTGGCCGTTTGAACTCCGTCGATCCTATCATCGCCGCAATGACATTCATGCGCGCTTTGGCGGCCAGCAGCAGGGCGGAATCTCAACGCCTGCTAACGCGCCTGGGATATTCATTTTTACCGGACATGGCGCCGGCCATGTTGGTTACCAGGACGTTTTTGAAGCAGATGGGAGCTTCCGATATACGGGGCAAGGCCAGCTTGGTGATATGCGCATGATCTCGGGAAACCGAGCCATCCGCGACCATGTGCAGAATGGCAAAGACCTGCTGTTGTTTCAGCAAACCAAGAAAGGCGGCCCGGTTCGGTTTGAGGGGCTCTATGTCTGCGGCGGTTGGAAGATGGAACAGCAGCCCGATATGAACGGTCAGCCACGACAAGCGATTGTCTTTACGTTGGTGCCTCAGAGCGGGCTTTCCATCGAGGCTGAAGGTCTTGCGACAGAAGCTCCTGTCGATCTCTCGTTAGAAGAACTGAGAAAGCGCGCATTGAAAGCGGCTCTTGCCCCCACGACGGCAAGCCCACGTGTCGCGCTGGCGAATGTTAGAGCACGCAGCAAAGCAGTTCGAGACTACGTTCTGGCCCGTGCGAAGGGATCTTGCGAAAATTGCGGAAGTTCAGCACCGTTTTTGACTAGCACGGGGCAGCCATATCTCGAATCTCACCATATTCATAAGCTGAGTGATGGCGGCCCGGATCATCCCGCATCAGTTGCCGCACTGTGCCCAAATTGTCATAGACAGGCGCATTTTGGACGAAGTCAAATATCGTTCGAAAACGAACTTATTAAAAAAATAATAAAAATTGAAATTTTTTGATTTTTATTCATAATGTTAATGAAAATTTTGATGGAGCGTATTCAGAACTGATGAAGCCTTTTCTAGCACTAGCCGTGGAGACTTTGGATATGATAGGTAATAATTAGAAGATGCCTTCTTATCCTAGTCTTTGATACTAAAAAATTTAATTATTATATAACAGGAATATTGAAATGGCGAGCGCGATAGGTTTGCGTGGGTATTTGATTACGGTCCACAAAAAAGGCGAGTCAGGACGACTACCCTTTAATTCGAAAGAATTTAATGTTGCACCACGTCAGTTTTGGAAAAAGTTTGTTATCCGGCATAACACAGTCGTTCAAGACGTGGAAAAAGAGCGCAGCTGGTATTTTCAAGAGATTGAGCAAGATGGAAGAGGTAATAGCAAAGGATACACACACTACGGCACATATGGGTTTGAAAGTAATTTTGTAGATAACAAGACTCAGGTACGAAATTACCGCCGAAAAGTCGATGACATTGAAGAAATACCATTATTTTACGAAATTTGGTTACCCAAAGATAAGGATTTTTCTTTTGTTGCGTTTCAATCATTTCAAGGGCGCTCGTGCATTGGATTGGTAATGGATCAAGCAAAAATAGACTTTGCACACGCTAATCCAGGATATATATTAAAATATCAAAAGCTTCTTCCTAGCGAAGGCAGCAGCCTGTACAGTAAAGAGCCTGTTAGACGACTTCGTCTTATCAAACGCAACGCACCGTCCGACCTGGCTGACAGTTATCTTGGCGGGAACGCTCCGGACCAAGTAGATTTTGAAGTGCGGCTATCCGCCAAGCGTAACAAAACGCTTGGGCTATTTAGCGCAGTGACCAGGGGACTAAAAAAAAGTGAATCCGGCTTAGTACTACATGAGGGTATAGAATTTTCTGAGGCCTATGCTGAAGTAAAAATTGGAGGAAAATATCGCCCGGTCGGCATATTCGGAAGTGACTCTAATGCCGGAGTGATTGATATTACGGAAAGCATAAATCGAGGAAGAGACGGTCACCCTACCTACGATTCTATATCTCAACAATCCGATGAAATACTTTCAGATTTCTTCAATATCATGGAGAAAACTAAAAAATGAAAATAGATATTTTATCAATCATTAAAGGCCATATAATTACTCTGTATAATAACAGAACCGGAAGGGTATCAATACAAGATATACTATTATTTTATTTAATTCCTATTTTATTATCTACATATATGTATCATTACGGAAAGATATTTGATGGAAATGCTTACAATATTTCTATAACTTTTTTTGGAATTTTTATTGCTTTAATATTGAATATTCAGGTCGCGATATTTTCTATTTTTCAACGCAAATGGGACGCATCTTCAGACGCGCGCATTAATAAATTAATAGAAGAAAAACTCGAAAATAGAAGAAAACTACTTATAGAGTTGAACGTAAATTTGTCGTATCTTGTTTTAGTTTGTTGTGCTGCGTTGATAATTTCGTTACTATCATATATACAGTCAATTAATAGTCGATTCATTTCTTTTGTGGTTGTATTTCTATATACGCATTTTATTTTAACATTATTGATGGTCGTCAAGCGTGCCCATGCGCTGTTTGATAAAGAATATCGTCACAGCCCTGAATAATTTTCCTGCTTCAGATCACTGCGGCGGGGCTAAGATAGATTTTTCTGCAATACAGAACTTTTGAGTAATATTTAGAACAACTACTCATACTTGAATTTCTTTGGAATGACAACTCGAATTCCCAACGTTATATGCTTATTCCTGCTCTATTGTCTTCTACTTCCCGGAATTATTATTCATTAGGCTCAGGACCCATTGATTTGATTACGGAGATCTGATTCAGGCTCTGCGAAAAGACTGGAGATGAGCGACTTGTTTTGGCTGACGGATGAACAGATGGATCGTCTGCGGCCCCTTTTCCCGAAGAGCCACGGCAGACCCCGCGTTGATGACCGTCGCGTGTTGAGCGGGATCATTTTCGTCAACCGCAATGGGATGCGCTGGCGTGATGCGCCCCGGGAATACGGTCCACACAAGACGCTCTATAATCGCTGGAAGCGCTGGGGCGACATGGGCATTTTCATGCGGATGATGGATGGCCTGTCTGCTGCAAAAGCCGAGCCTCGGACGATTATGATTGATGCGACGTATCTCAAGGCACACCGCACGGCTTCAAGCCTGCGGCTAAAAAAGGGGATCCAGGGCGTCTGATCGGACGGACAAAAGGCGGCATGAATACGAAGCTGCATGCCATCACGGATCAGAACGTACGAACGCTGAGCTTCTTCATGACGGCGGGACAGGTCAGCGATTATACCGGTGACGCTGCCCTGTTGGACAGTCTTCCTATGGCACAGTGGATGCTGGGAGATCGCGGGTATGATGCCGACTGGTTCAGAGACACCCTGGAAGAGAAAGGGATAAAGCCCAGCATCCCATGACGAAAATCCCGCGGAAAACCGGTCAAATACGATAAGAGAAAATATAAACGCCGCAATCACATTGAGATCATGTTCGGAAGGCTCAAGGACTGGCGGAGGGTCGCAACACGCTATGACAGATGCCCGAATGTCTTCTTCTCAGCCATCTGCCTCGCAGCAACCGTCATCTTCTGGCTATGTGTCCTGAGCCTAGATAAATAATTATTAGGACGGAATTTAATCGTAAGTGATCTCCATCACCGTTTTCTGCGCACTGTTGAAATACCTTTCAAATTCACGGAATGATCAAACTACATAGCGAGGGAGCCATATTTTTTTGGGCACTGTCTTACAGGAGATTCAGGTCGTCGCACTGTGATTCGCGGGCTTCGATTCATTGATACCATGCAGCTAACAAACTGCATTCCAGCACGGAATATCTAACCACTATGTTGTGTATTAAAATCAGATGAAAGGGTCCATTATTCAAAATTATGCCTTCTTAAGTGGGTAATTTTTGTGGGATAAATTTTTTATATCTTAAATATAAGTCCATATTATCAATATCTTATAATGAAAGTACGTAAGACATCCCCTCCGCCAGTATTTTCCAAGACATAATGGCCCGAATATTTGTTGCCCAAGAGTGTATCCTGCGGGACTTTATTTTCGTTTCGGAAATCTGTAGAGGCTGTGGCCTATGTCAGAGAATTTTATTCCAGTCTATCTGGCCGGTGATCTGGTGTTCAGGCCGCAGGCTCTTGATTTGTTTGCGCGTTTGAAATCGATCTGCGCAGAATATGGTCTTGAGGGTATTGCGCCCTTTGATGGGCAGGCCGAAGCACGTCTGCTGCCTCCAGGGCGGGAGACTATTCTTGCCTTTGTCCGCGCGGATCGTGATCTGATGGACCGTTGTGCCGCAGGTCTGTTCTGTATTGATCCGTTCCGTCGTTCTCCCGAGATGGATCCAGGAACGGCGGTTGAAATCGGTTACATGATGGGTCTTGGAAAGCCGATGCAGGCTTATACCGTAGACGGACGCCTCTATTCCGAGAAGGTCGAGACTTACTGGCGGGATGTGTGGAATGAGAGCCTTTCCGCAAGGCCTGAGGGCGATGCCCCCTCCTCAGGGTGCATGGAAGATCCCGATGGTATGCTGGTCCATTCTGAAGGGCTGCTTCAGAATGGAATGGTCGAGGGTTTTATTGAGATGGCGGGCGGCAGCGTCGCCATTGATCGTGATTTTTTTCAAGCGTTTCGGCAGGCTGCTGCGTGTCTTTCGAAACGGCTTTACGCAGAAATATAAACTCAACCTCAGTTTTTGGCGTAGATCCCTTGCCTACAGCGGGGAGCCAGACTGCAGACGCTACATACGACAGTCATTGATGCATCATCATTGAAGGAGCAGCTTGCAGAACGCTCCATGGCATATCCGCGCGGCGGAGGTTCTGTTTGGAAGGCTGTTACGACGCGCGTTATCCATTGCTGAAGCGGCTTCGGCAATTCAGCGTCATGATGAGACCATCGCAGAATATCATCTGTTGTACGGCCAATCTGGTGCGCAAGCTGGTCATTCGACCATTGAGTCACTTGCAGAAAATCAGTCAACGTTACACGTGGCACGTTACAGCCTTCCGAAAGTGTAAGATGACAAAGAGCGTATATCCCTTCACATTTTTCGTCAATAAATCGTTAAAATTCCCTATGGATGATATTTTGGCTGAGTAGTGTCTCTTTGTTTCAATGTGTTATTCATTGAGTAAAAAATTTTATACAAAACGATATCGGGAATTCAGAAATAATTTCTAGATTTTATGGGAATATTGTTTGTTTTTTTGAAAGCGGCGCAGTCCAATATGGCCGATTTTTTCTAGGATCGGGGTGGTCATTCGTAGGAGCCAAGGCATGATCAGGCATGCATGAGCGAAAATCCCGTCCAGCGCAGGTAGAAAGATTTCACGTCCCCTTCCTTCACTGGTCCGGATGATCAGGCTGGCCACATGCCGCGCCGGAAGAGGCTTGTTGACAAAGTTGAGTACGGATCCACCATCCCGTGTTTCCTGTTCAAGCATTGGAGTGTCGACGGCGCCAAGAAAGATAGACGAAACTCGGATTGTTCCGGCTTTGAACTCCAACGCCAATGACCGTGCAAAACCCCTGAGGCCGAACTTTGTTGCGCTATACACGGCACTCCCCTGAAGGGGCATGACGCCAGCAATGGAATTGACGAAGACGATATGTGAAGCCGGGGACAGGTTTGGCAGCAAGTGACTGGTCATGAGTATTGGTGATGTCAGATTGATCGCCATCTGTTCTTCAAGGCTGTGCCGAGTGAGATCTTTGGTCAGTTCGGGCTGTATTTTTCCAGCGCAATGAATCAATAGTCCGATACTTTTTTTTCTTTCCAGAATGGCGGCACTGATGGCTTCCAGATCTTCAGGTTTGGTAAGGTCACAATAGACAGCCTCAAACCGACCGTTTCTGCTGGAAATCTGTTCTTCAGCTTTGCGTGGTTGGCGCGTCAGTAGAAGAACATCCCATCCTTTTTCCAGAAGAAGCCCTGCAATTTCACATCCAATTCCGCCTGTTCCACCCGTCATGACGGCGCAAGATGGTACTGACAATCCCTTTTTGAAGGAAAAAAGCTTCATGTATTGTATGAACCAGTCGGAATTGAGGGTGTCAGGGCGTTCATGATCGGCTTTCTGGAAAAACTGTTAAATCTTCATAACGCGATAGCCGCATGCATCCTATGGTTTTCTTACATATGAAGGCAGGAGAAGGATTGTTGTGCGTTATAGGGGGGAATTGCGCGGGTATAGCCAATGATAACGGTTCAACCGCGCTCATTTTAATAAGACAGGCAATTTGCGCAAAGTGTCGGATTGACACATGATTTTCCTCGGTGCGCGCGACTTTGCTTCTCTATGAAGATGCTTTCCGTGCTGCGCCATCAACCTAACTCTCCTAACCGCCTTTTGGGCGGTTTTTTTATGTCTGGAGATACATGCGCAACCGCTTCTTCGTATTCGGTGCCGCCCATGCGTCTGAATGCAAACTCCGACCACAGATCAGTTGAGGGGCGATGAAGCCTATGGTCTGCCGCGGCAGCAGAGCTGGCTGGGTCTTCCGGGTAGGACGCCGGAACGCTGAAAATTTCGACGTGTTTCTGAACGACATGAGGACTGCATGACCACAATTCATAATCTTACCCCATCTCCGCTGCGGACGATTACTTTGCAGGGATGCAACGGAGTCGTCTCTCAAGTCACTTTTTGTCCGAAGTCGTCTGCTGACTGTCTGGATTATTCGCTGGATTTCTCGGCGCTTCTGGCCGGGACAGGTGATACGCTTGTCGCCATCAGATCGGCCAAGGTTATTACGGCAAGTGGAGATTATGCTCTTACGGTCATGTGGAGTGCCGTCGCCGGGACGATGGTGGTGGCATTTCTCGCGAGCGGCCAGCCGGACACGACGCAGAAAATCCTCTTCGAGATTACGACGCAGCAGGGCCGGGTCTATTCCGTAATGGCCGTCTTGCAGATCACGGACCTTACCGCTGCGACCGCCCCACCATCGGATTTCCCTGCCGACACCCTGACGAACGGCAACGTGCTGATCGCGGGCGTGGAGGCGCTGCCTTCGGGTTATTCGTCGAACGGTCAGGTCGTCATGGCGACCGAGGATGCCGCCCCGGTTGGCACGCCATCTTTCAAGAGCGTGACGGCCGGGACGTATGCCGGTGATGGTTCCGGACTGAATGTCACGTCAGGCGGCAAAGCCCAGACCATCGATCAATGGGTTGCATCGCTCTCCTCGGGCGGTGTGCAGAGTGTCGGTGTCAAATCGATTGATGTGACTCAGGACCCTGTCACAACCGGCCAGCCTTCGACCGTAACGCTGACGGCTACTCTCACTGATGGCACGACGACGGCACCGACAACATTCGTGGCTCCAGCCGGTGCTACAGGTGCTACAGGTGCTACAGGTGCTACAGGTGCTACAGGTGCAGCTGGACCGAAAGGTGATACGGGCGCAACAGGTGCGGCTGGTCCTGTCGGCGCGTCCGGCATAGGAATAGCGTCCGTCGCCGTAAGTCAGGGGACGGTCGTAGCGGGTCAGGCATCCACGGTTACGCTCACAGCGACAATGAGCAATGGTGCAACCGCTCCAGCAGTTTCTTTTCAAGCACCGGCAGGTGCGCCGGGTTCAGGCGGAAGTACGACGGATCTGACAGCGGCGGCGATTAATACCGCCTTAGGATACACTGCGGCGAACGGCGCGAGTTATCTGCCGTTACAAATGGCATCGATTTCAAATATTCCTGCTTTAACGCATCCCTCCGATGCAGGCTCGGACGATTCTCTGTTTTCAATGTGGGATATCGGGAATAACCACAGTATTAATGTTGGATTTAACTCCAATAATAACTACAACAGATTTACATTAGTATCAAAAGACAATAACCCGCCTTGCCTGACGTTACAGGACAAGGACGGCTATCAAGGATATCTATTTACGCATAATTCCAGTGGAAACACGGCGCTTGCGTCGCCATGGTTTGGTATAGATGGCACTTGGGGCGAGAGCGGTATTGCGTGGATCGAAAAGGATTGGGAAGGCGTTTATTGGAAGATATCGTGCCCATCCACGCAAAATGGTGCTGCTACCTTCAATATTACAGCCGCATCTTCCGACAGTTCTGCTTATCTGGTCACGCCCGCTGTATCCATTACCCGCGCCACGAACCAGGCCACTCTGGCAGTAGAACCTCTTGTTCTGGCTTATAACGCCTACACCTTCGCTACATTGCCGACATCCCCTGTTGCGTGGCAGCGTGCTGTCGTGACGGACAAGGCCATCGGCTCCGGCGCTCAGGGCGTCATGGCGATGTGGAACCCGAATACGAAGGCGTGGACAGGTCTGGGTGGAGAGGCGCTGGTATGAGGAGGCTGGCGCTCTGTGGAATGCTTGCTTTTTCTGGCTGTTCTGCCGGGTCTGTCGCGCCCGTCACAATCAGTCAGGCCATTGCCGGGGTGCAGGCGGATCTGACGAAAGCCGGTGTGGTCAGTGTGTCGGGTGTGCAGCATTGGGCGGCCGATCAGGCCGCCCGGTTCGACGCCAATGTACGGGCGCTTCAGTGCGCGCAGAACACGTCCGATCCGGTCGTGGCCATGATTGCCGGGCCGGTGACGATGGATCTGTCCGGCACGTTTAGTCAGTCGGGGTCGTTCTCCGTCTCGACGTCAAGCTTTACCCCTGTTTTTGGTTTACAGGCCGATGCCAGCCGAACGAAGGGCCAAACTCTAAGTCTTCCGGTCCAGTTCGTGCCTCTGTCGGCGCTGCCTGATGCCGAGGCTGGACGTGAGGTCGGATATGTCGGAGCACTTCTGGGGCAGAACGATGCGGTCCGTGTTGAAGCCGCAACGCGGATCGAAGCAGATCGATCCGCGTTGGCTGCGCATGTCCAACTGTTGATCGGTGGATATGCTTCCCCCTGCCCGCCCGGATCAGATCATCCATTTGTTGGTGTTCGCGGCAAGTAATTCCCGGGATCTTTCAGTTCATCCTTAATCTTGAAGATCAGAAGGATGAACTATCAAGGTAAGTGTTCTGATGTAAACATATTATTTTTAAAAAATTATATTTCAGGTCTGTTCGTGTTTTGATCTAAAAAAGAATATAGGTCGCATTCATTTTTCAAGTGAAGAGTAAGATCGTTCAACAGTTTATTCTTGAATCTCGGTATGACCCAGTGGAGATTTACGGTAAGACGGTGGCCAGGAACGATTTCGATCAGATTTCCCTGAGACAGATACCTGTCCACCAAGGCGTGCGGCTGTAACCCCCATCCAAAACTATTGAGTGTAAAATCCAGAAAGCCGTGCGTAGAGGGGACGTAATGTATCCGCTGCGGTAGATCTGTCTTGTGCAGAGCATGCAACCATCGCGCCTCCAGACCATCGTCGCGGTCAAAGCATATGCACGGTGCCTCCTGAAACTCAGCTGCGGTACCTCCGGTTCTGAAGTATTGCGCTGCAAAATCAGGAGTAGCGCAGGCAACATACTGCATGCCCCCGAGCTGGATGGAGCTGCATCCCGGGACTGGCTCTGTTTGGGCGGTGATTGCAGCGATAACCTCGCCTGATCTTAAGCGGTCAGCTGTACAGGTTTCATCCTCGACAAGAAGGTCCAAACAAATTCCTTCTTTCATAGCAAAGCGCGAGATTGCACCTGGAAACCACGTTGCAAGACTATCAGCATTTACGGCGATTCTCAGAGTAATCTCAGGTGGAGGCAAGGGCCCTGACGCGAAGGAAAGATGAGGGATTTCCGCTTCGAGCAGGTGAACCCTGTCGAGATGTGTCACCAAGGCCTGGCCCAGTTCTGTCGGCCTGCACGGTTGGCCGCGAATAATCAGCAGAGCACCCAGCCGGTCTTCGTATCCTCTGACGCGCTGAGAAACAGCAGAAGCCGTAATGTTTAATTTTCTGGCCGCGCTTTCGAAGGAGCCTTTCCGGATGACAGCGCTTACAGCTGCAAGAGCATTATAATCCAACATCAATAAAGAATTGCTTCATCAGGATAAGAAAAACAAGTTTTCCTTTTTTGAAGTCGCTCCGTAAGGAGGCTGAATGATGCCTTTCCTTACAAGCTTTTTTTCCGGTTTTGCGCTTTCTGCCTCACTGATTGTCGCGATCGGCGCTCAGAATCTGTTCGTTCTTCGACAGGGTCTGAAGAAAGAGCATGTCGGTCCCATTGTCCTTTTCTGCGGCTTTTCAGATGCTATCCTGATTATCGCAGGCGTGAGTGGAATGGGGGCTCTACTGGAGGCTTTCCCACAAATCGCGAAGGGATTTACGCTCGCCGGTGCTGGGTTTCTGTTCTGGTATGGCCTAAGAACGCTACGTCAGGTTACTCTCTCGGAGAGCATGACAGTCACTCAAAGCGATTCTGTTGCTTTGTCGAAAGCATTGACCTCAGTCGCAGCGTTTACCTGGCTTAATCCGCACGTCTATCTCGATACAGTTCTCTTGATGGGCACAGCGTCGACAGCGCAGCCACTTCCCCTTAGGCCCTTTTTTGCAGCCGGGGCGGCATCTGCCAGTTTTCTATGGTTTGGTGCATTAGGCTATGGTGCACGTTTTTTACAGCCAATATTCGCTACGCCGAAATCCTGGAAGGTTCTGGATCTTGTTATTGGGTGCGTAATGCTTTTTCTCGCAACCCTTTTGCTGGTACAAGATCTCTAAAATTGTCTGCGAATACAGTGAATATTGCAGGATGATGAGGCTGGAAATCGACTTAACAGGAAAAAGTAAATCTTCTGAACGGATACAGAACAAACTATACTGTTTCTTGCCAACGCAACCTGAGTTTATATCGCAATATATGAGATAGGATTTCCAAGAATTTCGGATGGTGGGCGCGACAGGGATTGAACCTGTGACCCCTGCCGTGTGAAGGCAGTGCTCTACCGCTGAGCTACGCGCCCATCCGTTGGACGGGCTTCTAACAAGATGTTGTTTTTCTGACAAGATCTTTTTCGCAGGAAGCCGGTTTGTCCGCTCCGGCTTCCCTTATCGGGCGCTCAGAAACCGAACATATGGTCGAGGGAGAAAGCTCCGCCCCCGTTTTCCAGTCCGTGATAGCCGAAGAGACGGCATGTCAGATCACGGATGAGGACGTAGCCTCCCTCCCCTGCCTGATCGAGATGAGACGCTTCAAACAACTCCTGTGGTCGTACCATGAAAGAGCCATTGGGGGCGATCCTGATCGTCGTCTGGGCCAGCAACGCACCATTTGCTGCGTGAAGCAGCAGGACTGTTTCGGAGGCGTCAGTTCCTTCAACGGAAGCCGGATGGATCAGGCAACAGAAGCTGCGCAGCATGTCCCGAGCGGTTTTCTGACCCAGTTTCAGGAACAGTCGTGTTGTCAGGCCGGGCGGCGGCCCGGAATAGGATTGCGGCTCCGAACGCCATGTCATGAGCGTATTGAAGATATGGGCCCCGAAGCTGGTTTCCGCAGCATGGTCGCTCTTGCGGTGCCGGTATCGCATCATCGCATGCAGCCACCCATCCGCCTCGCCGCCATCGCGGAAATCATAGACCAGATCCGCATGACCAGAACGATCTGTCAGGTCGTGCAGAGCAACGGCCGTATTATGATTGCGAGGAAGGTTTCCCAGAAAATGCGAGCCGGTTTTTTCGCCGGATTCATCAAACAGATCCAGTCTGACAGGCAGCGTTTCCAGTGCTTCGGACATGGGATTGGGCTGAAGAAAAGTCTCGAAGCGCTTTGGATCAAGGATCGGGAACGGCAGCAGGAAGCCACGGCCCAGCGACGGCGGGAACTGATAGATGGCGGGATCTGGGCGCAGGTTGTCGCGCTCCACATTCAGATGCGCAATACGGGTCCGGCCACGCTGGGTGATTTCATACCGTGGCCGAACCAGATGTCGACCGGAGCGTAGTTCAAGCTGTGCGGGCCAGTGCAGATCAGGAAAAAGTGCGCCGACATTTACTGCGACCGTCTCGAACGGTTTTACGGAACGGTTGAGCGCGCGTGCGGCGTCTTCTCCCATACGGTTGAAGGTAATCGCGCCAGCGGGAATTGTCGTCGCGTGACTGTTTTGGACCCACACGATCAGCGTTTCGTCAGGTTCCGGTGCCGGAAGGGTCGCATAACGGACCGAAGGCCATGCATTGGCGTCATGCGTGACGGACAGGCTTGGATCGCCGTTCTTGCCCCAGCTATCGAGCGCATATTTTACGACGTCATGGCCACGCGCACCCAGAACGTGAATGAAAAGCTGTCCCGTAAACTCAGGCAGATCAAACCGACGCCGTACTTCGGAGCTATCGATCGTAATTCCCGCACCGGCTTCCGTTACCGGCTGCTCCCATTGCGCCAGAATTTTGCCGCTTCCGTCATAGAGCCGCATCCAGTAACGCAGGTTCTCGGCGGCATAGCTGGACCAGTAATTGGCCGTCACGATCCGGCAGGAAAAGCGCTCCGTTTCGCGAAAAAAGGCAAAATTGGTCGCGAAGTTCAGCTTGTCCAGATAGGGTCGCCCCTTGACCAGCATATCATCTGGCAGGCGAGCGGGTGCGAGGGTCTGGAGTTCACGCCCGTTGAGAAGCCCCTTCAGGCGCGTCCGCATTTTTGCATCTTCAAATGACAGCGCGAGAATGACATCCACTTCCGTCGTGGGAAGATCTACCAGTGCCCGCAGGGTACCGCCAAACCCGTCCGGTTTTCCGACATGTTCGGTATCATGAACATAGACATGCGCCGGTTTCAGACCCGGATAGAGAGCAGCCAGTGTGCGGGCGGCATCATCCGGATCATAGAATGCCAGTGTCCGGCCCGAGAATTCGGCTTCCATGCGAACGAGAGCTTCAGCGGCCAGCGGATGCGCCAGTGCCTTGTACAGAATATTGCCACCCTGCGGACCAAAGGTGCGGATATCGAGCATACAGGGGGCCCTTTCAGAGCTTCAGACGTCGGCGCATTTCTCTCGCCACGAGGGGGGTATCGTCAAGCGGGGTCACGTCCCACGGGGTCTGTTTGGGATCGAACATTTTCACACGCCCGGCGTCTTCGAGGGTTTTCACAAAGCGTGAAATCCGGCTTGAATGCCCCGGCAGCGGAAAAACCAGAACGGGCGCGGATGTCGCCACGGCTTCGGAGATCATGGAAACGCTATCGGTCGTCACGGCAATGACGTCTGCGCAGCCCAGCATCCCCATATAGGGGTTGTCATCTCCAGTGCCCGTCAGAACGGCAATGCCGTGTGGCTCCAGCCGTTTGCGAAAAATATCCACGGCTGCCGGATCAGTTCGGCGCGATGGGGTGAGGACGGCCTGCATGGTGTTGCGCATTGTAAAAGCGATGATCCCTTCCGCTATCCGCTCTGCTTCGGCCGCACCCAGTGTGAAGCGGCCATTGGCGCCCCCGATCAGAACGGACAGAAGCGGACGGTCATCCCGCTTCAGTCGCTCTTCCCACTGGGCACGCGCCAGATCGAGCTTCTGCTGTGTTACGGGATGAAGCGCATTGCGCGAGATCAAGACGTTCGGCCCATTGATGCCATCATGAGTGTTGGCAATCACCAGATCGAACGTCCGGACCGGCATGCGTGGGTTCTGGATCTGTACGACGGGTAGCCCTTCGCGCCTTGCAACGGCCCTTCCAACAACGCCTCCGGTCCCTCCGATGCAGATGATGAGGCGTGTGTCTTCGGGAATCCTGATCGGATCGACCCGTTTTAAGGGGAACGGCCAGTACCGTGCAGGAAAGCGCGACCAGAACGGCTGGATGCGCACAGGGCGGAAATCCCATTCCAGACCTGCCTTTTCGGCCAGTCCCGTACCCTGTGCGCGCATGCCGGCGAAGTCCTCCGCGATGATGATGGCTTTCATGACGGAACTCCGCAAAAAAGAAGGTGTTTCCCGAACTGCGAGAAATTTGGCAAGAAGCGCATATGACAACGTCCCAGACGCCCCCTGCCGCCTCGAATACAACCCCAGCCGCTCCTGCTCCCGGATTTGAAGAGCTTGGGCTGATTGCGCCTCTGCTGGCAACTCTTGCCCAGGCCGGACACAAACGCCCGAGCCTGATCCAGGCGCAGGCCATTCCTCCCTTGCTTGAGGGCAAGGATGTTCTGGTCGGCTCCCAGACAGGCAGCGGCAAGACGGCGGCGTTCGTGCTGCCCATGCTTCAGAAGCTCGAAGAAGCAGGCCCGGCGCCCGGCCCCCGCGCGCTCATTCTTGAGCCAACCCGCGAACTCGCCGCCCAGACCGCCGCCGTATGCCGTCAGCTCGGGCGTAGGCTTTCCCTGAAAACGCGCGTTGTCTGTGGTGGAACATCGCGTGAGCAGCAGGTGCAGTCTGTCAGCGATGGTGTGGATATCATCGTGGCCACGCACGGGCGTCTTCTGGATCTGGTTATGCAGGCCGATCTTGTTCTGGAACATCTGACTTATCTCGTTCTGGACGAAGCCGATCGCCTGCTGGACGAAGATTTTTCGGCCAGTATGACTGCTCTCACGCCTTATTTCCCGGACCACCCACCCCAGACCGTTTTCTGCTCGGCCACATTGCCAGAGCCCGTGATGGATCTGGCCAAGCGGGTGACGCGCGATCCTGTTCGTGTGGAAATCGCAGCAGAGTCTTTCACGCCCAAAAATATCCGCCAGCGGGCGATCTTCGTGGAAAAAGACGACAAGCCCGAAACCGTGGCCCGTCTGCTGAAGCATTTCGAAGGCCGGAGCATCGTCTTTGCGCGGACGAAGAACACAGTGGATGCACTCGCTAAAATCCTGCGGCGCCACAACCTGCGGATCGAAACCCTGCATGGGGATCGTACGCAGGGCGCTCGCAACAAGGCGCTTGATCTGTTCCGTCAGGGGCGCGTTCCCATTCTGGTGACGACCGACATCGCCTCGCGCGGTCTCGATATCCCGGACGTGGATCTTGTCATCAACATGGATATGCCTGAAACGCCGGAGGCTTATGTCCATCGTATCGGCCGGACAGCCCGTGCCGGACGCAAGGGCGTGGCGTTTTCACTCATCAATATCGATGAGCGGACTTTTCTGCGTGATGTCGAGAAACATATCGGCTACCGCGTCCGGATCGCGACGGAAGACTCGCTGGACCGTTAAGCGTTGCGGCTGGCGAGAATGTCCCTCGCCAGATTTTCCCATTCCTGAGCATTATCAACGCGGGGCCGTATGGGCGGAGGGGCTTCAAGGAGTGTCTTCAGCGCCCGTGCAATCGCTGCGGGGTCCGGATCGCACAGGACGGCCTGCGGATCGTCGGCAAACTGCTCGACCAGCCCGCCTACACGCGTTGCGACCACGTAGCGCCCGCTGGCAATCGCCATCGCGCCCACGCCACTCTGGGACGCCTCACGATAGGGCAGAACCACGATATCGGCCCATTCGACAAGCGCGGGCAGAGCGTCTTCCTCAACCCAGCGGTTCTCGACACGGACAGTTTCGAGCGTCCCAAGCCTGCTGAGTTCGGGGCTTTGCGGGCCATGTCCGACAACTCGGCATTCAAAGGTATGACGGACGTGGGGCAGAGCCTCCGCCAGAAGGTCCAGCCCCTTGTAAGGCAGAAGGCGCCCGAACATGAGAATGCGGGGCGCGCCTCCATGAGCAAATGGCACTGTGCCTGTCCCGCCGATAAAGGGTGGGTGTGCAAGCGCAGTTATGGGACACGACACGGCATGCGGCCCTGACGTCAGCCCGTCGGCAACATGACGGCTGAACGTGACAATCTGATCGGCGTGTCGGATCAGGCGCCGCTGCAACAGGGCCTGCAACGGATATCCATCTCCCGGATGCGGTTGTGCATCATGCACGATAACGACGGTCCAGACTCCTGCTTTGTGGAGCACCTGCGTCATCAGCATGTCCAGTGGCCCCGGCATGGCACAGATGGCGATATCCGGGCGGAAATCCCGTACGATTCGTGCAAGCTGCCTGCGAAGCCAGGGCGCTGTCAGAAGTCGTTTTAGCAATCCGCGCAGCGAGCTGTAGGTCGCGACCTTGAGCACGGATTCCGGGGCATTTTTGCTTCGCAGGATTTCCGCCCGTTCTGACAGGCAGAGCAAAACCTCCGTCTTTGGCAGTCTTTTAAGGCCATCCGCCAGATCCACCGCAATGCGTGGCCCTGCGCCCCGCCGTCCCCACTGCCAGACGAGAATGCGTCTGGCCGGACTGCCTTCAGAACGTCTGCTCACGGTCGCGCTCCAACGGCCTGCGCCGCGTCGCGCAATGTCGCACCATTCAGGAGTGTCGCAATTTTGTGTCTAGCCTGCGCGCCAAGACGGGCTCGCAGATCCGGATCATCAGCCGCTGTCCGAAGGGCCTGCACGGCGGACTCCATGTCAGGCAGCGCCCACTGCGTATCGGGCATGTCCCAGATTCCACGAGGATCACGGGCAGGAACGAGCATATAGGAAACCGGCAGGCCACAGGTTTCGTCCATAAACTCGGCTGTTGCGGACCAGTCCGTTGCAATCACGCACCGCCCGAGCGCCATGGCTTCCGCCACGACGAGTCCGAAGCCTTCGCTTCGATGCAGGGACAGCACGATATCCGCACATTCTGTCAAAGCGAGCCTGTCGGCACTATTGAGCTGTCCGGTTTCGATCCGGATATTGGGGGCTCCTCCGATGGCTGCTCGGATCGTCGCCAGATCTTCGGGGTAATGCGCGGTATGACCAATTTTCAGGAGCAGAAGCCGGTCCGTGCGGTCTCCAAAGGCTTTCCTGAAGGCGTGGATTGTCTCAATCGGGCTTTTGCGGACCATGGTGGACGAGAGACTAAACGAAACGAGAACAATGACGCAGTTCTCCGGCAACCCGAACGACGCCTGATCCCGCCCGGAAGATTTTTCTTCTGCAAGACCAACCGGATGTTCCACAACCCGCACCGGACGTCCAAGAGAGCGCAGGGCATCCGCCGTAAACCGCGAAGGTGCCCAGATTTCATGCACATGCCGCCGGGCGATGCGCCATATTTCCGGAACGACCGGGAGTTCCCACGCCCAGTATCCGATAACCCGGCGTCCCGTCCGCAGTGCGCGGGGCATGAAGAACTGGGCATAAGGCAGCATGGGAGCATTTACATGCATCACCAGTGGCGCTCCCGGTCCCGTCCTGTCTCCTTCAAGGACGCGACGGTCAATGTCCCATGTCGCGCAGGGAATCCCCATCTCCCGCAGCGCCCGGACCATCAGCCGCGCGCCTTCGCCTAGCCCAGAACTACGGCTGAATTCGCCAGCAACGATCATCCCCTGTGCCGCAACAGGTTTCTGTGGTCTGACTGGAGGCACGGCCAGAGCGGTGGCCCGGACGAAAAAGCGTCGTCGGGCGTCCGCAGGGAAGCGCTGCCATACTTTGTGAAAAATGGAGAGAGACTGTTTCATCGTCCGTTCATGGGGCGTCTGTCCTTGGTCGTGGACGTGGGCAAGGAGCCGAAATCTCTGAAAAACCGGGCGGAAAACAGAAAACGATACTACCAGACCGGCCTCGGAAAAATGTGATTTCTTTCCACTATGGAAGGAAAGAAAGGCAATGTTCCCTCTCTGGCGACCTGCGCCCAACGTGCTTACACTACAATCCATGACCGATCCATGTCCTACGCTCTGTGGTGCAGGTATGGCTTCGCCGGGCTGCCGGACGGAGGGTGCCTGTTGTCGCGTCAGTCCGCGACGGAGGGGCATGACATGAGTTGCAAGGCGGGACAGCGGCATCACCCCGTGCGGATCCGTCAGCCCCGTCTGTCGGAAACGCTGCCCGGCTTCGGACAGCCCCCGCCCGTCTTTAAGGTGAGTCTGCCTCCGCCCGATCTTGCCATGTGGCGTCTGCCGCCTTCAGGCGTGCCGGGCGTGTGGATCTTCGATTCGGGGCGCTCCGGTCCTGAAATCGTTATCACCGCCATGGTCCATGGCAACGAATATGCCGGGGGGTGGGCGCTTGAGAACTTTCGCCGACGAGGCGTGTCCCTGACATCGGGGCGTCTGACCTTCATTGTGGCCAATCTGGCAGCCTTCGACCGATTTGATATCAGCCACCCCGTCATGGCCCGCCATGTCGACGAAGATCTGAACCGTCTGTGGCACAGCACACGGCTGAATGGACGCGACCATTCCAGCGAGCTTGAACGGGCCAGACAGCTTCAGCCTTATATCGCCCGGGCGGATCTGTTGCTGGATCTGCATTCCACGCTCTGGCCGTCCGAGCCCCTGTTCATCGCCTCTCCCCGCCAGCGTTCGGCAGAATTGGCCTGCGCTCTGGCGGCAGGTCGAAATCTGCCTCAGACGGTTCTGACGGATCTGGGGCATCAGGGTGGTTCACGCCTGATCGAACACGCGCATTTCATGTCGCCGGGTGGAACCGGACGAAGCTGTCTTCTGGAAGCCGGATCTCACTGGGAGCCTGGAACCGTCACGGTCATGGAAAGCGCCATCGAGCGTCTTCTGGAACAGGCCGAGGCCATCCATCTTCGTGGACATGCCACGCAGGAAGCCTGCGAGCCCGAAATGGCTGTCGTGACCGACAACATCATTGCCCGGCATTCGGATTTCAGTTTCGTCAGGCCGTGGGAGGGCGGAGTCACGATTCCCAAGGCGGGAACGCCCCTCGCCCATGACGGACATGACCTGATTTACACACCCTATGACGAGTGCCTGCTGATCATGCCCAATCTGCGTCCCCGTCGGGGACAGCTCGCGGTCCGCTTGGCCAGACGGACCGCAGCGCCGTTCAGATCTTAGGCCGAAGCGCGGTCATAGATCGGGAAGCGACGGCACAGGGCCTTCACTTCTTCATGCACGCGCGCCGTGACGGCTTCGGAATTTTCTTCCTCAAGAGCCGCTGTCAGCACTTCGTCGATCATACGGCCGACTTCGCGGAACTCGGCTTCTCCGAAACCGCGCGCGGTTGCCGCCGGGCTGCCCAGACGGATGCCGGATGTCACAAACGGCTTTTCCGGATCGAACGGGATGGCGTTCTTATTCGCCGTAATGCCGGCACGTTCCAGAATGGCTTCGGCCAGCTTGCCCGTCACCTTCTTCGGACGCAGATCCACAAGGATCAGATGGCTGTCCGTGCCGCCTGTGACGATGTCGAAGCCACGGTTCTGAAGCTCGTCCGCCAGCGCGCGGGCATTGGCGAGAACACGCTTCTGATAGTCCTTGAACTCGTCCGAAAGCGCTTCACCGAACGCAACGGCTTTGCCCGCGATGACATGCATGAGCGGACCGCCCTGCAGGCCGGGGAACACGGCGGAGTTCACCTTCTTCGCCAGATCCGGGTCGTTCGTCAGGATGATGCCGCCACGCGGGCCACGCAGCGTCTTGTGCGTCGTGGATGTCGTAATGTCCGCAACCGGAACCGGGTTCGGATACAGGCCAGCGGCAACCAGACCGGCAAAATGCGCCATGTCCACCATCAGATACGCACCGACTTCATCGGCAATCTTGCGGAAGCGGGCGAAGTCGATGACGCGCGGATAGGCGGAGCTGCCAGCCACGATGATCTTCGGCTTGTGCTCGCGAGCCAGGGCTTCCATCTGGTCGTAGTCGATCAGCCCGTCTTCTGCGCGAACGCCATACTGCACGGAGTTGAACCACTTGCCCGAATAGTTCGGAGCCGCGCCATGCGTCAGATGTCCACCAGCGGCAAGGCTCAGGCCGAGAATCGTATCGCCCGGCTTGGCCAGCGCCATGAACGCCGCCTGATTGGCATTGGCGCCCGAATGCGGCTGCACGTTTGCGAATTCCGCGCCGAACATCTTTTTCAGACGCTCGATAGCGAGGTTCTCAACACGGTCCACGTCCACGCAGCCGCCGTAATAGCGCTTGCCCGGAAGGCCTTCCGCATACTTGTTCGTCAGCACCGAACCCTGTGCTTCCATGACTGCGAAAGAGGCCATGTTCTCCGAAGCGATGAGCTCGATGCCGTCCTGCTGGCGCGTCAGCTCCTCGTTCAGAATGGTGGCAACTTCGGCATCAACCTCCTTGAGGGGGGCATGAAAGAAACGATTCAGCGTGGACTGGCTGGCGTGTTCCGACATCGTGGTCCATTCTCCAGGGTGAGTTCGGCATGTGACTAGCCCAGATTGCCTGCCTCGGCAAAAACAATCCGCCTAACAAACGAGGATCCTTCATGACCACTCCGCTCTGGCGGACCAAACCCGTATCATCCGCAGCCGACAGCCAGACTGGCCTCAGGCGTGTTCTCGGTCCCTGGCAGCTCGTCGCCCTCGGTATCGGCGTGACGATCGGTGCTGGCCTTTTCTCTCTTACAGGTGTCGCTGCTGGCCAGAATGCTGGTCCAGCCGTGACGCTGTCTTTTGTTATCGCAGCCGTGGCCTGCGGGTTTGCAGGTTTGTGTTACGGCGAACTGGCCGGGATGATTCCCTCCGGCGGCTCGGCCTATTCTTACGCCTATGCGTCCATGGGAGAGCTGATCGCATGGATGATCGGCTGGGATCTCGTGCTCGAATATACGGTGGGAGCCGCGACCGTTGCATCAAGCTGGTCCGGCTATCTGGCATCGCTTTTGGGCGGATGGGGGCTTCCCATTGACCCGAGGCTTCTTGCCCCGCCACTCACGCCTGTGACGCTGTCAGACGGCACCATCACGACTGCATGGTTCAATCTGCCAGCAGCCTGTGCCCTGTGGATCGTGACGGCGCTCCTGATGCGCGGTGTTAGCGAATCCGCGAAGGTGAATACGGCCGTCGTCGTCATCAAGCTGGCGGTCGTCGCTATCGTGATCGTGGTCTGTGCGCCGCATGTCCATATGGCGAACTATCATCCGTTCATCCCTGAAAATACCGGCACGTTCGGCTCTTTCGGGTTTTCTGGCGTCATGCGCGCGGCCGGGATGGCCTTCTTTGCCTATCTCGGCTTCGATATCGTCTCGACCGCCGCGCAGGACAGCCGGAACCCGGCGCGGAACATCCCAATCGGGATCATCGGAAGTCTACTGGTCTGTTCCGTGGTCTACGTCATTTTCTCGCTGGTTCTGACCGGGGTGGTCAATTATCGCCTCATGGCCAATGACCCGAGCCCAGTGGCGACCGCCATCGACACCGCGCATCTCCCTTGGGTCGCAAGTCTTGTGAAGCTTGGCATTACGTCGGGCTATGTCTCGGTTCTGTTCGGAATGCTTCTGGGACAGGCACGGATCTTTCTCGTGATGTCCCATGACGGGCTGCTTCCTCCGCTGTTCGCACGGCTGAACGCCCGCACCCGCACGCCTTGGACGTCCCATCTTCTGTTCGCGGTTCTGACAAGCCTTCTCGCGGCTCTCGTGCCGATTGGCGTGCTTGGGAACATGACCTCGATCGGAACGCTTCTTGCCTTCATTATTGTCTGTGCGAGCGTCCCCGTCCTGCGCCGAACCCAGCCGGATGCACCCCGTCAGTTCCGCGTGCCGGGTGGCGCTATCATTCCGGTCCTCGGCGTTCTGTCCTGCGGGGCCGTGATGGTATCGCTTGATCGCCTGACATGGATCCGGCTCATCGTCTGGCTCATCATTGGGCTTGTCATTTATTTCGTCTACGGCATCCGCAACAGTCGACTTTGCAGGGACTGAAGTTAGGCGCATGATCGGGGGTATGAGCAATGCAGCATATCCCCTTTCCCGTCCGCGGCGTAATCGCCACGATGCTTTCACCCGTCGTCTGGTGCAGGAACATCGCCTGCATGTCGACAACCTGATCTGGCCGATTTTCGTCTGCGAAGGTGAAAACCAGCGCCAGAAGGTCGACTCCATGCCGGGCGCAGAACGCGTCAGCGTGGACAATGTCGTCGAACATGTCCGTCAGGCCGTGGATCTCGGTATCCCGGCTGTCGCCATTTTCCCCGTAACGCCCATGAGCGTCCGCGATGCCACGGGCACAGAGGCCCTGAATCCGAACAACCTGATGTGTCGCGCCTCGCGCACCATCAAGGACGCCTTCCCCGATCTGGGCATCATCGGCGACGTAGCGCTGGACCCGTACACCGATCATGGCCATGACGGCGTGATCGAGAATGGCCGGATCCTGAACGACGCCTCCGTGGAAATTCTCCGCCAGCAGGCCCTCAATCAGGCCCGTGCAGGTAACGACATCATCGCCCCATCCGACATGATGGATGGCCGCGTGAAAGCCATTCGCGAAACGCTCGACGGCAATGGCTACGATACGACGCGTATCATGGCCTACACGGCGAAATATGCCTCCGTTTTCTACGGCCCGTTCCGTGACGCTCTGGGGTCGGGCAGCCTGCTGCACGGGGACAAGAAGACCTACCAGATGGACCCGGCCAATTCCGACGAAGCCATGCGTGAAGTCGAACAGGATCTGCGCGAGGGTGCGGACATGATCATGGTCAAGCCGGGCATGCCGTATCTCGACATCATTCGCCGCGTCCGCGAACGCTTCGAAGTTCCGACTTTCGCCTATCAGGTGTCCGGGGAATACGCGATGCTTATGGGGGCCATCCAGAACGGCTGGCTCGACCGCGATCGTACGATCATGGAAAGCCTGATCGCCTTCAAGCGTGCCGGCTGTAATGGCATTCTCACCTATTTTGCTCTGGATGCCGCCCGTCTTCTGCGGGACGAACACTGAAAAGCCCACAGACCCGAGGTGTTCAGTCCTATTATACGGGGCTGAACGCCGAAAACATTGCAGCCCGCCTCCTTGAAGAGCGCGGGCTGACAATTATGGCGCACAGATTGCGGACGCCTTACGGCGAAATCGATCTTCTGGCAGCAGATTCGGAATGGCTGATTGCTGTTGAAGTCAAGCAGAGACGCAGCCTGTGGGAAAGTGCGTCATGCCTGACAGTCAGACAGTCCCAAAGGCTGATGGAAGCCTTCGAGTATATCCTGCTGACGAAACCGGAGTGGCAGCGGCCTAACACACGGTTTGATCTGATCGTCGTGGACCTGTCAGGTCAGGCGCGGCGCATTCAGGATGCGCTGCGCCAGTTCTGAAAAATCAGGTGCGACGGACGCGGGCGTGGTGATGAGCGGATGCAACCGCAATATGGGCATGAGCGATTGCATGCGGGCGGTAAGCAACGTTGCGGATGACAGCGTGTGAGCTGCTCCAGGCAACGGCTGTGTTATGCGACGTTGCGCGACGCGCAAGTGCATGATGGAAAACGGCACGGTGATAGACCGGCGTTGCAGTCAATGCGTCAAAGGTCAGCTTGCTGGCTTCGTAATCGGTGATGGCCGGACGGGCATAGGCCTTGCCTGCCCCCATGCAGATACCAACACCCATGATACCCAGAGCAATTCTGCCGACCCAGTTGCGCGCCATTGACGTTGTGTCCCATCCCGTTCTGATGGAAACAGCCTATGCGCTGAACTCGGGGTCCGGCAACCCCTGATGGGAAAGTTTCCGAAAAAATCAAGGTCCTGCCACTTTTCGTCGCTTCATGGCTGAATTGTGGCAGGAGCAATGCTTAAAAAGTGCTGAATTTAGCACTTTTCGTCACAATCGCGCCCGAATCAGGCGCGTGCCGGTCAGGCGTTGGCTGTCGTGATGCCTTTTTCGGTCAGCAGAGTCTCAAGCTCGCCGCTCTGATACATATCGGTCACGATATCGCAGCCGCCCACGAACTCGCCCTTGATGTAAAGCTGCGGCACGGTCGGCCACTGCGAGAAGTCCTTGATGCCCTGACGCAGCTCAGCGCTCTCAAGGATATTGCAGGTGGCAAACGGAACGCCAAGATGGTTGAGGATCTGGACCACGCGCGCGGAGAAGCCGCACTGCGGGAAGAGCTTGTCACCCTTCATGAACAGCATGACCGGATTGGCGTCGATCAGGGTCTGGATATGCTGGAACACGGTTTCGGACATTGGATTTTCCTTGGTTCGGCAGGGCGGACAGAACGTCCGCTCCTGCTGTCAGTGCTCGTCTGGAAAAAAAGACGTCAGCCCCGGCTCTTAAGGGGTGAGCGTCTTGAGGGCCATCGCATGCAGTTCAGTGCCCATGCGGGTTCCGAACGCATCATAAACCAGTTTGTGCTGGCGTACACGCGAAAGCCCGCGGAAGGCTTCGCTTGTAACCTGACAGGCGTAATGATCCCCGTCCCCGGCGAGATCTTCGATCTCGATCTGGGCATCAGGGATGGCGGCGAGAATCGTGCGTTCGATTTCAGAAGCTGCCATTGGCATAAAAATCAGGCTCCCTCACCCATGAACCGCGGGAAGAACGCGGCATTGATCTCGCTGAGACGCTCCGCGCTGACGCTGACGGTTCCCGGAAGAACCAGATCACTGCCGCCCGAACGTCCCAGACGGATCGCCGGGACATTGGCCTTCCCTGCTGCTTCGACAAGGGCTGCGCCATCGGACGTTGCAATGACGTAGCAGCCCTGATCCTCACCGAACCAGAAGGCATGCGCGGCAATATCAGGCGGAGCGGCTTCAAGCGTACAGCCGACGCCGCTTGCCATGACCATTTCCGCGACTGTCACCAGCAGACCGCCATCGGCGATGTCATGACAGGCCGCAACCGCACCCGCTGTAATCTGGCTGCGTACGAAGTCTCCGTTACGACGTTCGACGGCAAGATCGACCGCCGGCGGCGCTCCGTCTTCACGCTGGCAGATTTCGCGGAGCCACAAGGACTGTCCAAGTTCGCCCCGGATAGAGCCGACCAGCACCAGATCATGGGCATCCGGCATCGCAAGCCCGATGGACTTGGACGCATCCGCAAGTACGCCAAGCGCACCGATCGCGGGCGTCGGCAGAATTGCCTGAGCTTCACCGGACGGCGAGCGAGTCTCGTTATAAAGCGAGACGTTGCCGCTTACGACCGGGAAGTCGAGCGCGCGACAGGCATCGCCCATGCCTTTGATGGCATCGGCGAACTGCGCCATGATTTCCGGCCGTTCCGGATTGCCGAAGTTCAGGTTGTCCGTCACGGCCAGCGGTGTGGCACCCGTTGCTGTCAGATTCCGCCAGGCTTCGGCCACGGCCTGCGCACCGCCAGTCTTCGGATCGGCCTGACAGTAACGCGGCGTACAGTCTGTCGTCAGGGCAAGACCCAGACGCGTGTCGTCAACGCGCACGACTGCCGCATCGGCCGCACCCGGACGACGCGCCGTGTTGCCACCGACCGAACCGTCATACTGGTTCCAGACCCACGCGCGGGATGCCAGATCCGGGCAGCCGATCAGCGTCAGAAGCGCCTTTTCAATCCCTTCCGGGTCAGCAGGCGTTTCGATGCGTGCAGGCGCCGTGAGGGGCACGGTCGGACGGTTATAGAGCGGGGCTTCATCCGCCAGCGGAGCCAGCGGAATATCGGCTTCGATTTCGCCATGATGACGGATCGTGATGCGGCCCGTATTGGTCAGTACGCCGATGATCGCGAAATCCAGTTCCCACTTTGCGAAGATCGCACGGGCAACTTCGGTCCGTTCGGGCTTGAGGACCATGAGCATCCGCTCTTGGCTCTCGGACAGCATCATCTCGTAAGCCGACATGTTCGGCTCGCGCTGCGGCACGGCATCAAGATTCAGCTCGATGCCAACGCCGCCCTTGCCTGCCATTTCAACGGCGGAAGACGTCAGACCGGCCGCGCCCATGTCCTGAATGGCAACGATCGCATCGGTCGCCATCAGTTCGAGGCAGGCCTCGATCAGCAGCTTCTCGATGAACGGATCGCCAACCTGAACGGTCGGACGCTTGGACGCCGCTTCCTCGTCGAACTCGGCTGAAGACATGGTCGCGCCATGAATGCCGTCACGTCCCGTCTTGGAACCGACATAGACAACAGGATTGCCCACGCCGGCCGCAGCCGACAGGAAGATCTTGTCCTGCTTGGCTACGCCGACCGTCATGGCATTGACGAGCGGATTGCCGTCATACGCCTTGTGGAAGTTGACCTCGCCACCCACGGTCGGAACACCGACGCAGTTGCCATAACCGCCAACGCCGCGGACGACGCCATCGACGATGCGACGCGTTCCTGCATGTTTCGGATCACCGAAACGCAGGGCGTTGAGGTTCGCAACCGGACGTGCGCCCATCGTGAACACGTCACGCAGAATGCCGCCGACGCCTGTCGCCGCGCCCTGATAGGGCTCGATGAAGGACGGATGGTTGTGGCTTTCCATCTTGAAGACGGCAGCCAGACCTTCGCCGATATCCACGACGCCTGCGTTCTCGCCCGGCCCATGGATGACCCACGGTGCCTTGGTCGGCAGCGTCTTGAGATGAATGCGGGACGATTTGTAGGAGCAGTGCTCGGACCACATGACGGAGAAAATTCCAAGCTCCGTAAAGCTCGGTGTCCGTCCCATGATCGTGACAAGCTTGTCGTATTCCTCGCCCGTCAGTCCGAAAGACTGGGCAAGCTGGGCATCAATCGTCACACTCATCCGACAAGAGCCTCCACAAGGCCTTTGAAAAGCGGCACGCCGTCGGTTGCGCCGATTTCGGGGTCAGTCAGGTTCTCCGGGTGCGGCATCAGGCCACAGACACGGCCGTTTTCGCTCAGAATCCCGGCGATGGAGCGCGTGCTCCCGTTAGGGTTGGTGGTGTGATTATCGTCTGAAACCACACCATCCGCACCGCAATAGCGGAACGCCACGCGGCCTTCACCTTCAAGACGCTTCAGCGTCTCGGGAGAGGCCGTGTAATTGCCGTCACCATGGGCAAGCGGCGCGCGGAACACGTCGCCGCGCGTCCAGCCCTGCGTATAGGGCGACGAAGCGTTTTCAACCTTCAGGTGGCAGTCCTGCGACAGGAAGCGCAGCCCGGCGTTGCGAAGCAGCGCGCCCGGCAGCAGATGGGATTCCGTCAGGATTTGGAAGCCATTGCAGACACCCAGAACATGACCGCCCTTGCCTGCGAATGCCTTGACGTCACGCATGATCGGAGAATGCGCGGCCATGGCGCCACTACGCAGATAATCCCCGAAGCTGAAACCGCCCGGAAGCACCACGAGGTCCAGATCCCCCAGAGAGGTTTCCCCGTGCCAGATCAGACGCGGCGTCTGCCCCGTCACCAGCTTCAGGGCATGGACCATGTCGCGCTCCCGGTTCGTGCCGGGAAATACGACGATACCTGCCTTCATTTCTGGCCCTCCGCCGGAGCGGACGCATGGCACGGATAAGTGTCATGCAGCGCGCGATAGACAGCTTTGCCTGCAGGCTCCGTCAGCGCATCGTTATGGGCATGCAGCCACGCGACGACCAGGCCGCGGACCTGCGGGGCTGTCTGCTGGGCTGGAACGCAGAATGCAACCGGAGCAGATTCATCATGGGCGAAGGTGTCGTACTTCTTAGCCCAGGCCTCACCGTCCATCAGGCCGGACAGATAGGCGTCGCACATCCCGATGGAGGACTTGCTGGAGCACATCTGGCCCAGAGCCTTGCCCGAAACCTTGGACACGCGCTGTGCGTGAGCCGGGGCCGAAACAAGAGCCGGAGCCGCCGCGAGACCAGCCAGCAGGAAGATCGTGGAAAGACGAGTCATCCGGCCACCTCAACGCTGAAATCCTCAATGACCTCATTGGCCAGAAGCGCGCGCGCCATGGCCTCGCCCTGTGCGAGTGCGTCGGCGGCATTGTCGGCCGGAACATCGAGTTCAACGACGCGATTGATGCGGACTTCGCCCAGACCCTTGAAGCCTAGGGTTTCGAGAGCATGGCCCACGGCCTTGCCCTGCGGATCGAGAACGCCGTCTTTCAGGGAAACAAAAACACGAATTTTCACTGAACTGCCTCCGGACCCTTGAGGTCACCATTCCCGGACTCGGGCAGAATCCCGAGACGCTTTGCCACTTCCTGATACGCTTCCTCGACGCGACCCATGTCGCGGCGGAAACGATCCTTGTCCAACTTCTCGTTCGTCTTGGAATCCCACAGACGGCAGTTATCCGGCGAGATTTCGTCGGCCAGAAGGATACGCATCTCCTCGCCTTCCCAGATCCGTCCGAATTCCAGCTTGAAATCGACAAGCGTAATGCCGACAGCTGTGAACATGCCCATCAGGAAATCATTTGTCCTGAGCGCAAGCTGGTTCATGTCATCCATGTCCTGCGGCGCGGCCCAGTTGAACGCTGCGATATGCTCTTCCGACACCATCGGGTCGTTGAGCGCGTCGTTCTTGTAGTAATATTCGATGATCGTGCGCGGCAGGCGCGTCCCCTCGGGGATGCCAAGCCGCTTGGCCAGCGAGCCCGCCGCCACATTGCGTATCACAACTTCAAGCGGGATGATCTCCACTTCGCGGATGAGCTGCTCGCGCATGTTCAGCCGGCGGATGAAGTGGGTCGGGATGTTGATCTCGTGAAGCTTGAGCATCAGGTATTCGCTGATGCGGTTGTTCAGGACACCCTTCCCGGTGATGATGCCGCTCTTCGCGCCGTTTCCGGCGGTGGCGTCATCCTTGAAGTACTGAACGAGTGTGCCGGGTTCTGGGCCTTCAAAAAGAACCTTGGCTTTGCCCTCATAGAGCTGGCGGCGGCGAGCCATGAGCAATCCTTAGCGTTGCGCCGTCCTGACAGAAAATGCGGACGGCTGGAGCAGCGACGAATTGTGGTTCCATAGCATTGCGGAACCGGAACTGCGAGTGTGCGGAACGCAGGAAATCGCAGGAGGTCTGCGTCCCGCACCCTTCTCAGTTAAAGATACGGGCGAAGATGCGGTCCACGGCGCGCAGATGCTGTGCCGGGTCGAACGCCTGATCGAGAATGTCCTTGCTGACACGACCGGCCACTTCCGGGTCGGCTTCAAGGTTTTCACGGAACGTCTTGAAGCCCGGCTTGTTCAGCTTGGTCCATGTTTCCATGGCGTTACGCTGCACGATCCGATAGGCGTCCTCGCGGGAAATTCCGGCGCGCGCCAGCGTCAGCAAGACTTCGCCGGAATGTACGACGCCGCCGAGGCTTTCCATGTTCGCGATCATCTGCTCGGGATAGACGACCAGCTTTTCCATCATCCCGGCCAGACGCATCAGTGCAAAATCCAGCCCGATCGTGGCATCAGGGCAGATGTTGCGCTCGACGGCGGAGTGGCTGATGTCCCGCTCATGCCACAGTGCGACGTTTTCTAGCGCGGGGACGACATGCGAGCGGATCAGGCGCGCCAGACCGGTCAGGTTTTCCGACAGGACAGGGTTGCGCTTGTGCGGCATGGCCGAACTGCCCTTCTGCCCCTTGTGGAAGAATTCTTCCGCTTCCCGGACTTCCGAACGCTGAAGATGACGGACTTCGATCGCCAGACGCTCGATGCCGCTAGCGATCACGCCGAGCGCGCAGAAGAAGGCAGCATGGCGGTCACGCGGAATGACCTGCGTCGACACGCTCTCGACGGCCAGCCCCAGCTTGTCGGCGACGTATTCCTCGATTTCCGGGTCGATATGGGCGTAGGTTCCGACAGCGCCGGAAATCGCGCAGACCGCAATTTCCTTGCGGGCCTGCACAAGACGCTCGCGGTTCCGGGCGAACTCGGCGTAGTGACCGGCAATCTTCAGGCCAAAGCTGGTCGGCTCGGCGTGGATCGCATGGCTGCGGCCGATCGTCACCGTGTTGCGATGCTCGTAGGCGCGCTCTTTGAGTGCGGCCAGAACGCGGTCCAGATCTTCCAGCAGCAGATCGGCAGCCTGCGTCATCTGCACGGACAAGCAGGTGTCCAGCACATCCGAAGACGTCATGCCCAGATGCACGAAACGGCTGTCCGGACCGACCTTTTCCGCAAGCCAGGTCAGGAACGCGATGACGTCATGGCGCGTTTCGGCTTCGATCTCGTCGATGCGGGCCAGATCCGCGTCGGAGAACGCCGCCATGGCGACGTCACCCTTTTCACGGATGGTCTTTGCTGATTCGGCGGGAATGTCACCCCGTTGTGCCATGGCTTCGCAGGCAAGGGCTTCGATCTCGAACCAGATGCGAAAACGGTTGGCGGGAGACCAGATGGCAGTCATCTGCGGACGGCTGTAACGGGGTACCATGGGAACTCCGGATGCGAGGTGGGGCTTTACGGAGGCTCCTTAGACCAAATACGAAGACATTGCACGGACCCCTTTTCGGAAGAATGACACCTTGGCCCCTGACTCTCTGCTTCACGCCCTCATCGCCCTCGGCCAGATCACCCTGATCGACATCACCCTTGCCGGTGACAATGCGGTCGTCATCGGGATGGCCGTGCGCAATCTGGAAGGGCGGCAGCGTCGGCTCGCCATTCTGTTCGGAACGGGGTTCGCCGCCATTCTACGCGTAGGGCTGGCCCTGCTGGCGACCACGCTGCTCGCCGTAGTCGGTCTGACGCTGGCGGGTGGGTTTCTGCTTCTGTGGGTCTGCTGGAAGATGTATCGTGAGCTTCGAGGCGGCGAACATCATGAAGACGTCGAAGCCGCCCCGCCCCGGCTCGGCCCTGCCGTGCTTAAAATTGTCGTGGCCGATCTGTCCATGAGTCTGGACAACGTGCTGGCGGTTGCCGGAGCGGCTGTCGGTCATCCGTGGATTCTGGTTGCGGGGCTCGTGCTGTCGGTGCTGCTGATGGGGCTTGCTGCATCGGTCGTCGCCAATCTTCTGGCCAGATATCGCTGGATTGCATGGATCGGTCTGCTGGTGGTTCTGGGTGTTGCAATCGAACTCATCATCCGCGGCGGCGGGGAGGTCTGGACGCATGTTCTTCCGAGCTGACAAAACTCTTTTTGCAGGGCTGATGACGCTGCTTGTCACGTCATCAGCCCTCGCTGCACCCCCGATAGAGACCGCCCCCTCGCCTGTTCAGGAACGGCTGGCAGAGTGGCTGATCCTCGTCGGGCCGGAAGGAAGCAGTTTCCCGGCGCAGCGTTACGCAAGTTTCCTCGCACAAACGCCGCAATGGCCGCAGAGAGTGCGTATTCTGTGGCGTTTTCAGAACGCCCTGTCCCAGACATCCGACCCGCAGGCTCTGAACGCCCTCTGCCCGCTTTATCCGCTGACAGTGCCAGCCGCGTTTACAGCGTGTGCAGACCATCTCCCGGACCCGGCCTCCACAGCGCGCCGTCTCTGGCTGTCGGGAAATGCCCTGACGACTGCCGAAGAGCAGACCCTGCTCACGCGGTTTGGTCAGGCTTTCACGCCCGCCGATCAGTGGAGCCGCTATGAAGCGCTCGAACTACGGGGGCAGTTTTCGGCGGCGTCTAGGCAGATCGAGCGCCTTTCCGCCAAACAGCAACCTCTTGCCCGCGCCAGACTGGCCGAGCGTCTGGCGTCTCCCGATGCCGATTCCCTTTTCGCCTCCCTGCCATCGGACCTACAATCCGACCCGACCCTGATCCGCTATCGCCTGCGTGCGCTGCGTCGCGGGGATCGGCTGGATGAAGCGCTGTCTCTCTGGAACGCGCAGGGCGCGATGCTCCAGCAGGCGCACCCATCCCATGACTGGTCTTCCGAACGCATCAGCCTCGCCCGCGCCCTGCTTCTGGCCGGTCGTCCCAAAGAGGCAGCCGATCTCGCAGATGACACCACCCTGCCTGCGGACACCACAGACCGTCAGGAAGCGGCTCTTCTCAGCGGCTTCATTGTGCTTAGAGAGCTTCATGACCCTGCGCGCGCGGAACAGTTCTTTGCCCTTCTTCAGAGCGCAACCTCGCTTCAGATGCAGGCGCGCGGCTATTACTGGACAGGCCGTGCTCTTCAGGCGGCTGAAAAGCATCAGGATGCTGAAGCCGCCTTTCAGAAAGCCGCGACCTTCCCCACGACGTTTCCGGGTCAGCTCGCTCTGGCATCCCTGACGCAGAACAACGCCATTCTGGTCTCAGGTCAGTCGTCATCGGCCTTTGACGACGCCCTGTTACAGGCCCTTCAGTCTCTGCCCACTCCGCCCGCAGGAACGCTCAGCCGACCTGATCTGCTCGAAGCCGCCACGGATCTCGTACAGGCAGGTGATCCTGATCATGCACGGGATTTCCTCATGATGCTGGAAGCCGTCAATCCGTCTCCGGAAGGTCAGAAAGCCGTTGCCGATGCTGCGTCCCGCCTTGGGTTACCTGCGCCGGAAGTCTTTGCCTCCTATGCCTTGGCCCGCAAGGGTATTGCCCTTTACCCGCAGGGCTTCCCCGACCCCTACCCAGCCGCATCAACTGTTCCGGACGGCTTGCTTCCCGCCATCATCCGGCAGGAAAGTGGTTTCGATCCGAACGCCCTAAGCGGCGCAAAGGCTGTGGGCCTGCTGCAACTCCTGCCCGCCGCAGCCAGAGACGTGGTGCGCAAAGGGCATCTGGGGCCGATCAATGTCTCTCCCGCGTCTCTGACCGATCCGCAGATAAACCTGAAAATCGGCAACGCCTATGTCTCGCAGCTTCTCGAACGCTTCGGGAATGTAATTCCCTACGCGCTGGCTGCCTATAATGCTGGCCCGCATCGGGTAGACCTCTGGCTCAAAGCAAACCCACCTTCCGAACCATTGTCTGAAGAGGGCGTTCTGGACTGGATCGAACGCCTACCCTACCGGGAAACCCGCCTTTATATCGAGAATATTGAAGCAGGAATGATGGTGTATCGCGTCAGGAATCTTCATGCCGGATAACGACATTGCAGCCATTGCCGGGCAGGTTCTGGAACATCTGCGTCAGTCCGGCCGCAGACTGGTGACAGTGGAAAGCTGCACAGGCGGCCTGATCGGTGCGGCTCTCAGTGATATTCCCGGTTCGTCGGACGTTTTGGAAGGCGGCTTCATCACTTATTCCAATGCTCTGAAAATGAGCGCCGTGAGCGTGCCAGAAACGGTTCTCGCACAATACGGAGCCGTCAGCCTCCAGACGGCTCAGGCCATGGCGGAAGGCGGCCTTTTGAACGCCGTGGATGCTGATATTGCCGTCTCTGTGACAGGCATCGCAGGCCCAGGCGGTGGTAGCGTTGCCAAACCGGTCGGGACTGTCTGTTTCGGACTGGCTGTTCGCACCGGCTTGCCTTCGGTCGTTCAGTGTCACTTTGCCGGAGATCGCAGCAGCATTCGCTTTCAGGCTGTGCAGCAAGCGCTTCAGATGGTTCTGAACGCCTGACGTAAAAAAGGCGGCTCCGAATGAACGGCGCCGCCTTTTTTTGCAAACCTACAACAGACCACCGATCTGTTTACAGCCTCAGTTGCCCTGCGTCGGAGCTGGCATCGTCGAAGCTGCCGGAGCTGCCTGAAGGCTGGGAGCGGTCGGGATCGCGGTCGGAGCAGCGGGCGGGATTGCTGCCGTCGGAGCCGTCGGAGAAACCGGCGTCTGGGCCTGCTGCAGCGAACGTGCGTTCAGGTCTTCCGTCGTGGGGGAGCCGCTGGCTTTTGCAGCATGCCCGCCCTTGTCATGATGCTTGCCGTGATGATGCGCGGCCATGGCCGGAGAGGCCGCAGCGACCAGTGCAGTCAGAGCGAATGCGCCAAAAGAAATCTTTTTCATAACGTAATCCTTTCCTGTCACCATCGCGGTGTTTGACTGTGTAACGACTCAACCCGCAAATGGTTCTGGCAACACTATGAAATTTTATGTCCTTTGGGAAAGACCGGGCGTCGGAGGAGCAGCCTTTGCCCCCTGGGCACCGTAAATATCTCGTGCGCGCTTGATGAAGGCGGACACCATAAGGCGCACACCCTCATTGAACACCACGCCCATCGCGTTTTGCAACAGGCGTGACTTGAACTCGAAATCCACAAAGAAATCGACCAGACAGCCACGAGGGTCCGGGCTGAACGTCCACACATTGTTCAGATAACGGAAAGGCCCTTTTTCATAACGCACCCGGATGCGCGACGGCCTCTCCAGCGTTACACGGCTCGTGAAGGTCTCGCGGAAGGGGCCAAACCCGATCGTCAGATCCGCCACAAGCTCCTGTTCCGTCTGGGTGCGGATGCTCGCCTTCACGCACCAGGGCAGAAACTGCGGATACTTCTCGACATCCGCCACAAGATCAAAGAGCTGGTCCGGAGTGTAGGCGATCAACCTTTGCTCGGCATGTGTCGGCATCAGAGACTTTCTTTCAGACGGCTTTTCCGCGCAGCCTGAAGCTTCGCGAAATCACTGTCCGCATGATAGGAGGACCGGGTCAGCGGACTGGCACTGACCTGAAGAAATCCTTTTGAACGGGCAGCCGCAGCATAGCCGTCAAACTCGTCGGGGGTAATAAACTTTTCAACGGCCGCATGTTTTGCGGAGGGCTGGAGATATTGCCCAAGTGTCAGGAAATCGACGTCCGCGATCCTGAAATCATCCATGACCTGAGCCACTTCCATACGCTCCTCGCCCAGCCCAAGCATCAGGCCGGACTTGGTAAAAATGGAAGGATCGAGTTTCTTTACTCCGTCCAGCAATCGAACGGACTGATAGTAACGCGCACCCGGCCGGATGGTGGGATAAAGTCGGGGTACGGTCTCGATATTGTGATTGAACACGTCGGGACGTGCAGCCACGACGACCTCCAGCGCTCCATCTTTGCGAAGGAAATCAGGAGTGAGGATTTCAATCGTAGTCTCTGGAGAGGTCTGCCGGATCGAACGGATCACCTGCGCGAAATGCTCCGCACCGCCATCTGCCAGATCGTCACGGTCCACGGACGTGATAACGACATGCCGTAGCCCGAGCTTTGCCACAGCCTCGCCAACACGCCGGGGTTCGTCCGCATCAAGATGCTTTGGCATCCCGGTCGTGACGTTGCAGAACGCACAGGCCCGGGTGCAGATCTCGCCCATGATCATCATCGTGGCATGACGCTGCGACCAGCATTCCCCGATATTGGGGCATGCTGCTTCTTCGCAGACCGTCACGAGGCCTGCATCGCGCATCAGCGCCCGCGTCTCGTGATACACGGGATGGTTCGGCGCCTTGACCCGGATCCAGGACGGCTTGCGCTGGATCGGATTGTCAGGCCGATGCGCCTTTTCCGGGTGACGAAGCGCGGGTGCTGCGCGATGGTCGATGGTGATGCGCTGGGACATGATGCTCAGATATGCAGCGGGCCGTCGAAGGCCGCCAGTGTTGCCTCGTGCATGGTCTCGGAAATGGTCGGATGCGGGAAGACCGTTTCGATCAGTTCCGCCTCTGTCAGTTCCCCGGTCCGGGCAATGACATAACCCTGAATCATTTCCGTAACTTCCGCGCCGATCATGTGTGCGCCCAGAAGTTCGCCACTCGTCGCGTCGAACACGGTCTTGACCATGCCGTCCGTCTCACCCATCGCCACAGCCTTGCCGTTGGCAATGAACGGGAAACGACCGACCTTGACCTTATGTCCTGCGGCAATCGCCTTCTCTTCGCTGAGACCGACAGACGCGATCTGCGGACGCGAATAGGTGCAGCCCGGAATGTTGAGCGGATGCAAGGGCTGCGGCGAACGTCCGGCGATCTTTTCAACGCACAGGATGGCTTCGTGGCTCGCCTTATGGGCCAGCCACGGTGCTCCGGCCACATCACCGATCGCATAGACACCCGGCTCGCCGGTCCGGCAGAAACCGTCCGTGACGATATGGGTGCGGTCCACCTGAACCTTGGTGCCGTCAAGCCCCAGATCCTCGACATTGCCCACGATGCCAACAGCACAGATCACGCGGTCCACCGTCAGATCGATTTTGCCTGTTGGGCTCTCGATCGTCGTGGAAACCTCGTTTTCAGTCTTGTTCAGTGGGCCCACTTTCGCGCTGGTGATGATCGTCATCCCCTGCTTTTCGAAAGCCTTGCGGGCTGCTGCACTGATTTCCGGATCTTCGGCGATCAGGATCCGATCCGCCACTTCGGCGATCGTGACCTCACTGCCCATGTTCCGGTAGAACGACGCAAATTCGATACCGATCGCACCCGATCCGATGACCAGAAGACGCTTCGGCAACTCCTTCGGCGTCATGGCCTCGCGTGCCCCCCAGATCAGGGTGCCATCCGTTTCCAGTCCCGGAAGCTGACGCCCCCGCGCACCCGTTGCCAGAATGACATGCGGGGCTTTGATGGTCGCAACCGCCGCGCCATCCTTCGTGATGGCAACCTGATGCGCCTCGCCCGAACGCCCAGCCAGTTTGGCGCGGCCGTCAAAGGTCGTGACCTTGGCTTTCTTCAGAAGATGGGCAATCCCGCCGCCCATCCGGCGCGCAATGCTACGTGAGCGGCCCACGATCTTGGACAGGTCGAACGAGATATTGTCTGCGGACAGGCCGAACGTACCCAGTTCATGCAGAAGATGATGGATTTCCGAGGAGCGCAGAAGCGCCTTGGTCGGAATACAGCCCCAGTTCAGGCAGACGCCACCAAAATGCGTGCTTTCCACGAGGGCCACGCTCATGCCGAGCTGGCTGGCCCGCAGAGCAGCCACATAGCCGCCGGGGCCGCCACCAACAACAATCAGATCGAAAGTCTCGGACATGGTTCAGACCACCAGAAAGTAAGGGTTCTGCACGATATCGCGCAGTGCATTCAGCCACTCGGCCCCAAGGGCACCATCAACCGCCCGATGATCAACCGACAGCGTCGCCGTCATTACGGTCGCAATCGCAATCTCCGAGCCACGGACCACAGCCCGTTTTTCGCCTGAGGCAATCGCCAGAATACCGGCCTGCGGCGGATTGATGATCGCCGCGAAGTCACGCACGCCGAACATGCCCATATTGGAAATGGAGAACGTCCCGCCCTGGAATTCCTCGGGCTTGAGCTTTCCGGCACGCGCGCGCTTGGCAAGATCCTTGGCTTCGACGCTGATGTCGCGCAGGGATTTGCGATCGGCATTGCGGATGATCGGTGTGATCAGCCCGTCCGGAATTGAGACGGCCATCGAGATATCGACATTCTCGAAATGCAGCGTCTCGGCATCCGTGAACTGGACGTTCACGCCCGGTACTTTCTTCAATGCCAACGCCACGGCTTTGATCATCATGTCATTGACCGAGATCTTGAAGCTGTTTTCCTGCGCCGTCGCATTCAGCTTCGAACGCAGGGCCAGCAGTGCATCCAGTTCGATATCGACCGAGACATAGAAATGCGGAACCTGCGTCTTGGATTCTGTCAGACGACGCGCGATCACCTTGCGCATCGTCGAGTTCGGCACCCGACGGACCGTCTCTTCCGATGCGGTGAGGACGGGCGTAGCAGCAGCTTTCGGAGCCGTCTTGGGCGCAGCAGGGCCTTTCTCAACGTCGCGCTTGAGAATGCGTCCGTTCGGACCACTTCCTGTCAGGGCGTCAAGGGCAATGCCCCGCTCACGCGCCATACGCTTGGCGAGCGGAGAAACGAAAATCCGCTCTCCCTTGTCCTCAGCCGGAGCTTTGGATGCTGGAGCCGCAGGCGTTGTTTCCGCGCTTGGTGTCTCAGCTTTCGGAGCCGCTGGGGCCTGCGTGGAAGAGGCGTCAGGCACGGCCTCGCCCTCTTCCACAAGAATCGCAATCGGCGTGTTGACGGGAATCCCCTCGACGCCTTCCTGAATCAGGATGCGGCCAAGGATGCCCTCGTCCACGGCTTCCACTTCCATGGTCGCCTTGTCGGTCTCGATTTCAGCAATCACGTCACCGGCGGAAACGGTATCGCCCTCGGCTTTGAGCCAGCGGGCCAGTTTGCCCTCGGTCATGGTCGGCGACAGCGCCGGCATCAGAATATCGGTAGCCATCGTTGTCAGTCCCGCAGCTGCTTGCGAACCGCATCCACCACCCATTCGGGTTTCGGAAGCGCCAGTTTTTCGAGATTGGCCGCATAGGGCATCGGCAGGTCAAGCCCGCAGACACGCGCGGGCGGAGCATCGAGCCAGTCAAAAGCCTGCTCGACGGCCACGGTGCAGATTTCCGCCCCAATGCCCGCAACCGGCCAGCCTTCTTCGACGGAGACAATGCGGTTCGTCTTCTTCACACTGCGTACGATTGTCTCGGTATCCAGAGGACGGATCGAGCGCAGGTTGATGACTTCGGCCGAAATGCCTTCTTCTGCCAGAAGGGCTGCGGCTTCCAGCGCCACGCCGACCATGATGGAGAAGGCCACGAGCGTTACGTCCGTCCCTTCCCGTTCGATCTTCGCGCGACCGATCGGCAGGATGAAGTCTTCATCTACGGGGCACGGAAACTTCTGGCCGTAGAGGATCTCGTTTTCCAGAACGATGACCGGGTTCGGATCGCGAATGGCAGCCCGCAGCAGACCCTTTGCATCTGCAGACGACCAAGGGGCGACCACTTTCAGGCCCGGAATATGGGCGTACCAGCTCGCAAAACACTGCGAATGCTGGGCACCCACGCGGGCCGCTGCCCCGTTCGGGCCACGGAACACGATGGGGCAGCCCATCTGACCGCCGGACATGTAAAGCGTTTTGGCAGCAGAATTAATAATGTGATCAACGGCTTGCAGCGAGAAGTTCATGGTCATGAACTCGACGATCGGCTTCAGCCCCGTCAGCGCCGCACCCACGGCCATACCTGTGAAACCATGTTCCGTAATCGGCGTATCGATGACGCGCTTCTCGCCGAACTCGTCCAGCAGACCCTGACTGACCTTGTAGGCGCCCTGATACTGCGCCACTTCCTCACCGATCAGGAACACGTCCTCATCACGACGAAGTTCGGCTGCCATCGCATCCCGCAGGGCCTGACGGACGGTGATGTCGCTGGTCTCGCCCCAGTCCCGGTCATTCTCGGCCTGTGCGACTTCCGGCGCTTCCACGATCCCCAGATCAGCCGGTGTTTCAATCGCGACAGAAGCGCCCGCAGCTGGGTCGGCAGAGCGGGTTACGGTGTCCGCAGCCGAAGCGTCCTCGCCTTCCGCCAGAAGCATGGCGATCGGCGTGTTGACTGCAATGTTCTGCGTACCTTCGGCAACCAGCGTCTTGCCGATCACGCCTTCGTCCACGGCTTCCACTTCCATGGTCGCCTTGTCGGTCTCGATCTCGGCAATCACGTCTCCGGCGGAAACGGCCTCACCCGCCGTCTTGACCCAGCGCGCAAGCGTCCCTTCGGTCATGGTCGGCGAGAGAGCCGGCATCAGAATTAGAGATGCCATGGATCAGGCCTCCACCAGAATGTCAGTCCAGAGTTCGGAATGATCCGGCTCGGGGCTCGTCTGCGCAAATTCGGCCGCGTCAGCGACAATGGCTTTCACGTCCGTCTCAATGTCCTTGAACACACTCTCTTCGATCCCGCTGCGCAGCATCTCGGCCTTCAGCGTCTCGATCGGGTCGCGCGTCCGGCGCATCTCCTCGACTTCCGAACGCTGGCGATACTTCGCCGGGTCCGACATGGAGTGCCCACGATAGCGATAGGTTTCCATTTCCAGTAGGAACGGCCCCTTACCCGCACGACAGTATTCCACAGCTTCCTGCGCGGCTTCATGAACTGCGAAAATGTCCATGCCGTCGACCTTGCGGCTGGCAATGCCCCAGGGCTCGCCATTGCGCGACAGGTCCTTCGAGGCCGAGGCGCGCTCAATGGACGTGCCCATGCCGTAGCGGTTGTTCTCGATCACATAGATGCAGGGCAGCTTATGCAGTGCCGCGAGATTGAAGCTCTCATAGACCTGCCCCTGTGCCGATGCGCCTTCGCCGAAATACACGATCGAGACTTCATCCGTCCCGCGATACTTGTTCGCGAAAGCTAGACCTGTACCCAGTGCGACCTGCGCACCGACGATACCATGACCACCGTAGAACTCCTTTTCACGGGAGAACATATGCATGGAGCCACCCTTGCCGCGGGAATACCCGCCGGACCGGCCCGTCAGTTCCGCCATCACACCGCGCGGCGTCATACCCGCCACGAGCATCTGTCCGTGGTCACGATAGGACGTGATGGACTTGTCGCCCTGCTTCATGTTGAGGCCGATCCCGACCACAACGGCTTCCTGCCCGATATAAAGATGGCAGAAGCCGCCGATCAGACCCATGCCGTAAAGCTGTCCGGCTTTTTCCTCGAAACGCCGGACAAGAAGCATGTCCCTGTAAGCGCGCTTCATGGTCTCCGGCGAAAGGGCCGGACCGTTGCTCCGGCCTGAAGCGGACGGTGTCTCGTCCATGACGGTCTCCTGATGGAAATGCATAAAATCCCGCATGCTCTTAGCGGCAGAAGCCACCAAAAGCCAGACCACGTTCCGCTTGCGCGAAACGCCCCGATCTGAGGGATATGCCGTGAAAAAACGGCCCTGACCGCCCCGAAAGGCGGCCGGAGTTTAAATAAAACCGAGCAGTCGACGTGCCGCCACGCCCGGATCGGGCTCACGCAGCAGGCTCTCACCGACCAGCACGGCGCTCGCGCCAACTGCGCCAACCTTCATCATGTCATCCTGCGTCCGGATGCCACTTTCAGAGACGACCAGACGATCCGGCGGCACCATCGGCGCCAGATCGATCGTCGTCTGGATATCGGTTTTCAGAGTGCGCAGGTTACGGTTGTTGATCCCGATCAGGAATGTATCGAGTGCCAGCGCCCGGTTCAGTTCGGCTTCATCATGGACTTCCAGCAGGACATCCATATCTAGTCCACGTGCAATCGCGATCAGTTCGGCGGCCTGCGTTTCCGTAAGCACTGCCATGATCAGCAGAATGCAGTCGGCCCCGATCAGACGGCTTTCATGGACCTGCCAAGGGTCAAGGATAAAGTCCTTGCGCAAAATCGGCAGACTGCAGGCTTCGCGAACAACGCGGATATCTTCCGTGCTGCCATGAAAGCACGAGCCTTCCGTCAGAACGGACAAGCAGGTGGCGCCAGCGGCCTGATAGTCCTGCGCAATTTTCACCGGATCATAGTCCGGACGCAGGATTCCCGCGGAGGGAGATGCTTTCTTGATTTCTGCAATCAGCCCGACCTGACGGTCTGCCGTCAGATGCTGAAGCGCTTGCCCGAACCCCCGTGTGGGAGTGGTGACTTCCCGCGCCCGCGCTGTGATGTCCTTAAGCGACATGATCTGCGAGCGCTGCTCGATGTCCACCCGCGTACGCGCGCAGATGCGTGCCAGAACATCACTCCGGTCGGCAGCGGTTTCCGCTTCCGGATTTTTGATGGGAGGGGTCGTCGTTTCCGGAACTTCCGGGTCCGGAAACTGTTCTGTTCCCTCGGGCGAATATGTCATCGCCGGTCGATGGTGCATGAATGTCATGATCGTCCTGCGTCTGTGGAAGCAATGGAATGAGTCGGGGAATGAGCTGACAGACGCGCCCGCTCAAGCGCGGCGCGGGCGAGCCCACGGTCGATGGACTCTGCCGCCAGACCTACATTGCGACGGAAAGCCGGAACGTCAATCGTCCCGCCCTTCACGATATCGCCGCGTCCTGCCACATGCAGGGCCGCGGCCGCGTTGAGAAGAACCGTATCACGGTAAGCGCCACCGGCGCCTTCCAGCAGGGAAAGCAGTGCGGTCGCGTTGGTCTGGGCATCACCGCCGCGGATGGCGGAGATCGGAGCTGCCTTCAGGTCTGCCATATCCGGTTCGATCTCAAACGAAAAAAGAGCGTCTTTCTCCCAAGCCGAGACCTGAGAGGGGCCAGCGAGGGTCAGTTCGTCACTGCCACCCTCCGGGGTCGCGCCATGCACAACCCAGACAGACAGGCTCCCCAATGTACCGAGTGCTTTTGCAACCGGCTCGCACCAGCGTCCATCAAATACGCCGATCAGCTGATGGCGCACCTGAGCGGGATTGCAGAGGGGTCCGAGCAGATTGAACAATGTCCGAAAACCCAGCGCCTTGCGCACCGGTGCCGCATGACGCATCGCAGGATGATGCTGGGGGGCTGCCAGAAAGACCAGACCGTCTTCGCGCAGACGCCTGCCTTGCAGGGCCAGATCATCGGTTGGTGGAATGCCCAGAACTTCCAGAACATCCGTCGCGCCCGTGGCTGACGAGAGCGCGCGGTTGCCATGTTTGGCGACGGGAACGCCCAGACCGGCGAGCACGAAGGCCACAGCCGTCGAGACGTTCAGCGTCTTCAGGCCATCCCCGCCCGTTCCGCAAACATCAATCGCCCCAGCTGGAACATCCGGCAGGAGTGTCATGTGATGCCGGACGGCTTTCACGGCACCCGTCAGCTCGGCCAGAGTTTCTCCACGGAGTTTCAGAGCCGTCAGAAAAGCCGAGAGATGAACCGGATCAACCGTTCCTGCCATGATGGCGTGGAAAGCGGTTTCTGCTTCCTGATTGCTGAGAACCTGTCCCGAAGCAGCTTTGTGCAAAAGCGTTGTAAACTCAGTTCCCACCGTCAGGCGGCCTGCGAGGTCACGACCGGGATTCCGGCAATCGTCAGGAAATTGGCCAGCAGTTCGCGTCCGGCGACGGAAGCGATGCTCTCAGGATGGAACTGAACGCCATGTATGGGATAGTCGCGATGGCGCGCACCCATGATGACCCCATCTTCCGTCCGCGCATTGACGACCAGAGTCTCGGGAATGCTGTCGGGCCGAAGCGTCAGGCTGTGATAACGGACAACATCTACCGGATCGGGCAATCCGGCAAAAACCCCCGTTCCGTCGTGATGCACGGCGCTGATCTTGCCGTGCATCGGCACGGGCGCCCGCACGACTTCTGCACCGAAGACCTGCCCGATGGCCTGATGACCAAGGCACACGCCAAAAACCGGCACACGTCCTGCTGCCGCGCGGATCAAATCACAGCAGATCCCCGCTTCCGCGGGGGCACCGGGACCGGGTGAGATTACGATAGCAGCCGGATCAAGCGCCAGAGCCTCGTCGACACTCAGCGCATCGTTGCGACGCACATCACATGCTGCTCCAAGAGCGCCCAGATGATGGACGATGTTGAACGTGAAGCTGTCGTAATTGTCGATGAGAAGGATCATGGCGACAGAATGACCTTCGCGTCTCTTTTCGTCAAACAACACATCGTGTTTCGGCTCTCCGTCAGGCTTTGGCCGCGGTTGCGACCGCGATTTCCGCCGCCCGGAAGAGTGCGCGGGCCTTGGCCTGTGTCTCACGGAATTCGGCATTCGGATCACTGTCCGCAACGACGCCGCATCCGGCCTGCACATACATGTTGCCGTCCTTGAGAACGGCCATGCGCAGTCCGATGCAGGTGTCCATCTCGCCGTCCGCGCCGAAATATCCGACGCAGCCGGAATATGGCCCGCGTCGTGTCGGCTCCAGTTCGTCGATGATCTCCATGGCGCGGATCTTGGGGGCGCCTGTCAGGGTTCCTGCGGGGAACGCAGCCACAAGCGCATCCATCGCCGTGCTGCCATCCTTGATCTGGCCCGTGACGGTCGAGGAAATATGCATCACATGGCTGTAGCGCTCGACGACGAACTGCTCCGGCACCGCGACAGTCCCGAGCTTCGAGACGCGGCCTACGTCATTGCGTCCCAGATCGATCAGCATCAGATGCTCGGCCAGTTCCTTGCGGTCTGCCAGAAGCTCTTTTTCCAGAGCCAGATCCTCATCGCGGTCTGCACCGCGCGGACGGGTGCCCGCCAGCGGCCGCACCGTGACTTCGCCGTCCCGCAACCTGACCAGAATTTCTGGTGACGAGCCAACGAGGGCGTAATCCTCAAGCTCCATCACGAACAGGAACGGCGCCGGATTGACCCGCCGCAGGCTGCGATAGAGCGAGAGCGGTGAGAGGGGGAATGGTGTCGTAAAGCGCTGGCTCGGCACGATCTGGAAGGCATCGCCCGCCGCAATATAGTCCTGCGCCTTGCGGACATGGTCTTCAAACTGCTGCTGCGTCATGTTGGAGACCGGAGCTTCCAGTTCTGTACCTGCAGGCAGCGTCTCGCGCGCGTCTCCCAGAGGGGCGGACAGAGCAGACCGCGCCCTGTTCAGAAGCGCGTGAGCTTCCGCGTCCGTCGTATCTCCACGGACCGGCACGGCCAGCGTCAGTTCGTCCCGCACGGAATCAAAGACCGCGAACAGACGCGGACGGATCATGATCCCTTCCGGAAGCTCCAGATCGTTGACCGGAGCATTCGGCAGACGCTCCATCTGCCGCACCATGTCGTAGCCCAGCACGCCGAACACGCCCCCGATCATGGGAGGCATTCCGCTCGGAAGATCCATCTGGCTTTCGTCCACGATGGTCTTGAGTGTCTCGAGCGGTATTCCGTCGATGGGTTTGCCGTCGAGCGTGACCTTTCCGTCCCGGGACTTCCAGACCAGATCCGGCAGCAGAGCTATGACGGAATAACGCCCGCGTGCAGCACCACCTTCGACGCTTTCAAACAGAAGCCGATACGCATCATCCGACAGGTTCGATAATCTGAGAAACGCCGAAACAGGCGTCAGGAGATCGGCAGCCTCAATGCTGTAGACGATACCCATCAGTGTGCCCCGTTTTCTGGTGCGGGTGCGCTGGCCGGAGCCGCGGCCGCTACGACCTGATTGTAGAGCGCCATATTGATATGCGAGGGCGGAAAAGCCTTTTCCATCGCAGCACTCAGAACCATCGGAATATCGGACTGCATGGACTGACGATAATCGTCCACAAGACGGGTGCCGAGGGATTTCAGGTCTTCTGCCGAAGCAGGGCGATCGGCCGTCACGTTAACGAGCCAGAATGCATCCGGCGTTTCAAACATCCCGGTCGTACCCGGCTTGAGATCAAAGATCCCGCGCAGGATGTTCTGGGGCAGGCTTTGATCGGGATGAACACGCGAGACGCTCACGTCCTGGCGAAGGGTCGAAGCTTCCGGCTGCCCGTCCATGGCCTTGCGAAGTGTGCCGGACTTTGCAGTGCCGAACAAAGCTGTTGCGCGCAGATTGGCGGCGCGGCGCTTCTGCTCGGCAGTCCATGCCTGAACGACCTGATCGCGTACGCTGTCGAAAGGCTTGAGGGTTCCGGGGCGGACCTCGTCAACCAGTACCGAAAAGAAGGTGCCATTCGGGCCGTTGACCACTGTCGGCTGGGCATTTTTGGACTGCGTGAAGACCTGATGAACGATGGCCTGACGCAGAGCCTCATCACCCGGGATGGGTGCGGGCAGACCGTCCTGCGTCATGCCATTGGAGTCCAGCGTTCCCGCAGCCGGAACGGCGCCGAGATCACCCGGGATCTGTTCCAGCGTCGAAGAACCGGCAACCGCGTCCTGAAACTGCTTCTGGCGTGCCTGAAGAGCCTCAGCAGCTTCCTGCGTCTGGACCTGCTTTTTCAGATCGCCTTTTGCCTGCTCGAATGTTGTTTTGTGAGGCGCCACGACGGCCGTGATGTTGAAAACGACCCATCCCATTCCGGTCTTTTCCGGGCCGGAAATGCGGTCAGGCTGTGCAGCGAAAGCGGCCTTGGCGAGTTCGGGGTTGGGAATATCGCTCTGCCGAACCGATGGCAGGGCCACGGCAGCGGCTTCGGGAAACTTCTTCTGGATATCGTCCCAGGAAAGTCCGCCTTTCCATGCGGTCGCTGCCGCAGCGGCTTTCGCCTGATCCGTAAAAGTCAGAACCTGAAGCGTGCGGGTCTCGGGCATGTCATAGGTGCGCGCCTGAAAATCGTACAGCCGGTGAAGAACGTCGTCCGGAACCTCGATTGTCTTGGCAACGCTGTCCGCCGTCATGACGACCATCTTGGCATGACGATATTCTGTCGTGCGGAACATCTGCGGGTGGTTGTCATAAAAGCGGTGAAGCTGTTCGTCTGTGGGAGGCGCAGTCACAGTGCCGCTCGCAAACGGGATTTCCACCATATCAAAAACGCGCTGGTTCGCATCGAAAGACAGCATGCGCTCCGTCAATGACGGGGGCGCGACTACGGCCTGACCGATCCCCTGCAACAGACCACGGGACGCAATATCCTCGCGAACGACCTGAATCAGTTTGCCTTCAGTCAGACCCATCCGGGTCAGACGGTCGTTAAAGATGCTTCGGTCAAACTTTCCGGCCGCGTCATGGAAAGCGGGGATCGCGAAAATATCCTGCCGAACCAGATCGTCGGGCACCATCATGCCTGCGCGCTCGGCGGCAAGCTGGATCTCGTTCTGCATCACGAGATTTTGAAGCGTCTGTCGGGCGATCTGCTCCACCTCGCTCTTGGGCAGTTTGGAGGGATCGGCAAGTCCGATCTGCTTGGCGACGGCGGGAAGCTGGGCTGAAAGTGCTCGGCTGAAATCGTCCGGAGTGATGCTGCGATCGTAGATGCGCACGATTTCGTTGGACCCTGTCGCGCCCAGATTGGAGTAAACATCTCCTACGCCCCAGCCGATAAAGGCCAGAAAGATCAGAAGAGCGGCGGCACGGCCAATCCAGGAGTCAACAAACAGGTGGCGGAGCGAGATAATCATGGGGTCAGGGCAGATCCGGATGACGGGATGGTGCGGACACGGTAGGACCGCTAAACTTGCCGCACCATAATGTCGTGAGAACGGCTTGACCAGAAGCAGACCGGAACGGAAAGCATCCTTTTAGCCCCCGTCCGGTCCTTAAGCCCCGATTGAGCGGTTATCCCGCTGCTATCGCCACCAAGGAGGAAGAGTGATCCCATCCCCAAGACTTGTCGTTGGTAACTGGAAGATGCACGGGCTGCGTGAGCAGTCCACCCGTCTGGCCCGTACCGTCGCCGAGGGCGCAGACGCCCTTCCAGATGATGTGCGGCTCGTTCTGTGTCCGCCCTTCACCCAGCTTGCGAGCGTTCACGGCATCATCAATGCCGCAGGCCCGGATACACTACTGCACCTTGGTGCGCAGGACTGCCATACGACCTCGTCCGGTCCACATACCGGCGATATCTCGGCGGATATGCTGTCCGATCTGGGGGTGCAGTATGTCATCCTCGGTCATTCCGAGCGTCGTCAGGCCCATGGCGAAACCGATGCACTGATCCGCCGGAAGGTCGAGGCGGCCGAGGCTGCCGGGCTTATTCCCATCGTCTGTATCGGCGAGACGATGGAGGAGCGCCTCGAAGGGCGGACGACCACCGTTCTGGCAACGCAGGTCGAAGGGTCGCTGACAGATAATTTCAATGGCGTACTGGCCTATGAGCCGGTCTGGGCCATCGGAAGCGGCTCCGTTCCGCCGATTGAGGAGCTTGAACGGACCCTCTCTTTGCTTCACGGACTGTTGCAGTCGCGTCTCAAGATGGATGACATTCGTGTCCCGATCCTGTATGGCGGCTCCGTAACACCGGCTCAGGCGCCGACCATTTTTTCCATCGGGTCGCTCGGAGGGGTGCTGGTGGGCAGTGCCAGTCTGGAAGCGAAGAGCTTTCTGCGCATTGCCGAATCAGCCTCTCTCCGCCTGTCTGCCCAACCATTGTCCGGACCCTATCGTTCATGACCACTCTTCTGCTTGCTCTCAACCTGCTGGTCACACTGGCGCTGATCGGGGTGATCCTCATCCAGCGCAGCGAAGGCGGCGGCCTCGGCATTGGCAGCGGCCAGGGGATGGGCTCGTTCATGAGTGGCCGCGGAACGGCAACGCTGCTCACGCGGGCCACGTCGGTTCTGGCCGGAATTTTCATGCTGTTGTGCCTGGTGCTGGCCGTCATGAACCGTGGTGCCTCCTCGGGCGTCGGCTCGCGTGACATTCTGGCCCAGCCGCCCGCCGCTACAGCACCGGCAACGCCTGCTGCTCCGGCGTCCACGCCCGCTCACTGACCGCGCCTGAAAATCCCCGTTCAGATTTTTTAACGGGGATCTTTCACACAGACGCGTCTCTTCGCTTCCCCTGCCCTACGTCGGCAGTGTATGAAGACCGCCCATGACGCGTTTCGTATTCATCACCGGCGGTGTGGTATCTTCTCTCGGCAAGGGCATCGCTTCCGCGGCCCTCGCTGCTCTCCTCCAGGCGCGCGGATACAAGGTCCGCATGCGCAAACTGGACCCCTATCTCAACGTGGATCCGGGCACCATGAGCCCGTATCAGCACGGCGAGGTGTTCATTACCGATGACGGGGCGGAAACTGACCTCGATCTCGGTCATTATGAGCGCTTCACGGGCGTTCATGCCTCCCGGGCTGATAATACCACGACAGGGCGGATCTATTCGGATGTGATCGCGCGCGAACGTCGCGGCGACTATCTGGGCGGGACCGTGCAGGTCATTCCGCATATCACGGACGCCATCAAGGACGTGGTGGTCACGGGCACGGACGATTACGATTTCGTGCTGGTGGAGATCGGCGGCACGGTCGGCGATATCGAGAGTCTGCCCTTCCTTGAAGCCATCCGTCAGCTCCGCAATGATCTGGGCCATGCCCAGACCATGTGTGTGCATCTGACGCTTCTGCCCTACATTCCGGCAGCGGGCGAACTCAAGACCAAGCCGACGCAGCATTCCGTCAAGGAACTGCAGAATGTGGGTATCCAGCCGCAGATGCTGCTGTGCCGCTCGGACCGTCCCATCCCGGACAACGAGCGTCGCAAGATCGCCAATTTCTGTAACGTCCGTCCGGAAGCCGTCATTGCGGCGCTCGATGTGGACACGATCTATGCCTGCCCCATTTCCTACCACAACGAGGGAATGGATCAGGAAGTCCTGCGCTATTTCGGTCTGCCCTATGACAGCAAGCCAGACCTCTCGCGCTGGGAAAAGATCGTTCATGCGATTCGCGAACCCGAAGCCGAAGTCCGCGTGGCTGTTGTCGGTAAGTACACAGCTCTGCTCGACAGCTATAAATCGCTGGCCGAAGCTCTGCTGCATGGTGGCATCGCCAATCATGTGAAGGTCAATCTGGACTGGATCGAATCGGAAGAGTTCGAAAAGAACGGTAATATCGCCGAGCGCCTGAAGGATGCAGACGCGATCCTTGTTCCCGGCGGCTTTGGTGAACGCGGTGCCGAGGGCAAAATCCAGGCTGTCCGTTATGCCCGCGAGAACAATATTCCGTTCCTCGGGATCTGCTTTGGCATGCAGATGGCCGTAGTCGAGTGCGCGCGCTCACTTGCCGGTCTTCCTAAAGCATCCTCCACTGAATTCGGTCCGACGGACGAGCCTGTTGTCGGTCTGATGACGGAATGGGCGCGTGGGGGCGAACTGCTCCGCCGTCGTGAAGGCGGCGATCTGGGCGGCACGATGCGTCTTGGTGCCTATCCGGCAAAGCTGGTTCCCGGTTCCCGCGTAGCCGAAATTTATGGCCGTACGGAAATCCGTGAGCGCCATCGTCATCGCTGGGAAGTCAACGCGCATTACAAGGATCGTCTGGAAAAGACAGGTCTGCGGTTCTCTGGCCTTTCCCCCGACGGCGTGCTGCCGGAAGTGGTCGAATACCCGGATCACGCATGGTTCGTGGCCGTGCAGTACCATCCGGAACTGCTGTCCAAACCCTTCGACCCGCATCCCCTGTTCGCGGGCTTTATTGGTGCCGCCGTCAAGGAGGCTCACAACAAGTGAGCTTCCGGATTGGAGACCTCACGGTCGGTCAGGATCAGCCTTTCACGCTGATCGCTGGCCCCTGCCAGATCGAATCCCGCGAGCATGCAACGGAGATGGCCGATGCCATCTCCTCCATCTGCCGCGAACTCGGAATCGGGCTGATCTATAAAAGCAGCTTCGACAAGGCCAATCGGAGTTCGGTCAACGCTGCGCGTGGTGTGGGTATGAATGCCGGTCTGGAGATCCTTGCCAGCATCCGCGAACGATTCGGCGTTCCCGTCCTGACGGATGTGCATACTGCCGAGCAGTGCGCACCTGCCGCTCAGGCCGTAGATGTTCTGCAGATCCCGGCATTTCTGTGCCGCCAGACGGACCTGTTGCTGGCGGCGGGCGAAACCGGTCGTGCCATCAACGTTAAGAAGGGTCAGTTCCTCGCACCGTGGGACATGGCGAACGTCGCGGCCAAGATTGCCTCAACCGGCAATGAGCGCATCATGCTCTGCGATCGGGGCACGAGTTTCGGTTACAACACGCTTGTCAGCGATATGCGCGGCCTGCCGATCATGGCGCAGACGGGCTATCCCGTCGTGTTCGATGCGACACATTCCGTGCAGCAGCCGGGTGGCCTTGGAGCGTCAACGGGGGGGCAGCGTGAATTCGTGGAACCCCTCGCTCGTGCAGCCCTCTCCATTGGTGTGGCGGCTGTTTTCATCGAAACACATCAGGACCCGGACTATGCTCCAAGCGATGGTCCGACTATGGTGCCGCTCCATGAAATGCGCAGTTTCCTGACGCGCCTGAAAGCCTTTGACGCTCTGGCGAAATCCTTTCCGGCCTAACTGCCGGACGGTGCCAAAGCAGCCAGAAACAAGCTCAGTACCGCAATAGCCGTCAGTCCGGCTCTCAGCGGCAGATAACCTGGGGGAAGCGCCCCCTTCCTCCAGGCTTCCCGTTCCACCAAGAACGTCCCGACAAAACCGATGATTTCCAGCCCGAACCCGGCCCGGACATGACCCAGAACGCCGATGCAGAGGGCAAGCCATGCCCAGAGCGCAGGGCAGACACCCAGCACAAGGCGCTGCCGGTCCTGCTGTGACGTGCCGCCGACCGTAATGATGTCCGGCCGTTCCATGGCCAGCCCCCAGTGTACGGCCCCCAGAAATGACAGGATGCAGGCACCATACGCCAGCAGAATGATCTTCAGATGCGGCAGCGGCGTAAACAGTCCGGCAAGGAAAATCCACCCTCCAAGCGTCATGAAGGGGATCAGTCCGGCAATGCCAAGCACGAAAATGGGAAAAGGAAGGCGCATGTCGTCGTTGACCTCACGGCGTGATTTTGAGACTTGAAATAGCTGTTCCATTCAGAACGGTCACGAGCCAACCCGGTTCACGCATCCCAGGAGAGCTTCCATTGAGCGCTATCGTTGATATCATCGCCCGCGAAATCCTGGACAGCCGCGGCAATCCCACTGTCGAGGTCGAAGTCGAGCTGTCCTCCGGTGCCCGCGGCCGTGCAGCCGTCCCGTCCGGTGCTTCCACAGGCGCACATGAAGCCGTGGAACTGCGTGATGGTGACAAGTCCCGCTATGGCGGCAAAGGCGTCCTGAAGGCCTGTAGTCACGTCGAGAACGACATTCTTGAAGTGCTTCAGGGGGCCGAATCCGAAGATCAGATCGCTATCGACAATGCGATGATCGATCTGGACGGAACGTCCAACAAATCCCGTCTGGGTGCCAACGCCATTCTCGGCGTCTCGCTTGCTGTTGCCAAGGCGACCGCCGAGGAACTGGAACTGCCGCTGTACCGCTATGTTGGTGGCGCTTATTCGCACCTGCTTCCCGTGCCGATGATGAACATCGTCAATGGTGGCGAGCATGCCGACAATCCGATCGACATTCAGGAATTCATGATCCAGCCGGTCGGCGCGCCGACGATTGCGGATGCCATCCGTATGGGCTCCGAAATCTTCGCACGCCTGAAGAAAGGTCTGTCTGAAGCCGGTCACAACACCAATGTCGGCGATGAAGGTGGCTTCGCGCCGAATCTGAAGTCTGCGGATGAAGCTCTTGGTTTCATTGCAAAATCTGTTGAAGCCGCCGGCTATCGACTGGGTGAAGACGTGACCTTCGCTCTCGACTGTGCCGCGACCGAGTTCTATGCGGATGGACGCTACAATCTGAAGGGCGAAGGTAAGGAATTTGATGCCTCGGGCATGATTTCCTACCTTGAAGATCTGGCCAACCGCTATCCGATCGTCTCCATCGAAGACGGTCTGGCGGAAGATGACTGGGAAGGCTGGGCAGAACTGACGACCCGTCTGGGCAAGAAGCTCCAGCTGGTCGGAGACGATCTGTTCGTCACCAATCCCGAGCGTCTGCGTCGCGGCATCAAGGCCGGAACCGGTAACGCACTGCTGGTAAAGGTCAACCAGATCGGCACGCTGACCGAGACGCTGGAAGCCGTCGAAACCGCTCACAAGGCCGGTTACGCCTGCGTCATGAGCCACCGTTCGGGCGAGACGGAAGACTCCGTCATTGCTGATCTCGCGGTCGCCACGAACTGCGGCCAGATCAAGACAGGCTCCCTCTCCCGCTCTGACCGTACGGCCAAGTACAACCAGCTTATTCGCATCGAGCAGCAGCTCGGCAGTGCGGCCCGTTATGCCGGTCGCAACATTCTCAGAAACTCCTGAGACTGAGCCAAGGCCTCATTCCTCCCCGGAATGAGGCCTTTTTTGTGCCTGAATATGATTGATGTCCGTATCATTCATTGTCTGGTCACAAATGACTGATATAGACTGATACAGTCTCTCAGAACGGAGTTTTCGCGACGTGACACTGATCCGACTTATCAAGCGTGGTGTCCGCGCCGTAGCTCCTCCGGCTTTTTTTCTGTCGCTTACCGCCTATTTCGGCTGGAACGCTCTGCATGGAGCGCACGGGATTCATGCCTATCAGGAGCAGACCCAGCTTCAAAAGGATGCGCTTCAGGCCCGGCAGGACGCTGATGACGAGCAGAATGTCTGGCGTCGCCGTGTCGTTGCCCTCAAGGAGAAAGCGCTGGACGCTGATATGCTGGATGAGCGTGCGCGTGCCACGATGAACCTGACGCGCAGCGGCGATCTGGTTGTTCCTTACGGACCGCATGACAAGCTGTTCTAAGCAGTAGTTAAAACGAACAGCTCTCAGAGCATAAAAAAAGCGGCCCGAAGGCCGCTTTTTTTATAAAGACTGCTGGATGCAGCCTTACTTGATCTTGGCTTCGCGAAACACGACGTGCTTGCGTGCGACCGGATCGTACTTGCGCACTTCCATCTTTCCCGTAGCGGAACGGGCATTCTTCTTCGTGACGTAGAAGTAGCCGGTTTCAGCTGACGAAACGAGCCGGATCTGAATAACGTTGCTCTTTCCCATGATACCCTCGGGCTTTCGCCATAACTTATGCCGCTCGAAGGTGTCGATGCAGCATGTTGATCTCTAGATTTGGCGCACCATGCTGATTTGTGGCCCGCAGGTCAAGACCTTTGCGCACGATTTAGCGGTTTTCCTGTAGTTTCAAGGAGTTTGAAGCTTAAAAATTCTTGCTGGATAACTCTGTCGGTGCGTCTCTTTGCTTGAAGGGCAACAGGTGGGAACCTATAAGGAACAAATGCAGGATGCCCGTCATTCTGTGTCCTGTTCTGACCTGCCTCCGCCGAGGCGCATGGGAGCGCCTGTATGCTGACCCGTAAGCAGCACCAGCTTTTGCTGTATATCGACGATCATCTCCGCCGCACGGGATATTCGCCCTCTTTCGATGAGATGAAAGATGCCCTCGAACTACGTTCCAAATCGGGCATCCATCGCTTGATTTCCGCTTTGGAAGAACGTGGCTTTCTGCGTCGGCACCATCACCGTGCACGGGCGCTCGAAGTGCTGCGTCTGCCCCATATGGGTACGGAAGCTCCTGTTGCCGCTCTGGCTCCGGAAACCGGTTTTGTCCCGGCTGTTCTGAGCCAGGGCGAGACGGGCCTTGATGGAGCCTTCTCCGAAGCCAGTGTCGCCAATGATCGTCAGACCGTCAGCATTCCTCTTTATGGTCGTATCGCAGCGGGTTTGCCGATTGAAGCCATGCAGGACGACAGCGACAGGATCGAAGTTCCCATTTCGCTTCTGGGCACCGGAGAGCATTACGCCCTCACGGTGGCTGGCGATTCGATGATCGAGGCTGGAATTCTGGATGGAGACATCGCCATTATTCGGCGACGTGAGACGGCCGAAAATGGACAGATTATCGTTGCCCTCATTGATGGACAGGAAGTGACGCTCAAAAAGCTACGCCGTCGCGGATCAATGATCGCACTGGAAGCTGCGAACCGGGATTACGAAACGCGCATCTTCCCAGCAGAGCGTGTGAACATTCAGGGACGGTTGATCGCCCTTTTCCGTCAGTATTAAAGACGGACGCCTGATATGGTAAAATGCTGACGGCTCTGGTCCGTCAGTAGACCCTCATTGTGTGGGAGGTAAGGTTGTTCCGTGAATGACCTTCACACTTCCGTCCGGGCCGATAACTGTGCTGGTGCCATCTCCGTTAGGAATGATGATGGCCTTGCTGGGGCTTTTGTTCAGAAAGCGGGCCGCACTGTCGGGAACTGACGAAGGAAGCGTCGGAATAAGATGGCTACGGTCGTGTGACACACCCTGATGCGTATCGGCACCTTCCCCGACTGACAGGCTCTGGCCCTGCATGAGTTGCGGGCCGGAGGCTCCAAGAGCGCCCTTGCCAGCGATTCCGCCCATGAAGTTTTCGTCAAGTGCAGCACCGCCAAAGTAGGTCGCCGGATCGCCGAGAGCGTGGCTGAACGTACTGTTGGGGTTTTCGACATCCTTGAGCGTCGGGAGCGGTTGTGGGGCCCCGGGCCAGATATTTCCGCTTTCGGGAAGAATTGGAGTTTCGGAGTATTTCTCACCGCGGGCGCGATGAATATTCTCGCTGTCACCATGAGGGCCGTTCGGATTATCGAGCGCCGTCCAGACCATCGTGTCGCGGATATACTTGCCCATGCCTGAACAGCCGCTCAGAGCGAGAGGTAGTGCCAGCAGAGCGGTCTTCCGCATTTCTTACTCCCACGAGGTCAATCCATGACCTTTAGCGGTCCTTGTAACGGAGCGCCAGATGAAGACAGTCGAAGAACGCTACAATTCTTTCGCCTTATGACCTCAGAAGCCGATTTTGGATGATTTACGGGATTGTCCCGCCATGATGCGGGCTAACCCTGCGGTCAGATATCCCCAGCCGCTGATGACGGTCGGAATGACCGAGAACCAAAGGAGGATTCCGCCAATCAGCGTTGCCGGCAGAAACGAAAGCCCCAGCATTCCTGCGGCTCCATCCCCACCGATCAGAAAACCGATCGCCACCATCTGGATACCGGTCTTCCATTTCGCCAATCGCGTCGATGGAAGCGTCTCCCGCTGGGACGCCATGTATTCCCGCAAGCCGCTGACCAGAATTTCGCGGATCATGATGATGATCGCTGCATAGAGCGAGTAGACAGGCAGTTGCGTTAGCCCTGCCAGAGCCAGCAGAAGTGATCCGACCAGAAGCTTGTCTGCGATTGGGTCCATCATCCGGCCCAGCTCGGACAGCTGCTGCCAGCGACGGGCCAGTGCTCCGTCCAGATAGTCCGTGATGCATGCGGCCGTATAGAACACGCAGGCGATCACATTCGCGGTCGGTGAATGCACGGAGAGCAGCACGACCAGTACGGGAATGGACGCGATACGCAGCAGTGTCAGAATGTTTGGCAGATCTGTCAGCATCACGCTCAGTCTAGAACAGTTTCCCTCATACCGGTATGCGCCAATGTGTCCGCGAAAGATGTATTTTTCGTGTAAATCGTCGAACGGGTCTCAGGGGCTGCGATGATCGGTTGAGGCTTTCTGGACCCATTCAGGATGGAAATGCCCATATATGGCAGTTGCCGTGCTCGAACTGATGCCGGGGGCGCTTTCCAGCTCCTCAAGACTCGCCTGTCTGACCGATTTTGCCGAGCCGAAATAATTGAGAAGAGCCTTTTTCCGCGCGGCGCCGATTCCTGGCACATTATCCAGTTCGGAGCTGCGTAAGCCTTTCGAGCGTCCTGCCCGGTGGGTGGTGATCGCGAATCTATGCGCCTCGTCACGCAGTCTTTGCAGATAATAGAGAACCGGGTCTCTTGGAGGGAGCTGGAAGGGCGGTTTTGTCTCTGTGAAGAACCATTCCCGTCCGGCATCCCGGTCCGGCCCTTTGGCGATGGCCACGATCGGAATTCCGGTAACGCCGATATCGGCCAATACCTTTCGCACGGCATTGAACTGCCCAAGGCCGCCGTCGATGAGAAGCAGATCCGGCCAGTCCTCCGGCCGCTCTCCGTTTTCCGGTCGTTTCCCGAACCGGCGTTCCATGACTTCACGCATCATGCCGAAATCATCTCCCGGCGCGACCGGACCCTTGATCCCGTATTTGCGGTAAGCACGTTTGTTGAAGCCTTCAGGGCCACCGACAACCATCACGCCATAAGGCGCCTGTCCCATGATGTGGGAGTTGTCATAGGTTTCGATGCGCTGTGGCGTTTCCGGAAGACCGAAGACCTCCGCTACCCCTTCGAGAAGTTTGCGCTGTCCGGTATTCTCGGCCAGCTTGCGCTCCAGCGCCTCCCTCGCGTTTAGAGCCGCGTGTTCGACGACGTCTTTTTTCTCCCCCCGTTGTGGCCTGAGGATTTCGACCTTCTGTCCGCGCCGGATGCTGAGGGCTTCTTCGACCAGATTCAGCTCGGGAATTTCGCAGTTCGCCAGAATTGTGGGCGGGGGCGGTTTGTTGTCGTAGAACTGAATCATGAACGCCGACAGCACGTCTGCTGCGGTCTCTTCCTCTGCATGAGCCGGATAGAATGCCCGGTTGCCGTTATTGCGGCTGCCCCGGATGAAGAACACCTGAATGCAGCTCTGACCGGCTTCCTGCCAGATTGTCATGATATCGGCGTCATTGATCGATGCCGGATTGACGGTGCTGGAGCCCTGAATGCTGGCAAAGCCTCGGATCCTGTCCCGGATCGACGCGGCTCGCTCGTAATCCATATCCTGCGAGGCCTGCTCCATCTCGGCAGCCAGGCGCTGTTGCAGGTCCGTGCTGTGTCCCGAAAGGAACTGCCGGGCCTCGTCAACCAGTTTTGCGTAGTCAGGCCCGGAAATACGATCCACACAGGGCGCCGAACAGCGTTTGATCTGGTACAGCAGGCAGGGCCGCGTCCTGCTGTTCAGCACGGCATCCGAACAGGAGCGGAGCAGAAAGCTGCGCTGCACCAGATTGAGCGTCTGGTTGACGGCCCAGGCATTGGCAAACGGCCCCCAGTAGGTCGCGCCCTTTACGGGTTTGCCGCGCTGTTTGGTGATTTGTGGAAACTCGTGGCTTTCAGTCAGCATCAGCCACGGATAGCTCTTGTCGTCACGCAGCAGGATGTTGAAGCGCGGCTTCATGCGCTTGATGTAATTCGCTTCCAGAAGCAGGGCGTCTGCTTCTGTTTTCGTGATGACAATTTCCATCGAAACCGTCATCGACACCATGCGCCTCAGCCGCTCCGGAAGCTGATTGATGCGGGTATAGGATGAGACGCGTTTTTTCAGGCTCAGCGCCTTGCCGACATACAGCACCTCCCCTTTCGCACTCAGCATGCGATACACGCCAGGGCTGTATGGTATGGTCTTTAGGGCCTCGCGGATCGCCTCCACACCTTGTCTTTTTTCCGAAGAAACAGTGGGTTCGTCATGGTCGTCAGGCCGGTCGGAGTTCTGGGGAGGAAGGTCGGTCATCGGGCTTCTTCAGTCATCCACTGAACCTGTGGAAAAGTCTGTGGGCTGGTCTGTGACAGAATCATGAAAGCCACGGTTTGCCAGACCTGCCATCAGATTGCCTAATTTTTAATCATATTTTGTAAGTTGTTGAAAACAGTCACTTCTTACTTTCTTCCTCCCTTCCAAGAAGCATTTTTGGAAGGGAGGAAAGGATCGACAGGAGGCTTGAGAGGGCCTCAACAGATCATGGTGGACGAAGCGGTGCCTGTTTTGCCCGCCATGATCATGTTCTGTTCTTTTTCGGTCTGTCGAAGCGGGTTTTCAATGCTGGGTTCAGGGTGCCGTTGTTGCTTTTTCAGCAGTCTCCAGAAGGCGCAGCATGTTGCCACCCCAGATGGCAGAAATGTCCGCATCACTGAACCCAGCTGCCTGAAGGGCATGCGTCACATTTGCGGTTTCGGTTGCATCTTTCCATCCCGGAATGCCGCCGCCGCCATCGAAGTCCGAGGAAATGCCCACGTGCTCCACACCGATCCGGTTCGCAATATACAAGATGTGGCGCACCAGATCTTCGACCGTCCCGCCGCCGCCTTTCTTCAGGAATGACCCCATGGCCGTTACCTGAATCAGGCCGCCCGTTTCTTTCAGGCGGTCTAGTTGTTCATCGTCCAGATTGCGTGGGTGGTCGCACAGGGCACGGGCACAGGAATGGCTTGCGAGAACCGGCGTGGCGGAGACTTCACTGGCCTGCATCATGGTCGATTTTGCGGCATGGGAGACGTCTACCAGAACGCCGGAGCGGTTCATGTGTGCGATTGCCTCACGCCCGAGATCTGACAGCCCGCCGTGAAGTGTTTCGCTGTCCGCCAGATCCTTGCGCGGAATGGCCGCATCCGCGAGCGCATTATGCCCGTTATGAGTCAGCGTCATATAGCGCACACCATAGCGACGAGCGAGTTCCGCGATACGCTCTGGCTGACCGCCCAGCCCATGGCCGTTTTCGATCGCCGGAATGACGGCAAGGTCGCCTGCTGTATGGGCCGCACGGACATCCGCCGCCGTCCGACAGACGCGTGCGCTGTGATCGCCCTGACGTCCTTCGATCCCGGAAATGACATCCAGCATGCCCTGAACCCGCTCCCAGGCTTCGGCATGTCCCGCCTCATCACGCGAACCCTGCGGAATATAGGCTGCAAGGCATACGGCTTTCAGGCCACCTTTGCGTGTCTTGGGGACATTTACCTGCCTCGGCGTATCTTCCGCCCAGGCATCCTGCCGGTCCGGCCAAGGAATATCGATATGGGAATCAAGCGTCAGGAGCGTGTTGTGCAGATCAGTCATGGTTCGTTCTAGATCGGACGGGAAAGCTTTGTGTGCAAGAGGGTGCTTGTCAAAACGCCTGATCCGGTCGATCCAGTCGTCATGCGTCTCATCACCTGGAACATCAATTCCCTTCGACTCAGACTGCCTCTGCTGAAGCTGATCGTCGAACAGGAAGCCCCGGACATCGTCTGTCTACAGGAAACGAAAGTCCCGGATCCGCTCTTTCCCGCTCAGGCTCTGGCTGAAATGGGGCTGCCCCATCAGGCCTATAAGGGCATGAAGAGCTATAATGGTGTGGCGATCCTGTCGCGACATCCGCTGCAGAGTGTGGCGGGTACGCCCGACTGGTGTACCCGCTCCGATTGCCGACATGTGGCAGCCAGCATTGCGACCCCGGCCGGTCCGATCCTACTGCATGATTTTTACGTGCCGGCAGGAGGCGATATTCCCGACCCGGTGGAAAACGAAAAATTCGCCCACAAACTCGCTTTTGTGGATGAAGCCACGAGTTGGTTCAGCAATACGCCCCCTGCCCGCAGCATTCTGGTCGGAGACCTCAATATCGCGCCGCTGGAGCATGACGTCTGGAGCCACAAACAACTCCTGAAAATCGTTAGTCACACACCGCCCGAAATCGAACGTCTGAAGGCGTGGATGGCGACAGGATTTCAGGATGCCATGCGGAAGATCACACCAGAGCCGGAAAAGCTCTACACATGGTGGTCATACCGCAACAAGGACTGGAAAAAATCCAACCGCGGACGGCGGCTGGATCATGTCTGGATGACGCCCGATCTTATGCCGGGCCTGCGGGATATCAGGGTCTTACAGGACGTACGGGACTGGGAAAGCCCCTCCGATCACGTCCCGGTCGTGCTGGACTTCGATCCAGCCTGACCCCTCACCACGCCTGTCAGCCTTTAGGCTGACAGGCTGTCGGAGCCAATAACGCCACGTCCTTCAGGATCAAGACGGTATCCGCCGCCTTCTGTAATCAGAAGCGACGTGCGTGTCGGATCGGGCTCAATTTTCTGACGCAGGCGATAGATATGCGTCTCAAGCGTATGGGTGGTGACGGCGGCGTTATAACCCCAGACTTCGTTCAGAAGAACCTGACGCGCCACCGGACGCTGACCCGCACGATAGAGATATTTCAGGATCGCCGCTTCCTTCTCCGTTAGACGGATCCGGCGGTTGCGGGCAGTTTCGACCAGCAGTTTTGCGGACGGGCGGAACGCATAGGGGCCGATTTCAAATACGGCGTCTTCGCTATTCTCGAAAATCCGCAACTGGGCACGCAGACGGGCCAGAAGCTCACCAATCCGGAAGGGCTTGGCAACGTAGTCGTTGGCCCCTGCATCAAGGCCGCGCACCACGTCATGTTCGTCGTCGGAGCCTGTCAGGATGATGATTGGCATGCGGACGCCAGCGCGCCGCAGTTCCGCGCAGAAATCGCGTCCGTCACCATCAGGAAGGGTAATGTCCAGCAGCATGGCGTCATATCGGGCACCAGGCTTGGCGAGGAGTTCGCGTGCTGCGGCAACGGACGTCGCCTCAACCGCTTCCAGTTCGCCGCCGTGCTGAAGCTGCTCCGCCAGAAGACGACGGAGCGTATCATCATCGTCAACAACCAGGATGGGGCGTGGACCTGCCATAATAACCTGTCTCGTTCTCTCGTGACGGAAGAAACGACACATCCGCAAAAATTCGGTGTTCGTAACTTGCACATCCGGACTTACCATTCCCGGTAAACGGGAAGAAAGCAGCATGCTTTCGCATCAGACTATGGCAAGTACAGCTGAAAAAGGAAACAGCATTATGGCTAAAGCTATTTTGAGAACCGCTGGAGACCGCGCTTTTCTTCACTTTCAGGGGAAAATCATTCCGGCTTTGATCGGACAACGCGGCCTGTCTCTTGACAAAACGGAGGGAGACCTTCGTACTCCCGTCGGGGAACTGCCACTCCGGCGCGTCTTCTACCGTGCGGACCGTCTATCGCGTCCGGACTGCACAGCAGGCCTCCCCATCGAGCCTATCGCCCCTAATGATGGCTGGTGCGACGATCCCGCTCATTCTGATTACAATCGCGCCGTAACGCTTCCTCACCCGGCCTCATGCGAAAACCTGTGGCGTGACGATCATGTTTACGATCTTTGCATCGTTCTGGGGTGGAATGATGCGCCAGCCAGGTCGGGATGCGGATCGGCGATCTTCCTGCACCTACCGCCTGCCAGTGGATACACGGAGGGCTGTATTGCCGTTGAGGAAAAGGACCTCCGTGCGCTTCTTGAAGCCGGTTTATCGCATATCACAGTGGAAGAGCCGTCCTGAGGGCCCTATTGAAATTATAGTCGTTAGGCCTGTTTTGCGTCATTACGGCATTTAGATTCGTAGTCCAGAACAAGGGCATGCACAGCACCATGCCCCCATTTCCGGGTCTCGCAGAAACGTTTGTAATGCTGCTGCGCGAAATATTTTAATTTTCGAAGGAGCGAACTTCTTTTCCATAGTCCGGAAATTTCGGGATAAGCTGCAACGAATGCCGAGTATGGGGCATAATCACCTGCCTGCCATGGCTGAAAGACGCCGTCCCATGGTTTTGGCTGAGACATATAGTGGACAATTTTTGGCTGAATCGTGCTCTCAAGCCGGGCATTGTGCAGAAAGACGGGAAAATTCCACGATAGCGACATCGGCAGCGCACGCTCAATGCCAACAATATTGAGAATGTCCTGATCCGGGAATCTGGACATCGTGTTCTGAGACCGAATGATTGTCCGTGCCTTCTCCGCAATAACAGCCCAGGCTGAGCGATTGAAGTAGAGCACTCCTGTATTGAAATATTGCCTGGATTGCTCAGGATTGAGGCCGATTTCCTGAAAGTGCTTCCGGACTGACTTTCCTTCTTTTGACTGATCTTCAAGCAGGAAAACCATAGGATCGGCTGAAGCGAAAAAGCGTCCTTCAGGCGGTACGCAGGCTAGAAATTCGTTCAGCGACGATTTGATCTGCGTGTCGCCATCGACATAAAGGATATTTTTATAATTTTCAGGTAGAATTTCATCCAGATACAGTCTTCCAAGCATAGCTGGCGCGCCATCTATGTCTTTTCCAGATCTTGAGAAGAGAATGATATTATTTTTATTGCATATTGATTGAGCGACGGAAATTGTCTCTGCATCGACGTCAAAGCAGACAATAATAATGTCTGCAATGTGTGATGCCGCATGAGCGCGCGCCTGAAGTGCACTGACGAGAGTTGGAAAAAGATATGATCGATCAGTGCAGTAACAAACGCAAGTCTGTACGTCCATGCGAGTTCTCCGTTTTCTGTATGATGGCGGTGCCATGCGGGCAAGGGAAGAGGAAAAAGAGGAAATTCTATTGTAAAAAATCAGACGTCATTTTTGAGATGTATCTTCAATTTTATGGCCGTCATGACAGAATATTACTTTGGTCTCTTCATATTTATTCGACATCCGGCGGAACCATGGAGATCATGTAATCTCCTGGTTGGGGTACGGCTTTGTCATTGTCTTCAGCTGAACGGATCAGGATGCCTCCGTCGCGGCGCACGACGAGAATATCAAGCCTGTTTTCGTCATTTCCGAACATTGAGGCGCTCTCTTCGGTGGCTTCTGTGGCGCTGAAACGCCAGCCTTGATCGAATAGCGTATCGAACAGCGTATAATTCCACGCCGGTTCGCCCAGAACCTTGCCGCGCGCATCGCGTGACAGGCCGTGATAGAAGTCGAGCCGCGCCACCCCTGGGCTGATCTGGTAGACGCGCTGACGTCCCATGGTGGGGGCCAGATGCCCGCAGACCATACCGTTATAAATGCCGTCAGCGGTTGTTGCGATCAGATAGTCGGCAGGTCGCTCTTCAAGGGATTCCTGTCCGTGTTGTGACAGGAGTTCTGCGCGCAGTACTGGAATGTCCTGCCGGGTGGCGGGCAGAAGTGCGCTGGAGCGGTTATCGACCAGCAAAACTGGCACCCCTGCCTTGCGCAGACAGGACGCAAAGTTGATGGACCATCCGCTTGATCCCAGAATTGCGATTGCCGGATCATTGGAGAGTGTGAGTTTGAGGCGCCGCGCAATCGGGCCAAGTGAAAAACCGTGTAGGATCATCGTAACGGCAATCACGGCGAATACAGCGGGCATGATCAGATCGGCAGAATGATAGCCCGCTTCCTTCAGGCTGACACCCGCCTCACCCGCCACAGCAGCTGCGACAATACCGCGTGGCGCAATCCAGCCGACAAACAGCTTTTCCTTCCAGGGCATGCTTGTCCCCAGAGTTGAAAGGAAAATACCCAACGGACGCACGACAAATAAAACCACTACCGTCAGTGCGAAAATCGGAATCGAGAGCTGCGCCAGAACATTCCGCTGCAGATCGGCTGTTAGCATGATGAACAGCACCGATACGACCAGAACCACCAGTGACTCCTTCATACGCCGGAGCTCTGTCACACCCGGAATATGAAGATTGGCCAGCGCCATGCCGAAGATCGTGACCGCCATCAGCCCTGCGCCACCCATTTCCAGATTGCACAGCGAGAAGATCACCAATGCCATCGAGATCAACATGGGCGTTTTGAGAATTTCCGGCATCAGATCACGGGTGAACAGATACCGGATCAGATAGGCTGGCAGGATGCCTGCAGAGAGCGCGACGGCAATCGCGCCCAGCAGATCAGGCAGTGTGTGGGTGAAGAAGACGCCTGCATGTACGTCCGCATGCAACAGCATGAGTTGAAGCACGACTGCAGCCAGAATGGCGCCTAGCGGATCGTTGACGATGGCTTCCCATCGGAGGAACGCTGCAACGCGCGGCTGAAGCTTGGCACTACGCAGAAGCGGCAGAACGACTGTTGGGCCCGTCACCACGACGATTGCCCCAAACAGCATGGAGGTGCCCCATTCCAGATGGGCCACGTAATGTGCTGCCAGAGAGCCCAGAACCCAGTTGATGGGTAGCGCGAGCATCGTCAGGCGTGCGACACCCTCCCCGGCTTCGCGCAACTGGCGGAAATCGAGCGCCATGCCGCCTTCGAACACGACAAGCGCCACAAGCAGTGACACCAATGGTCGGAACATCCATCCCATCGTTTCGGAAGGATGAAGAATACCCAGCCCCGGCCCGAAAATCAGACCCAGCGAGAAGAGAAGGACAATGGCCGGAAGCCGAAAGCGCCAGGCGACCCACTGGGCCAGCATTCCTGCGCCAAACGTCGAGGCAATGCCGATAAGAATGTCATACTGCATGGATATTCGGCACGGGCTCCGCATGATGGATACGAAGCGGTATCATACCTCAAATGCCGTCGCGCACCTAAAACATGGAAGAAAGCCCTGTTATGCCATCGTCTTCAGCTCAAACCGGAAACAACCTTCTGATTCGTCCCGCCCAGTCTCTGGATCGGGAAGAAATCTGGCGCCTGCTGTCTCCTGTGTTGCGTAAAGGCGAAACTTACGCACTGCCCCGACACTGGGGACGGCAGCAGGCGCTGGCGTATTGGATGGCTGTCGAGCATCGCGTTTATGTCGCTCAGACCCACGATCATGAAATCGTGGGCACATTCTATCTTCAAGCCAACCAGAAAGGCGGCGGAAGTCACATCGCCAATGCGGGATTCGTTGCACGACCCGGTTTTGGTGCTGGGCGGGCAATGGCCGAGGAAGCACTTGCTGAAGCGACGAAACTCGGCTTTCGCGCCATGCAGTTCAATTTCGTTGTCAGCACCAATCTGCGCGCCGTAGAGCTGTGGAAATTACTGGGGTTTCGGGTGATCGGAACGCTGCCGGGCGCATTCGATCACCCTTCGGAAGGATATGTGGACGCGCTTGTTATGTGGAAGGATCTTCTGCCACCGGGGCCGTAACGGCCACGTCTTCCTCTTGTGTCTTTGCTTCCGTCACGACGCGTTCGAGAACGCAAGCGAAGAATCCATCCGTGCCATCCCGCAATGGTGTCAGCGAGAACTGGGCCTTGCTCCGCAACTCGGCGGGCAGAAGTTCGGACATCTGCTCTTTCGGCAGGCGTCTGAAGTCATCGCGACGCTTGAGGAAGGCGTCGATCTGCTGGCCGTTCTCACAGGCCAGAAGTGAGCATGTCGCATAGATCATACGTCCACCCGGCTTCACCAAAGATGCTGCACGATCAAGGATCTGCGCCTGTTTGATGACGAGTTCCTGAATGTCTTCGGGCGTCAGGCGCAGACGTGCATCCGGGTTGCGCCGCCATGTCCCGGTTCCCGAGCAAGGCGCATCGACAAGCACGCGATCAAAGCTGCCAGCCCGACGCTTCGCCCATTTGTCTCCGGACACCAACAGATGCCGTTCCACGTTGTGAACGCCTGCACGACGCAGCCGCTTCACCGCTCCGTCAAGGCGTTTCTCATGCACGTCACAGGCAACGATATGTCCACGGTTTTCCATGGTCATCGCCAATGCCAGCGTCTTGCCGCCTGCTCCGGCGCAATAATCCAGAACCCGGTGCTCACCACGCGCATCGGCGGCCGCGACCACAAGCTGGCTGCCTTCGTCCTGAATCTCAACCAGACCGTCTTTAAAAGCCTGCGTCGCGGTGACGGGCTGGCGCCCATCGAGACGCAGACCCCACGGAGACAGTTTCGTCATTTCCGCCGGAAGCGATTCGCGACGAAGTTCCCGCGCGGCCTGTTCCCGGCTTCCCTTGAGCAGGTTGACCCGAAGATCTAGCGTCGGCGTGCCCAGCATTGCTTCCATTTCGTCTGGCAGCCGGTTACCGAACGTTTCACGGAGCGCGCTCTCCAGCCAGTCCGGGTACTCAAGCCGCACGGCCAGTGGCTGCTTCTGGGTGGAAAGTTCTTTTCCTTCCAAACCCTTGAGGGCCACATCCTCGCGAGACGTCAGAGGGTTCTGCGCGTAACGCTCCCCGGAGAAAAGCCGACGGACATTTTCCATCGTCTCTCCGCCAAGAAGGAGCGATGCCGCACAGATCAGTCGTGGGGAAATATCGCCGGAAATATCCCGGAGATTCCATTGCAGTCGTCTCCAGCCACGCAGGACATCCCAGACGATCGTGGAAATGGCCCGACGGTCTCCGCCACCAATATAACGGCGTTCGCGGAAAAAAGCGTTGGCTGTGGCGTCGGCGGGACGGCGGGGCGCATTCTGGATCGCACAGAGCAGATCGATGGCGCCTGAAAGACGGGCTGCGGGGGTCATAGCGCCCCCGTAGCCCGTTTAGCCTCTCAATGCGAGAGACTTTGATGCAGGGAGGTTCAGTCCCGGCGGTAGTTCGGGGCTTCGCGGGTGATCGTCACGTCATGGACATGGCTCTCACGCAGGCCTGCATTCGTGATGCGACGGAACATGGTGCGGACCTGAAGATCGGCAATCGTGGCCGATCCCGTATAACCCATACCTGCTTTCAGACCACCGACGAGTTGGTGAATGACGGCGGACATGCCCCCCTTGTAGGGAACCTGGCCTTCAATACCTTCCGGGACCAGTTTGAGCGTATCGCGGACTTCCGCCTGAAAATACCGGTCTGCGGAACCGCGGGCCATGGCGCCCAGCGATCCCATGCCGCGATAGGCCTTGTAGGAGCGGCCCTGATACAGGAACGTCTCGCCTGGGCTCTCATCCGTGCCAGCCAGTAGCGAGCCGACCATGACCACATCCGCGCCTGCGCCGAGGGCCTTCACGATATCGCCCGATGTCCGGACGCCACCATCTGCAATGGCGGGGATGTCCAGTTCATGACAGGCTGCGGCTGTTTCCATAACGGCCGAGAACTGCGGAACGCCCACACCGGCCACGACGCGCGTGGTGCAGATGGAGCCCGGTCCAATACCGATCTTCACGCAGTCGGCTCCGGCAGCGATCAGGGCGCGGGCGGCCTGTGGGGTGGCGACGTTGCCGGCGATGACCTGCAACCCGCCATGACGGCTCTTGAGGGTTTCGACGGCACTCAGAACGCCGTGTGAATGGCCGTGGGCCGTATCTACGACGATGACATCCACACCAGCTTCAGCGAGTGCGGCGGCGCGCCGGAAGCCGTCTTCGCCCACACCGACAGCAGCGGCGCAACGCAGCCGCCCCTGCGAATCCTTAATGGCCAGCGGGTGTGCGATGGCCTTGTCCATGTCCTTGACAGTGATCAGGCCGATGCATCGCTGTGCTTCGTCAACCACCAGCAGTTTTTCGATGCGGTGGCGGTGCAGAAGTGTGCGTGCTTCGTCCGGTGCCGCGCCGTTAAGGACCGTCACGAGGTTTTCATGCGTCATCAGGTCACGGACGCGCGTGTTTGGGTCGGTCGTGAAGCGCATGTCGCGGTTGGTCAGGATACCGACCAGAACGCCGCTGCCCTCTTCAATGACCGGGAGGCCGGAGACGCCATGACGTGCCATGATGGCCTGAACTTCTGCCAGCGTCTGGTTCGGACCGACCGTGACGGGATTGACGACCATACCTGATTCGAAGCGCTTGACGCGACGGACCTGCTCGGCCTGCTCTTCAATTGAGAGGTTCTTGTGAATAACGCCCATGCCGCCCTGCTGCGCCATGGCGATGGCCATGCCGTCTTCAGTCACGGTGTCCATTGCGGAAGACATCAGGGGGATGTTCAGCTCGATGGAGCGTGTCAGGCGCGTGCGCGTCGAAGTCTGGGCTGGAAGGACCGACGATTCTGCCGGTTCGACGAGAACGTCGTCGAAAGCCAGCGCTTCGCGGATGCGCTCATTCAGATTTGTTGTGTGGGAAGATGAAGTCATGAGCCGCGTGCCCCCGTTACGTCATGCGTCGTGAAAGACGCGATGTGTGTGAACCGGAGGCCAGAAGGCCGACCGGCCGTTGGCGGGTCCTCATAGAGCACTTTGCCCCCTGAGGGGAAGTCTCTTTTTTTTGCGGTATTTTCTGAGGATTTTCTTGGCTGGGAGACCTGGATTCGAACCAGGGCTGACCGGGTCAGAGCCGGTAGTTCTACCGCTAAACTATCTCCCAAGCGGTGAGAGGGTGTTTATCAACCGACCCCGTGGGGCGCAAGAGCGATCAGGACATTTTTTTGAAAAAACACATATTTTTCTTGCGAGCAGGGTCCCCCGCGCCCCATGCTGCATTTCCAAGGTCCCAGATCACGGGCAAGCGGGAGCCGAAACATATGATGAGGTACGGAACGGATCACAACCTGTCAGGCCCGATGCCTGTTCATGCGTCTGCAAGACGTACGGGTCCGTTCTTTGGCGCCATTGATCTCGGCACCAACAACTGCCGCCTCATGATCGCTGCTGGAACGCCGACCGGTTTTCGTGTCGTGGACAGTTTCAACCGCTCTGTCCGGCTTGGGGAAGGCCTGCGTGCCAGCGGGCGGCTTGCCGAAGATTCCATGAAGCGCGCGCTCGATGCCCTGCGGGTCTGTGCGGAGCGCATGAGACAGTGGCCTCTGGTCCATGTTCGTGCGGTTGCGACGGAGGCCTGTCGTCAGGCTGCCAATGGCCGCGAGTTTCTGGCGCGTGTGCAGCATGAGACGGGTCTGACGATCGATATCATCACGGCCCGTGAAGAAGCGGAGCTGGCTCTTGAGAGTTGTTCTCCCCTTTTCCGTCAGCCGGAACATCGACCTGTTCGCGCCGATCGGGGCGTTCTTTTCGATATCGGTGGTGGGTCTACCGAAGTCGCATGGGTGCGGATTGACCCCGAACGGGAGACGCAGACACTCATTGGCACGACGAGCGTTCCTGTGGGCGTGATCACGCTGCAGGAAATGTTTGGTGAAGGTCATGGCCCTTCTTATGAGACGATGGTCAGCCATGTTCAGGAGTATCTGAATGGCTTTGAGAACGTACATCGCATCCGGCGTGAGGTTACACACGGAAAGACACGTCTGATCGGGACGTCTGGAACCGTAACGACGCTGGCCGGAGTGGCCCTCTCCCTGCCCCGCTATAATCGTGCGGCGATTGATGGACTGACGCTTCCGGGGTCGAGCATGGTGGATGCCATTGGAAGTCTGCGGCGTCTCAATAATCAAGAACTGGCGGATCATCCCTGCGTGGGATCTGAGCGTATGAAGTTCGTCTTGCCGGGCTGCGCAATCTTCGAAGCCATCCATCGTTTATGGCCGGTCGAAGACGTCACGATTGCAGACCGGGGGTTGCGCGATGGGATGTTGCTGCGTATGGCCCGCGATCATGGTCAGCGTTCCGGCAAGGGGCGCCACACGACCAGTCGTCATGCCACGCCCCGTTCAAGGGGCCCATTCGGGACATATGCCACACTATGAAGTCGCCAAGATCCCGTTCCGGTTCCAGTAAGGATACGGGACCGAAGCGTATTCCGGGAAAGGCTCTGAAAAGTGCTTCCAATCCCGGTGAAAACGACGCAACACGTGATTCCGCAACGTCAAAAACGGCCCGCAACAAGACCGTTTCGCTCAAAACAGCGCGTGGACGCACGACGGCCCAGCAACGCTGGCTCAACCGTCAGCTCAACGATCCGTATGTCGCGGCGGCCCGCAAGCAGGGTTGGCGGTCTCGTGCGGCTTTTAAACTGATTGAGATCGACGATCGCTTTAAGCTGATTGAAGAAGGGACCCGCATCATCGATCTGGGTGCTGCTCCGGGCGGCTGGACGCAGGTTGCGGTCAAGCGGGGGGCAAAGCATGTTGTCGGGCTTGATCTGCTTCCGGTTGATCCTGTTGCCGGAGCAGAGATTATTGAGGGAGACTTTACCGATCCCGAGATGCCTGATCGGTTGAAAGAGATGCTGGGCGGTCCTGCTGATCTGGTCATGTCCGACATGGCGCCCAACACGACAGGGCACGCCGCAACCGATCATATGCGGATCATGGGTCTTGCTGAGGGCGCGCTGGATTTTGCGTTTCAGGTTCTGGCCGAGGGTGGCAGCTTTATCGCCAAGGTTTTTCAGGGCGGTTCGGAAAAAGACATGCTGGCGACGATGAAAACCGCATTTGCCAGCGTCAGGCACGTTAAACCGCCTGCATCACGCAAGGAATCAAGTGAGCTTTACGTCGTGGCAACAGGGTTTCGGCCTGAACGCCTGACTAATCCTTCCTGACGGGCTGAATATGAGAAGAAGAAAAGGGGAGGTATTTGCCTCCCTTTTCTTACAGGAACACCATTCCGGAAAAGTAATAATTTTCAATGACTGTAAGTTTGCTCGTTATTCTCCTGTATCTCTGCCTGCTACCTGTCATTTCGATTACGCTGGCCCGTCAGCCGCGTAAGGATCTTCCTCCCTGGGCAATCTGTCTATCCCTTGTCGCGACCGAAACATCCACCCTGACTATCGTCAGTGTTCCGGGGGTTTCTTACCTTAAAGGGTATGTTTTCGTTGGTCTGGCCGCGGGTTATCTCGTTGGGCGTATCGCGGTTGCGCTCTGGTTCCTGCCGTTGCACGAACGCGGTGCAACGTCGATCTATCGCTATATCGGTCAGAGATTTGGCACGAAACTTCAGAAAATTCTTTCCGGAACATTCCTTGCAACCCGTCTCGTCGCCGAAGGTGTTCGACTTTACGCCGGGATGATTCCCGTATCGATGCTGTTTGTCAGCATGGGCTACGCCGTCCCGGATCTGCTTCTGTTAGTTCTGATTGTTTTGTTGACGCTGGCTTATACCGTGGCAGGTGGGTTGAGGGCGGTTGTCTGGTCTGACAGCCTCCAGTTGGGACTTTATCTGGGCGGAAGCATCGCCTGTCTGGCTGTGATCTGGTCTCGTGCAGGCGTGGCCCCTTTTCACTGGGCGCCTGTTTTCAGCCATGGGATGCCGCCTTTTACGGATCCGTTTTCCATAGCTGGCGCTGTGATCGGGGGCGCTATTCTGGCTCTGGCATCGCATGGAACGGACCAGTTGATGCTGCAACGCTGTCTTGCGGCAAAAACACTCAACGGCGCGCGGGCGGCGATGATCGGCAGTGTCTTTATCGTGGGGCTGCTGTTCGCTCTGCTGTCATGCATCGGGGTTGCGCTGCGCGATCTCATGCCGGGTCAGGGTGCGAGGCCGGATGCTCTGTTTCCGCAGTTTATCCTGACGCTGCCTCCCGTTCTGAGCGGCTTGCTGGTTGCGGGTATTCTGGCTGCGACCATGGGATCTCTGTCGAGCGCGATGAATGCCATGGCAGCGGCGACCAAGGCCGATTTCCTGTCGCGCGCGAAATTTTCCCTGCGGGGTCTGACGGTTATCTGGGCCGGCCTTCTTGTATTGACCGCGCTGCTGTTTTCACGGCCCAATGGATCGGCTGTCGTCTTTGGACTTTCCATCGCATCCTACAGCTATGGTGCGACGCTTGGGGTATTCCTGCTGGCGATGATTGGCCGTTCGCGGGATGAGAAGGCGGCAATTTTCGGCTTTGTCTCGGCTGTTGGCGCGCTGGGTCTCATGTCCTTTGTCAGGATCGAAGGACATGCCATCGCTTTTCCCTGGCTCGTTCCTGCGGGAGTTACGGCCACGTTCGCTGGAGCGAAGGTCTTTTCAGGTCTGCGGCGGATTGGCCTGAAGAAATGACGCCATCGCGCGCTGCGCGAGGGCAGCTTCTTTGCCGAGGCGGATCAAACCGCCGATCTGCAACGGATGCCGGACAAGCGAGCCGATCAGTCCGGGAATATATACCGCGCCATCCTTCACGCTGGTCTTCACCGCAGGAGGCAGGTCCTGTGTGGCGTCGTCGCAAACAACCCTGAGGACGGCAAACGGGACGCCACTCTGCGCCACGACACCGCTTTCCATATCCACTGCAAGACAGTGCGTTTCGGTAAAATAGCGTGCCTTTTCAGAGGCGAATTCAACCAGCGCATCGCTATGCAGAATGCCGCCCCGGCGTGCGAAGGCAGAGCCAAACCTTTGGCTCAGAGCGGGATCGCAGGGAATATTTCGGTTCTCATGATGCACATGATGGGCCACGATAACAGTGCCGGGAGGCGCTTCTGGCGAAAGACTTCCCGCACAGCCGAAAGACAGGAGTTCCGTGACACCCGCGCGAAGCAGACGCTCCACGCCCTGTCGTGCGCCCTCAGGCGTCGCATGGCTCAGGGCAAGAGGGGCATCCGGCAGAAAGCGCCGGATCAGACGGGCTTCCTGTTTCAGCCCTGCGAGAATGCCCAGCATCAGAACCCGTACTCCACCTTGCCACTGTTGCTTGCGCCAAGGTTGCGATAGCGGGCCAGTGCGGTCAGCGGGAAGAACTGCTTATAGCCGTGGTAGCGCAGGTAAAAGACTTTCGGGAAACCAACGGCATTATAGGCGTCTTCCTGCCACTCCCCCTTGTCGTTCTGTTGAGTGACCAGATACGCAACACCGCGCTTGACGGCGTCGCTCTCGCGGCGCCCGACGGCCATGAGGGCCAGAACAGCCCAGGCCGTCTGGGAGGGCAGACTCTTGTTGTATTCGCCCGCAGTGCCCCCTTCATAGGTCGCACAGTCTTCACCCCAGCCGCCATCAGGACGCTGGACGCCTTCGAGCCAGTTCACGGCACGCAGAACCATCGGATCGTCATGCGGCACACCGGCGATATTCAGCGCGCACAGGACAGACCAAGTCCCATAGATGTAGTTCGTGCCCCAACGACCGAACCAGCAGCCTTCCGGCTCCTGCTCGGAGCGCAGATACTCCAGTGCCTTGAGAATGACAGGACGGTCGTCCGGATCGCCAAGCTGGGCCAGAAAAGAAATGCAGCGGGCCGAAACGTCGGCCGTCGGCGGGTCCAGAAGCGCGCCATGATCAGAGAACGGGATGTGGTTGAGCAGTTCGAGATCGTTGTCGATATCGAACGCACCCCAGCCACCATTGGTGCTCTGCATGCCAATGATCCATTCCCGCGCACGTGCGATCGCCTCGCGGCTGCCTTCGGGATCAACACGATGCAGCAGCATGCCGACGACGGCGGTATCATCGACGTCCGGGTAGTAGTCATTTTCGTACTGGAACGCCCAGCCACCAGGACGCAGGTCCGGTGTGTTGATGGCCCAGTCGCCCTTGACGTTCAGGATCTGGCGTTCCCGAAGCCATTCGGCGCTCTTTTTCAGGGAAGCGAGCGTTTCTTCATGCTTGGTGCCAGCGGGGCCAGAAGCGGCTTCGATCATCGCAAGGCCGGACAGGCCAGTATCCCAAACCGGCGAGACGCAGGGCTGGCAATAGATTTCATCGCCATGATCCACCAGCAGGTCCTGTACCGCCTCCCATGCGGTCATGGCGCGTGGATCGCTATCGGGGACACCCTGCGCGCGATACATCATGACGACATTCGCCATGGCGGGATAAATGGCACCCAGCCCTCCCCGGCTCAGACGCGGCTCGATGAAATCGCTGGCGGCTTTCAGGGCTTTTTTGTGCACGCTCTGTGGAATGAGCGGCAGGACGGGGCGCAGGGCAGAATCAAGATGCTTGAAAAAGCGTCCCCAGACCGAGCGGTACGGGCCACGGATCCAGTCCGTGACTTCGGAGGGCGGCTTGACGAACAGTTCCTGCACATGGATGCCATGTGGATTGATAGCTTTGGGGCGGAGCGTGTTGAGAACCAGCAAGGGTGCGATCACAGCCCGCGACCAGTAAGACATGTTCCAGACCGAGAAGAACGCCTTGCGTGGCAGGAGCATCAGCTCAACAGGCATCACGGGCGTTGCATTCCAGGGGACTTCCCCGAACAGGGCAAGCTGGATCCGCGTAAACACGTTGGTTCGTGCGGCCCCGCCGTGATCGAGAATGGCCTCCCGGGCAATACGCATGTGGGGCGCATTGATGTCATCCCCGATCGCCTTGAGGGCGAAGTAAGCCTTTACGCTCGCCGACAGATCAAAGCCGCCATCATGATAAAGCGGCCACCCCCCATGATCGCCCTGAATCCGACGCAGATAGACGCCGATCTTGGCCTGTTTTTCCGGGTCGATCCGGTCGAGATAATGTTCGAGCAGGACATATTCTGCTGGGATCGTCGCATCGGCTTCGAGTTCGTAAACCCAGTGACCGTCTGATTTCTGTTTCCCGCCCAGCGCGTTCTGTGCGCCTTCGATGGCATGGTTGATCTCATCGGGTTCGACCGATTGACGGGACAAGGTTTCGCTCACGCGATCCTCCTTTTCCAGAATATCAGAATAGATCAGCATTGTTCGGCTCTTCCGACACAGGCAGTCCTCAAAGGCGGGAGCTGTGTTACAATCATGACAGGACGACCGCTCATCACGATCCTGTGTTCTCTACGGCGGACCGGAAGCCCAGAGCAGCGACGGCCTGAAGTCCGGACTGGATGGAGCCTTCGATCGTGGAGGGCAGTCCGGTCTCCGTCCAGTCTCCGGCCAGTGCCAGATTGACGAGGTCGGTTCTGGCTCCCGGACGCAGGAGGTTTTGTTCCGGCGTTGCGGCAAACGTCGCCCGCTTTTCCCATACCAGACGCGACGGTGGGATGGCGACCGGCAGCGGCTGCGATAGAACGGGATCGAGCGCGCGTCTGATTTCTGACCAGATCGTGGCCAGAAGTTCGCTGTTGCTGCGATCCGCGTAGCGGTTGGCTGCGCTGACGGTCACGGAGAGGATATCCCCTTTCAGGAAAATCCATTCCGAAATGCCCCCGACCAGTCCTACGAAACCGGCCTGAGCCACAACGCCCCGTGCCTGAACTTTAGCAGGAAGGCGGAAATGCGCGTTGGCAATGCTTTCAAAAGCGTCAGGCGCTGTCAGTCCCGGTAGCAGGGACTGTGCTACTGGCCCCGGAACGGCCAGAATGACCTGATCTTCAGGGCCGAGTTCAATCCGCCCTTCCCCGGTTTCCAGTGCCGTGGCGCGACCGTTCTGCTGTTCGATGGCACTCACGCGGACGCCGGTGCGCACGTTGCCATGAAAGCGTTTGAGATAGGCGACGGCCGGATCGATCAGGGTTTCGGACAGACCGACGGCTGGAAACCATGGGCAGCAGGCCATGCCTCCCTTGGCAAGAGACTTGCGGATCACATTGCCAAGGAGTTTGGCGCTGCCTGTATGGATGTCTGTATTGAGAACCGAGATGGCGAACGGGATCAGCAGCCTACGGCTCAACTGGCCGGAGCTGAGGCAGCTCTCCACGGTCGTTCTGTCGCCTGCGCGCAGGAAACGTCCGAGAGAGGCCAGTTCGGACAGCTTCATACCCGGAACGCGCCGTCCGCCCGGAAGCGCCCAGAAAGGCATCTTTCCCTTCGACAGGCGCAGCGTCCAGGCGAGGCTGTCTTCCAGATCGTAATAGGGGAAGATCGGTAATCCCGGTCCGGTCAGAGTGTGACGCGCGCCGATAATGTCCAGATAGCGGAAGGTCAGATCGTTCGAGGACAGGATCAGGTGGCTACCGTTATCAATCCGGGCGTCGAGAGAGCGGTCGTGAAAGGAACGCGCCCGGCCGCCACAGGCCGGGCCTGATTCGTAAACGGTGACGCGGGCCTGTGCCGCCAGTTCGATTGCGGCGGAGAGGCCTGCCAGACCACCGCCGATGATGTGGACGTGGCTCATGGGTTACTTCACATACGCTGCGAGGGTACGAAGCTGTCTCAAGGGTTTGGAGACTTTCGGGGCGATGTCGGGTGTTTTCCAGCCGCGCTTTTGCAGGGCTGAAAGGATGGGCGCGTAGGACGCAGCCATCATGCGTGCGGGGCGCATTGCGCTGCTGTCACACAGTTGCATGGCCTTCCGCGCGTCCCGGAAATGATCCCGTGCACGTTGGGCAAGGATGCGCCCCACCTGATCCAGACCGTGAGCGTAAAGCGCTTCGTGCGGATTTTTCGGGACATCGAACCGGGTCAGGAGTTCGGATGGAAGATACAGCCGGTCGCGGCCCGCATCTTCGGAAATATCGCGCAAAATGTTGGTCAGCTGAAGCGCGCGCCCCAGATGATAGGCAACGCGCCGGGCATTGTCGGAAGAATCTCCGAACACGCAGACCGACAGGCGCCCGACAGCCGACGCCACACGATCGCAGTACAGATCCAGCGTCGCCTCATCCGGTGCGACGATTGGCGCTCCGCAATCCATGGCCATGCCGTCAATGACGTCGTGGAAGTCCTGAGGCTGAAGCTGGTAACGATGGATTGCCACGATCAGAACACGGTCGAGCGCATCCGTCGCGATCCCTTCATAGAGGCCGTCGATGCGACGATGCCAGTCCTGAAGGGCGGCCATAGGGTCTGCAACGCCTGCATCGCCATCGGCGATATCGTCCACCTGACGACAGAAAGCATAGACCGCGAACATCGCCTGACGGCGGTCCGCCGGGAGGATACGCATTCCACGGGCAAAGGACGTTCCCGAGGCGGTGACGATCCTTTCGACATGATCCAGATCGGCCTGCGCGCAGGGAAGACCTGAAGAAGCGCGCATCCTGCTGAAAACCATGTCTGTCCCCTGTCTCGTTTCAGAAGATCAGGGTTCTAGACCCAAATCCCGGCGAGACAAAGATGACCTGAACCGAAAGGGCTGCCCTGTGTTAATATGATGCCAAAAGGCAACACCTGAAAAGGAGTCTTTCGTCATGCGTGTTCTCTCTTTGAAAAACGCCACCGTTCTTGCCGCAGTGCTGGTCGCTCCCCTCGCCTCTGCCCAGACAGCGCCTCCCACGACGGCCAGCGGGCATGCGGAACATCTTCTTGCCGACGATCATTCCTGGAATGGCACGCCCTACGACCACTACCCGACCACGCGACCGATGCTCAGTATGATTAAGCTGACCATTCCTGCGCATTCCGCCCTTCCCTGGCATGTTCATCCGTATCCGAATGCGGGTTATGTCCTGGAAGGAACGCTCACGATCGAGGATCGGCAGAGCGGCAAAAAGCGGACGTTTCATCAAGGCGAAGCCTTCGCGGAATCGGTCAATGATGTTCATCGTGGCGTCACGGGCGACGGCCAGACGGTTCTTTTGTTGACTTATGCCGGTTCGCCCGGAAAGCCGACGTCCATCCCTCTGCCTGGTCAGCAGAAAGAATACTGAAAATATCTTCGGGTGTGCTTTGACAGGGAAAACGTTTCGGAACTAACATGTTCCGGCCCTAGTCTGGAGTATGGCCCACAATGACCAGTCCCCTCTCTTCCGCCGCCCGTAGTGACCTTCTTGCCCGGGGATATTCCCGGCGCAGCTTCGGGCGCATTGCTACACTTCTGGCCGCAGGTGCGACCGTAAAGGCCCTGACAAACTCAGCCCGCGCGGATATTCTTCCGTCGGGGATCAATTTCGAGGGCGTTACCCGTCTTGGTAGCAATGAATGCTGGACTGGTCCCTTCCCGGAAGCTGCACAGGCTGGCGCATCCTCGGTTTTTCAGAGTAATCGCTACGATCCGACCGGTCACATGCGTGATGACCTTATCAAGACGGTTTCCAATGTCGAAGGACTTCCCCAGACCCATGTCATGACGTGGTGTGGCTCGTCCGATCCCCTCGCCCGTGCCATCGTGACGTTCTGCTCACCCACCCGCGGCCTTGTGACGGCTGACCCCAGCTATGAGGCCGGATGGGTCGCGGCAGACTGGCTGAAAATTCCTCTGGCCCGTGTGCCGCTGACAGCGAAAAACGGCTATAAGACAGATGTCCGGGCCATGCTGGCTGCTGATCCCAATGCTGGTGTTTATTATATCTGCTCTCCCAACAATCCGACGGGAACGCTGACGCCGCTGCGCGATATCGCATGGCTGGTCGAGAACAAGCCCAAGGGTTCGGTCGTGCTGGTGGATGAGGCTTATATCCACTTCTCGAATGCGCCGAGTGCCGTGGAACTGGTGGCGAAGAACAAGGACGTCGTTGTTCTCAGGACGTTCTCTAAGATGTTTGCCATGGCTGGGATGCGTCTTGGCCTTTCATTCGCCAGACCTGATTTGCATGAAAGCATGATGCGCTATGATGGGAAAAGCGCCACTTCGATGCTTCCGGTTCCGGCCATGGCCTGTGGTACGATGAGCCTCACCATGAAGTCCGCTATCGCGGCCCGCAAGGAGGAGATGATTGCGGCCCGCAACATGACGTTCCAGCACCTTCGCAAGCGGGGCATTCATTTCATTCCGTCTGATGCAAACATGTTCATCATCGACTGGAAGAAGCCGGCAAAGCCCATTCAGGACGCCTTCCTGAAGCAGAATGTTCTGATCGGTCGCTCATGGCCTATCTGGCCAAATGCTTCGCGGATTACGGTTGGCTCCATGGATGAAATGAAGACCTTCTGTACCGCACTGGACCAGATCTACACCTGATCTGGTCCAGATAACCCTGCCGTTGCGATTCAGCCGACGGCAGGGAAATGGCGCAGGGCTCGGAACAGGGCCTTTGCACCGTCTGCTTTCGTCAGGGCGACGCGTTCTAAAAGCGGGTCCTGATGGCGCAGGCGAGCGGTGAGGATGTGGCAGAGTTCCACAATGACGGCAGCTTCCAGTCGCATCCGACGATCCCGGACGAGCAGCGGCAGGGTCCTCGCGTTCCTGTTAAGAACATCCACACCATCCAGCATCCGGTTGAACACACGACGCACGCCCGGTTTGCTGCGGACCAGACGCAGGTCATCCAGACAGACGCCTTCTTCTTCCAGCCACGGTAGCGGAACATAGCAGCGGTCCAGATCCTTCAGATCGCCCGCGACATCCTGAAGATGATTGATGACCTGAAGTGCGGAACAGAGCGCATCGGATGGGACGAGCGTTTCTTCGGCCTCGCCGTGTAGCAGGAGCAGAAACCGCCCCACGGGGTTGGCAGAATATTTGCAGTAATGCAGCAGTTCGTCCCAGCTTTCGTAGCGGTTCTTTTCGGCATCCATGCAGAACGCTTCGAGAAGATCCGTTGCTGTTTCAAGTGGGACGCCTGTCTGGAGGAGGACGTCTCGAAGTTTGACCGCTGTTTGTGCGTCCGCGCGCTGAGGAGCTGTGATCTCACCCCGGATAACGGCTGCCATGCCCTTGAGGCGTGCAATCTTTTCAGACGGCGTCAGCTCAGTCGTGTCCACCATATCATCCGCGACACGCGCGAAATTATAATAGGTGTGAACGTAAGGCCGCAGACGCGGGGCGATCAGAAATGATCCAACGGGAAAATTTTCGTCGGATTTGCCTTTGGCGGAGGTGACGTCTTTCGTCCCCCAGATGGTGTCTGTCACGATGTTTCATCCGTGTAGGAACGATTTTTCCACCGCACACCAACACCACGATGGTGGTCGATGGCTGAGCCGATGGTTGCGGCCATGTAAAAAGCCGCAACAAGTGGAAGAGGAATGGCGCGCCACAGCGGCAGGCCGAAACGGCGGAGTGTGGGGACAAAGGTCAGGCACGACAGGAGATAGGTCAGAAGTCCGATCCGCCGTTCCCGCCCCTTGCCAAAGAGTGTGAGGCCGATGGGAAGCAGCCAGATCATGGCCATTCCCAGAATGGTCGCCAACAGGAGGAGTGGCGAGTAGCGTAGTTGCACATAGGCCGTGCGGGCAATCATGTGCCAGACATCTTTCATGCCGCGATACGGCCTGATCGACCATGCCAGAGCACTGTGTCCCAGATAGAGCCGCCCACCGGACCGTTTGACATGAGCCGCCAGAGTGCAGTCGTCGATCAGTGCGCCGCGCAGTGCCTTGATCCCGCCGATCCGGTCCAGGGCCCGACGACGCAGGAGAATTGTTCCCCCCGCAGCCCCGGCAATGCGGGAGTGTTCGCTGGCGATCCGCGAAAACGGGTAGAGCATGGCAAAGAAATAGACGAACGCTGGAACCAGAAAGCGCTCCGCATGACTCTCGCAGTTCAACGCCACCATTTCCGAGACAAGGTCCAGATCGTCTTCCCGTGCCTTGGCGACCAGAGAGGCCAGATGCTCTGGCGCGTGCATGATGTCGGCATCGGTCAGGAGGACGTATCCATAGGGGGCGATCCGTGTCAGCGCTTCTTGTTCTCCCTGATGGACGGCCCAGAGCTTGCCGCTCCATCCTGCGGGACGTTTAGCGCCTGTAATGACTGTCAGACGCTCATGCGGATCAGGCAGGGCACGGGCAATATCGGCCGTTCCATCCGTGCTCTCGTCATCGATCAGGATAATGGACAGCTTGCCATCATAATCCTGTTCCAGAAGAGACGTCAGACAGGCTGCGATTGACTCGGCTTCGTCCCGTGCGGGAATAACGATGGCCACATCCGGAGCTGCATCCGGGGTGGATTTTGGCTCAAGAATGGGGCCTTTCTGCCAGAACTTTCCATGAAACAGCGAAAGATAGATCCAGGCTCCCAGGCTGGTCAGTGAGGTTCCGAACAGCATTATTTCATCCGCCCATGCTGACGGAACCAGACGATCGCATCTGTCACGGCATCGCGGGCCGGGCGCGGGGTGTATCCGAGTTCTTTCCTGGCCTTGTCCGATGAGAAGAACATTAGCTTCTTCGACATGGCCAGTGTTTCACGCGTCACCCGCGGTTCAATGCCGAACCCACGTGCCAGCCATTCGGATACGAGAGCTACGGGGTAGAGCCAGGATTGCTTGAGCTTGATCCCCGGCGGCTTCACCCCGGCAATCTGACTGACCATGCGAAAAAGATCTCCCAGCATGATGTTTTCGCCGCCAAGGATGTATTTCTCGCCGATCTTGCCCCGCTCCAGAGCCAGAGCATGGCCTTCCGCGACATCATCGACATGGACGATATTCAGACCCGTCTCGACATAGGCCGGCATGTTTCCGCTGGCGCAGTCAAGAACCATCTGGCCCGTTGGTGTTGGTTTGATGTCGCGGGGGCCAACGGGGGTGGAGGGATTGACGATAATCGCGGGCAGATTCTTTTCGCGGATCAGCCGCAGGACTTCCTGTTCCGCACGATATTTCGAGAGCTTGTAGATCCCGATGACCTGACTTTCCGTAACCGGAGTGTTCTCATCAGCTGATTCGCCATTTTTGCACAGGCCAAGTGCCGCAACCGACGAGCAGTAGATGATTTTTTCTACCCCGGCCTCCAGAGCGGCCAGCATCAGGTTGCGCGTGCCCTCCACATTGGCCTTCATCATGATTTCCGGATCCGGAACCCAGAGTCGGTAATCGGCAGCGACGTGGAAAAGGGTTTTGACGTTTTTCAGTGCCGGAGCGAGCGTGTCCGGATCGGCGAGATCTCCGACAACGATTTCCGCGTCAAGCTCCGCAATATTTGAACGGTCGGATGTCGGGCGAACGAAAAGCCTCAGGCGGTGTCCGCGTTCTTCAAGGACGCGGGCGACGGCAGAGCCGACAAACCCGGTAGCCCCCGTCACGAGTGTGACATCGTTCATGGTGGCAGTGTCTCCTTGGGTCATCAGCAGATGGTTGCAATTTATGACAGCATAATCCTCCCGGCTTTTCGGGGAAAGCGTCTGTGAGGGTGGAATATTAACGATACCTGCGATAGATCGTGTGCAAACGGCATGTGACGAAGACGTTGAAAAAAACTCTCCCTGTTCTCCTTTCCCTTCTCGGGGTGGCCCTGTTCACCTTCATTGCGGCCAGAGCCGGTATCCATCCTGTCATGGAAGCGCTCTCCAAAGTCGGGCTTGGCGGCTTCCTGCTCCTTGCGGCCTGTCAGCTTGTGGTGGATGTGGGTTTGGGGATTGCCTGGCATGCAGCCGTTCCCATTCTCAGCGTCAAACGCCTGATGGCCGCACGGCTTGTTCGGGACAGTGCGGGAGCCTGCCTGCCCTTCTCCCAGCTTGGCGGAATGGTTATTGGTGTTCGTGCAACAATGGCGGGTGTGGACCCAAGAACTGAACAGGGCGAAGAACTGCACTGGCCCGAAGCCGTCGCTGCCAATCTTGTGGACATCACAACAGAAGTTCTGGGGCAGATTGCCTTCGTGCTGATCGCACTGCTCTGCCTTATCGGTCATCATGACGCTGCCAGATTTGTCTGGCCGCTCATTGGCGGAATGGCGCTGCTCAGCCTCGGAATTGCCGGTTTCATCTGGACCCAGCAGCGCGGTGGGGCGACGGTCAGCAAGGTTGCGACATTCCTTGGACGGCATATCGCTGCGGAGTGGCGTGAGTCGCTGATCGGAAATACCGCCGCTTTCCAGTCCCGACTGGAGGAACTCTGGAGCCGCCCGGACCGGATTTCTCTGGGAGCGCTCTGTCATCTGGTATGCTGGACGGGCAGTGCTGCCATGACGTGGCTGGGACTTCAGCTTCTTGGCGCGCATGTCGGATTTTTCTCGTCCGTTGCCATTGAAGGCGTAGTCTGCGGCATTATGTCGGCAGGTTTTCTGGTTCCGGGCGCGCTTGGGGTTCAGGAAGCCGCTTATGTCGCGCTTGGGATGATCTTCGGCGTGGATGCGGAAGTGTCCCTTAGCCTTTCGCTTCTGCGTCGCGGCCGGGATATCCTGATTGGTATTCCGGTTCTGTTGATCTGGCAGTTCGTTGAGATGCGGCGTCTTCGTCATGAACGCTCTGCGGCAAAGCTGGAAAACGAACCAGCCACTGCCTCTCTTCGCAAAAAGGTCATTGCGCCAGCCGTGACGGCTCTTACCGGGAATATCAAGAAAGAAGCAGTGTCCCGAGACGGAAAAACTCCCGAAGACAGCTCCTTCGCGACAGCAAGACGCGTGTTATGACGCCGCTTTTCAGTTCCCTTTGTGTCATCGGTCCGGGACTGATCGGCTCGTCCATCCTTCGACGTGCCAAAGAAACTTGCACGATTGCCGGAACCCTGATCGCAGCGGACTCGAAGCCGCATGTTCGCGAACGGGTTCAGGAACTGGGGATTGCGGATGTCACGACGCCTGATTTAGCCGTTGCGGCGCAGGCGGACTGTGTCATGATCTGTGTTCCTGTTGGTGCGGTGGAAGAAGTCGCACGACAGGTGCTTCCATACATGAAGCCCGGCAGCATTCTCACGGACGTGGCGTCGGTGCGGGGCCAGCTTGGGCCGACGATTCAGGCGATCCTGCCCGAAGGCATATCCTATGTTCCGGGCCATCCCATGGCGGGAACCGAGCATTCCGGGCCGGACGCCGGTTTTTCAACCCTGTTTGAAGATCGATGGGCGCTTCTCGTGCCGCCTGAAGGATCTGCTCCGGAAGCGATCGCCAAAATCCAGGCACTCTGGAATCTGTGTGGCGCCCGGACGAAAATCCTGTCTGACGAACAGCACGACCAGATCTGCGCCATGGTGAGTCACCTGCCGCACCTTCTGGCTTTCACGATCTGCGATACCGCCGATAATCTGTCGGACGAAATTCGCGCAGCGGTACTGGACTATGCGGCTTCGGGATTTCGGGATTTCACCCGGATTGCAGCCTCAGATCCGGTTATGTGGCGGGATATTTTTCTCGCCAATCGTGAGGCCTTGCTGGGTACCCTCGACAGGTTCTTAGCCGATACGCAGGCCATGGCGGATGCGATCCGTCATGGTGACGAAGCGACTATAACCAGCAAGATCGAACGTGGACGCGCGATCCGCCGAACCCTGATCGAAAACCGTCAGGCCTGAGATTTTTTGAGATGCATGAATCTGCTGCCGGGCTATGTCCCGGCAGCAGGTCGTTTCGTCAGGCAGTGACAACACGCAGGGTATTCGTGCTGCCGGAATGGCCGTAAGGCAGTCCAGCCAGAACCAGAACCCGGTCTCCGGCCTTGCAGAAGTTCATGCTGCGGGCGAGTTCTGCGGCAGGGCCAGCGAGATCCTCAATGCCGTGAGCGGTTTGTTCGCGGTCCACGACATGCGGGAATGTCCCCCACACGATGCAGAGGCGTCGTGCAACATCCAGTTCTGGCGTCAGGGCAATGATTGGGCAATGCGGCCGCTCACGCGCCATGCGCATTGCGCCGCCGCCGCCACGGGTATGGGACGCAATCACACCGGCATGCAGCGTACGGCTGACCTGCCAAGCTGCCTGAACAATCGCACACTGAACGCTCTCGTCCGGCGTCGGGCGCAGACGGTCCATGCGGACCCGCCATTCATGGTCCTGCTCGACCCGCTCGGCGATCCGTACCATCATTGATACGGCCTCGAGCGGATATTTGCCGGCAGCACTTTCCGCAGACAGCATGACTGCATCCGCACCGTCATAAACGGCATTGGAGACGTCAGAGACTTCGGCGCGTGTCGGGGTCGGGCTTTCAATCATGCTCTCGAGCATCTGCGTCGCCACAATCACCGGACGGCACTGTCTGCGGGCTTCGGCAATTGCGCGCTTCTGGGCAACCGGAACTTCCTCGGGCGGAAGTTCAACGCCGAGATCACCGCGCGCCACCATGAGCGCATCCGAAAGATGTACGATGGCTTCAAGGTTATCCATCGCCTGAGGCTTTTCGAGCTTGGTCACGATCGCTGCGCGGCCGTTCGCAATATCGCGCGCTTCCTGAACGTCTTCCGGGCGCTGCACAAAGGACAGAGCCACGAAATCGACACCAAGAGACAGGGCGAAGTCGAAGTCGCGGCGGTCTTTTTCGGTCAGTGCTGGAATGGGAAGTGTCACGTCGGGAACGTTGACGCCCTTGCGCTCGGACAGCTTGCCGCCGACCACCACGACCGTTTCTAGAAAGCCTTCCCCGACTGTCACCACACGCAGCTTGAGCTTGCCGTCATCCAGCAGAAGGTGGCTTCCCGGCTTCGCAGCGGAAATAATTTCCGGATGCGGCAGACAGACCCGCGAAATTGTGCCCGGCGTACGGTCCAGATCCAGACGGAACGGTTTGCCTTCCTCCAGAATCACGGGGCCGTTTTCAAACACGCCAACGCGCAGTTTAGGGCCCTGAAGATCTGCAAGAATCGCCAGCGGATGGCCGACCTTCTCTTCGGCGGCACGGATGGCGGCATGACGCTCGCCATGATCTGCATGCGCGCCATGGGAGAAATTGAGCCGGAAGACATTCACACCGGCCTGCGCCAGAGAAAGGATCATCTCGGGGGACGATGAAGCCGGCCCCAGTGTGGCGACGATCCGCGTGCGGCGGTGATGGGAACTCGATGTCATATACGGCGTCCTCGATCGGAAAAAATCAGTTTGGTTGAATCGTCTCGCCCGGGAGCAGGCCCCAGAAAAGACGGCGTGGCAGCCAGCCGTCGTAGCCCTTCACGCTAACATGGCACCATTGGGAGTTCTGCGGGCACAGCTTGATGTTGCCCACCGTTCCCTGCTCCAGAACCGCAACCACGGTGCTATCTTCTTCCGGATGGCTCATGAGAAGCACATCATTTTTATGTGCCCTCGCCTCATCCTGCGTTGCGACGCGGGCAAGGATGCGGGCGTCGGCCTTGCCAATATGGTCGCCTTCCTGCGCGCTCGCCTCGCCCGTCTGGGCTTTCACACCTTCGGGAGGAAGGCCCGGAATTACGAATGTGCGGCTTCCATACAGCGTTGCCTGATGGACCCAGCCTTTCTGGCCATCGGAGTCCTCCACAAGACGCCAGACATCGAACTCACGTTCGATCTGCACCGGAAGTCCGCGACGATGATAGACCCAGTCGATCGGATAACGGTCTCCGGGTCCGCGACGCATATAGACTTTGTCAGCGCGGAGCGCGGCGTAACGCGGCAGGGGAAGACCGGTATTGCTGCCCTTGTCCGCATTTTCCGGCGCGGGAGGAACCGCGGGGGTGGCCGCCTGATCCGCAGCGGCTGCCGTTGAAGCCGCGGCTCCTGCTACAGCCGCCCCGGCGACGACGGGAGCCGCATGTTTCATGGCGACATGATGGGCCGCCTTGTGGTGCGGCGCCGGAGATGTCGGCTTTGCCGTGTCGGCCTTGTGGTGTTTTTTCGCAGAAACGTGTTTGTCCGCGGGTTTTGCGGCGCTTTCTGTATGCTTCTTGTGATGGTGGGCCGCCTGCGCGCCGTGAGCGGCAAGCAGGATCGTGCCTGCCAGAAGCGCACGCAGAAAAGCGGATGGGCCTGTGGCGGAACGCGGAAGGAAGACTGACATTCTCATGAGCGCATCCCTGCCAAGGGCCGACGGTTTGGGCAAGTCATCAAAACGGGAAAGACATCCTGAACCCGTAATCTTTAAGGAAAACTTACAGCGCAAGGAGCGGATTGTCTCCCGCCAGTTCGAGAAAGCTGACAATTCCTTTCACCATCACGCCTTCCAAAAGGTCTTCCGGAACCAGCCCTGCCATCGTCAGACCGGTTTCGCAGGCCATGACAGTAGCGCCAAAATCGAGCACCGCCGCTCGCAATTCGCCGAACCCTGCAATTCCCCGGGCCTCAAGCAGGCTATCGGCAAGGATGTCTTGAAGTCCTGACCAATCCGGCGTCAGGGCAAGAACACTGCGTCCGCCTGCGAAAATTGTGACGTCACGCCCGAGCGAGAGCGCCCCTGCCGCCACCACCATCGCATAATGGGCGCGTTGCCACGAATCATCTGCCAGCGTCAGAAACAGGGGACGGCTCATGGTTTGACGGTGTCCTCATGATGTGCCGGACAGCGGGGATCGCGTCTGAGCGTAAAACCGGTCATCGTTCCCGACAGCGCGTCCCACATACTCACCCGCGTTTCGTCACGCCCTTCGAGGCCGATGATTTCACGCATGACTTCGACGGCCATCAGACTTCCCATAACGCCTGTGGCGGCGCCCAGCACACCCGACATTCCGCAGTCCGGTGCCGCTGTCTGTTCGGCTTCGGGGAACAGACAGCGATAACAGGGACCGCCCTTCTGAGACCGAAAGACGGCGAGTTGCCCCGAAAATCCTTGTACAGCGCCAGAAACCAGAGAGCGTCCGTGCCGGACGCAGGCATCGGAAACTGCAAGCCGGGTTGGAAAATTATCGGTGCCGTCACAGACGAGATCGTATTGCGGTACAAGAGCGTCCAGCGTCGTCTCCGTTGCGCGAACCGCGTAGGGACTGATTTTGACCAGTGGGTTAAGCGCTTTCAGGCGTCGGGCTGCGGCTTCGACCTTGAGCAGTCCAAGATCGTCTGTCCCATAAAGAACCTGCCGCTGAAGGTTGCTGAGTTCCAGATGGTCATGATCCATAATCCCGATATGTCCAATGCCCGAAGCCGCAAGCTGCTGGAGCAGAGGCGCTCCGAGACCGCCTGCGCCGACGACGAGCACCGAAGCCTGTCGAAGCCGCGCCTGTCCGGTCGCGCCCACCTGTGGCAGCAGGATGTGGCGGGAATACCGTTCCAGTTCCTGGTCGGAAAAATTCATGTCCATGGAACGATGATAATTGCTGACTTTCGCTCTTGAAAGACGTTAGCGTGATAATTGTCCGTCACCGTGGGGTTGCATTAGCGGGACCCGAGGCAGGGAAATGTCATGAGAAAAGGATTTCGCAGAGCCATGCCTCGTGCATGGCAGGGTCTGGGCGTTACGGCTGGTGCCGTTCTGGCGGCCTATGCCGTCTCCCCTTATCTTGCCCTGTGGGATATCGACCGGGCACTGCACGGCAATAATGCGTCGCGTCTAGCGCCGCATGTGGACTGGTCGTCGCTGAGCCATTGCCTGAAGGAACAGTTCACGCCTGCCGTTCCGGCCGATGATGACCTGCCTGGTTTTGGGAGTTCCTTTGCCGGACAGGTCGTGTCCAACGCAATCGACACCCATCTGACGCCTGCGACACTGATGACCACAGCCCACCAGGTCATGCCGCATGATGTATCAACTTCCGGCTGGCTCGGGGTTTGGCATGGCGTGCATGCCCATTTCGTAAGCGCGGGAAAGTTCGAGGCCAGTCTGGATCAGCCGGGACAGACACCGTTCGTCCTGCATATGAAATTCGAGCACTGGGGCTGGAAGATCACACGATTCGAGATGCCTGCTCCGGCGTCCGCAGCCTGAAAACTCAGGCTGCGGGAAGGTCTTCTTCCAGAACGGTGATGTGAATGGCGTAGGAAACTTCACCTTCGTCTTCGTCACGGTGAACCGTTCCGATCACTTCTCCCGACACGGCCAGTTCAACGCTCATGCCCTTGCGGCTGGGCTTGTTGACGGTCAGTTTCGGAGAGCCCAGCAGGCGCTGGAGCGTGGTCTGGAGGCGTGTCACCTCGGATAGGGTCATATCGGCCATTGGTGGCATTCCTGTGCTGCAAGGGAACTGCCCTGTAACCCATCGACACGTACAAAGGAACCCGCCTCCTCTATCCCCGTCAGGGATGCTGTTGTAGAAACCGGGCACTTCACATGTGATTGTGTCCTGTTCGCCATGAATCGTTCAGGGTCCGCAGTCTGCTTCCCCTTCCGCGCAAAGGAGACATGATGCGCCCGGTTTTCCTTCGAATGATCGTTGCCCTGACCTCCACCGCCGCCCTCTCGGGATGTGGATATTTTGATTCCCGGAATGCGCATAAGGCGCAGTACGAAATGATCGGGATGACCAGCTACGATCTTCAGTCCTGCGCGGGTATTCCGGCCAGCACGAAGAAACTGAACGATACGACCGAGCTCTGGCAGTATGACGGAACCATGGCTCTGCCGACCATGCCGGCTGATTCCGGCTTCATTCCCGTCCAGTCTGCAATCAGCATTTACCAGTCCGCTCTGGGTGGCGGTGGGACGACCTGCCGGATGCTGGTGCGGGTAGATCATGACCGGGTTTCGGAAGTCCATTATACCGGCAATGATGATGAATATATCGGTACGGACGGCATCTGTTCCATCATTACACGGGGTTGTGCCCGGCAGCGTGAATCGACGATGCGCCGCGTAAATGCGGGCCCGTTCGGTCCTGTGTCGGCTTTCCATCCGCCGCGCACACCGCCCCAGAGCGCTACGGCCACCTATTCCGATCAGTCCGGAAAATATGTTCCCAAGTTCAGCAAGGACGACACCCAGCCGGTTATCCAGCCGGTCAAGTGAGTTTGAAAAAAGGGCCGGGACAACTCTGTCCCGGCCCTTTTTTTGTTCAGGAGTTTATGAGACGCTTCATTTTCTGAACCGTTGATCCCAGACCGTCGAAAATGGCCTGTCCGATCAGGAAATGGCCGATATTGAGTTCGGCAAGACCTTTCAGGGCGGCAATGGCTTCGACGTTGCCGTAGGTCAGCCCGTGCCCGGCATGGAGTTCCAACCCACAGGCTAAAGCCGTGTGTGCGGCCTTTTGCAGGCGCTCCAGTTCACGAGTGCCTCCCAAAGCATAAGCGCCCGTATGAAGCTCCACGACGGGCGCTCCCAAAGCTGCTGCCGTCTCGATCTGTCGCGTATCGGGATCGATGAACAGGGAGACCCGTATTCCCGCGTCTCTCAGGCGGTCGATTTTGGAACTCAGGGCTTCACGCTGCCCGACCACATCAAGCCCGCCCTCGGTTGTGACTTCCTGCCGTTTTTCCGGAACCAGACAGCAGGCATGCGGACGAAGCTCACAGGCGAGCCGGACCATTTCGTCCGTTGCGGCCATCTCGAAGTTCAGCGGCGCGGACAGCGCTTTCAGACGCGGCATGTCAGCGTCGCGGATATGGCGACGGTCTTCCCGCAGATGCGCCGTTATTCCGTCCGCTCCTGAGACAATCGCCAGTTCCGCTGCGGCGACCGGATCGGGAAACGTGCCGCCTCTGGCATTCCGCAACGTGGCGACGTGATCGATGTTTACACCAAGGCGGATCATGATCTTTTTCCTTCCCGATAAGCGCTCATCCCGTCTGCCAGACGGATGGCAGCCAGAAGACTTGAGACGTCGGCGCGGCATGTCTCCGTCACAGGGCCTGCAATATCGAACGCTGTGCCGTGATCGGGCGATGTGCGGATAATGGGCAGCCCCAGCGTCACATTCACGCCCTCGGCCATATCGAGCGTCTTGAGCGGGATAAGCGCCTGATCGTGGTACATACAGATGGCGACATCATAATTTGGTCGGGCCGTGGCGCTGAACATCGTATCCGGAGGGAATGGCCCCTGACAGTCAATCCCCTTTGAGTGCAGGCGCTCGATTGCAGGGCGGATGATCGTGATTTCCTCTTCGCCCATCAATCCTTGTTCACCGGCATGAGGGTTGAGCCCCGCAATCGCAAGACGCGGAGCTGCAATCCCGAAGTCGCGTTTCAGAGCCGCATTTGCCGTTTCCGCCACGCTCACGATGCGATCGGTCGTCAGCGTTTCCAGAACCTTTCGCAACGAAACATGCACCGTTACCGGCACGACCCTGAGTTGGGGTGAGACGAGCATCATGATCTCCTCTCCTGCCATTCCACAGAGTGCTGCCAGAAACTCCGTATGCCCCGGATACGGAAAGCCTGCCGCCGCCAGAACATGTTTGGCGATCGGGTTGGTCACGACGCCGCCAGCCCGGTCTGCAAGTGCGTATTCAACGGCCAGACGGATGCTGGTGATCGTGGCTGCGGCATTACGCGGATCGGGCTGTCCCGGAATCACGTCGGCTTCACAGAGAACTGGCAGGATGGGCAGGCTGTCGGCGAAAACCGCGCCTGCTTCTTCCGGTGTCTCGATCAGAGTGACGGGTACTGCGGCCTCGACCAGCTGCGGATCGCCCAGCCAGAAGAACACGCTCTCCTCCAAATGCCGCAGCCTGCGCCACGCTTCCGCCGCAAGCTGCGGGCCGATGCCCGCCGGGTCTCCCAGCGTCAGCGCAAGTGGTCTGGAGGGGGGCATCATCAGCCTGCTTCAGCGAGAGCGGCGAGCACCCGAACCCAGGAACGGATCCCTTTGTGGAAGGAGTCCAGCCCGTATTGTTCGTTCGGAGAATGGATCCGGTCGTCGTTCTGGGCAAAGCCGATCATGAGCGCATCCAGCCCCAAGGCATCCCGGACTTCTCCGGCCACGGGGATGGAGCCTCCTGATCCGACCATGGCAGCCGGAACGCCCCACTCATCCGTCAGGGCCTGAAGCGCCGGCGTCAGGAAGCGGCTGTCACGGGAAACCTCGAAGCCCGGAGAGCCACCATGCGCCGTAAAGGTCACATGGGCGTCTGCTGGCAGGGCCGCACGGATATGCGCACGAAAAGCCTCGCGGATGCGGGCCGGGTTCTGTCCCGGAACCAGGCGGAACGAGACTTTTGCCATGGCTTTGGCGGGCAGGACGGTTTTGAAGCCCTCGCCTTCATAGCCACCCGAAATCCCGTTGATTTCACAGCTCGGACGGCACCACGTCTGCTCGATCGCACTGTAATTCTTTTCGCCAGCCGCAACCGACAGACCTGCTTCATCAAGCAGAGAACTGTCGTCTGGAAAGAGCTTGCTCCACTGCGCGCGGGTTGCGGGCGCCGGATCCTGGATGCCGTCATAGAACCCTGCAAGCGTCACGCTGCCATCCGCGTTCCGTAATGTGGCCAGAGCCTGACACAGAACGGCAATCGGGTTGGCCGCTGCATTGCCGTACAGCCCGGAATGAAGGTCATGGCTGGCGCACTGGATGACCACTTCATCAGCCATCATGCCGCGTAGGGATGTCGTGATGCCCGGTGTCGTGCGGTCGGCCATGGACGTATCACAGACGAGCGCAACATCGGCTTTCAGTTCTGCAGCGTTTTCCTTGAGGAAGGGGAACAGGTTGGCGCCACCACACTCCTCCTCGCCTTCCAGCAGAACGCTGACCCGGACTGGCAGTGATCCTGTAACCTGCTTCCATGCCCGGCACGCTTCAAGGAAGGTCATGACCTGTCCCTTGTCGTCGCTAGCGCCACGGGCAACGATCACCTTGCGGCCTGACGGTTCTTCGATCAGGCGAGGCTCAAAGGGAGGTGCCGTCCAGAGCGATTCCGGATCTGTCGGCTGAACATCATAGTGTCCATAGAACAGAACATGCGGGCGATTGTCGTCCTCGGCTGAGCCCTGATCATGCCCGACAACCATCGGATGACCGGGGGCTGCCCAATGAACGTCGCGAACATCCGCCGTCATGCCCAGATTTTCGAGTTCGCGCTGCATCCAGTTGGCAGCTTTGCGGCAATCGGCGGCATGTGTGGGCTGGGTTGAAATACTCGGAATACGCAGGATCTCGAAAAGACGTGATACCGACGCCTCCAGTTGGGTGTCGACAGTCTGGAGAACGGCATCAAGTTTCTCGGAATAGGCAGTCATTGTATTGTCCATAATTCAGGCTGGTTAAGATACACAAAGTCAGGCGGGAGCGTCGTTCGTTTAGGCGTCATCCGTCGTCAGTCGACGCGGTTGCAGCCGGATCGGAGCCGGAGCAAAAGCGATCTGGGTTTCGTGATTTTTCTGTGGGCGCAAGGTCACCGTCGACGGTGTGAGGGGAGTAATACCCGCCGCGACGGAAAGAACGTCCTTCAGGTCTTTGTAAAAACTCGAATGGGTGGCGTCTTCGTCCATTCTGGCCTGCGCCTGTCGGCTTATCGCGTTCCACAGATCGACGTCGGTATACAGGCGTATGACAGCTTTGGCGAACCTCTCCGGGTCACAGAAGCCGCCCGACAGACAGTTTTGGCCATCCTCCCAGCCTAATGTGTGACAGACGGTCTCCGAGAGCACTGCGGGCAATCCGGCTGCTGCGGCATCCAGAACTTCGCGTGGAGCGGCAGCGAGGACACGCGCAGGTTCTACAAGAATACGCCGGGATCTGTAGAGCGTATCCAGATCGACGTCTTCCGGAAAGGCTTCCAGTCGGCGGTATCTTGTGAAGGCTGAAAGGTCGATCTGCTCCGAGCGGTAGCCTGCCAGAAGAACGGTTGCATCAGGTGGAAGGTCACGGTCCAGTTTTGAAAGGACATCATGAATGAAGAAATGCAAACCATCATGTATGGCATCGCCGCTGGTATGGACCGGAAGAGCCAGAAGGATGCCTGAACGTTTTTCAAAGGATCGAGAAGGCGTTGACGGAATTGGAGGATGCCCAATGACGCGCACATTGGTCAGGCCGAGCGCTTCCAGATCTGCTTTTTCGTCCTCGTTTCCGACAGCGATAGCCTGGGCGAGCCAGACCTGATCGGTATCAAGTTCCAGATCGTCCAGAAACAGCTCCCGGTCATTAACAGCACCGACACGCCTGCGCAGATGGGTTTCTCTGGCCGGGCTTGCATGAATATCCGCGACTATTCCAAGCTTGGGCAAAAAGCCGGAATGCTGTTGCAGGATCGGGCCGGCCTGCTGGAGTGTCTGTAATCCGCCAATCCAGACGCCATCGAAACAGTCCGCGCGGTCCCGCAGAAAGCCCGGAAGCTCGGACAGATCACAATCATCCATCAGTTCAATGTCAGGCGGGAAATCCAGAGCTGTTGCCACGCAATCGTGCAGCGTGCCCTCCAGCGGAAAGACCGTGACCCGATATCCAAGCTGGCTCAGTCCGACAATCATGTCCCGATGACGCAGACAGGTCGTTCCCAGCACAGGATGAGGCAATCGCTGGCACAGGAACAATATCGCTGACGTCCCAAACGTGGCGCGTGCACGCATGAGGCTGGTTCCGGGCAATGGCTGTCTGGAGAGCAGCCCTGCAAAACGGCGTTTCAGCCAGGATTCATTGCGCGCTCGCAGATCCGCCGCGATTGCAGGTTCGGAGGGTGATCTGTCGATCACATCCGGATCGTAAAGGATTTTCCCGCCCGCCTGACGCAGGGAGAGGCAGATCGCCAGCAACTCAGCTTCGAGGCCAATGCACCCCAGAGTGAGGCGATTATGCTCCCGCAGCGGGGAGCGGCGACAGAACAGAAGCCCCCCGGTAAAAGCGTCCACCCAACGTCGGAAAGCAATTTCGGGTTCGTTGGCCCGCATTCCGAACCCGAAAGGCGTAAAACTCGCATTTCTCCAGACGACGCTACCGGCTTCCCGAACTTTACTGTCCAGCCCCAGAGACTGGCCGCCTACGGCCCAGACCTGTGGATCTGCGAAGGCTTCAAGCCCGATCTTCAGAGCACCAGGGAACGGTTGGACACCGGCGGAAAGCAGCAGGATGATCTCCCCCCGTGCAAGCTCAAGTCCGAGCCCCATCTGTTCGGCATGAGTCGTGCGATAAGGAGGACGGACGATCTGTACACCGCGAACGAACCTTTCGATCTGGGCAGTCTCATCGGTGGAGCCCGCATCGACCAGAATAACCTGAAGGTTGCGATCATTATTTGCGTGGAGTGCCGCAAGGGTGGAGAGCGTTTCCTGAAACTGGTTTGAAACAGGCAGGATAACCGTCATGTCCGGCGCTGTGAGCGGTTGAAAATCCAGCGGTGCACGAACCAGAGAAGGAATGAGAGTCTGCGCTCGCTGAAGATCAAGCAACTGGTACTGCTCTTCCGAGGCCTCCAGAGCTTCGTCCTGCGTAGGGCTGCCCTGAGACTGAACCCACAGAGCAAAAACGTCGGGGATATGAGGCTGCCGCAGCAGGCGCTGTATTCCGCTCTGTCTCAGAAAGCCTGCGAGATCGACATCCGCCTGAGGCTGACGTTTTTCTGAAATCCCAAACCGGATAAAGTGTTCATAACCATTGCGGAAGCTCCCCTGAGCCACGACTTCGCGGACATCAGGATACTGCTCGGCATAAAAAGCTTCACTGAACCATGGATTGGGGTCGTAGGCTGTCGGGTTTCCATTGGTCAGATAATGATGGAGCGGGCTCTGGTAACGGTTGTTCTTCAGATCTTCGATGACGTCAGGATAACGGTCCAGATACCATTGCGGATCGAAATACCACGAACTGCGTCGACGTCCGGCAGATGAAAATCTGATGAACTGGAAGAAGTCTCCCATGCCGAAATCATAATGCTGCCGTTCGGTCATGCTGGCAGCACGGAAAACCTCGGGATCAAAAAACGCGTGGGATTTGCGGTGTTCCTGATCGCCTATCGCAAGATAATGATCGTAACCATTACAGAAACCCTGGGACTTGAGAACGTGTGGGCTCAGGTCGGGATTGCAGCTGAAATAGTTCTCTTCGGAAAACAGCCAGTGCGGAGAGCGGCTCCGAAAGCCACTTTCGCAATAATGCAGAAAGCCACTGTCAAAAATTCCAAGCCGGATCCCTTCCCTGACGTCAGGATTCTGACGGAGATACCATTCTTCATCGAAGAAGCGATTGGGAGAAAATCCGGCTCTGGCGCCATGCTGTTTCCAGTGACGCTCCAGCCCGTCGTCGCTCAGATCAAGTTCGGAAGCCTCGGCTCCGTCTTTGGCGTCCTGCCGCAGCCGCTGCCCGTAACGCGTCCGATACCACTCAGCGTCGAATGCCGCCCAGAGAGGCGGTCGGTCTCCAGCAAAAGCCGGGGATTCAAGGATATGATCTTTCATTGACGCTGAACCCTCTGGAGCCTTTTGCTGAACGGCCGAGCCGTTATTCCGTCTTTACCGCTGCTGAGCGCGTCGGCTCTGCCAGAGCGCATGAAAATCGATGGGCTGGATGTTTGGGGACGGAAATCCAGCCTCGCGGATTGTATTCAGCAAAGCACTTCGTGCGGGTGGGAACAGAAAACGCGGTGCTTCGACCAGAAGCAGAGGCTCTACTGCCTCCTGCGGAATGCGTCCCGTCAGGCCGAATAGACCCGCATAAGCGAGACTGATTTCGTATAGCACCCGGGGTGTGGACGCATCCTGTGCCGGTGCGCTCTCGAAGCCCTGTGCCCGGATGACCAGATTGACTTCGAATGTCGGCTGATCTCCAAGCTGACGCCCTGTGACATCCACCGTCATGCCAATATGAGGCTGCGAGGGAAGGTCGCGATAGACATCCGGAGTATTCTGGACGTCAATGTTCAAGGCACGGAGATACTGCGACCCTACAATCAGGGATGAGGAGGAAGGCAGGGAATCCGATACATCAAGGCTGGCCGAACTGCCTGTCACGGTATCGGTGTATGTCTGATCCATTGGCTAGCATCCTCATGCGGTCATGACCTTTTTCATTCCGTATTGCACTGAAATGCAATGAAATGTGGTGCCATGCACTCTGTCACGATGTCGCAGTTTTGACCAGCGGGGCGATTTCAATGCATCTTTCGTCCAACAGACCTGTTTCTGGAAAAGCTCCTCAGTTTTCAGGGAAAAGTGGAGTGCTTTATTCCCTCCCCCGTGTAGCCATGGATCTTTTGAGATATGCTGGCAACGATATCGCCCTCCTGCAAACGGTCAGCACGGGCGCATGATGTGTCCCTCTGCGAACATCATGACTGCTGACAGGGAAACATTCTTCCTGCCCGCACGCCTTGTTGCGCTGCAGACAGCACGATAGGACCTTATTCATGCTCAGATTGCTCATTCTTGTTATTCTTCTTGCGGTCCTGATCGTTTTTGCCCTGAGCAATACGGATCTGGAACCTATCTGGCTGGTCTCATTCGGCTGGCATCTTTCGATTGGCACGCTTGTTCTGGGTGTCGGCGTGATTGCGCTCTTGCTCGGGTTCCTGATCGGCCTGATCGGTGACATGCAACAGCGTTCACGCGCGCGTCGGGCCGAGCAGCATGTCCGCACGCTGGAGAGCCAGCTTGTGGAACTTCACCAGCGTCTCGACCGCCTGCAAAACCCGACATCTCCCCTCTCCTCTTCCGTTGCTTCTCCAGAAACAAAGGTCTGACTTCCAGCATGTCGCGCCGCACACGACTGATCGTAGCTCTTGATACTGCTTCGCGTACTCAGGCCCAGCATTGGGCAGACAGTCTGAAAAACGACGTCGACGCCATCAAACTCGGGCTTGAATTTACTTATGCCTGCGGACTGGATGCCGTGAAAACGGTATCCGAGGGGCATCGATTGTTTCTGGATCTGAAACTGCACGATATTCCCCATACGGTTGCATCGGGTCTTGCCGCCCTCGCCCCGCTGAAGCCGACCCTGACGACCATCCATGCCAGTGGTGGCACGGAAATGATTTCCCGCTCCAGAGAAGCTCTTGAAGCGGCCTTTCCCGAACAGGCACAGCGCCCGAAACTGCTGGCGGTTACCGTTCTGACCAGTATGAATGCGGAAGGTCTGCTTGAGACCGGTGTGAATGCAACGCCTCAGGAGCAGGTGCTCAGGCTTGGAAAGCTGGCTGTTCAGGCCGGTGCAGATGGTCTGATCTGCTCTGCACATGAAATAGCCCCTCTGCGCGATGCTCTGGGTGACGATCCCATTCTGGTCGTTCCCGGTATTCGTCCTGCTGGCAGCTCGGCTGACGATCAGAAACGGATCATGACCCCTGTTCAGGCTGCCGAGGCAGGAGCGGACTGGATCGTTGTCGGCAGGCCCATCACGAAAGCCGCCGATCCTGTTCTGGCTGCCAGAGCCATCATGGAAGACCTCGCCAGCGTATGACGGGCGTCAAGATCTGCGGTATTCGGGACGTTCAGACGATGGCGCTCTGTGCGCGCCTGAAAGTGGACTGGGTCGGGTTCGTGTTCTGCGAAACCTCCCCCAGAGTTGTGACGGCCGATCAGGCATCACGGCTGCACGATAGCGCACCATCTACGAAGGAAAACGGCCCCTTTCGTGTTGGCCTTTTTGTCAGAGCAGATGACAGATCGATAGAACAGGTTCTGAAGGCAGTTCCGCTGGATATCCTGCAGATTTACGATACTGCTGACCGCGCGCTCGAAATCCAGTCCAGCTTTGGACGTCCTGTCTGGCGGGCCTGTGGCATCGCCTCACGCGCTGACCTACCGACAGATCCACAAATGTCAGGATATGTTATCGAAGCTCCGAAACAGGCCCGGGACAGCCGTCCGGGAGGGCTTGGTCGAACCTTTGACTGGTCCTTGACGCAAAACTGGACCTCTCCTTCATTCTGGATGCTTGCAGGCGGTCTGACCCCCGAGAATGTCCAGAACGCAATTCGGGAAAGTCAGGCCCCGGCAGTAGACGTTTCCTCAGGAGTTGAAGCCTCCCCGGGCTATAAATCTGCTGAACTGATTGAAAAATTTGTAGCAAATGCCCGAAAGGGGCTTGATCTGACGTCAAACCTTTCGTAAACACCGCCTCGCTCGACAGGAGAGATGGCCGAGCGGCTTAAGGCGCACGCTTGGAAAGCGTGTGTACGTTAATAGCGTACCGTGGGTTCGAATCCCACTCTCTCCGCCAATCACCCTTACAATACAGTTTTAATTAATATCACAAGTGGCGGATTTCTGCGGATATCCTCTCATTGCGTGTTGCATACCGACTCATCAAATTGCACTGTATCCCACATCACGCGTGGTATGGAGTGTGGGAATAGATGGGCCGGTTATCAGCGACCTCTGTAAAGGCCACCAAAGAGCCTGGACGCTATGGAGATGGTGATGGGCTTTATCTCGTCGTGACGCCGTCAGGCAGCAAATCTTGGGTTTGCAGGGTTCAGAAGAACGGCAAGCGACGGGATATCGGCTTAGGCAGCGTCAAGAAGGTGCCTTTGGCCCTCGCTCGGGAGCGCGCTGTTAAAACACGGATGCAGGTCGAGGTCGGAATTGATCCCGTCTCAGAGCGCCGCAAAGAGGCAGGTATTCCGACATTCCGCGAAGCCGTCTCTCTGGTCTTCGCCGAGAACAAGGCGAGTTGGAAAAATCAGAAACACCGTGCCCAGTGGTTGTCCACGCTGGAGCGCTACGCCTTTCCCATCATCGGTGACCTCTCCATTTCGGAGCTCGACGGACATCATGCGCGCGATGTTGTTGCGCCCATCTGGCTTGAGAAGCCCGAAACAGCGCGCCGGGTCCGTCAGCGCATTGGCAGCGTCGTGGATTGGGCTATTGGCAAAGGCTACCGAACCTTACCGTTGCCGCTCGCAGCAATGGACAAATCTCTCCCGCGAATCAAATCCAAGCCAATTCATCATGCGGCACTTCCTTATGCGGAGGTTCCGCAATTTCTGGCTTATCTCAAAGACGGTGATTCGATCGGTCGCTTAGCCCTGTCGGTCCTGATCCTCACGGCGACACGCTCTGGCGAGGTCAGGGGTGCAACGTGGGATGAAATTGACCTCGAGAATGCCCTCTGGACGATCCCGGCTGAGCGTATGAAGGCAGGCCGGGAGCATGTCATTCCCCTCTCCCCACCGGCACTTGCCCTGCTGCGCAAAGCTGCGGCATATCGGGAGGCGCGGAGCCCTCTGGTCTTTCCAGGGCAGCGAGGAGCGAAGCCGCTGTCGGACATGACGCTGACTAAAATCTGTCGAGACGCCAAGATCGAAGCCGTCCCACATGGTTTCCGATCGTCTTTCCGCGACTGGGTGGCAGAAGAAACCACCTTTGATGGCGATATCGCCGAAATGGCCTTGGCTCATGCGATCGGAAACAAGGTCGAAGCTGCTTATCGCCGAGGAAATCTTTTAGAAAAACGGCGGGTTATGATGACATCTTGGGGGGATTACTGCTCCACCCAACAGCCAAGCAGGACACTTTAAATGTCTCATTTGCCTTCACTTGTGGCTAAATCTCTGCCGAAATTTTATGAAGAAAATTCAAACTCCTCCGAGGATCTGGAAAAGGACAAACACGAAATAAACAGATTATTTAGAACTGTAAAAAGGTTAGATTTTTTTAGGTGGGCGGTTGGATTTCCATCTTTGATCATCTCCGCATCTGCATTTTGGGTTTTATTTAAACTTCCGACTGATCCCTCTTACCAGAAGCTCATATTGTTCAATATATTTGCGATAGCATTTGTATTGTTTTGCGTATGTTGTGCGTTACTCAGATTGGTGCAGTCAGGCAATCAATGGTTCTCTAAACTTATTCCTGATCTTAATTTATCCGAAGACGCCAAAAGAATAATACAAGAACTCAGCAATGGGAGTCTGCGGGCGTATTTCGTGACGGCTTCGCCGTTATCCAAGAAAGCCGTATTCCGTGCCCCTGACGGTGAAAAATTGGAAAGCGAGATGTCCAGCCGGGTTTTTAAAAGCCTGTTTTGTCCGCTTCTATTGATGAATAATCCAGACTGCTGGCACTTTGTTCTCTCAGATTGTCGCAATATTTTTTCGGGTATTCGCCGACCGATTTACGTGCAGACTTCACCTTCGCTGAAGTTAGATGAGCCAGCTACATTCGCGGATGAAAGAACGATTGAGTCGGAAGGAGATCGCCTGAAGAGCCATTGGCGGCACTCCATTCCCCCTGAGCTCCGTACAGAGTTCTGTAAAACGTTCATACGCATTGGGAAATGGCGCGACGATGACGCCATTAAGGTGAGAAGTGCACTCAACGCAGTGCTTGAATATGATCAATCCGTTCCGCTGCGGGGCGGTCAGGAGCAGCGGGCATTCCTAGCGAGAGTTGCTATTAATGCCTTGACGACAGCCCAGAAAAGAGAGGGCTTTTCAACCTTATGGCTCTCCAAGGGGGCAGAGGGAAACGGCGATCCCACACAGAGCCTGAGCAAGTTCTTTGGTTACGCCAAAGACCACGATTATGTCAGGTATCGCATTGAGACGTTTAAGGAAATGGGCCTGAAGGATCAATCCTCTATATCTAACTAACCCACTGATAAGTCTGCATTACTCATTACCGAATTGCGTTTCTTGGGTATGGTAAGAGTAGCTTGTGGCGTTTCAAAAACGCATTTGCCTAGAGATTGGAGGCACCCAATCAAACAGGATGGCAATGCATGAACACCAATCAGTCCATTTCACTCCTCCTCACGATCGATGATGTGCTCCGCATGACGGGCTATCGCAGCCGATCGAGCATTTATCGCCTGATGAAGCGCTCCCAAATCCCGCTACCGATTATGGTCGGCGGAGGCCGCGTCCGATGGCGCTCTGGCGAGATCGAGCACTGGCTCAAGAGCCTCCCGACCCAATCCTACCGTTAACGGCCTGAGGCGGCGCCTGCGTCGTTAAGCGCCACACCGCCTCAGACCTCCCGAACATTCTCACCCTTCCATGAATTTGCGTCCTCGAATGCGAAAAGGATCTCGCATGCCCGTGTTCCTGAGTGCTTTTGCACGCCTTCAGTCCTGGCTATTGCCCGCCTCTGATCAGACCCTCTCGGTCAAAGCGCCTGCCCGTATTCTGCGGGGGGTTGGCCCCATCATTGAGAAGCTCATCACTGATGACAAAATCGGTGAGAGCTACCGTTGCGCCACGTCGCACTGGTTTCGCTACGACATGCCCCCTCTGGCCTATTATCTCGGCACCACATCGACCTGCGTCATCTCCGGCCCGTTGCTGAAGCATGGCAAAGCCTACCGCCCAACAGGGGCGATCATTGAGACACCCGGCTTCGATGTTCGCCTCCCGCCAGAAGACGCCCACGACCTGGACCAACAGATCCAGATCGCCATCGAAAACACGATCGTCGATTGGGTCGCGGAGTACCACGAGCGTGAGCCTGCCCCTGAGCCCCTCCATCCGCCAGGCCCAACAGTCGATCTCGACGCGCTCCTTGACGACACGGCGTCCGTGTTTCATCCAGACTCATTAGAGACACGGCCTACACCGGCCAAAACACAGAAGCGGCGCCGTTCGACCTCCTCATCCAAAGGAGGTCAGCATGTCTAAACGACAGCCTGTCTCTCTCCCGATCGATCGACCCGAGACTTTGTCTCGGGCCACAGAAAGAAGAACACACCCCACGCACTGGCCTGCGGCTTGGGGCTGCGCTTTTCAGCGCGTGCGATCCGCCTACACATCCGGCGGTTCTGTTCGACACCTTGGAACGCCTAGATTTTCCGAGAGTGCGGATGGCCTACACGGGCAGGTGCAGCCATGAGCACGGTCCAGCACACTCTGCGCCTGCCAAGGGCGCTCGATCAGGCTCTACGCAAGCACGCGGCAGCTCGCGAGCTGACCCCTTATGCACTCTTACAGCTCTGCGTTCGCAGCGGACTCGCGAGCGCAATCGAAGAGCGCGGCCAAACCCCACTCCTCAACGAGATCGCGCGAGAGCTTGGAGCGCTCAGCGCGCGCCTTGCCCATGTCGAGCGCCTCACAGAGCGCACGCTCTATGTGGCGTGCGCTGCCTATGTCTATGCCCGCGCCGCAACTCCGGCCCGTGTCGATGACACCCAACTCAGTGATGACATCACGGCGGCTTTTCAGCGCCAGCTTTCTCATGCCGGAGACGCCTCATGAGCAATGATCTTGACCAACGCGCTCATGCTCAAGCTTTGCGCGCCCTTCGACGCGCCGAGAGCGGCGCCCGCGCCCGCCAGGGGTTCCTCATCATCTTGTTCGTGGCGCTTGTAAGCGGACTCTTATTCGGGCTCGCCACGACACAACGCGAGACACTGCGTCTGTCAGGAGCGTTTTTGCGTGCAGAAGCCCAACGTCCGGTGATGGCCATAACCGGCAAAGACGTGCCCATGCACGTGAGTATTGAAGGCAAAACCTACGACACCGGCGCGCAAGAAGTTCTGAGCGAGCCTTGGCTCCGGGGGCGCATGATCGGTCTTTTGGAGCGCGTCGCAATCGGCTTGATCTTGGGTGGAGGTGCCGCGATTGCGGGTCTTTGGCTGACCAAAGACAAACGACAGCGTAAAGCCGCTGCTGAGCTGGCGGATCGCTATATCAGCGGAACGCAACTGGTCTCACCCCAAACGCTCGCTAAGGCCACGACCAACCCCGATGACCCTGCGCCACTCTTCATCGGATCAGTGCCGGTCCCGCGCGGCTTTGAAACTCGCCATTTTGAGCTGGATGGCTCGACCGGGTCCGGCAAGACCACGGCTATGCGTCAGATGCTTGATGGCATCGAAGCCCGTGGTGAGCCTGCGATTGTCTATGACATCTCCGGCGCGTTTGTCGCTCAGTATTATAACCCTGTACGGGGTGACATTATTCTCAGCCCCTTTGATGCCCGCGGGGTTTATTGGAACCTCTTCGACGAAATCCAGCATCCGGCGGATGCAGCGCGTCTTGCGCGCTACCTGATTAATGAGACCGGAGATCGGGATCGAGACGTCTGGTTAGAGACGGCGCGCATCCTGGTTGCCAATATCTTGCGCCAGCTTTGGGAAGAACAACGCGGAACACCGACCGCGCTGATCGAGGCACTGCAATATATGACGAGCGAGGAGCTGGGCCACTGGCTGGCTCATACCTCCTCAGCGCGGACCTTTGCTCAGGATGCAGAACGCGCCACAGCCAGCGTGCTCTTCATGCTCGCCAAGGCGGTCAATCTTTTGATGTTCCTGCGGGCTGAGCCGGAACCGGGCGCGGCCAGCTTTTCCTTTGCTGCGTTCTTCGGCGGCCTGGACAAGTACAAAGGCGGAACACGCGCCCCTTGGGTTTTTGTGCCGCGTAAGGAAGATTACTTCGAAGCCGTCAAACCGCTCATGGCACTTTGGCTCGAATGTGCGGCCTCGGCCACTCTCGCCTTGCCGCCCTCGAGCACGCGGCGCTTGTGGTTTGTGCTCGACGAATTCCCGGATCTTCCCCGCGTTGACAATATGACGCGCCTCTTACCCCAAGGCCGACAGTTCGGGGCCGCGGTCATTCTGACCTTTCAGACCATCGGTCAAATGCGTAGCCGCTACGGTGAACAAGATGCCCAAGCCATTTTGGGCAACTGCAACACAAAGCTGTTTCTTCAGCTCTCGGATACGGAAAGCCGAGAGCGCGCCTCTGCTACAATCGGCAAGGTCGAGGTGGAGATCCAAACCGTCTCGGGCGTGATGGACACCAAAACACGGAAACCCCAGATCACTGTAAGTTCTCGACGGGAGGTCAGGCCTGCTGTCATGGAAAGCCAGTTCCGCTTGCCACCTGGGCGCGGCTATCTGCTCCTCCCTGATGGCCTGCCAGTGGCGCGCATCACACTCAGCACAGACCATATTGCGGCCCGTGGCGCTCCAAAAGCCGCGGCTTTTGAAGCGATCGACCCCGCCAAAACATTCTGGGGCAAACAAGACAGACAGAATGCTGTGCGTGAAGACGCCGCCCGTGAGAAAACGCCATCCAAGACGGCGCAAAAACCGACATCAGCCGTTCCACCCAAACCCGCGCGTGATCGGGGGCCAGTCTGATGGTGGCGACCGTTTCCGGGCTGACCAATGCGGCGCAAGCCAGCGCCTATTACGAGGCCGATGATTACTATTCTGAGGATGGCACTGCGCCGTCTGTCTGGTTGGGAAAAGGTGCGGCTGAGCTGGGCCTCTCTGGAGACGTCGATCAGGAGGCGTTTACACGCCTCCTTCATGGACAGATCACAAAAGATCAGCGCCTGGGCACGCAGCGCGATGGAGAATGGAGCCATCGCCCTGGATGGGATCTCACCTTCAGTGCGCCAAAGTCCGTATCGGTCATGGCGGAAGTAGCTGGCGATCGTCGTCTGATTGAAGCCCATGAGGCGGCGGTCCAGCGCACCCTTGCCCTTGCCGAGCAGCACTTGGCGGCGACCCGCATCCGAGAAGATGGGACGGTCAGCCGCGAGGTGACGCAGAACCTTGTGATTGCAAGCTTCCGGCACGGGACCAGCCGCGCGCTCGATCCGCAGCTCCATAGCCACAACGTCATTTTGAACATGACGCAGGACCAGGACGGCCATTGGCGGAGCTTGGAACCACGGGCTCTGTATCAACTCCAAAAGCAGCTGGGTGCGCTTTATCGCCAAGAGTTAGCGCATGAGGTGACACAGCTGGGCTACGAGATCACCAAAGGCAAAGATTCAAGCTTTGAGATTGCCAGTCTCTCTCCTGAGAGCTTGGAGACATTTAGCCAAAGAGCGCAGGCGATCGAGGCACAACTGGCGGAGCGTGGAAAGTCGCGCGCTCAGGCCAGTGCGGCCGAAAAACAGACGATCGCGCTGGATACTCGCCAAGCCAAAGAGGCCGTGCCCCAGGCTGAACTGGTTCAGGCTTGGAGAGAGGCCGCAGATTCAGCCGGACTGACAGAAGAAAAGCGCCGTCAGCTTGTGGCAGAGGCTCAGGGGCGCCTGGCGGCGCAAGCCGATCAAGAGAGCCCCAACCTGTTTGGCCGGGAGCTGTTAGCGGATCAGGCAGTTGCTCAAGGGGCGGCGATGCTGGGCGAGCGGAATTCTGTCTTTGCCACGACTGCGCTGCATGAGGCGGCAGGACGTTTTGCGCTTGGCTCGGTCAGTCAGGCCGAGATTGCTGAGGCGATCACGCGGGCTGAGACGGCTGGCGGGCTAGAGAGACGGACCTATCTTGATTATCGGGGCGCGGCTTTTGAGGGCATGACGACGGCGGCCAATATCGCAAACGAGATGACGCTCTTGCGGCTTGAAGAGAACGGACGGCAGAAAGCCGCGCCCATCCTCTCCCCCCTTGAGGCTGGCAAAGCCGTGGCTGAAGCCGAGCAACGCTCAGCCCTCAAAGGGCACGCCTGGAATGAAGAGCAGCGGGCTGCGACCGCGCAGATCCTCACGAGCAGCAATCAGATCGTTGGCCTCCAAGGCTATGCAGGCACGGCCAAGACATCGACGGTCTTGGCAACGGTGGCCAAGAGTGCGGAAGCGCAAGGCTATCGCGTCACAGCCCTGGCCCCGACCGCCTCAGCCGCGCAGGTGTTGGGGGATGCGCTCGACAGTCGGGCCGACACGTTGGCGCGGCATCTTCTGGCCCCCGGTCGACCGACCTCCCAGCCTCAGCTCTGGATTGTCGATGAGGCGTCGCTTGTGTCTGCCAAAGACATGGCGAAGCTCTTGAACACCGCCCAGAGCCATCGGGCGCGGGTGCTCTTGGTGGGCGATATCAAACAGCTTGGCTCCATTGAAGCCGGAGCCGCTTTTGAACAGCTCCAAGAGGCAGGCATGGAAACGACCACGCTGACGACGATCTTGCGCCAGACCAATGTGCACACAAAAGCGGCCGTCGAGGCCAGCTTGGAGGGGAACGCCAAGAAAGCATTGGAAGCCTTGGATCGCGGCGGTGGGCGTGTGGTGGAGATTGCTGATCGCGAAGCCCGGTTTGCGCAGATTGCCGAGGACTATGCGGCGCTTAGCACCGAGGAACGGCAGAAAACGCTGGTGATTGAACCTTCGCGAGAAGGGCGTGACAGCCTGACCCAGGACATTCGAAAAAAACTGATAGAGCGCGATCAGCTCGGCGCAGAGGTGCTCAACGCGACGAAGTTCGTTTCCAAGGACCTCACCAAAGCGGAGGCCACGCGGGCGGAGAGTTATGAACTCGGTGATATCGTGCGCTTTGCCAAGGATTACACGGATAAGGGCATCTCTCGGCATGGAGCCTATCGAGTCATCCAGGCGGATGAGGCGAGAAATGTGATCACGCTTCAAGACGGGCGCGGGCGAGAGCTTACGTGGCATCCCAGGCAATGGGGAGCGGCGCAGGCCCAGGTCTATCGTGAGGAAGCGCTAGAGCTTCGCGTGGGCGATCGGGTGCAGTTTACGCGGAACGACAAAGCGGCAAAGCGCATGAATGGGCAGCTTGGGGAGGTGATCGCAATCGACGCAGACCGAGGGCTTGCCCGCGTCAAACTCCAAGGCAACCGGATTGAGACGATCAGCTTGGAGCGCACACGAGACCGGCATCTGTCTCATGCTTATGTGTGCACAACTTTTGCGGCCCAAGGACGAACGGCGGATCGGGTGCTTGCCAATGCGGAGAGCTCGGCCACGCATCTTTTGGAGCAGAAGAGCTTCTATGTGGCCCTCTCACGCGCCAAGGCAGAGAGCGTGCTCTACACGGATAACCGATTTGAAATGCAAGTTGGGCTTCAGGAACGTGTCGGGATCGCTGCACATGCCGTCAATCAGCACAAATCTGCCTCGCTGATCGAGAGGCTCGGCCAGCGAGGGAGGGTGCAAGACTTTAGTCTTATTATATAAACGAAGTTATTGAGCCTGCTGCAATCTTATGCAATATTCCAGATCACCCTATACCATATTGGAATACATTAATATAAATGGAAATAATCTAATGATAAAAATACAAAAAGAAAATATAAATAAATATATAAATGAAATTTTATATAAAACCATTAACTCGAGAGGTGCTATTATTATGAAAAAATTAATTAAAGGCTTTAATGAGAAAAAGTATATATTTATTTGGTATCTTTTTTTGATAATTATCGCAGGGCAAGCTCCTATAGTATTAAATATATTAAATACGAATTGGAGTTCTGAAGATATCATTAAATCAATAAATGAAATGGAAAATAGTGGTGATTTTATAATGTGCGCTGTATCCATACTTTCTGCTGGATTATTCTTTTTGGTTAAAGAATATATATCAAGTGAAAATATAAATAACAGTAATTATAAATCAATTTTAATACTAATTTCTGTATCATTATTGTCGATTTGTTCTTATTTTTATATGAATTTCAAGTATAATGGCGGAATAAATTCAAATGTAAGGGAGCATTGGCATTGGGGATTATATTGTTTTTCATTGATTGTTTCAATAATATTGTGGTTCACTGAGGAAATTCAAAATAGTGCGAAAGAAGCTACTAATGCTTGGGATGCACAAGCAAACGATCTGACTAAAAAATCCAACACTACGAATAGCGCAAATGGTGTTAAATTATGAGCAGCTTAACATTTGATTGTCTTCCTTACGATCAGCCGGGAGGCACTTTTTACGCATGCGTCATGCTTTCGACTTTTTTCATACATAGAGTGGAAATAAATCGCCGATCAGAAGATCCTAAATTTGGGATTCAGAGAGACGAAGATAAAGGAAAAATTAAAAATATTTCTAAATTCTGCAGTGAAGTCGATGTAATATTTCCTACACCAATTATTATTGCTGCAAATTCAGATGTTGTTCATTTTGACAATGGGAAAATCTACATTTCTGATAACGGCAATTTAGGAATGGTTATAGATGGGCAACATAGACTTCTTGGTATAAAAAGGGCTTATCAAGAATTTGGATTTAGCACTAGTATATTAATTGTTTTTTGCTTCGATATAGACCCTTATTCTCAAGCAAAAATTTTTAGCACTATAAATAGTAACCAAAAACCGGTTTCAAAATCTTTAATGTATGATCTTTTCGGATTGGATGACAAAAGATCAATAGAAAAAACTTGTCATGAAATAGCTGTATCATTAAACAATGATAGTGAATCTCCATTTTATAAAAAAATAAAAATTCTTGGAAAAAAAATGGATGAAAGTGAAAGCTTATCTCAAGCTGCCTTTTCTGGTAGTATTGAGAAACAAATAAGAAGTGGGTCATTTAAAAAATATTATTTAGATGAGCAGGATGCTGTAATAAGAAAGATAATATTTAATTGTTTCACTTCATTGAAGCAGAATTTATCAGATAAAAATGTGAGCTATTTTTATAAAACGGCTGGCTACGGTGGCATGATGCGAGCTATGTCAACAATCATTCAAATTGGGGACTCTCAAAAAGATCTTTCTGTAGCATTCTTCAATTGTTTGATGAAAAAAATTGAAGAAGAATTCCAGATACCTGTGGGGGTAGGTAATTCTGCAATGATAGACGTACAGAAGCAAATAGAAACAATTGTAAAAAATATAAAATTTGACTGAAACAAGACTGCTTCTCCAGACAAATATTTTTAAAATGAGCTTTTCGAGAGTAATACGGATAAATGAAATGCCGTTTCTTTGTGAGAAAGCTGAAAGTTTCGTACCGGGGAGGTGGAGGGTTCGAAAAACCCTCTGCTTTTGAGGCCAGCTCTGTGATTCCATTCCTCCGGTTCTGATTGAGGGAGTGGCGCTATAACGCGGGGCGGCTTCTTTGATGTTGAAGAACGACTTGCCCGGCTGAGTGGGCTTGGTGATCAACTCGAAGCGTTTTCCCGGACTGTGGATTTTGAAGTCTTCCGTCCGGATTTGGAGCTGGGTCTGGCGTATTCAGACGGGAGCAGAGGCGGACGACCGCCATTTGCTCCGGTACTGATGTTCAAAATCCTGGTGATCCAGACGCTGAACAATTTGTCCAATGAACGGACGGAGTATCTGATCAACGATCGCCTCTCCTTCATGCACTTTCTTGGTCTGGGGCTTTCAGATCGGGTGCCGGATACTAAGACGATCTGGATGTTCCGTGAACGCCTGACACAGGTAAAGACTGTTCAATCGCTTTGACGCGATCCTGCGCAAAGCAGCGCAATACGAATGCCGAGAAGGCGGATCTCCGGGCAGAACAGATTCTTAAAGACTGACAGGACAACCCGTCCAAACTATCCCGCAAGGACCGTCATGCGCGCTGCACGTTGAAGTTCACGAAAGGAGAGTTGCGAAATATGCTTCAGTGGTAATTTTTGTGGTATAATTTAGAATAAAAATTATAAATTAATAGTAAAATCAATAAATTGTTGATATAATATGGAAGACACTCTCTCCGCCAGTGATACCCCCACCATTAGTGATCGTTATTGACCAAGGGCAGCCAAATCTGCCCTTTTCCCCCATCTAGTTTGTGTCTGTTAACAAAAAAGAACAAATAGCAAACAAAGCACGAATGGGGGTATCAGTGCTGACAAACATCACCGTGCGTAAGCAAGGCCGCACCAGAAGAATCGGCGTATGTTGTAGAAAGGTGACCAAGCCGATCCTCATAGAGGCCGGGGAATGCCGACGGTCCGGACGAACAGTTCCATCTACACCTTCTGTTTGGCGAAGGCATGCTCGACACACGAAGGGATCCTGCCTCTCTTCAATTATCGCTTTGCGCCTAGAATAGAAGATCTGGATTTACACAGGAGAACTTAGACAGGACTTAACCAGAGAGACGAACCAAAGGTGCCACAAACACGAAGCGATATGGCTTCGTGTTCGAACGCCGTATGGAAGTTTTTCCGGCATATGACGTCATTAAAGCGTGGCATCGAATACGGTATTTGCAGCCGTTTCACCTGTGTTTTTCATGCAGTATGCTGCGAACATCGCGATCACAATAAAGCATCCCATCGGAACGATATATGCAAGCTGCATGTTCCCGCCAGTAGCGTCTGAGATATAGCCTTGCAGAAGCGGAAGGATACCGCCGCCGCTGATGCTCATTACCAGAATGGATCCGCCGTAAGCACGGTCATGACCAAGTTCATCAACGGTAAGGCCGTAAATGGTAGGCCAGCAGGGGCCAAGCAGTCCGCTGACGAGGATGGCCGCATAGACAGCCGTAAAGTCGTGCACCATCACTGCGTACCCCAGTGCGAGAATGCAGAGCAGGCTGTAGATGAACAGGACCCTTGCAGGGCGTGCATGTCGCATGAAGAAGTTGGCGACCAGCTTGCCAGCAAAAAACGCACAGAATGACAGGATGAGGTATACGGAGGCCTGTCGTTCGTTGATGTGTCCCAGCCTCATGGAGAGACGAATCATGAAGCTCCAGACGCCCACCTGTGCGCCGACATACAGGAACTGCGTCAGGATACCGAGGACGAAGCGTTTGTTGGAGAACAGGCGCTTGAGGGCACCGGTCGTATCAAGGGCGTGCTTCTTGTGCTGATCCCGCCCCTTGCAGGCCGGATAATGCGTGATGCCAATGCCGATCATGACGACCAGCAGCACTCCGAGAATATAAACATATGGCTCGAGAGTGGCATGGATCATGCCGAGTTGATGTTGCCACGCCTGAGCCGCTGGCATGGCGGAGAGCTGTTCACGCGAAAGATCGCCATCCCTGAAAATCAGGTAGGCTCCCATGCTGGATCCCAGAATGGCGCCGATTGGCTGGAAAGCACTGGCAAAGTTCAGGCGCTGGGTACCGCGCCCCGGAGGGCCGAGCAGGGTGCAATAGGTATCAGCCGCAGTTTCAATAAAGACCAGCCCTGCCGCCACGACGAAAAGCGCTACGAAGAAAATCTGATACGTCGCGAAATGGGCAGCGGGAAAGAACAGGCAGCAGCCGATGAGATAAAGCAGCAAGCCCAGCTGGATCGACCATTTGTAGCTGAAGCGTTTGATGATCATACCGGCTGGAATGCCCAGCACGAAATAGCTGATATAGAACGAGAACTGTACGAGCGCGGACTGAAAATCCGACAGCATGAAGGCTTTGCGGAACTGCCCGATCAACACATCATTGAGGCTCATTGCACAGCCCCATAGTGAAAACAGACAGCAGAGCAGGCCGAAAGCGAGCAGGGGTGTGCGGTTCAGGTAAAAGCCATCCGGAAGCTGGACGACGGGATCGGACTTGGCCACGGATTGCCTCGTAGAATTTGTTGATCGCTAAAGATAAGAACTGGCGCCTCGGCGTGAGGTCATCACTTCATCATTGTGTTCGTTATATTTATCTCGAATATCACATATAAAATGTTTTGTAAGAGGTATTTTATGTGTTTTCTCTGCTCTGACTTCTTTGGGGAGAGCACGTTGTATGGAGGTCCAGGATCGCGGGGATGTATCGGTAGCCATCTTTTCTGAGGTTGGAGCAGGGCGTCCCCCGAGTTTTAGAAGGTTGGCCCTTTCTGCTTGGCACATCCCACACTTCACCCCACCTGTATGGGCAAACTGCTGACAGGGCGTTGCACATGATTCCTCTTTCAATTCTCGATCTCGCGTTCATCACCGAAGGCAGTTCGGCGACCGAGGCGCTTCATCGGAGTGCGGATCTTGCGCAGCATGCGGAAAGTCTGGGCTTCAAGCGTTTCTGGCTGGCTGAACATCACTCAATGGCGGGCATTGCCTCCGCTGCGACTGCGGTCGTAATCGGCTATGTCGCAGGCGCTACGAAAACCATCCGGGTGGGTGCAGGCGGGATCATGCTGCCAAACCATGCCCCGCTTGCTATTGCCGAGGCGTTCGGCACGCTGGAAAGCCTTTATCCGGGCCGGATCGATCTCGGGCTGGGACGGGCGCCCGGTTCCGATCAGGCCACAATGCGCGCGCTGCGTCGTGATCCGGCCTCTGCTGACCGCTTCCCACAGGACGTGTTCGAACTGCTGCGTTACTTTGAAAAGCCGGAACAGGGTCAGGCAGTCTTTGCCGTTCCGGGCGCGGGGCTGACTATACCGGTCTGGCTGCTGGGATCGTCCCTGTTCTCCGCTCATCTGGCCGCCATCATGGGGCTGCCATTCGCATTTGCCAGCCATTTCGCTCCTGATCTGATGGAAGAGGCTCTGACGCTGTACCGTGAGCGGTTTGAGCCTTCGGAGCGACTGCAGTCACCTTATGCCATGCTGGGCATCAACGCAGTGATCGGGGAGACGCAGACCGAAGCGCAGCAGGCGGCAACATCTCTACAGCAGCATTTCGTTGCTCTGCGTCAGGGACGTCCGTCGACTTTTCCTGCACCTCGGTCAGTGTCCTGGAATAGTCAGGAACAGCGTATCCTTGACAGCACACTACGTTATACCTTCGTAGGAACCGCAGAAGACGTCACAAAAAACATCTCCGCTTTCGTAGAGCGGTACAGGCCTGATGAACTCCTGATCGGTGCGCCGTTATATTCTCAGGAGGCAAGGCGAAAGACCCTCAGTGGCATCGCGCATCATCTGATGGAAAAATAATCCTATACCTGAGCACACGCGGTGGCACTGAGAGACATAGCGTAGGCTAAAACCGTGCAGCAACTCTATGCCGCCATGGGTCACATTCCTTATGGCAGCCTAACTGCTGCAAGCCGGTCTTCGACACTCCCGGGTCAATTTATCCAGCCATTTTTTTCGTTATTGCACGTGCGGCACCTGCCCTCTGCGGACTTTAATCGGGTGCGTGTCGTCTCTGGCAACAATAAGTATTTTTCCTATCCATGTCATCTAGTTGACAATGATTCTCATTATCGAAATAGAAAGGGGTAAATTTAGTTTTAATGAAGGCGCTCCATGAGTTTCTCCCGGCTTATCTGCGGTACGGCGTCCTGCCTCGCCCTGAGCGCACAGATCGCATCCGCAACCCCCTCTGCCTCGCAGGACAAACGCACCGGGAAAACCACGTCCGGTCAGACCACGGGGTCTGCGAAACCGGCAGCGACGGGTGCGTCTGCCGAAATCATCACCGTTACCGCAACGGGCCTGTCGCAGGCCGGAGCCTCGACCAAAACCCGCACACCCATCATCGAATCTCCCCAGACGATCTCGATCGTCAGCCGCGACGAAATCGAACTGCGCTCCTCCCCCACCATCGCCGATGCCCTCGCCTACACCGCAGGCGTCCAAGCCGAACCACAGGGCATCGACAACCGGGTTGACGAAGTGTCTGTCCGTGGTTTTGGGGCGGGGGGGTTTTCATCGAACAACAATTTCGTGGACGGCTTGCGCCTGCCCGCCGGGGGGCAGTGGACGCGCACATCGTTCGATCCGTTCGCCCTCCAGCAGATCGACGTCCTGAAAGGCCCCTCCGGAGCGTTATACGGTCAGACAGCACCGGGCGGCGTGGTCAATCTGGTGACGAAACGTCCGACAGAAAAAAGCGAAGGGGAGTTCTTCCTCCAGAGTAGCGGATATACAGATCTGGAAAACTGGCAGGGACAGGCTTCCGGCGATGTGTCGGGAAAACTGACCCATAGTGGCAGCCTCACGGGCCGGATGGTCGCTCTGGCGAAATATGGGGGCACACAGGTCAATGACGTTACGGCAGGCCGCTATTACGTCTCGCCCAGCCTGACATGGAAATTCGCCCCCCATTCGACATGGACACTGCTTGCGCAATACCAGCGCGATGTCGGCGGCTCGACGTTCCAGTTCCTGCCCGCAACTGGCACGCTTTACGCCTCCAAAGGCCGTTACATCGCCAATGACGCCAATATCGGCGAACCCGACTGGAACACATTCGACCGAAATCAGGCGCTTTTCGGATCGTTTCTGGAACATCGCTTCAACCGTTTCCTGACGGTGCGGAACAACGTCCGCTATACCTATCTCGACACACTCTACCGCTCCACGGTCCTCTCGGGTGACACGCTTGCGAAATGCGCCAGTACTGTTGCGGGATGCGTGGCAGGAGAAACGGTCAACCGCCGTGCCGTGGAAGGCCGGGGACGGTCGCAGGGCGTCGCCATGGACACACAGCTCGAAGGCCATGTCCGCACCGGCCCCGTACGTCACCTCTTCCTCGCGGGGACGGACTACTTCTATACGGACTGGAACCATGACCGCGACCTCGTCAGCGCGACACTGGTCAAGCCGCTTCTGAACATTTTCGATCCTGTCAGCCGTGGCAGCGCAGGTTACGAAAACAACCTATCACCGCAGGTCTATACGTCCACGGTCAGCCGCCAGAACGGAATCTATTTTCAGGACCAGCTCAAGTTCGAGCGCCTGCGCGTTACAATCGGCGGCCGTCAGGACTGGGCCAATGACAACACCTATAATATCCTGACCCGCAAACGGTACATCACCCCCTCGCAGGCCTTCACTTGGCGCACGGGCGGCGTCTATCTGTTCGATAACGGACTGGCACCCTATTTCAGCTATGCCCAGTCCTTCCAGCCGACCGTCTCCGATCCGTCCACGGCCAAGAACGGCCTGCCCTTCAAGCCGACCACCGGCGACCAGTACGAAGCCGGCATCCGCTACCAATACGGCAAGAGCATCTATGTCACGTTTGGCGGTTACCAAATCACCCAGAAGAACATGACGACCCCCGACCCCGACGGCGAAACCTGCGGCACCGCGACCTGCCTGATCCAGACGGGCAAAGGGCGCGTTCGCGGTCTCGAACTTGAAGGACGCGCCACCCTTCCGTGGGACATGGCCGTCATCTTCACCGGAACGCGCAGCGACGCCCGCATCCGGCAGTCCAACACACCGGGACAGGTCGGCAACTATCTGCCGCAGGCCCCGAAATGGATGGCCTCGCTCTTCATCGACCAGCGCATCCGCTACGGCGCCCTCCGCGGTCTGGGGGTCGGCGGCGGCGTGCGCTACACCGGCACGAGCTACGGCGATACGGCCAACAAACTGGCCATCCCGGACTACACGCTGTTCGACACCTTTCTGCGCTACGATGTCGGCGATGCCCATCCCGCCTATAAGGGCCTGATGCTCTCGCTCAACATGCGCAACGTCGCCAACAAGCGCTTCGTCGCAACCTGTACGGCGGTCGCCGCTTGCTACTACGGGCAAGGCAGAAACCTCACCGCCCGACTGGAATACCGCTGGTGAGTCCGGCCCTGTCCTACGCTCTCGCAACCCTGTTCATCGCAGGGGGCGGAGCACTGCTCTATGCATGTTCCGCCAACCAGAAACTCCTGAACCGCGCCCTGCAGGGCAACGTTCCGGTTCTGCTCGGGATCGGATCTCTGCTTGCCGGAACAGCCATCCTGACAACCGCAACGAGTTTCTGCACCGCCTGCCTGATGGGCATGACCCTGCTCATGATCGTCTGGTGCCTGCTGCCACTGAGCGCATCTCTCCTCGCTGGCAGGTCCCGACCATGACGCGCCTGCCGCAAACTCTCGACAACCGGCACTGGGTCGCGAAAGTCTCCGCCGCCATCCTCGCGGGCGGTGGCATGACATTCGCCATCATGGCCGTCCTCGGACGGCTCATCGGCGCGAATGGCGACCCCAGAAGCCTCTCCGCCCAGGCTCTGATGTGGCTGACGGCCGTTCTCTGGGTGCTGGTGCTGGGAACCTGCTTTCTGTTCCCCACGGGCCGCCGGGCCTGGGCAATGCTGGGCGGAGGCTGTGTCGCCTTCTGGGGTCTCTTCCTGCTCCTGAGAGCATTATCCTGATGAAAATCCGCTCCGACATCCTGCGCGTCTACCGCGAGGTCCATAGCTGGGTCGGGATCTGTGCCGGACTGCTTCTGTTCGTGGCGTTCTTCGCCGGTGCGATCAGCATGTTCGAACAGCCCCTCCAGAACCTGACCTCACCCCAACTCGACATGCCGTCCCCGGTGCCCCTGTCCCGGACACCAGACCTGCTCGAAAAAGTCTTCAGTACCTATCCGCAGGCCCGGCAGACCTACACTATCCTTCTCGCCCCGGACCGCAGCCTTCCCGGCCGCGTGGCATGGCCTGTGCACCCGCCTCACGGCCACGACGCCGGGCCGATGTTCGTCGCAACGCTTGCCCCCGACGGCGCGCTGGTCGTCCGTCAGCAGGCCATCACCCCGGTCGCGCATTTCATCGACATGCTGCATCAGGAACTGGGCATCCCCCTGCCCCATGCAATCAGCCGACCGTTCATGGGCATCATCGCGCTGCTCTATGGCATAGCCCTGATCTCAGGCGTGCTGCTGTTCCTGCCCACACTGGCCCGCAACCTGTTCGCCTTCCGCTTCCGCGAGGGGCCGCGCAAACTCTGGCTGGACCTGCACAATCTGCTGGGCTTCTTTTCGCTGCCCTTTCACATCGTCATGGCCCTGACCTCGGTGGTCTTCGCATTCCATGACCCCATTTTCGCAGTGCAAAGCCGCGTTTTCGGCACATCCCATGCCTCCCAGCATCTTCCGACGCATACAAGGCCTCATCCCATCACTGCGGACCAACACCCCGACGCACCGCTCCTCACCCCGACCGCACTCGTGACGTCTCTCGGAACACAGGCCCCGGGCTTCGTCCCCACCACACTGGCCTATAGTCAGGGCCATGGCGGCATGATGCTGCGTGTCAGCGGGCAGGACAGCCGCTACAGCATGCGCGGTCCCACGGCAGGCTTCGCCACGGTCGATCCCCGCAGCGGCAAAATCCTGTCCGCGGATTACCTCCCCGGTCATCAGAAAACCGGCTTTGCCATCCTGACGGTTTTCTTCGCACTGCATTTCGGTAGTTTCGGCGGCAACGCGATCCGATGGGGTTATGTCGTTCTGGGTCTTGCAGGAGCCGGCATGTTCTATACCGGCAACCGGCTCTGGATCGACGCCCGCCGCCGCCGTGAAAAGGCAGCAGGCCTCTCCAGGGACAGCCTCCCCACCAACATTCTGGCTCGACTGACTCCCGGCTGGACCGCAGGCTGCATCAGCGGAACTGCCATCGTCCTTCTGCTGGGGCTCACCAAACCCGATATCATGACCGGAAACGTCGTAGCTTCTGTTTATTATGCCGTCTTCCTGGGATGTATCGCCATTTTCCTTTTCCGACCGAAAAAAACACAAAAATCATGAAAATGTTGAAAATCGCTTATGTTTTACGATGCTCGGCAACAGTCAGAGCAGTTACCCGACACAGCAACAGGACCTATGCACTATAAAAAGAACGGGGTTTTCTTTTACTGTTTTAAATGATAATAATTATCATTATCTATAAAACCCGAATCAGCAGCCTTGTGCCGATCGAACAGGAAAGACCGTGTCGTGCCGGCAGATGAAAGCAAGTGCGTCCTAGATGCCTATCTCAGTTACAGGCACCGGTCCGTAGATCTTGCTGCGTCCATTGTTGGATGCAGGGCTCAGGCCGAAGATCTTGTTCACGACGCTTTTGTCAAAATTGCGCTGACCCACCGACCGGAGCTTGAGATCCGACATCCCTTGGCTTACCTCCTTCAGGTTGTTCGCCGTCTTGCCATCGATACAATGCGCCAACGCAATATCCGCAAAACTTCCGACATTGCGGATCAGGGGCTGGAAATCCTCCTTGCCGATCCTCTGACGCCAGAACTCCATACTTCAGGACGAGAAGAACTGGATGCTGTGGAACAGGCTCTGGCTGCCCTGCCCGCGCGCACACGGCGCGCTTTTGAGATGAAGCGATTTGAAGGCCTCAAACTGAGGGAAATCGCGATAGCACTCGATATTTCCGTTGTACGTGCCTCCCAACTTATCAACGATGCTCTTCTTGCATGCCAGAATGTTCTTGATTCTGCCGATCCCCGCACCTGAATGACTGACATCAATATGCGCTCCCCGTGCTCGATAACCTCCATTCGAGCGAAGAGGAGAACCGACGAACCATGAAACAGATTCCGGATATCCCTCTTTCTGAGCAGATCAGATCAGAAGCCAACCTCTGGGCGATTGTTCTGACGGACGATCCAGATAATGACATCCTGAAACAGGATTTTGCTGCCTGGCATGCGGCCTCCCCCCTTCACGCCCAAGCCTGGCGCGAAACACTCCACATCTGGAGCCTGACGGGACAGACCACGCCAGCTTTTGCTCACGTTTCCCTGCCTGCAAAAAGCCGGAAACCGCTCAAAAAAATCCACCGCAGCAGAATGCTGGCTAAAAGCCTGCCCATCGCCCTTGCCGCTGCGGCCTGCGCAGGACTCTGGCTTGGGTTCCCTGCAATCCAGACCGCGACCATGGCCGATCATAGAACAGCGGTCGGCCAAAACAGCCGGATCGTTCTATCCGATGGCAGCGTCGTCACACTGGGAGGCCACTCTGCGATTGCCGTTCATTACAGCGCTGAACGACGGAATATCACACTCCTTGCCGGAGAAGCCTTATTCGATGTCCGACATGATCCTCGTCGCCCTTTTCAGGTAAAGGCCGGCATCCTGCAGGCCCGCGACATCGGTACGCGCTTTGATATCCGAATGGATTCTACACAAATTCGGGTTGACGTTCAGGACGGACGTGTTGGAGTTTCCCGGCAAATGAAGCCAAGCCTTCCAGAGACACGACTGGGTCCGGGAGATGAACTGGCGCTTGATCTGCAAAGCGGCAGAATCTCCCGTACAACAGTCGATCCTGATCGTATCGGGGCATGGCGGGACGGAACACTGGTTGTTGAAAATGATACCAGCGATCATGTGATCGCCACCCTGAGACGCTATTATCCAGGCTTCATTCTTACACCATTCCCAGAACGAAAACTGCATCGGATTGGAGGGCTTTATAATCTCCACGATATCCCCGCCGCCCTGCGCGCTGTCCTGATGCCAGCAGGGGGAACCGTACACAGGCTCGGAACCCACTTTATGATTGTCGTGCCCGCTTCGGCACATGATTTGCTGAATTAATTCCGGCCGTCCTCTTAAAAATTCTTACCGTAATCCGTCCTTATTGTAAATGCGATGCATTCTTAACAAGGACGCCACACTCTTGAAACCGACGAAGCCCTGTGAAAATCCGCTCACTGAACGGAGTTTCGAAAAATCTTCATCTCTCTCCATCCGATCTATCCTGATATTTGCGGGCGTGACTGGAACACTGGGGGTATCCACCGGAGCACTCGCCGCCCCGCTTCAGCTTTCCCAGTCTCAGTCATACACGATCCCGGCGATGCCTCTGGATAAGGCTCTGGAAGTTCTGGGTAAAAAAGCGGGGCTTCAGATCACATACGATCCAGCTCTGACTTCCGGAAAAACGTCACAGCCCGTTATAGGGGCAAAGGACGCATCTGCTGCCCTGCAGCAGCTTCTCTCTGCAAGTGGATTAAATTACCGGCGCGCACAGCAAGACACCATCGTCATCCAAAAGGCTTCTGCTGTTTCCGCCATCAGACTCGGACCCGTCAGGGTTGGCGGCCGTGTTTCCAGGAATTCTGATCCCCAGTCAGCATATGGACCGGGCGTTGGGCTGGTCGCAACCCGAAGCGCATCAGCGACCCGAACCGACACTGCCATGATCGAAACTCCAAAATCGATCTATGTCGTCACCAGAAAACAGATGGATGATCTTCAGCCACAGAGTATTGCCGAAGCCCTGCGCTACACACCTGGCGTCGTTACCTCTCCGGGGAACGTTCTCTCAAGTTCCCCTTCAAGCGATACATTCCAGCCCGTGCATCAGCGCGGATTTGAATCCTATACCTTCGTAGATGGCCTCCTGAACGGTACTTCCGTTACAGATCCGTTTTTCCTCGATCGGATCGAAGCCCTGAGCGGACCGTCTTCAGTCATGTATGGCCAGTCCACACCCGGGGGTCTTATCAATATGACCCTGAAACGCCCGACGACCACGGCCCGCCATGAGGTTAATGTCGGGTTCGGCAATTATGGCCGCTATGAAGGACAACTCGATTTCGGTGGCCCGCTTAACAAAAAACGCAACGTCCTCTACCGAGTTGTCGCCCTCGGCAATACACAGGGCTCGCAGGTCGATTACCAGCACTACAAGCGCGTTGCCATTCAGGGTGACCTGGAATGGAAAGTCGATGACAGAACCAGCATCACTCTGATTGGACAGTTCGCTTATTCTCCTCAGACCATTTCTGGTGCTTATGTTCCTGCTTATGGAAGTGCCCTCAGCAGTCCTCTAGGGCATATTCCTGTTAACCGATATTATGGCGACCCATCTTTTGATCGCAATTGGGACAGAGAATATCTGGGAGAATTTCTCCTACATCACGATTTTTCCCAAAATATGCAATTCAACAGTACTGTCCGGTACGATGGTCAGGCAGACAGTCACTGCAATCTTCAGCTGGATACTGTTGATCTCGTAAACAAAACGATCAGTCGCTATGCAACCTGTAACAACAATAATAATGGACGCTCCGTCCAGATGACCAGCAACCTGAGCTACAAAATTTCCACGGGCCAGGTAAGGCACAACCTGCTTGTCGGTGTGGACTACCGGACACAGGCTGAAGACGGGAGAAGTAAATTTTCCTTCGGGAATGTTCCATCCATCAGCATCACGGACCCGAAATACAATCAATACACAATGAGCGATTATATTTCAGCAACGCAGGGAAAATTCACACAATATCATTATCAGTATTCCCAATATGCCATATATTTTCAGGATCAGATCAAATGGCGCAAATTCTACCTCACGCTGGCTGGGCGGCAGGACTGGAACTCTTATGGAGCAAGACATATATTCAATCGCCCATTCACATGGAATGCTGGCATTAATTATGTTTCAAGTGTCGGCCTGGCACCATATTTCAACTATTCGACATCCTTCATGCCACAAACAGGATCTATCTATAACCATCAGGTTCTCAGGCAGGCCGATCCGCTTAACGGACATCAATGGGAAGCTGGCCTGAAATACCAGATCCCTCATATACAGACATTTTTCACTGCGGCTTATTATGACGTAAAAGAAAATAATGTTCTAGTCAGCGATCCTGATTTTCCGAATTACGATCTTGAAATCGGGCAGGTGCGTTCACGCGGTGTTGAACTTTCTGCAAATGCTAATCTGGCCGAAGGGCTGGATCTGACAGCCAGTTATAGTTATTCGCGACCAGTCAACTCAAAAACAGACCTGACAGCTGATACGATCGGGGGTGAGACAGTATCACTGCTCCAGAAGACGCTTGTTTATCAACCGAAACATACTGCATCAGTCTTCATCGACTATCGCTTTCCGACATCTCTTGCATCGGGGCTGTCGATAAATTTCGGTGTGCGCTATATTGGTTCTGCGTGGGGCGACGAAGCCAACTCCTTCCGCAACCCAGCCTATGTCTTGTTCGATAGCGGTCTGAATTATAATTTCGCCCAGACATTCCCATCTCTTAAAGGGTTGCATGTCCGGCTGAGTATGACAAATTCCACAAACAAAACCTATACATCATGCGGTGGTTTAGATACCTGCCAGTACGGTGAACAGCGCCGAATTTTCGGACTCATAGGATATCGTTGGTAATCCATTGCCGTAGCCCCTGCTGGCCTTGAAACTATTGCCCACTGCCTCTCTGGGTGGTGGGCTTTCAAACGCTACAGAGTTACCAACGATATCCGATCTGCCCCGTTACCCGGCGAAGCTGCCCCCATGAACAGGATTTGCTCGACGAACATTCCACTACATATTGTTTGTTGAAACCATTGACGAGACTTGCCCGCATATTAAGCCCTTTGAGACGCCTGCTTAACGTCCCAAAATCGTAACTCACGCCTCCATCAAACACAGTATAGGCGGGAACATGAAAGGAATTGGCTTCGTCCCCCATGGAAAAGCCGACATATCTCATGCCCGCATTCAACGATAAGCCATCGAAAATGCCGTTCAGGGAATTTTTCTGGAATTTATAATCCACAAAGAGATTAACGGTATTCCGGGGAAGTTCGGTGGGAGCCTTACCCTGCAGCGAAACCGTTTTTCCGTTGATATCCGTCGAAGTCAGTGTCGTACGGCTGTTATATATAGACATATATGTATAATTAGCGTTCAGATTCAGCCCTTGTGTAATATTGACGTTTGCTGAAAGTTCAACGCCCCTCGCCCGGACCTGTCCGATTTCAAGAGAAAAGTTCTGATGATCTGGATCACTTTCCAGAACATTGTTTTCCCGCAGATCATACGCAGCCGCAGTGAACAGCATTTTCGTGTTGGTTGGCTGATATTTTAAACCTACCTCCCACTGTTTGCCTTCAAGGGGATCAGCAATTCCCTTTCCATAGACATTGGATGTTTGTGGGAAGAATGATGTTGCATAAGAGAAATAGGGAGAAAGCCCGAAATTTGTCTTGTACGAAACACCGACATGCCACGTAAAAGCTTTTTTGAACGTACTATAATAATCGTCCCAGTCCTGACGGCCACCAATCATGACATTGAGGCCTTTCCATTTCATCTGGTCCTGAAAATAGACACCTGTCTGGGATAGGGAGTCGTTCTCGGTATCCCATTTGTTGCCAGTCTGTTTTATAAAATCGCTGTAGTTATATTGATAATATTTCGGACTCAGCAGGTTTAGTGTTGGAACGGTGGAAAAATCGAACGCGTACGTTCCTGAGTCGGGCTGATCCCTGTAATCAACGCCAACCAGAAGAGTATGGTGAACCGGACCCGTATCATAATCACCCTGAAGATGTGAATCGAGTAAAGCGGCCCATCCTTTAAAGTGATCAACGAGCGCATAACGCTTCATGTCGGACGTACCAGCAACCAGTCCATTACTGAAGAGTTGGGCGAAGTAACTGTCGTCATACTCGTACCGAAAATTCTGACTAAACTGCAAATGACGGTTGAACTTATGCGAGAAAATATATTCGAACAGATGGCTCTTGTCATAAGACCTGTCGAACCCCGGATCGCCAGTATCAATCGTTGGGCTGTATCGTCCATATTTCTGGGGAAAGAGAGACCCGATTGCCGGTCCCCCGGCGGCATATCTCAGTGAAGGTGTATAATTATACTGCCCAATCAGTGTGAGTTTCGTATTTTTATCGATATTCCAGGTCAAAGCTGGCTGAACGACCATTCTCTGATATTTCACGTACTGAACCTGATCGCCCTGTGTATTTCCGACAGCGACGATACGATAAAGGAGTTGGCCGTCTTTTGTCAGTGGGCCGCTGGTATCAAACTGACCTTCATAGCGTCCATAACTACCGAAACCCACATTGAACTGATGCTGTGCCTGTTCGGTTGGTCGCTTGAGGTCTTCATTGATGATCCCGCCCGGCGCCGCCTGCCCGTACATCACTGACGCGGGACCGCTCATGGCTTCCACCCGGTCAAGCATGAACGGCTCCACGGTAGAAGGCGACACGCCCGTCATCAAACCGTCCACGAATGTATCACTCTGAAATCCGCGCTGATAAATATCGTGCGAATTGATCGACGGTATTCCGCTCCCTCCCATCGGGTCCGTAATTCCGGGCATATAACGCAGAACTTCGGCCACATTGAGTGGCTGAAGATCATCCATCTGTTGTCGTCCAATCACGTAAACGGACTGAGGAATGTCGACGATGGGCGTGTCGGTTTTAGTGGCCGCAGTCGAGTGACTTACAAAAAATCCCTCGCCCGGGCCATAGGCTGCCTGAGGATTGGACATCCGGGCAGAAGTCCCTCCAACCCGGACGGGTCCCAGTGTGATCGAAGCCGACCGGGTCGCAGGAATAATCTGTACGGCCGAAGATCCTGCTGGCCGCCAGGACAGACCACTTCCCAACAGGAGATGTCCCAACGCTTCATCCGGCGTAAAACTGCCATGCAGACCGTTTGTGCGATGCCCTGACAGCGCGGGGGCCTGTGACGTGATCTGAAGATGGGATTGCGCACTGAAAGCAACCAGCGCATCTGACAGGGAGCCTGCTGAAATATCGAAACGTGATTTTGATTGCCCTGTTTCAACCTGCGCCAAAGCCGTTCCGCACACAGCCGCACTCAGGGCAGTTGTGCCACCAAGTATAAGAACCGATGCAACAAGGGGGGTCTTTAAAAATCCTGATGGACACATGGACGCAGCATTTCCTGTCTCTGCAGCTTTTTGATAATGCAAGTCATTTGCATCTTTTGCCTATGACAGTGAGATGTTTGACGTCTTCCGTTTTTCGAAAAAAAACATCCATCAGAAACTATTTTCTTATAAGGTATTGATTTAAATCAATATTATTTTTTTCGATATAAAAAGCCCATCGGACTCAGTGCCCCGTCACGACTGCAAGCCACGGAGAAAAAGAGGCTATCTCTCCACCGTAAGGCCTTACGATGAGCGCAAGTGCTTCCTCTGGATGATGGAGATCGTATGATCCTGTCACGCGCTTTTCCATTAGACTTCCATGCATCACCATAATGCGTGCATGCATCCAGGGCTGAAGGGCTGCGACCATCTCAGCTATGGTATTGTCCTGGGCGACAAGCGTCCCTGTGCGCCACAGCGCGATCGTATCTGGACTCTGGTTACCCGTTGCAGCGCGCGCTCGGCTTATTTCAGCCCAGTTTCCAGCACGAAGATCCTTTTCAAAAGGAAGCCCGCTCCGTGCTGAAACATGAACTTCCCCTTCTTTTACAACGACTTCCGTCTTTGACCCGTCCGTCCGCGCATCAAATTCCGTTCCAATATCGGTCGTTGTGACGGGACCTGCATTGACCAAAAACGGTCGGGTTTCATCATGTCTAACAATGAAATAGGCCTCGCCCCGCAGCAGTTCGATCTGGCGTGCCCGAGGCGTGACATGCACCGCAAGCGCTGTGCGCGGAGCGAGAACGATCCTGCTGCCGTCTGCCAGACGGATGTCGCGCGTCATGCCGGGCGGCGCGTAATAGTCTGCCCGAAGCCGAAGCATCAGATCAGGCACGAGCAGAACGGTCGCCAGACAGGCTGCGGCAGCCATGCCCATTGCAGCAACATAGCCACCATACCGGACACCGCGCTGTCTTTTCCGTCGTTGCATGGCAGGAACGGACTTCATGATTCGCGCTGTAGCGTTTATATCCTGCCAGGACTGGCGATGCTGTGGGTCCTGTGCCAGCCACGCCTCAAAAGCACTTCTCAGTTCCGGATCATCACTGTCTTCGCGCAGTGCAATATACCAGCCAGATGCTGCCTTATCAGCGTTGTGAGTGTTATCCATGAGCCATTCTGGTCCCATCGCACAACAGTTTCTCAGGCGCAGCCCTACACAGCCATGACGGAGACAAAAACGCATGCACTGAGAAGTCATACCGGAATGATGCGCAAGACCGCATCTTTTTCATGAAAAGCGTAGTGCGCACCGCGGCTTACTGCCCTTCCCTGCGGATTTTATTACAGATTGCCATACCTTCAGCAATCAGAGCGTGAACCAGAGGCACGGAAACCCCCAGAACCTTGGCAACCTCGCGCAGTTTCATACCCTCAAAATGATACATGCGGATCGCCTGAGCCTGACGGTCCGGCATCGCATCGATGGCGTCCATGATCCTGACGACAATTTCCCGCGTGGCCACGGTCTCCTCTGGAGACACCGTATTGTCAACAATACCGGCAACAGTCATGTCAAAATCAGCCGTACTGACACGTTCAATCCCGGCACGACGCAGACGGCCCAGCAAGAGATTACGAATAATTGCCCGCAGATAGCTGACCGGGGACAACACACTGCCACTCGGCTGCCGCGAAAAGAGCAGCCACGCATCATGGACGATATCTTCAGCCAGCACGCCGTCTCCTGAGAGACGTCTGGCATACGCCAGCAGCCCCGCGCGATGGGTTTCATACAGATCCACAGGCAGTGATTCAGACTTCAAGAGACAGCTTCCCGATGCCAGACCGACAGACGGCAGTTGAGAACGACTTGCAATTCTGATGACACACAGATCTTCATTTCGCAAGATGTCTGGCTACAGCGCCTCTCCCGTCCGCACTCACGACTGTCTGGGGAAGCGCGATATCACGTCCACGTTATTTTTTATGCTGAGTTGTGAAAAAATGCCTTGCCCGAACGTCTGAAAGAACAGGGGAACATCACAGCCCGGTCGGGCTCGAAATTGCAGACCCCCTATCGGATAAGGCGAGAAGGTTCAGATGACGCAGAGGTGGCTCTTTTCACGGAATGAAGATGCGAATGAGTATCATTGTATAGTATGCATCAGAGTTCTGGATACGGTCAGCCAGTCATGACTACCCGGACCCTTCGCCGCTGGTTTCTGGTGCATAAATGGACAAGTCTGATCTGTACCCTGTTCCTTCTGATCGTTTGTGTGACCGGGCTGCCGCTTCTGTTTTCCGAACAGATCTGGGACACTTTTGTCGGAGACGACGATCCTCCTTACGAAACACTCCCTCCCGGAACGTCCAATGCCAGTCTGGATACGATCGTGGCAAAGGCACACAGCCTGTTCCCGGGCCAGATTGTCACGGACATTGCTCCCGATGATGATGAACCTGCCGTTCTGGTGTCCATGGCGCCAAGCTGGCAGGCCTTGAAAGACGACGAAAAATACCCGGACCGGAATTCCGGACATTGGATCAAATTCGATGCCCGAACCACCAGAGTCCTAAAGCAGTCACGACCTGCAGATGCCCCACCGCCGCCCCGGACTTGGACCGGCGTCATTATGGGGACGTGCAGCCGGTTGCATGTCAGCCTGTTCGCCTATCTGCCGGGACGCCTGTTTTTGGGACTGATGGGCGGCATCTTCGTTGGGTCGCTTGTGTCAGGGACCATTCTGTATGGCCGATTCATGAAGCGCCTGCCGTTCGGGACCGTCCGACGGGATCGTGCGCGGCGCCTCACCTGGCTGGATCTGCACAATCTGTTGGGAGTAGCGACACTTGTCTGGGCGAGCGTTGTCGGATTTACGGGACTGATCAACGAACTTCAGACACCCCTGTTCGGCCTGTGGCGCGTGACGGATGTCCGACAGATTCTCAAACCCTATGCCAATCTTGCAGTCCCTACTCAGAACCATCTCTCTTCCGTACAGGCCGCTTTTGAAACTGCGGCGAAAGCAGCTCCGGGGAATGTGGTCACTGAACTGTCTTTTCCGGGCTCTTCCTTCGGCAGCCCGGTTCACTACGTTCTTTGGACACATGGGGCTACGCCACTACGCGCACGTCTCTTCACGCCGGTGCTGGTTGACGCCCGAACCGGGGAACTGACCGGCGCATACCCTATGCCCTGGTATCTCCGCTTTCTGGAAATTTCCCGTCCTCTGCATTTCGGCGATTATGGCGGGATGCCGCTGCGCATTCTCTGGGCGCTTCTTGATCTCGTGGTGATCGGCGTTCTGGTCAGCGGGCTTGTTCTGTGGGCTGCAAAACGCAGGGTCAGCGCAGATACGCGCCTGCGAACTCTTGGCTACGAATTCGACGACAATACAGGTCTCGTCGTTTCTCACGATGCAGGGGATGCGGCGCGATGAAGGCTAAAGCCCTTCCCTCCTCCATGTCCTCAACTGCCATCTGGATATGGCCGGCATCGCTTGGAGCCCTCATGCTGTCCGGCCTTATCTCGGCGCTGCTGGGCCAGCACGGCGTCTGGCTCGCCGTTTCATGGATCAGCCTGTCCATGCCTCTGGCCGTCATAACTGTCTGCCTGAGGCGTGCCTGGAGCAGACCGTCTTCAAAAGGAGGTCCCCTGTGACCGATCTCACTTCGATGTCCTTTTCCCCTTGGGACATGTTTCTCAACGCTGGTCCTGTCGTGCGGTGCGTGATGGGTCTGCTGGCGTTTGCCAGCCTGCTGACATGGACCGTTTTCATCGCCAAAACGGTTGAATTTTTCCGTATGCGCCAAAGGCTGCGGAAGGCCGAAAATGCTCTGGCTGAAGCGGACACGCTGGATCTGGGAGAGGAATGGACACGGGACAACAGATCCATCGCTCATGTCCTGGTTCTTGCGGCTGAAACCGAACGTCGGCGTTCACACGATATCCTTGATGATCGCGATGGCCTGAAAGAACGGATCGTCCTGCATCTCGAACGGCTGGAAGCGGCTGAAGGCCGGCATCTCATGCGCGGAACCGGGCTTCTGGCAACCATTGGAGCCACGGCACCGTTCGTCGGGCTTTTCGGCACGGTCTGGGGTATCATGACCTCGTTTACAGGCATTGCCGCCAGCAAGGCCACCAGTCTCGCCGTCGTCGCTCCGGGCATCGCCGAAGCCCTTCTGGCGACAGCGCTGGGTCTGGTTGCGGCCATTCCGGCTGTCGTCATCTACAATCATCTGGCCCGGCAGTCCGCTGCCTGCCGGGCGCAGGTCGCAGACCTGACGTCCCTTGTCATGCGGCTGGTCTCACGTGACCTGAGCCGGATTCAGCCGTCTGGCGGGAGTGGACAGGTGGTCCGTTTTGACGTCTCGCGGGAGGCGCGCTCCCTTGCTGCTGAGTAAACCGTATGATCCGCATCCGCTACGCTGACGAAAGCCCGCACGAAGCCAGTGAAATCAACGTCACGCCGTTCATAGATGTGATGCTGGTGCTCCTCGTGATTTTCATGGTGACCGCCCCCCTGACCACCGTGAATGTGCCGGTAGATCTGCCGTCCTCCAGCGAAAAACCCACGCCTCGACCTGAGGACCCCGTATTCCTGACGATCAAGGCGGATCACACTCTGGCTCTGGGAGAAGACTCTCTGGAAACCAGAGGACTGGGCCCGGCGATGGAACGGGCGACAAAAGGAAATCACGACGAACGCATCTTCCTGCGGGCAGACAAGACGGTTGATTACGGGACGCTGATGGGGGTGATGAACAGACTTCGTTCGGCTGGCTACCTCAAGGTGGCGCTCGTCAATCTGCAAGGACAGGAAGAAGGGGGCGAAACAGCGTCAAACCCGGCTGCCCTTCCTGGAGGTACACCGTGATCGGGATGACCGGGCGGCCGCGGGAACTGGAAAACCGCGCGGAGGATCTTTTCTCTTTCAGCAGATGGCAACGAGACCAGTTCCGACTGAAACATCGCGAAGACGCGCTCCGCTGGGGGCTGTCCTTTCTGGCTGTTCTTGCGATCAGTGGCGGCACTCTGTGGTACGTCATGCGGCTGCCGCCGCCGGTTATGGCCGTTCCCGCACCGCCCCCTGCCGCGATTGCCATCGACATGGTTCCTGAACCGGTATCAATCCCGACACCGCCTACGGATGTTCCACCCGGTCCACAGCAGACACAGTCCATCCCCGATCCGGCACCCGTAGATCCACCAAAGATTACCGCGCCCCCATCCCCCGC
>NZ_JAERLX010000029.1:0-1155 GCF_018256135.1 Gluconobacter sp. Dm-74 | reverse complement strand
AGGCCTACCCTCCATCGGTAAGCCTGTGAATCACAACCTCTCGCTCAGTTCAATAAATTAATAGGTCCTGAGCCTAGGAATTTGATTCAAATGTAGAATATAAAAATTTCGATTTTTGTCCGTCTCTTCCTTGGGGGAGGCAAAATAAGAATTATATAAGTGATAAATTTATCTATATAAATTTATTGCGAATCTTTTTTAAAAAGGAATTATAGGTGGTTAAATATTTAAATACACTCAAATTTGAAATCTATAATTTCGTTGAAGACTTGACTCAGAGCAAGAAAGATGAAATTATTATTTCAAACGATCCTAATTCTTGCATCGTGCCTGACTCTTCAAATAGCTATAGTGTGGGGATAGTGATTGATGGTTATCATGTAAGGTCTGCAATCACTCCTCCGACTGGGCTAACTTGTGAAGCGCTCGCATCGTGGATCGATGATCTGGGATTTTGGCTTATCAAAGAGCATCAGCACGATGTTATGTGCTGGGCTCCATTTGTCGCTTGGGACGCTGAAATAGCAGAAGACGACCTTCAGTGGCCTGGATTTGCCAATTTACCTGCAAAAGAACAAGACAGGTTTCTTCGAGCGCGATCGCAACATCTGACGGGAGATACAATAAATCACTTCGATGCACTGTGGCATTTCTATGCTTTGCACGTCGAAAGAAAAGCTTCAAGTCTCGACGCTTCAGGACAAAAACGCCAGACCTTAGTCTGGCCGCGGCAATCAGGAATAGATGCACGCATTACCACGGATCTCTTTAAGCACGCCCTTGATGGCGTTGATCACATAATCTTGGTGACGCGTGACGCAGACTACGCGGATCCATTACACGCGATTAAGGCGCACTTCAAAAACATTCAGATCGATGTCCTGACGATGAATGTTCGTCCCCCCAAGGAGTTTGATGGCATTGCTCAACGTCTTTGGAAAGGCAAATGGAACGGTCAAAATATGACAGTAGAATGCGTCCCACCATCGCCGAAAAATTGAGATTAGTGAACCGCCCCGAGTTTGACAGGCCTCTCCGCTTTCCTAACCATGTCTGATCTCACCTCCCAATCGAAACTACTAGGCTCAGGACCTATTAATTTATTGAACTGAGCGAGAGGTTGTGATTCACAGGCTTACCGATGGAGGGTAGGCC
>NZ_JAERLX010000028.1:0-1984 GCF_018256135.1 Gluconobacter sp. Dm-74 | reverse complement strand
GGAGTCGTTGTGTTTGATTGAGGAGCGTTGTGGGCGAGTTGTCTTACAGTCTGGCGTTTGGCAGTCTGGTGGTTGACGCTGGAGCTGGTTTCTGATGCTGGCTGAAGTTAACCTGTTTGGCGTTTTCGTTGCTCCGCTCTCCATTTATGCCGTAGCGGCGGTCTTTGTAACGTTACTGCTGAGAAGCCTCCTGTGGCGCACGGGCGCTCTGGGATGGTTCTGGCACGTCGCTCTCTTTGAAATAGCGCTCTATGTCTGTGTTCTCTGTCTGCTCATCCTTTACGTCTAGGGAGGGTCAGCAATGAACTGGACCCGCAGTGTAATCCGCGTCCTGCTGACCCTTGTGGTGCTGGCGCTCGCCATCGGCCTGGGTCGGACGATGTGGGACATCTACGTCCTCGCTCCCTGGACCCGTGACGGCCGTGTACGCGTCTATGTCGTGGACGCGGCCCCTGAAGTCTCGGGCACGGTCGTGGCCGTGCCTGTCGTGGACAACGAGTTCGTCCATAAGGGCGATCCGCTTTTCGTGCTCGATCCGGTGCGCTTCCGTCTCGACATCGACGCTGCTCGCGCCCGTCTGGCCGGGGCCGAAGAAGACCTGAAGCTCCGCACTTCCGACGCCAAGCGCCGTATGGGGCTGGGTGGCATCGTCTCGGCGGAAGAGCAGGAAGACTTCAACTCCAATGTTGAAACCCAGCGCGCCAAGGTCAACGCGGCCAAAGCCGAGCTGGATACGGCCCTGCTGAACCTCCAGCGCTCCACGGTCTATTCGCCGGTGGACGGCTACATTACAAACCTGAACCTGCGCGTGGGTGACTACGCGCATGCCGGTCAGCCCGGTATGGCCGTGATCGACGCGCACAGCTTCTGGATCAACGGCTATTTCGAAGAAACCAAGATGCACGGCGTGCATGTGGGGGACGAAGCCCGCATCAAGCTGATGGGCTACAAACAGATCCTCATGGCGCATGTCGTCAGTATCGGTCGCGGCATCAACGACCAGAACGGCGTGTCCGACAAGCTGGGCCTGCCGGACGTCAATCCGATCTTCACCTGGGTGCGTCTGGCGCAGCGTATTCCGGTGCGTCTGGAACTCGACAGCGTACCGCCGAACATCACGCTGGCGGCCGGCATGACGGCCACGGTGACGATCGGACGCGAAACGCCGGGCGCGCGCGGCCGTCTGACCACCTGGCTGCAGAACCACCTCTGACATGTCCCGCAAATTCCTGACCCTTGCCCTGAGTACCTGTCTGTCGCTGACGGCGTGTACGGTGGGGCCGAACTTCACGCCGGACCGGATCAAGGTGCCCGACGCCTTCGTCGAGCAGCCCCATCCCGCCACGGCCGATGCGCTGGCGCAGTCGGCAGCGGACATGAAGGACTGGTGGTCGCAGTTCCACGACCCCATGCTCAACGAGCTGGTGGATCAGGCGATCAAGGGCAATTACGACCTGCAGATCGCCTCGCAGCATATCATTGCCGAGCGCGCCGTCCGCAGGCAGGCCCAGTCGGCCTGGTATCCGCAGCTCGACGTGGCCGCAGGCGGCGGCGATGACCGCTATTCGATCAATATCGACAACTGGCCGCTGCGTCCGGGCAATCCGGCCAACCGCCCCGAAGCCTCGGTCCTGACCTATGGCGCGCGGGCGACCTGGGAAGTCGATCTGTTTGGGCACATCGCCCGGCAGGTGGAAGAGCGCAAGCGGATCGTCGAGGAATCGATCGAGAACCGTCGCGGCGTGCTGTTGGCCCTGCTGGCCGAAATGGCGACGGACTATGTGACACTGCGCTCGGTGCAGGAGCGTCTGACCGTGACCGAGCGTGCCATCGACGTGGCCGTGCGCTCGCGCGAACTGACCGAAAAGCTCTACACCCATGGCCTCGGCAACACGCTGGCCGTGGCGCAGGCCCAGACGGAAGAACATCTCGAACGCGCCCGTCTGGCGCCGTTGCACGAGCAGGAAGAGCGGCTGATGCATGC
>NZ_JAERLX010000027.1:0-5899 GCF_018256135.1 Gluconobacter sp. Dm-74 | reverse complement strand
GCGCAGGGTGGTATCAAAACGATCAAACAGCCTTTCAATCGCACCAGCCTGCGTCAGGCGCTCGCGGAACAGCCAGAGTGTTTTGGCGTCCGGCACACGGTTCGACAGTCCCAGACCAAGGAAACGCATGAAGGACAGGCGATCATTGATCAGATATTCCGTCCGCTCATCAGACAAATTGTTCAGGGTCTGGATCACCAGGATCTTAAACATCAGCACCGGATCAAATGGCGGTCGCCCGCCTTTGCTTCCGTCGGAATACGCCAGTGCCTTCTCCAGTTCCGGGCGGAACACTTCAAAATCCACAGTCCGGGAAAACGCTTCGAGCTGGTCACCAAGTCCGCTCAATCGAGCAAGCCGCTCTTCAACATCAAAAAAATCCCGCCCGCTCCATAGCGCTATTCCCTCAGTCAGAACCAGACGAATGGAATCACAGAGCTGCTTTCAAAACCAAGGGGTTTTTCGAACTCTTCAAATCGCCAAAACCCAGAAATCACGGGCCAAGCGGATCAATCAAGTGTTCTTCGATCCCTCTATCTTAACGTTTTATAAAATAAAGTCTCTTAAAGTTTTTCTCAGAAGTAAAAAACCTATAAGGTGATATAAAATGTCTATCGCTAAGTCAATTGTCAATATTTTTGAAAATCCAAGCACAAATGGACCTAACTTTAGATTTAATAATGGACAAGTCATTAATGGTATTGAACAATATCAGGATTCTATACCAAATCTTCCTGGAACTTTCAATGATGATTGGGATGTTACGCAATGGTGTTCGGGTTCCTATTTCGATCCAACATCTCCTATATTAGAAGATATAGAATTCAAAGATAATCTCTTAGGAACTCCTGTTGCAACTTGGCAGCAAGGAAGCATTAATGACGGCGCAGGAAATTCTAGTTTATCTATATACAATTCCTCTGAATCTTCGGATGCAAGCAAAGATGGAAGAATATTACCTGGGTATACTTATGGAATTCAAGTGCAAGGCGGCAACTTAAATGATGTTAATTTACAGACTTACAAAAATTTAAGTACTGATGTCACATTTGATCATCAAATTAATTTTACGGCTAATGAGCGTATCACTAATATAAGCGGAAGTACAGGACTTATTTCATTCGGAAATAATTTTACTGTAAATTTTAATACAGTAAAGAAAATTTCTGGAGTTCCTCAACTCGGTATTTTTCTACAATCCGTTGTCTATGACTCGCGTGGTGTAGAAACTGTTGAAGCAGGTTATTCATCATTAAATGGTTCCAACTCTGGAGGCAAAATCTATAGTCCGGGAGACTTGACAGCTATATCGCTTTATCTTGGATCAATGGAATATAACTATAACGGTGAATTAGATGCCTTTTCAGGAGATACATCGAGTTTTCATAATGTATCTATAAATCTAAACGCTGCACTTGATAAAGTAATTACTATACTTTCACGTCAAGATCCTCAAAATGCTTCGTACTATCAAGACCTTTCGAATTGGAACCTTACTGGGTCATATGTAGGGGGAGAGGCAGGTAATCTAGGTACTGCTCAACCATCAAATTCTAGCGCGACTATGGATATTAACGATATATCAATAACACAAGATTTATCATCTAACATAAAATATTCAGATAAAAGTCAAAAAATTCAATCTATCTCAGATCTACAGATGGAAGATAATCAAATTTCAACTACTACTCCATCTGATGGAGAAACAAATCTTCTTTTAAATTCTGGAAACGCAAATTCTTCGATATATACCTTAAAAAATCCGCAATACATCACGAGTAATGGAAATGATACTCTAACTATAGGATCAGGAACTGCAGCGAGTGTTCATGCCTTAGGTCTGTCTACAAACATCATTGGTAAGGGAGGATCGGCTACTATCGACGGAAACTCAGTTTTGAACGTTTCTGGAAATTTTTCATACTTCACATCAGAAAACATCAACTCTAACAGTGTATATAATATATCTATTAACACAGACATGAATCCATCAATTAAGTATGGAACTGTGAATTTTTCTTTAGAAGCGGCATCTACGCTAACTTTATCAACAGGATCAAATGCTAAATACAATATAAAACAGAATAATGATTCTAAATCTATTTTATTAACAGGAAATAATAGTGTTGAAGTAAATAATGAAAGCCAAGGATATCAAGTAATAGTTTCTGGTAACATTTCAAGTACTGGAAAACTTTTGGTAAATGGGGGAGGAAATCAGCAAGTCTGGACTGGCTCGCAAGATACGGTTTTTAACGCCTCAGATGCATCTTCTTTCGCGGGAGGTATCTTCTCTTCAAATAAAGGAAATATAAATTCTGCTTATATCGACGTTCAAGGTGGAACCACTAATGTAAATCTCAATACCGAGATGGTAACTATTTGGTCAAATGCAGGAACAACAAATGTATATGGTAGTTTAGCATCTTCTGCAAACGATCTGTTAGTCTCTCAAGGAGGAGACATGAATATTACAGGAGGAGCTGGGACCGAGACGTTGGTTGCTTTTCAGAATGAAACCAATCCTGAAGATGTAGCTAGTGTAGTGATGACAGCAGGGGCTGGCAGTCAAACTATTTTTAATTACGGCGTAGATTTAACTGTTAACGGGGGAGATAATAATAAAAGTAATCAGTTAATTATAGCCTCAAATTCTAAACAGGTTAAATCAATTAACTGTATTAATGGTGGTTCTGGGTACCAAGAAATTTGGTCAACGGCTCCAAATACTGTTATTAACGCTTCAACTTCAACAGCTAGTGGTTCGATCAAGGACGTAGTTCAAGGTGGGAATACTACATTTAATTCCGGAATAGAGAATGCACAAGTATTTGTTTTTGGCGGTTCACTTAACGCTAATCTAGGATATAATAATGGAATTGCATCTACAGGTAATGTGTCAATTCAAGGAGATATTAAATCAAATTTAAATATGACTATAAATGATTTCACATCATCTAACGATACACTTATTTTGACAGGACTGTCTGATGCACATGGGTATAAAATAACAGAAAAAGGAAATTCGGTAGTTATGACATTTGATAACTCCAACTCTTCTGTTATGATTGGTGGTGTAACACATGTAGATATTCATAATATCGGGGATAGCGCCATTCAAATTTATGTACCGGTGTCGCCGTGATGGTGCATATGCGTCTATTTTTACATCCTCTGATATCACATCGATATAAGATGGCTATCAGAGGGGATATACATTCGCAGAAGAGGTATGCTGCCATACGAAGTGCAGCTAAGGCTAATTTCCCAGACGCATGTCGTTATCTCGGAGCAAGTTATTTAAATGGTACTTTTGGGAAAAACACTTCTACTATTGCATCGGCACATTACTGGTTAAAAAAGGCAACAAATCTGGGAGATGTTCCGTCATGGTACTGGCGGGCTCGTCTTGCTCTACAAGCTATAAATTTCGAGGAGAGCTCGTTAGATTCTATTCTAGGATTACCCCATATTTCTACTAAAAATATTCCGCTAGGGCTTGATAATGCAATTCTATTTTGTGACCGTGGTAGAGACCTCGGAGACGCTCCTGCTACACGTCTCTTATGGCGTTTGATATACATAAAGTTGAACAAAAATACTGATAAGGCAGTTTTTATCCTTCACCAGGAAGCTAAAAATAATCAACCTTGGGCTATGGTTGAGTTAGCGGATCGGTGTATTCAAGGAGATGATAGAGCCGCCTCTGCAGAAATTTCAACTAAAGATTCTATTAATTACTGGATTTCTATGGTTCTACAAACAAAAAATATAAATAATGGAAAAGCTCATCTTCTGATGGCAAGGGCGATTGAGCAGGGGATAATCACTCAAGATTCTACTATTTTGAGATGGCACTTAAAATCTGCGGCGGAGGATCAGATACCTGAAGCTTACTTTCGATATGGTGTTTTTCTATTAAAAGCTGATCGAGACACTTTGAGCGCTGAATCTTGGTTACGTAAGGCAACGAATGCGGGTTACTCGGATGCTGCAGCCACGCTTGGCGACTGGCTTACGATGGGATGTCAAGATGTAGAAAGTCATAAAGGTATATACTGGTATTTAAAAGCTATTGAAATGGGACATTTCGGGGCTATGCTACATGTTTCACGCATGGTACTGAGTGGAAGAAAGTATAATATTAAAAAAACAAAATTAAAAGAATGGCTGATAGAGGTAATAAATAATAGTAATTGTGAAATACAAATAAAAGAAGCTATTTTCCTGTCCGGGGTCTGTTAGAGCGGCTCCGCTTTAATCTGGTTCATATCCAGCGTCTGTAAAGAAGCTGGCGCATTGACTGGGAGTGAAAGCGGGAAGCATAGCGCCGACGGTATCCCACAGAGCACTGACAGTTCGTTCGGCTTTAGCGCGCAGCAAGGCTTTGAGTTTTGAGAAAGCCATTTCGATGGGATTAAAGTCCGGGCTGTATGGCGGAAGGAACATCAGTTCCGCCCCTGCCTGCTCAATGGCCTTCTGTGCCGCTGGAAGATTGTCCATCACGACGATATCACCCGGCTTCAGTGTCGGGATGAGAACGCGTTCGACATAGACCTGAAAGATCCTGCCATTCATGGGACCATCATGCACGAAGGGCGCGGTCAGGCCTGTCAGACGCAGCCCCCCGGTGAAAGTCGTGGTTTTCCAATGACCGTGCGGCACACCGGCGCGGCAACGTTCCCCGCGCAAGGCACGCCCGCGCAGACGGGCCATCTTCGTGGAGAGGCTGGTTTCGTCAATGAACACCAGACGCTGCGGATCAAGGTCAGGCTGGCGATCAAACCAGTCCTGTCGTCGCTTCAGAACGTCTTCACGCTCCTGCTCCAGTGCATGAGCGGTCTTTTTTTGAATGTCCATCCCTGTTGCCGCAGCCAGCGACTGAGCATGGTGCGACCGATCCCGACGGCCCGTTCGCTTTCCAGGCGCGCTATCATTTCGTGAAGCGTGATGTCTTTCTGCGCCTCGATCATGCCGGCAATGAACGCTTCATGCGCGTCCAGCCGTGATCCGCGCGGCTTGCCCTGGCGACGGGGCGTCCGCTCGCCGCTCTCACGTTCCCGACGCAACCAGCGGATCGCCGTCGAAATCCCCACTCCGAACCGCGCCGCAATCGAGCGGGCAGATGCTCCCGCAACTCCAGCTTCCAGAACACGCTCCCGAAGATCATCACTCAATGCTCGTGCCATCACCGTCTCCATCAATGAAAACGGTGAATCACAAGACCTCTTCAGTGTCACCTCTCGATTCAGAGTTCAGTGGAACCGCTCTAGTCCTTGAATAATAGAACGCACTGCATAGTTGTTTGTGATGAGCATGATGCAGTCTGTCTTTTCTGATACCGTCTGGTTCGTCTGGGAGACTTTGATCGAGGACATCCACTTCGAAGGGGAAGACCCTCGACCGCCGAGATCTACGATTTTCTGGCGCCATCAGAACGGGGAGGGATCGAAGAACCGTTGATTGATGTGCTTGGCTGGTGATTTCAGGCTTTTGGTGATTTGATTGACGGTTTTTGGGGTAGCTTTTGATCTGCGTTTTGAGCATACCGGGGACTGCCCACTCTGGATGACTACGCGCTCGCGCTCAATCTTTCGAGGAAGAGAAAGCGGCGCATATTATAGACAATATTGGCGAGCCCGATCCTCATGGTGGCCCGGGTGATACCGACAGTTCGGACGAACAGACCCATTTGCGATTTCTGACCCGCAAAGACATGCTCGACGCGGGATCGGATCACGGACTTTCCAGCATTCGATCTCTGGATATGTCGGGGCATAGGCTTGAGATGCGGCTTTTTCCTGTGGACCTGGAGGGATCGAAAAAACCCCTTGGCTCTGACCTGTTCTCTATGATTCCATTTCTCTTGCGTTGATTGGAGTATGGATCATGAAGCAGC
>NZ_JAERLX010000026.1:0-4418 GCF_018256135.1 Gluconobacter sp. Dm-74 | reverse complement strand
ATCACCAGCACCAAAACGCCGCCAACATATCCCTTCCAATTCCATATTCAATTTTCAAAGACCGTCATCCCCGCCGCCCCAGAACCCCTCGAAGTGGGCCTCGCTGCGTCGGTGAACGGGCTTATACGGGGGAGATCACAGAGTGTCAAACAGAATTCACAAGACACTTATCAACAGATAAAATCCCGGTTTTCTGCGGCAGAAGAGACTAACCCCCATTATTCATTGCGAATCGAACTCGAAAAAAGGCGGTTTTTTCTCAAATTTTCTGCTTTTCTCAGAAATCCGGCCAGTTGGGAGCCAGATGTCCGCCAATCCGTAGCGGAGCGACCTTTCTGGCCAGACCGGTAGCGTCATCCGTTTCCACCATAAGCCCACAGACTGTCGACTCCCCTTCCGCCGGCTGCGGGCGGTCACCCGGAGTTTTGCGAACCAGCTTGTGGAGTGCTGCGGGTTTTCCCATTCCTATGACGCTATCGTAGTCGCCACACATCCCGGCATCCGTCTGATAGGCCGTACCCGCAGGCAGAATGCGATGATCCGCAGTGGGAACATGCGTGTGCGTTCCCACCACAACAGAAGCCCTGCCATCAAAATAAGCTCCAAAGCCCATTTTCTCGCTGGTGGCTTCGGCATGAACGTCAATCAGGATGGCATGCACCGTCACGCCAAGCCGATGCTTTGACAGGATTTCGCTGACGATCCGGAAAGGGTCATCCAGCGGGTCCATGAAAATGCGCCCCATCACATTGATGACGAGAGCCCTGCGCCCACGGCTGATTTCGACGATATGACTCCCCTGCCCCGGCGTTCCGGCAGGGTAATTGGCAGGCCTGACAATGTAAGGAGCCTGATTGATATAGCCGAGCATATCACGACGGTCCCAGGCATGGTTGCCCAGCGTAATGACATCGACGCCAGCACTATGCAGGTTTTTCGCAATGTCCGGGGACAGGCCATAGCCGTGTGACGCATTCTCGCCATTGGCGACCACCAGATCCAGCGAGAGTTTCTCACGCCAGTCGGCCAGATTTCGGATAATGGCCTCACGCCCGCTACGCCCGATAATGTCGCCCAGAAACAGCAGTCTCAACAGTCAGTCTTTCATAAAGATTTTGGGTTATCAGTCCGGATCACCCCACACTCCGTCACGATCGTTTTTAACGGAATATCGTACGGGCCTGTAGGAACGGCATCGATCTGCTGACCGGAAAAGCCAAAGCCGATCGCCGGAACATTCAGTGCGGCCAAAGTACGGTCATAATAGCCGCCGCCATATCCAAGCCTGTAACCAAAACGGTCAAATGCCAGAAATGGCACGAGAACAAGATCCGGAACGTCAACGTCACCCTCCGGATGCGATGTTCCGAAACGGCCAACAATCATGGAAGATGAAGGCGTCCAACGCCTGAAGATCAAAGGAGAACCTTTTGGTGTGGTTTCAGGCAACAGAACCTGACGCCCAGCTTCAGACAGAGCATGACACAGGGGGCGAAGATCGACTTCTTCGGCAAGAGGCCAGACTGCGGCAATTTTTCGAGCAGGCTGTGCGAGAATTTTTTTTAAGAGAAAGCCGCGCAGCCTCTCTTCGTCTTCAGAAGACAGCCCCTGCCGATAATCGGCCATTTTGCGGCGAAGATCTTTTTTCAGAACGTCGATTTCAGAGATCTGTGGAGCCGCCAAAGCCGTTGGTCTTTTCAGCCCTCCTAGACCTGCAAGTGCAGGTGGGCACCGGTTAACGTGACCAGGGCCACGACAGAGCCAGTTCCCGTAGGAATGCTTATCGGCCCGGGGGATGATTTGCCTGACGCACCAGGCAGCTCCATCACCTATATTAGACTGTCCGGCCCGATATTCAATGCAAACCTTGAAGAATCAGGAAGTGCGCTCCAGTTCCGAGGCAAGAAGCTCTGCCTGCCCCGCCAGACGAGCCAGACGCTCCTGACGCGCCCCCTCACGCTGAAGCAGATGTCCGGCCTGCTGGATTTGCGCTTCGGCCTGAGGCGAAATCTGCCGGTGCTTCAGTTCGAAAATTTCATCGGCCATCAGAAGCGCAGCCATCATGAGCGTTTTGGATTCGCTTGCAGCCCCACCCAGACTCCGGGCCCGCTGAAGCCAGCCTTCGACATGACGGGCCATATCATACAGATGGGCTTCTTCGCCATCCTGACACCCGACATTATAGACGTAGCCATTAAGGCGAATGGATACCTGTCCCATCGCTCAGCCCTTTTTCCTGTTCAGCACGCCCTGAATGCGGGCGCACAGCGCATCGATATTAGCTGCGAATTCCGAAAGGTCAGGCGTGGAATGAAGGGCGCGCTCACAGGCTTCCTTTGCCAGAACATGACGCTCGGACGCAGCGGCAATCCGCATCATCGCTTCCTCAAGACGCTCAACCGTCTTATCGTCCTGCGCAATACCTGTCTCGTTTACCGCCACGTTCTTCCCGTTCCTGCAATCATTATGCCAGTCAAATGCCCGATACAGACCCGCTCCGGCCCGTTGCTCAGGAAAGACCCGATCCCGCTTTGGGGTCAAGGACATCCCTGCCCTTTCACTATCCTGTTTTCGTCATTTCGTCGCGCCATGAGATGGATCGGATCACCCGGCTCAAGGGAAATCGGTTTTTTGCCCTCTCCGTCGAAAGCGCAGGCAGCAGCTTTGGCGTTCCCTGGTGGCTGAACGTCATGGGCGACCATGCGGGATTATCTGTTCTGGATTGCGGCGCGTCTCCCACAGCGGCACGACAGGCGCTGGATTGCAGGGTCGGCTGGGCGATCTGTCGGGTCAATGCCGCGCAGCTTCGCACACTGGACTCCTACGACCGATACCGCGGACGGATCCTGACGCTAAGACCGCCTAGCTCCCGCATCCACAATCTGCGAGAACATCCCCATGACAGCCTGTGATCTCTACCCCGTTTTACCTGCCGGTTTTGATATGAACGCCGCTTTAGAGGTGCTCCGCGATATTCTGCCGCTGCCTGAAGTCACCGCCCTTCGGTTGCCCTGTAGCTGGACGCCAGAGAAAGCACAGCTTTCACAGTTGGTGGACCTGCTCCATGCCAATGGCGTCGCCCTGATCACTGAAGTCGGCGTTCCGCTGTCCAATACCCCGGCCTCTCTTCTGGGAGTCTGCGATGGGCTGCATGTCGCTTGTGTCGAGGATCTGGTCGCCCTTCGCAAAACCGTCGGAAGCGATATGCCGATCGGCTGTGCGTGCGAAAACCGCGATGATGCCATGAAAGCTGGCGAATCGGGCGCCGATTATGTCGCGTTTCCTGCGGGGGATCTGGAACTCGTGACATGGTGGAGTTCTGTCATGGAACTTCCGGGCGTCACGGAGAATGTCACGACTGCGGCGGATGCTTCCTCAGCAATCACTGCCGGTGCCGATTTCCTTGCCATCCCCCTTCAGTTTGATGGCAAGGATAAAGAGCGATTTTCAGCGATGGCCGTGCTTGCGGCCGGCTGAAACCTTTACGGTAGGGATCGGCAGAAGCGCGTCCTGAGTGAAGTAAAGAACGCCATTGGACTGCGGGAAAGACTTGCCCCACAGACGGTTGGTCTCACCCGCTGCATTCTCGAGCAGCAGTTCGCCCGTACGCGGAGACACTTTCACGCCCAGAAGATCGCCATATAGGGTCTTCAGGCCGATTGCATGGCCATGATTGCGTTGGATGGCCCGGCGCAAAGCGGCTTCGTTCCATTTTCCATAGGCAATCGTGTAGCCCAGAATATGGACGAGCTGCCCGCGATTGGCCGGAGCCAGCAGCCCACCAGGCCAGCGCGCACTCAGGCGTTCCATAGCCGCATTGGGAATCGCAAAAAGCGTGTACGGCCCCGGCCCACTGATCCACGGCTCCAGCTTCGCCACCTGAATCGCCTTGACGTAGTCGCTGAGTTCCAGAGAACCCGCGATATTCTCGTCAAGCGGACGATCCTCATAAGACAGCATCGGAGGCGAGTGATAGGCGACCGGACTGTTGGGCGTCCCGTCCGCACTGGGCTGATAGGCGCCGTCAGTGCTTCCCGGCATTGCAGACGCGCGGGCGCTGATCTGGGTCTCGAAACTGTCCTGATAGTTCTTCGTCCAGTCCGTGCCCTGCCAGTCAGGATCGCCACAGGCGGACAGCGTGGCCCCGAGCAGGAGCCCCACGCCGAGTTTCAGCCCTTTCCCCCAGCCCGGAAAACGTCCTGAAGGGAAAACATCGAGTCGCACATCCATGCCTGATCGCACCATCCTGTGAGCGGGAGAGACGACCATAGAGCAGGTCGGGCGTTTCAGCACCCGTCCCCACGCATGGTCCATCCGACGACATGACCGCTGACCAGTTCGAATGTCGTCTGACAGCTGGTGTTGTAATAGGTCGACGGAAAACCGCCACCCCATCCACCCATGCCGCCCCAGCCGCC
>NZ_JAERLX010000025.1:0-5484 GCF_018256135.1 Gluconobacter sp. Dm-74 | reverse complement strand
TTCTCCAGTTCCGGGCGGAACACTTCAAAATCCACAGTCCGGGAAAACGCTTCGAGCTGGTCACCAAGTCCGCTCAACCGGGCAAGCCGCTCTTCAACATCAAAGAAACCCGGCTGCTTCATGATCCATACTCCAATCAACGCAAGAGAAATGGAATCATAGAGAACAGGTCAGAGCCAAGGGGTTTTTCGATCCCTCCAGGTCGGTGGTCCGATCTCGTGTCGAGCATGTCTTTGCCGATCAGACGGGGCTGCTCGTCCAAACCGTCGGCATCACCCGAGCCACCACGAGGATCGGACTGGCCAATATTGTCTATAACATGCGCCGCATCCTCTTCTCTTCCGGGAGCAGAGGATTAACGCCCACGTGTAGTACAGAGTTAAACCTTTACGCTCTGTGGCAGAAGCGGAGTAAAAATTCAGGATCAGGAACCATCAATCAATACATTAGAAACCTGAAATCGGGAGAAGGAGCCGTCGATTAATGGTTCTTCGATCCCCCAGTTGTTTTCTGTTCGAGTGCTTATTTCTGCATTATGTTGCCCAATATGGCAGCCCGATGAAGGGCATCATAACAGCGACGTTCTCGTATGGCGTATGTAAATTCCTTGATGGTCAACGGCATCCCTTGTCGGATCTTGGGTAGCAGTGCGTCGGCAATATGAGGCTTAATTCGTGTTTGTGGGCGATGACGTACATAAAAAAACGGATCACTAATCGCATAACGAAGCGCATGACGATCCTGCTCTGGATCCGGTATATGCTGGCGTAGATATTGTTCCCATTTTTCAAGGTCACTTAGCTCAGGGGGCACCTCCACTTCCTCTGGAATGGCAAATAGACGTGCTTTCCGGAGTAAGGGAAAAGATCGACTTGTGAAGCGGACAATGAGGGCGCTCAGAACAAATCCACCCAGGATAGGAAAAAACCAGAAAAAGACACTGGCAGGGCTAAGTAGGTGACCAGAGACAAGTGACATTAACGCGACTGTCTGTGCTGGTACGAGCAGCACCTGTCTGTAAAGAAGGTAGGAACACAGCAAACCAATCACCATAACCCACCCAAAGTGTCGAAAGCAGTCAAGCCAAGGCAAAGGAGCGTCGTCTCGTTGCTGTGTGCCCCAGGAAACACTTTTACGGATCGCCCATTGCCACACGAATTTTGTGATGTAGATCATAATGATTGGCGCGAAAAACATTGAGAAAATTGTTTCTAGCAGGATCGAGACAATGATTTTCGTGCGTCCCCCATACAGTCTGGCACGGGGCTTCGAAAAATTAAGAACAATAGCCAAAATTCGTGGCAGAAATAGGAAAACCATGGATGCGGCAAGCATCAGCATGGCGGGCACTTCCACAGTCGACATAGCTCCCAGATTTAATGTGCCATGGCGAAGAAACGATACCATCGAATAGGCTGATACGAATAAAAACGCGGCCCAGAGTGGTGCAGAAAGATATCCCATCAACCCATTTAGGAAGGTCTCACGATGGATGGTATGCAGGCCATTAACAAAAAGAAAACGTAAATGTTGCAGATTCCCCTGCATCCAGCGTCGCTCCCGGATAAGGAAGCCTAAAATATTCGCTGGGATTTCCTCATAACTACCTTTGAGTTCAGGCATAAACCATACTTCGTACCCCATGCGTGCCATCATGGCGGCTTCAATAATATCATGGCTCAGGGGTTTGCCGCCCCAAGGCGAACTTCCCGACAACTCCGGCAAAATGCAGTACTTGATGAAAGGATCCATCCTAATGATGGCATTATGCCCGATATACTGGGCGTGCCCCATATACATTGCTTGTAGACTGTATGAGAAAGCAGACCCATACAGGCGACCAGCAAACTGCTGCATGCGACCGAAGAGGCTTTCGCGTAAAATTGGCGTCGGATTGCTTTGCAGTATCCCCAGTCGGTGATTTCCTTCCATCATGCGCACCATTGAATGGATAGTGCCCCCATTCATGATACTATCCGCATCCATGACGACCATATACTCGTAGGTTTTACCCCAGCGGCGACAGAAATCGATTACGTTGCCAAGCTTGGCATTATGATTTGACGGTCTCCAACGGTAATAAAATCTTGCATCCGGATTGGCGGCTTGTGCTGTATGGAGAGCTGCCTGTTCCGCAACCCAGTACTCGGGCTTCCGACTGTCAGACAATAGGAAAAGATCATACTGACTGGCGTAGTCTGGGGCATGTCGTTTGATGGACTCCCACGTAGCCGTCAGGCCTGCGACAACGCGTGCAGCATCTTCATGGTATACCGGATAAATGATTGCTATGCGAATGTTGGCTCGTGGATCCCGCGCGGTATGGCTAGGGTGCCACGGATTGCCTGCCGGACCTCGTAATGCGTGCCATGAACCAAGTCCAAGCTTTGCGAAAGTTGCGATCATGAAATAGGTCATGATCGCATAGATAATCAGGTATGCATGGCGCCAGTTATCCGAGATGTGTTCTGTGACCAGCGTAATGTTGGAGATAATCGTCATCAACGCGGTTAGACCAAGAGAAAAAATCATCGCAAGCTGGCGCCGCCGGTCTACGACCTTCGGCCACAGGGGCGGCTCTCCAACAGGCTGATGGGTCTCTTCTACTTTGCGCAGGCGATTCCGCAGATTGATCCGCCAGTTGGTTTCCAGGAAAGGGGTTCCGATGGGAACGCGGTCTGGAACAGGCTGAAAATCATTTTCCTGCTTTTCACTTAACCAGCGATGGAGATCATCCCAACTCTTAAGATGTGTAGCAGTATATGCGGCCTCCTGTTTAGAAAGGCCTGCATAATAGAGATAAGATTCAAAATTAACCGTCGACACAAGCAGCTATACTTATTCGTCAGCGGGCGATTGTTGCTGGAAGTGCCATCTGAAAGATGGTGTTCAGCACGCGGGAAACGGGAATAATAGGCGATTCCGCCACATATACAATGTCCCGATCTTCGATAGGGAAGGTCTGGGCTGTCAGAATTCCGACCCCACTATTAAAATCAAAATCATAGAGAGCACTGCCGGTTTTCATGCTCTGCCGAAATACGAAAATATGCCGTGCATTGGCCGCGTTTGGATTTAGCCCCTGAGCTTGCGCAAGAACCTGCGCCAACGACGGAACCTCACCAAAGCCATAGCTTCCCGCCCGGGTCGCGCCGCCACCAAGAACCAGAGCCTGAACTGTTGGCTGGGAGTGGACGATCAGTTTGTCTCCCGGCTGCAATGCAATGGCGTTCTCTAGTGCACTGGCAATAGGTAGTGTTACAGGATCCTTTCCTGCACGATAGACGCTGACAGTTGTCGCCGTCTGCTGGCCGGGTACTGCGGCGCTGGAAGATGCTGCCGATGCATTCCCCATCGACAATGTCAGAGCTTCTGCCATGGTAAGTCCACCAGGACTCCAAGGAAGAATGCCTGGCTTTCCTACGGATCCAGTAACGAGAATGCTGCTCCGTGATCCGCCTGCGATTGTTACGGTCGCTGATGGCGACTGCAGTACGTGTAAAGATTCATAGTAATGATTGATGGTTTGTTCGGCCTGAGGACCTGTCAGTCCTGCAAGATGCACACTTCTTATATACGGCAGAGAGACATTGCCATGTACATCAAGCTGGAAATTTCCCAAAGGAAGGGGAGCAGGTCCGCCGCTGTCACTGGTGGACTGGGCCTGGCCAGGCAAAGGAGAAAATGTCCAAAGTGCAATTTGGATACTGTCTCCAGGATGCAGACGATAATCCCGCTTTTCAAAAGATCCGGAAAGAGCAGTCAATGCAGCATCAAGCAACGCCTGCTGCCGCGCCCGGGATGCCAGAATCATCTGATTGGCCAGAGCCGGAGTTACTTTGATGACTGCTGTATCGCGGGTTTCCTGGACCGTGCCCGCTAGCGGGCCGCCATTGGGTAGAGCGCACCCCGTCAAGGGCAGGCAGGCGATGATGGCGGCAGCAGAGCACGAGGAAAACGTTTTCATGAGAAGATGTGGCCTTGATTGCGCGCGGTAATACAAAATGGGTAAAGTTGACAGACCTGATCAGCCAGCAATGAGACGCAGGAGTACCGTAACTGCAGCGACTTCAAGCACGCGCCATAGGCGATGAGGCAGTTCCGGCGCGTGGGGTTCGGACGGAGCACTAATCATATTTAATGAATAATGGTTCTGACCGGCTTTGAACGATGCTTCTTGAGCCGCAATTTCTGCCTGTTTGAGCAAAGCGATGTCTGTCTCCCGGCGAAGGGTCAACGCATTATATGCGGGAGTAATCTGCGCAATTGTTGCAGCATTATGATTGACGCCCAATATTGCCTTTTCAAGCACTGCCATCTGAGACTGATAATTATAAACCATAGGGTTGTTGGCTGCGCCGTGAGTAAGTGCCTGATATTGAGCATTAAGATCAATATTTTTAGCGGTCAGACTCTGGACTTCCGTCAGGAGCGCTTCGTTGTACTGCTCTGGATCGTATATGCCTTTATCAGACCGGAATGCGGAAAGAGCCAGTTCGTCGGCGGTTATTGCGTCGCGAAGGGCATCTGCATGTTTTTTTGCCGTTGAAACAAAATTGTCTTCAGATGCCTGATTCATGGAATTGATGTGTGCAATTGCATCAGCCACAACTGCCCGAGCGATTCCAGATGCTACATTGGGCTCGAAACCGCGCACATTGATTGTCGTGATGCCACTGCGTTCATCGACATCCACAGCAACCTGATTTTGATAATAATGCCAACGTGCAACATCATTATTATGGAACAACATGCTGAGCCCACCGTAGCGGGCGTAGAGATCACCGCTTGAGTAAGCATGCGCCAAATCATACTGTGCATCAATCCGGCGATATTCATCCCAAGAACCGATGAAAGATTTCAGTACATACGCGCCGTCACTTGAGGAACCGGAACTTCCTGAGAGAAGTGAAGTCAGGCTATCCGTATCTTTGACAGGATTTGTTACAATCAGACTACTGGTTGAAACGTAGACTGGAGACGATAAAACCCCAAAATATAGTATGGAAATTGCATTCGGAATGAAAAGTGTAATAACATTGAGCGGAGAGCGCCAAAAGGGTCTTTTTGAGGCTGAAGCGCTTTTTGTCGAAGGGATGTGCGGCATTGTAACCTTTGCAGATCCAGACTTTGTATAGTTTTTTACTTTGTCTTCGGATTTCAAGATTTCTTCGTGCTTGAAATTCATTCGGGGAGGCGCCTTATCGGAGATCTGCATTGGAGGTGAACTTGAAGTTTCATTTCTAAAATTTTACCTGGCGGCTCTTAGCTCAAAAGTTAAACTTACGTAACCCCCCATTATTCATTTCATTACAAAATGCGTTTTTTTTTGCTATGGCTGGTAGCGTCATAGATCTCATAGAAAATTCAAAATAGTATACATTTATACTTTATAAATACGGTATTTTAGGGCCTGTTAGGTCTTGAAAGACTGGCGGACGTGCATAGCTTTGTGTGATGAGCACGATGCAGTCTGTGATTTCC
>NZ_JAERLX010000024.1:0-6953 GCF_018256135.1 Gluconobacter sp. Dm-74 | reverse complement strand
CCGCCCTGTCCTTTATGAGTTTCCTCAATATCGCCGCCGCAAGGCTCTGGATCAGATCTTTTGTCAACGTGACCTAGATTTTTCCGATTGGCTTCTGAGACCAGTTCAGCGACGGTTCGCGTATCCTTGCGGTTTTTACCGTAATTGACCGGCAGTTGCTCCATCATTGTTTTGAAGTCGGAGGCATCTTCTCCCGCATAGTCGCGGATAGGTCTGTCACCACAGATTTCGACAAACCTTTTATATGTGTTACGATGCTCAGCGACGACGGACGGTTTGGCTTTCTTGGCCTTGAGGCTCAGGAAGGTTTCGGACGCTTCCGAGAGCAGAGGGGAAGGCTTGGGGGGCTGGAGGCTGAACAAGCTGTGTCAGCACGGCAACCTGCTCTGCGAGCTTTGTCAAAGCTACCTCGCTCGGGCTCCTCGCAGACTTGCCTAGGTCGCGTTGACAAAAGGTCTATACGCTCATTCTGAGATCTGATTCACTGTTGTCTTTAACGAAGACGATAAGGTGAAGCGGGGATGGCACGAGGGGATCTGACGGATCGTGAATGGGCGCTGATTGGTCCGCTTTTGCCATCCGAGCGTGGCCGTTGGGCACGGCCATCCGGAGACAATCGCCGGTTTCTCAACGGCATGTTGTATGTCCTGCGCACCGGTTGTCCGTGGCGGGACATGCATGAGCGCTACGGAAAATGGAACTCGGTCTATGTCAGGTTCCGGCGTTGGGCTGAACAGGGTGTCTGGGATGCCCTGCTGCAAACCCTGGTTGACCTGGGTCTGAGTGATGACTGGCAGCATATGGTCGACAGTACCGTGGTCCGCGCCCACTCCCAGGCAACGGGTGCAAAAGGGGGGCTCATACGGAAGGTTTTGGTCGATCACGCGGCGGTTTTACGAGCAAAATCCACGCCCGGTGCGACAATCAAGGACGTCCTTTCGGCTTTGCCCTTAGCGGAGGTCAGGTCTCGGATTACAAAGCCACAGATACCCTGATGGCGTTTGCGGTTCCAAACCCCAAAGCCATGCTGGCCGACCGGGGCTATGACAGCGACTGGTTCCGCCAGGATCTGCTGCTCCGTGGTATCCTGCCGGTTATTCCCTCACGAAAAGGCCGCAGTGTTCCACAGAAAACAGACTGGCGGCGTTACAGAGACCGCAATCGCATTGAGCGGATGTTCAACAAACTCAAGCAGATGCGGCGTATTGCAACCCGCTACGACAAAACCGCCGTGTCCTTCATGAGCTTCCTCAATATCGCCGCCGCGAGGCTTTGGATTGAATCTCTTGTCAACGGGACCTAGCTTATAAATGATATCTGTCAGGGCGCTGATTTCGGGACCAATTTTTTCAAGCACGCTGGAAACCCGCTGGTGGTCTTCCATCCTGGCCAGAAGATGCTCAGCATTCATGGTGTTATAGCGAGCTTTCAGAGCCTGAATCTCACTGTCATAGGTCTGGATGATGGACTGAAACAGGTCCTGCTGGACAGGATGGAGGCCCTAGGTGGAGAGAGTTTCCTGAAAGGTCTCGACCGCAGTGTTGAGCGAGGATTTTTCTTCCGGGTGAGACATGGCCAGACTGATGCACTCGAAAAGCTGAGAGGTCAGTCCATACATGCACAGGCACGGGTTCTGGCAAGATTTCTGCCTGGCGTCTCAAGAGAATGCCAGATTTCCCGCTTTCCCAGAATCGGCCTGAAGCGGAGAGGAATCCCGCGTCTGAAGTGGAAACCGGATTGCAGGCGAATCAGCACAACAGTGCTCATTTTGTAGAAGCCCTTTGTAGAAGAACGGGGGCTCCGGGTTGCTAAAAACCCTAAAAGCCGTTTATTTTCAATAACTTATATGTGGTACGAGCTGCGGGACTCGAACCCGCACGTCCTTGCGGACTCGAGATTTTAAGTCTCGTGCGTCTACCATTCCGCCAAGCTCGCACAGCTCTCATGCTGCGCGCAGAAGAGCGGTACCGTTTTCTCTCAACCAGCGTTCCGCTGCAAGACGTCCAATGCGTCCTTCGGGAATAAAACTATCCACCAGAGCCCAAAAGTCGGAGCCATGGTTGAAGTGTTTCAGGTGTGCCAACTCGTGGATGATAACATAATTCTGTATTGGAACTGGCGCCATCAGCAGGCGCCAGCTGAGCATGATCCGACCCTGTTTCGTGCAGCTTCCCCAGCGCGTTCGGACCTCGCGCAGGTCGAGGCGGGTGGGATACAGAGCCATTGTTTCGGAATGGGCCTGAAGTGTCTGGGTCAGACGTTCTTTTGCCAGAATCTGAAGAAAATCGCGGACCCGACGGGTTGTATGGGAAGCATCTCCGCTCACGTGAAGGCCGTCTGTATCAAGCCAGCATCCACGTCTGGCTGTGGGGTCATGAAGAATGGGAACGTGGTGCCCGTCGATCAGGACGTGAGAACCGTCTGTCAGTGCAGGTTTTTCCGGCAGTGCCGCAAGGGTTCTTGCGATCCATTCTGTCTGTTGGTGAACGAAAGCCAGTGCCCGGTCTTTGGTGACAGTCTGGGGAACCGTGACGATGACTTCGCCGCGGACTGGTTCGATCCGCAGGGTGATGCGTCTGGCCCGTGCCGAACGCTTCCAGATCAGTGGAACGGTCGGAGGGAGCATGGATGTCAGCCCTTGCGCTTCAGGACCTGACACAGCGGCGAGCGGTCTGGCCATTCGCTAGGCCAGTCTTCCAGATGGTCTTCCAGAGGTCCTGCGCGACGTTCACTGATACAGCGGTCCTGAACGGATGCACCGGAACTGTGGACGCCCTTGTCGTTCCCCGTGCGCAGCGGGTGCCAGTCGGGAAGATCAAAGCCGTCGCGCAGCAGGCGATAGGAGCAACTGGGCGGAAGCCAGTCGATTTCGGCCAGAAGGGTAGGGGTCAGGGTCACGCAGTCGGGGACCTTGCGGTGACGGTCCGCGTAGTCGGTGCAACGGCAGGTATGGGTGTCGAGAAGGCGGCAGGCAACGTCTGTGTAAATCACCTCTTCCGTATCTTCGTCGCGCAGCTTGTTGAGGCAGCACCTACCACAGCCGTCACAGAGGGATTCCCACTGTTCGGAGGACATCTGATCCAGAGGAACGGTTTGCCAGAAAGGTGCGGAAGGAGACGTCATGGATGGTCCAACAGGGCACAGGTGACACAGAAAGCGGTCGCCAGAAGAAGGGAAAGAACAACGGACGGCAACAAAAGCGGAAACCAGATTAGGCGCAGGCGTGTCGGCAGGTCTGCGCCCAGACCGATGGCGGCGCGGGTCGTGCCGGGAGGAAGAGTCAAAAGAGTTGCCCCAATGGGAAAAGCGACTGCGGGGGCGATGAGTAGTCCTTCGAGCCATCCCGGAACAGAATGAAGACTGGCCATTGCAAGGGCCAGCCCCGGTCCGGGCAGAAGCAGGATCAGTCCCAGACGGCGCAGAACGGAAGCTGGAAGAACGCGCATGAGGAGTGCGATCAGCGCACAGGCTCCCAGAAGCCCTGTCAGGATCGAGGGAAGATTAAGGCGGAGCGCGAGGGCCATCAGGGCGTCCGGGGAGCGAAATGTGCCGCGAACTGCTGTTCGAGCGCGTCGCCATGCAGGGACCAGAACGTGTCGCTGACCGTCAGGAACGTGGGAGACGGTTCCGGGGGAACGGGCGTAGGCATGTCTTCCAGATGAGGCGCGTGCATCCGGAGTTGCTCAAGGGCCCGGTGAGCGCTTTCGGCGGAAACATTAATGGGAATGGCCCAGAAAAGGGGCGAGCGGAGCACATTCTGTGTTCCGGCGACGAACAGCGATGTCGCCGGGCCGGACGGAGCGCGCGCACTCACGCTGGTGACTTCTGTGGCGGGCGCACTCAGCATAAGGGCACCGCTCTGTTCCATGATGCGGGCGGCATCGGCCGGTGTTTCCCACCATACGATATAGGGGCGCAGCAGATCCAGCCTGCGGAACGCACGCTCCACGCCAGCCGGTGTAGAAAGAGTGGAATAGATATTCTGTGGCGCAACGCCGTCAGCCAGCAGGGCGATTTCCAGTGTCGTCCGGGCACCGAAATGCAATCCCCGTCGTCCCGGATGGCGGGCCACATCCCAGAAATCCTGCCAGTTTGGGGCTGCTGTCAGCCGTGAGCGATCCCAGGTGAGGGCGATGTCGCTCACGCCTCCGGGAATGCCGCAGGTGGATGTGTTATCTATCGGATGAACCCATTTGCCCTCACAGGCTTGGGCTAGTTGCGTCCCGGTGACGAGAACGGCCATCCATGCGGGTTTTGCTGCCTGAATCGCAGTTTGGAGGGTGCTGGTCTTACCGTCCCATTCTACCAGAGGCAGCCCGGTGTTGGCGGAAGTCAGGGCGTGCGCTGCGATCGTTCCTTGCGGGACACCGAAGCCGGGTTCCGGGTGATGAACGGGTTTGCGAACGTGGCGAACGCGTCTGTGCCCATGGGCGGAAGCCGGTGCGGGCACGAAAACGGATGTAATGTCGCGCCCAACAGACGTCAGAAACGTGCCGATACCACCGCTCTGATGGGGGGAGGCGGCCTGCACTGTCGAATTTAGCGATGACAGAATCAGCAACGCGCACAAAGACGCCCGAAGCGGAAGGCTCCTGCGGGAGATCCGACCAGATGTCCAAAAGACATGTCGCAAAGGGAAGGCGGGCCGGGTCAGAACGAGAGGATCCTCAGAAAAATTCAGGTGTCCGAAAGGGGCTGTCCGATTACACTCGGACAGAACGGGCGTAGTTTAATACATCCCGGCACTCAGCGGAAAGGCTGTCGCATGAGCAGCAGGCCAGGCAAGCTGTACGGAGGTGCCAGATGCCGGGATTTTCTGGGCCTGAAGCGGGGGGCGGCGCAGTTCGATTTCCGTCCCTTCCGCACAGCGGACGCGCATGCGGATATGGTCGCCGAGATGGGTACTGTCGGTCAGCACGCCCCGCACGGGGATGTCCCCATCGTCATCCATGCCAAGACTCTGGGGGCCAAAAAACGGCGATATCCGGTCCGGGCGAACGCAGACAAGACATTCTTGCCCCTCGCTCAGATCTTCGGAAACTATGGCATCTACAATCCCTCCGCAGGCGAGATGCACGCGGGCCACGTCATCGCCAATGTCCAGAATCTGCCCTGTCAACGTGTTTGTCTCGCCGAAAAGGGTTGCGACTTCAACGCAGGCGGGACGGTCATAGAGGCGGGCAGCGTCGGCGCACTGCAAAAGTACGTTATCCTGAAAAACCGCGATCGCACCGCCGGAGCGCAGGGCATCCTCGCGCCGTGAGACGGCATGGATGATGCTGAGGTTCAGGGCGCGGGAAAGGGTGCCCAGCAGGATCGGGATGCGGCGTGCGGCATGAGGTTCGAGTGCGTGAAGCGGGTCATCCAGAAGCAGGACGTCAGGCGACGCGATCAGGGCGCGCGCCAGTTTGACGCGCAGGGACTGCTCCGCGTCCAGTTCTGTCGGGCGCCGGTCTGCAATGCCATCCAGTCCCATGAGCGAGATCATCCGTCCGGCGGCGGCTTGGGCGTCCTGTCTGCCTTTCCCGTTCGCGCGCAGGCCGAAGGCGATGTTGTTTCGCAGGTCCAGATGCGGAAACAGCGGGTCTCGCGGGCTGACGATCCGCATGCGTCGTTTTGCGGGAGGGCGAGACGTCACATCTTCGCCACTGACCGCGATGGTGCCGCCCAGATGGGGCAGGAATCCTGCCAGCACGTCCAGAAGGCGCGACAGGGCCGCAGGCTGGTTGCCGAAAAGGGTCAGAGTCGCGCCGGGCTGGAGCGACAGATCGACGGGCGGTGCATCGATGGCTGCACGCAGGCCGACAATATCCAGCACGGGCTGCACGACGGCTTTGGGGCGGGAGGGGCGAGTGCTCCTCTGCTTGGGAGCCATGCGGGGAGCGCCTGACAGGCCTGACATGCAACCTCTGGGAGAATGGACCGTTATGAGCGAAACAAAATCAGGCCAGAACGGATCTGACCTGATACTGAAGAAGGGGTTTGAACATGAGCCGTAAAAGCGTCAAGGATAACATTGAAGTTGCAACCGAGACCACGCAGGCTCAGATCGACGGTCTGCGGACCCAGTTGCAGGAACTCCTGAACAACCGCATCAATCCCGCTCTGCTCGACGCAGCGGACCGTACGGATCATGCCGTTGCAAATGCCCGCAAAATCACGGATCATGAAATTGAAAATGTTTCGACGCGTGTGCGGGCGCGTCCGATCGCAGCCGTCCTGATTTCGGCCGTTGTCGGTTTCCTTGCCGGCCGTTTCTCCAAGTAACAGCCCGGTTCTTTCCAGGCAGGAGACGGACGGCATTGCGTCCGGCTCCGTCCTGAAGAAGAGGCAAACGATTTCCCATGAAGCCCATTGAACTCGGACAGGACGTCCTTGCTGCCCAGGGACAGATCCTTTCCCGCTCTGCCATGCGAATCGGCCGCAGAGTCGCTTACGGTGTTGTCGCTGCAGTCTTTCTGATGTTCGCGGCGATCTCGTTTCACGGGTTCCTGTGGGCATTCTTTATTGACGTGGTCGGACTGGGCTATGTGGCCTCTGCGCTCTGCGTCATGGGGGTGGACCTTCTGTTCGTCCTGATCTTTGGACTTCTGGCGGCCCGCTCCATTCCGGACCCTGTCGCAATCGAGGCGCGCATCCGTCGTGATCGCAAGCTGGCACAGCTCAAGCAGTCCGTTGCCATGGCGGCCCTGACAGGCGTTGTTTTTGGTCCCGCCGGGCGTTTCACGTTCAGGCGCATACTGGATCTGGTGCGTAATATCCTCGGCCTTCGGAAATAAGACATTTTGTGGCTGATATTGGCCTAAGCCGTATAGTCAGCCCCAGCGTAATGGCGTAAGCACGTCTCCAGAACACAACCCCCTCATTATTTGAGGGGGAGTCGTTGTGTTTGATTGAGGAGCGTTGTGGGCGAGTTGTCTTACAGTCTGGCGTTTGGCAGTCTGGTGGTTGAC
>NZ_JAERLX010000023.1:0-7410 GCF_018256135.1 Gluconobacter sp. Dm-74 | reverse complement strand
CTCATACATTCATGTCCGCAATCCACATCGCAGCAAGCGTCATCTTCTACCTCAAAGAATGAGTCCTGAGCCTAGCCCTGCAGGTTACTCGCGGCAGCAAGAAGCTCTACACGGTCAAGCCGCTGCGGGTTCAGCAGGAACAGCCCGAACAGACATCCGGCGATGCGTGGACGCCTTGGGTCAGCCGCTGGGTTGCTGCCCTATCTCAGGCGCCGACCTTGGTGAAGCTCGAGGAACTGACTGCAAACGAGAAGTACCGGGAAGGGCTGGAAAAGCTCTCTGTCCGAGAAGACCCACGAGCACAGGAGCTGCAGAACGCGGCAACGCAGCGGGCCGAAGAACTTATGCAGGCCGCTTCTGAAGATACAGACGACATGGTGCCGGCATGACCCACCCCCGCGAGATCAACGAGGACCTGAGCGACGTGATTGCGCGCTCCCTCCTCATGGAGTGGATCGAGCGTGCAGCGGCCCTGCCGTGCCTCTCAGACCTCCGACATGACGACAACGAAATCCGCCGCGAGGGCGGCCTGCTGAATGCTGAGAAGTGGAGCGCGTGATGACCAAACTATTCCGTCCGATCCTGTTCGCGGCGCGCTCAATTCGTGATCTGTGGTGCTGGCTTACGAACGATCATGACGACTTCAATCCCGACCGCGATGACATGGGGCACTACCGATGAGCCAGACCGCTGAACCCGCAGGAGGACCCGACATGAGCGGGCGGGCGGAAACAGTCCGAGTGCGCAAGGCATGGCTGGTCCTCATACGCGGATATGAATTCGGACAGATTGTGTATGCCCCTACGGCAGGAAAGGCGCGATATCAGCGTCTGCTGAATATTGACAGTGACCGCGCCACTTTCGCCGACCTCAGCGCCCAAAGAGCAAAGCACAAAGATATTGTCCTTCCGGTGGCGGACCAAGCTGTTGCTGCGCTGGATAGCGAGCAGAAATCAGCACTGACCCACACATTGGAAAATGGCAGGTTTTATACTTCGACCGATGACAGGACGATGTGCAGTCTCGCCCAGGCGAGACTGGTCAGAAATACCGACAGAGGCTGGGGTAAAGGCGAGGCATACTTTGTCCTCACGGACTCCGGCCGAACGGCTGCCATGTCCCTGATGCCGCTCTATCCAGAATACCCGGAGTATCGAGCATGAGTGGGCAGATGGAAGCAGAGCGGGCCATCTTGGACCCATGCTCCGGCAGCAGGATGTTCTATTTTAATCGTGCGGATCCACGCGTCGTCTTTGGTGATATCCGAAGCGAGACGCATGAACTGAAAGACCGATCCAGTTCTGGAGGAAGCCGGAAACTAGTCATCGTGCCTGATCAAATTATGGATTTCCGCGCACTGCCATTTTCGGATGAACAGTTTCAGCTTGTCGTATTCGACCCTCCCCACCTCACTGCCAACGGGGCAAGTGGATGGTTGGCTAAGAAATATGGGAAGCTTGGGGGCGATTGGCGCGCGGATATCCGGAAAGGTTTTCAGGAATGCTTCCGGGTCCTGAGGCCTTTCGGAACGCTGATTTTCAAGTGGAACGAGCATGAGATCCCAGTGCGCGAGATACTGGCGTTGACCGAGGCTGCTCCACTTTTTGGGAATCGGTGCGGGAAGACTGCCAAGACGCACTGGATTGTTTTCATGAAAGGTGCAGCCATGGACGCGGAGAAACGGGCATGAGTGAGACACTCGAAGAAACCCTGACCTTTCAGGATGTGCTGAACCGCCTCAAAGGCCGCGTCGGACGCACGAAGCTCCGCGAGCATCTAAACCGCGTGCGAGACTTTCATGGAGGCCCCACGCATCGTCGCTGGGGGCACCGCATCATCTTTTACCCGGCGGATTTCAAACGCCTGCTGCTGAGCCTGGAATGTCACCCAAACTCGTCAAACGTGCCAGATCGGAAACCTACTACGTTCGCGGAACCGTCAAAGGACAGAGCATTTACGAAAGCTCAGGAACTCCTGACTTCCAGCAAGCGGAAGAATACAGGGCGAAACGCGAAGCCGAACTCTGGCAAGAAAGCATCTATGGCAAGCGGTCCGTTGTAACCTTTGCCCATGCGGTCTCTGCCTATGCTGAGGCAGAGCCGCGCTCCGAGGCAACCAAGGCCTATCTGCGTCGTCTGCTGGACCATTTCGGCACTACGCGTCTGGCAGACATCGACCAGATAGCACTCGACCAAGCCTATCGGCATATTCTGCGCGATGGAGCCGAGGCCAGCCCTGCCACAAAGGTCAGGTCTGTTCTTACGCCTCTGCGCTCCGTTCTGGAATTTGCTGCTGTTCGGAGATGGTGCGAGCGGCCGGCGTTCGACAAACCGCGCATTCCGATAAGCCGGACGGTTTATCTCAGGCCCGAGTAGGTGACGAGCTTGGTCGATAACGCGACGCCACACCTGAAGCCGCTGCTGGTCTTTCTGTTCGGAACCGGTGCGCGCATGTCAGAGGCTCTCGAACTAGACTGGTCCTGTGTGGATCTGAGGGGGAAGCGGGCTGTTGTCTGGCAGAAGCAAGGGAACGAGCGGCATATCGATCTGCCGCCTCGCGTCTGTGCATCGCTGGCGTCTCTGCCCAATCGAGACGGCCGCGTGTTCCGTCCGGTCCGTGCCCGAAAGTCGAGAAAGGGGAAGGGGAGGGAAATCGGTCAGGCGTATTCGGAAAACGGACGTACTAGCGGTGGTCAGATCAAATCCGGATGGTCAGTGGCTTGTCGCAAAGCGGGTCTGCCGGGACACATGCGCGTCTGGATACCCAAGGGGCAGGAGAAACCGAAGGGCGTATTCGTTCCGGACGTCACTCCGCATGATGCTCGTCACACCTGGGCAAGTTGGCAATACTGCCTGCACAAGGATCTGATGCGCCTCAAGGCTGACGGCGGTTGGGGTAACATCACGACAGTCACGCGCTATGCCAAGGTGATGCCAGAGGCTTACCGGGCCGAGATATTGGAATGGCTGGGCATCAGGGACTGAACGCGCGATCCCCGATTCGCAGGAGTGCGCAGATGCAGAGAGGGTGCACGGATTTTGCACGGATTTACTCGGTCACATACGGCTTTATGCGGTACCAAGCGGCTCTAAGCGACCCAGACTAATCAGCCCAATGGACTGAAAGAATCACTAGAAACTCTATATTTTCAAGGAGTTATCACCGGACCGAGTGGTGGGCGCAACAGGGATTGAACCTGTGACCCCTACCATGTCAAGGTAGTGCTCTACCGCTGAGCTATGCGCCCCCGGTCCGGTGAGGTGGCTTTTAACGGTGTCCGCTAAGCCTTGCAACCCCCTTTGAGGCGGAATATGGAAAATTATGAAAATTCCTTCGCCTCTAACGTCGTTCAAGGTAGATTATCCGCGGAATACTCCCACTCCTGTCGTGGTGTCTTCTCCGCATTCAGGGCGGTATTATCCTTCTGATTTTCTTAGCAGTGCATCCCTGTCTCTTTTTGAGCTCCAGCGGATTGAAGATCGCTTCATGGATCAGCTGCTGGAGGACGCCCCTGATTTCGGAGCGACTTTGCTGAGCGCAAACTTTTCCCGCGCCTGGTGCGATGTGAATAGAGACTGGCGCGAGGTAGATCCGGAGATGTTTGCTCCCACGCCTCCTGAAGACGAAGTTCTGTTAACCGCCAAAGTACAGGCTGGATTTGGAGTAATTCCGCGGTGTATTTCGCAGGGGTGCCAGATCTATCGACATCCCTTGCAACTTTCGGAATTAAGAAAAAGAATTGCTACAGCGTGGCTTCCTTACCATGAGGCTCTTGATACGATTTTGGAAGAAACACGTCTGCGCTTTGGATACGCAGTCCTTCTCGATATGCACTCGATGCCGAAATTACCTTATGCGCGTTCAGGCGATATTGTACTTGGTAACGTACACGGGAAAAGTTGTAGTAAAGAAATAATAGATAAAATAGAAGCTGAAATAAAATATAGTGATTATTCGATTCGTAGAAATTTTCCATATTCCGGAGGCTATATTACGCAGCATTATGGAAGACCGGAAGGAAAAATACATGCTGTTCAGATAGAAATCTGCCGCTCTCTTTATCTGAACAGCGCGACTCTTGAGCCGGGAAGCGGCTTTATGGAAACAAAGAAAAATATGCGGCGTTTTCTCGCTGCTATATCGGGCTGGACCTTGTAAATCCACAGGGGGCCCTGTTCATCCCGTCTTGACGGATCATTTTTCTTGGTGCGCGCAGTTTGGTTTGGTTATCGCCATATTGCCGCTTCCAGGCTGTTTCCGTCGATGAAGCAAAGTGCGTTTCTCCACTGGAAACACTAAGCGCTGTCTGTACCGATGAGGCGGGTCGGTATGGGTCATTGTGGATTATCACCGGATCAAACTGGAGAGAGGTCAAGAATAGCCTCGTCGGGGACAGACGTCGTTTTTCTTGACCTCAAAACCCTCATAAAATTGAGTAATGGAGACTTGTGATGGTCCAGAATTTTACGCCACTCTGGGGATCCGCAACAGATACGCCAGATATGATCGGCTTGGTCAAATCACCTCAGATTGCCAGCGCGTTTGGTAACAAGGTCGATGCAGATGGCGGACAGTCCATCAACCAATCAATTCAGTCCGGTGCGCTTGATGCACTCAGTACGCTCGATGGTGTGAGCGTTACGGATGTGCTGGCGGCCAGTAGTCGGGCGCAGGTGTCTTCGGTAATGCAGTTCAGGGCGCTTAAGACTGCACCTGTTGCGGTTACACTGACATCGTGGGACGGGACTGCCCAGACGCGAGGGGCTGCTGGAATTTTTCTTCTGGCATCTGATGGGCTTGTGGCGGATGGAGGTGTCGTCATTGCGACGGCGGGCGCCGGAACCTATCGCCGCGTTTTTCAGGGCGGGGTGGATCCGGCTTGGTACGGTGCAATCGGGGATGGCACCTCGCACCCGGCTTCAACGATGTTTGCCACACTGGCCGATCTGCAAACGGTTTTCCCCAAAGCTTATAGCCTGTCACAGGAAATGGACTGGCTGGCGATTCAGGCTGCCTCGCTCTCGGGATATGGCGTTTCCGGCCCAAAGCGGGCCTATATGATGTGCAACAGTGCGGTTGCCTCCGATGACAAACCGCTTGTCTGGATTCCGGGTACTACATTCGGATCGTTCGGTGGATCAACTTTCGATTTCACGGCGTTGGAAACCGCCGCTGACAGCCAGGATTTTGTGACGAACGGTACGTTCTCCGATACAAGCGGTGCAGGTTGGTCTAACGCCACGATCTACCCGGCAATGCAGATCACAGATACAACCTTTACGACCGGTGCGGCTATATTTACCGATCCGGCTGCCCATGGAGCCTGGACCGGAACAGTCTCGGGCGGTGTTATGACCGTGACCGGGTTTTCAGGAAGTCCTGCGCTGGCTGTGGGTTCTGTGGTTTATGACATCGACAACACGCTCGCTTCGGGGACGACGATCACGAAACTGCTGACGGGGACGGGGGGCGACGGCACGTACCAGATCTCTGATGGCGCGGCGTCTATTACAACTGCGGTCGCCATGTCGAACTCCACCGGCCATTATGGGCAGTTTGGCCAGAAGCTTACGTTGCCGGCCGGAAATTATACGCTGGACGTCAAGTACGAGGTTACGCTCGGGGCATCTTATGCGAATGGAAACGGACAGCCGGGGAATGTCGGGGTTTCGTTCAGTGCGAATGGTCCAGGGTCTGGAAATAATCCCTGGAACAATTATGTATTCAAAGACACCGGCTGGGCAGATCCAGCAGTTGAAGGCGAGATTTCTTTTGCATTCAATGTAGCAGAAGCTGGGAGCGCGTGGCTGACCATTTCGGTTTCGGGTTATATCAATGTTCGCGTTACGAGCGTCTCCGTCAAGGCATTGCGGTGGAACTGCGCAGTTCTTTCGACACGTGATGGTGCCTTGGAGCACTATTCGAATAATGTCCTGATCGAAGGTCTTACGATCCTTGGGCCGACGGGTAATGCTGGCCTGACGGGCTTATTTTATAATTCATTTCAGAACACGGACGGCACGATCCACAACTTCAAGGATCTTTCCATACAGGGGTTCGGTGTTGGGATTGACTGGCGTAACGGGGCTTATCTCGCTGAATACTGGAACTGCTCCGTAACGTCCTCTGCATTATATGCGGTCCAGTTCCTGGCGGGCAGCGTTAATGCGGGCGAGAATTTCCGCTGGTACGGCGGCAGTCTTGGAAATTCGACAGGAATTGTGTTCAATCCGGGCGGGGCTGAAATCACATTTTATGGAACGTCTCTGGATTATTCGGACCAGATCGTCATCCAGAACACCGGTCGCATCGAGATGCATGGCGTGCATTGCGAAATGTGGGGGCCTCAGACTGAGAACAAGCCGCTGTTTCATTGTACCGGAAGCGGATATCTGGGATGGTTTGGCGGAATGATCCTGCTGGCCGGAAATTCGGCGACCTATAAAACGCCACCGGTCTGGATGGAACAGAACCTTTCACAGATCTGTTTTTACGGGACCCAGCTTTACAACCTGACAAGTGCGGATGGTCGGGCAGCTTACGGCGCCGGGTCGATCAAGACGTTTAACATGCTGAATACCGGCAACCCCAATATCGGGACGTTTATCAACGGGACCTCCGATCGACTGGGACTGTCAGGAAAGTTTATTCCGCAGTCCAAGTCCGTATTGTGCCGGGATGGGATTGGGCTGGCTGGCGGCCTGTATTCCGATAATGCCAATGCGGTCTCCCAATGGGTATCGGATGGCGCGTCAGTCGCCATGAGCACGGCCTATACCGTCAACGGCAATCCTGCCGCGCTGGCGGTCACGACCCAGGGTAACAGTCGGAACGATCGCGTCGTGCTCTGTATCCCGATCGATCGTTATCAGTCAGGTTTTTTCAATATCCAGTGCCTGTTTCCCTACGATCTGACACAGACTGGCAAGGTTCTTTCAACGAATTCGCAGTCAGCAGCCTACTCGGATGATGTCTTTCCTCTCTATGCGCGGGCGTTTTACGTGTCGATTGTGGGTTATGACAACTTCGGGAGGCCGAACTTTGGTGCACGCGATCTGTTCGCGGGTGAAGCGGATTTCAGAATTCCAAAGCAGGGTTGCACCCAGTGGATGGAAGCTGGTTTTGCGTGTGCTTATTTGGGGCTGCCATCGGCAGGCACAGGCGAAAATGATATCTCGCTTGCAGGTGCGGGGGGCGCTCCGTCCTTTGCGACACATATCGCCATTGTTCTGGACAGCGAAAGTCTGCCTGCGACTACATATTATATTGGGGAATTCGGTGGCTCCGTCTTCTGATTTTTTTGTTGCAAAACCGAGATACGCTTAAAGAAATACTAGGCTCAGGACTCATTCTTTGAGGTAGAAGATGACGCTTGCTGCGATGTGGATTGCGGACATGAATGTATGAGCG
>NZ_JAERLX010000022.1:0-8973 GCF_018256135.1 Gluconobacter sp. Dm-74 | reverse complement strand
CTAGGTCACGTTGACAAAAGATCTGATCCAGAGCCTTGCGGCGGCGATATTGAGGAAACTCATAAAGGACAGGGCGGTCTTGTCGTAGCGGGTCGCAATGCGGCGCATCTGCTTGAGGTGGCTGAACATCCGCTCGATGCGGTTGCGGTCCCTGTAATGTCGCCAGTCTGTTTTCTGTGGAACACTGCGGCCTTTTCGTGAGGGAATAACCGGCAGGATCCCGTGGATCAGTAGGTCCTGGCGGAAACTGTCGCTGTCATAACTTCGATCGGCTAGCATGGCCCTGGGGTTTGGAGCCGGAAGTTCCTGCCGGGCATCCCACACACCCTGTTCGGCCCAACGGCGAAACCGGACATAAATCGAGTTCCATTTGCCGTAGCGCTCATGCATGTCCCGCCAGGGACAGCCTGTGCGCAGAACATGCAGCATACCATTGAGAAACAGGCGATTGTCTCCGGCTGNACCTTATCGCCTTCGTCGAAGCAACCAGTGAATCAGATCTCAGGCCGATCGTATAGATCTTTTGTCAACGTGGCCTAGATTGATACAATCTATCTCAAGGCACACTGTAAAGCTTCAAGCCTGCGATTAAAAAGAATCCAGGGCGTCTAATCGATCGCACCAAAGGCAGTATGAATACCAAACTACATGCGGTCACGGATCAGAACGGGCGACCGCTGAGCTTCTTCATGACAGCCGGATAGGTTAATGATTACACCGCAGTCTCTGCTCTGCTGGACAGCCTGCTGATGACACAGTGGGCACTGGCGGACCGAGGTTATTATGTTGACTGATACTGGGATACTCTAGCGGAAAAAGGGATCAGCCCCCGCATTCCGGGAAGAATATCCCGCGGAAAACCAGTAAAATACGACAAGCGAAACTATAAACACCACACCCGCATTGAGGTCATGTCTGATTACCTCAAGGACTGGCGGCGGTGTTAACATGCTATGATAGAAGCAGGACCGTCTTTTTATCGGCTATATATTTTCCTGCAACCGTCACCTTCTGACTATAAGTCATGAGCATTGTAATTATTCGCGTGCAAGGTTGAACGAGGCACAACTTTCAACGGAACCGTCATATGCGTTACGAGATTTTTGCAAGAAATCTTCCCAGACAGGTACATAAACTCCATAACCGGCAACATTCTGAAAAAACCAATGTCTCCATGTATGGAAAACGGGGTCGTGCTCCCGATAGTGATGATCGTTTAACAAATTTCGGCTCGCAGGAGCTTTGGGGCCGTGGAAATGCACGATTCTGGCATCTGCATTAGTTCCCCAGTACGGCTTCCAGTTAAATTTAGCGGATAGTGGACTCCATTGGCTGTTATAAAATATTCTCAAAAGCTCCTGATCATATCCAGAAATATGATTGAAATTATCGCAGAGAAATTCAACCATCGCCGGGAGATCATTGCGTATTCTTTCTAGGTTTAAAATCATAACCCCAGAATTCATATCTGTGTAATAGTCCTGCTGACCAAACTGGCCGCAGGCAGCAAATATTTCAGGTTTGCAAAATTCAAGGCTTGGATTTTTAAGAAACATAACATCGCAATCCGTATATAAAACGAATTTTTCATCATGCTCTAGTAAAGCTAGGTCCAGTCTCATAAAAGCCCCAGCAGCTGTATCCATATAGTTCGGCCATTCTGGTTTTTGCTTTTCTTGGGCTAATTTTAATTTTTCGTAAAAATGAATTCTATGATAAATAACCTTTACACCTTCCTTTCTCATTTCTTCAGTAAATTCACAAGGGTTTCCATCGAAGACCATATGAGGCACAAGGTTTGTGTTCTCGCGCGCAGAACGAACCGCAACTCGAATACAATCGATAAATCCATGATCTGGATCATTCGCCAAAGTCTTTTCTGTTATAGCAAAAAACCACTTCATAACGTTTCCTCGATATTTACCTAGCGTTTTATTCGTTTGACCATAGTATGGTTTAGCCGTTTATACAAATTGAGTGTGTGAAAACCCTATAGATTCTGATGCATTTTTTTTGTGCATCTATGCTTTACGTAAGTCGCGTTGACAAAAGGTCTATACGATCTGCGTGAGATCTGATTCGCTTGCTGCCGGTGGGATAAGGAGCAGGGAGAACGGGGATGGCCCGAGGGGATCTGACGGATAGGGAATGGGCGATGATTGGTCCGCTTCTGCCGTCTGAACGTGGTCGTTGGGCACGACCATCCGGAGATAACCGTCTATTTCTCAACGGCATGCTGCACGTCCTGCGCACGGGTTGTTCGTGGTGGGACATGCATGAACGCTATGGCAAGTGGCACTCGGTCTATGTCCGGTTCCGACGTTGGGCTGAACAGGGTGTCTGGGATGCTCTTTTACAGACGCTGGTAGATCTGGGGCTTACCGATAACTGGCAACATATTATGGTCGACAGCACTGTAGCCCGCGCCCACTCACAGGCTACGGACGCAAAAAAAAGGGGGGGGGGGCTCATTCGGAGGGTTTTGGTCGATCGCGCGGCGGCTTTACGAGCAAAATCCATGCCCGATGTGACAATCAGGGACGCCCTCTCGGCTTTGTCCTGACCGGAGGTCAGGTTTCGGACTACAAAGCCATAAATGCCCTGATGAAGCTGTCTGTCCCGACCCCCAAAGCCATGCTGGCTGATCGGGGCTATGACAGTGCCTGTTTCCGCCAGGATCTGCTGCAGCGTGGTATTCTGCCGGTTATTTCATCACGCAAAGGCCGCATCGCAACCCGCTATGACAAGACGGCTTTGTCATTCATGAGCTTTCTCCATATCGCAGCCGCAAAGCTCTGGAGCAGACCTTTTGTCAACGTGACCTACCACGGAATTTGTTTGGAAATTTTAGAATAATTATTCCAATGTAATTTACATAGTCTACTCTTCGTCGAGACGACGTGTATAATTTTTCAATAGTTCATATAACGGATTCATAAATCAAAATATATAATTAACTTTTCTAAGAGATATACTTGCACATGAAATTTAGAAAATTATAGATCCCATTGACAAATATATGTTTCCATTCACAGTAATTGTTTATGAAAGGCGTTCAGGATTATTTTTTCCTGCGCATTATCCAGATATCGGTCGGTATCAGCTTTACCATGATAATATCTCACTTGCACGACAACAATTTTTATGACGTCGTCGCACTACGTTTGCTTTTATGCGAAGGGGCATTTATCTATTATGATACTGATCTCAAATAATCCTCATCTCTTGATGACTTGTAAGAAAAATATGTACAATCGTAGCAAATAATCGAAAAACATTTTATGAAATATCAATAAATACTCTTAAATTGGCAGTATTTAACTTATGTTATTTCCAAATACATCCTAAAACAATAATTTATTATGCCATATTTTTCTATATAATCATCCAGATTCCGAATCACGCATCAATCAATGTTTCTTCGGACTTATCAATTTGTTCGTATCATTTGGATGGAACTTTTGGGGCTGATTCAACGTTGGGTTGAAAAAGGAATATATTCATGACCATCGGAATGTCTGAGCATCATAATTCCCATTCAATAATTGGAGGGGCGTTAGCTACTCCCGAACTGCGTTCAGATCTCTGGATATCCGTGCTTTATCAAGCTAGAAAATGGGAGAGGACACAGGAAGCATTTATAAAAGATAATCTAGCCAATGCGTTAAAGGAGCTTGGAGAAATAGATTTATATTTCGCCTATCCAGGATCGATTTTATTAAATCGTCTCAGATATTATTTGAGAGAAAACGATTATAAAGGATTTTTACGTCTTTCCCAATGTATCGCCACAAATATTATTTCGAAGAAATTTCACCGGGATATCTCGGTTTGGGATATCGAAAATTATGAAGATGATCCTTTTAATAGACTACCTCAGGCAATATCGCGCATAAAAACGAAACCATATTTTGAAGTTCTGAGCGTTGTGCCGCATGCTCGTTCACGTTGGCAACATATTAAAGAAGAGGCGCGAGGTGTTAGGCGCTCTGAAGACGAATTCGTTTATGAAACGGTAGTCGTTGGTAGTGCTGTAGATGCATTAAAATGCATTATATTAAATTCTGACATTGAATCGGTGGTTTTATATGATGGATTCGAAAACGGTTACGATGAAAAAGATTCTTTCCTAAAAATCTTCGAAGGGGTAATTGATTTTCAATCTTTAGATAATATCGATTATCTTTCTATTGGATTAGCACAAGCTATAAATAAAATAAGACCTGAACTTGATATTTTTCTATTAAGTGACCAAAATATAGAGAGTTTTTCCGGAAAAAAAGAAAGCCTTATTTTTAGCCGCATATTCTATCAAATGGAAGAACCTTTGGAAATTCATTTATCGATTATAGAATCGATAAATAATCGTTATAAGACTCCATTTTTTGATAACTTAAAAAAATATGCCGAAAGACCAATAGCAACCTTCCATGCCCTACCTATTGCGCGAGGGAAATCCATATTTACTTCCAATTGGATCAGTGATATGGGTGATTTCTATGGTCCAAATCTATTTCTTGCTGAAAGCTCTGCTACAACTGGCGGTTTAGATAGTCTGTTAGAACCTACAGGCAATATCAAAGATGCTCAGGACATTGCGGCAAAGGCCTTCGGAGCCGATCATGCATTTTTTGTAACGAATGGTACTTCAACAAGCAATAAAATGGTTCTTCAAGCTCTTTTGGTGCCTGGGGATATCGTCATACTAGACCGAAATTGTCACAAATCACACCATTATGGGTGTGTTTTAGCTGGTGCCCAACCCTACTACGTGGAGGCATTCCCTCTTGTAGAGTATTCTATGTACGGGGGCGTACCTATTAAAACAATAAAACAAAGCCTATTAAAACTGAAATCCCAGGGTGAAATAGATCGTGTTAAAATGGTCGATTTGACCAATTGTACATTTGATGGCCATGTCTATGACGTGCGACGCGTTATGGAAGAATGTTTGGCCATTAAGCCAGATTTGATTTTTCTATGGGATGAAGCTTGGTTTGGTTTCGCTCATTGGTCACCGCTGCTTCGTCAACGTACGGCCATGGGCGCGGCAGATGCCCTCAGCCAAGCATTAAGTCAGCCTGAGGCATTGATAGCCTGGGAAGAGCAACAAAAAACCCTTGGAGAAAATCCAAGTGATGAAGCTCTACTTGAAAATCGTCTGATACCTGATCCACGGCTTGTAAAAATTCGTGTATATCAAACTAATTCCATTCATAAATCTATGTCAGCCTTGCGCCAAGGATCGATTGTTTTGGTGAAGGATATTAAATTTGAACATGTTGAGTCACAGTTTCATGAGGCTATTTTTACTCACGCATCAACTAGTCCAAATCTACAGATTATAGCTTCTCTGGATGTTGCTAGACGCCAGATGCAGCTAGAAGGATATGGTCTCGTTGCCAACGCAATGAGAGTTTCTCTCGAAATCCGAAAGCAAATAAACAATCATCCCCTAATATCAAAGTATTTTAGGGTTTTAAATAATTCTGAAATGATCCCTGAAAAATTCAGGGAATCCGGAATTTCGGATTATAATGACCCCAGTGTGAGCTGGATTGAAGCTATAGACGCAATCAAAAATGATGAGTTTATTATTGATCCTAGCCGTATGACGTTATCATGTGGACATGCGGGATTTGATGGTACTACATTCAAAAATATACTTGCTGATAAATTTAATATACAGCTTAATAAAACTTCAAGAAATAGCGTTCTTTTGCAATCAAATATAAATAATAATAGAAGTGATATTGCTCTTCTTTTAGGAGTTCTGAATGAAATTTCAATGGATTTGGATAATAAATCACAGAAATTTGGCAAAGAGTACCAAATCAATTTTCAAAAATCTGTGGATGAATTAATATTCGATTTACCGCATTTGCCGAATTTTAGTAAATTTGACGATTGTTATCGTAGCAACCCACAATCTGACACGCTCCATGGTGATATTCGTCGCGCATTTTATGACGCTTATAATGAGTTGAAATGTGAGTATATCGATCTGAATAGTACTGAAATTGAAACAAGACTGGAATCAGGCCCTGTTTTGGTTTCTGCTAATTTCGTTATTCCGTATCCTCCTGGCTTCCCGATCATGGTACCTGGGCAAGTCATTACCAAAGAAATTATCGAATTTATGAGAAAACTAGACGTGAAGGAAATTCATGGATTTAATAAAAACTTAGGTTTGAAGCTGCTGAAAACGGGATCTATTTAGTACTATATATTAAGAGAGTGGATTTGTGATTAAGGATCTATTTTAATGCTTTTTCATTGGATTGCGGAAACGCTACGCGCATCACCAGAGTTAGCAATATTTCTAGCTTTGGCGATTGGTTTTTGGATTGGCTCCCGAAAAATCGGTGGCTTTAGCCTTGGAGCTGTAACAGGAACGCTACTTGTAGGAGTTCTGATTGGACAATTAGGGATTATTATCTCGCCTCAAGTGAAGTCAGTATTTTTCATTATGTTTCTTTTCGCTGTGGGCTTTGGTGTGGGTCCACAATTTGTTAGAGGAATTGCGAATAACGGTCTTCCGCAGGCATTATTCGCAGTTGTTATAGCCTCGCTATGTCTCGCTTGTGTTTATATCGCAGCAATTTTTTCTGGGTACGGACCTGGTATGGCAGAAGGTTTGCTCGCAGGCTCCCAAACAATTTCGGCATCAATAGGTCTCGCGACGGATGCGATTAATCGTAGCTCGCTCTCTCCTGAGCAGGTTCAAGAACAGTTAAATGCTATCCCTGTTGCATATGCTGTAACATACTTATTTGGAACTGTTGGTACAGGCTGGATACTGGCATTTTTAGGGCCCAAGCTCCTTAGAATCAATCTAGAAGAGGAATGCCAGAGATATGAACGTGAAATGAATATTAAACCTGTGAATGGTAATTCTGAAACAGGATGGCACGAGCATATTATTCGTGCATATCGCTTGAAAACATTAGGAAAATTTGCTGGTAAAAGTGTTTTTGATGCAGAAAAATCAACACAAGATAGAATGTTTTTGGAAAATATTCGACGTAATGGGAAAATAATTCCTTTTGATGAAAATACTATATTGTCAGTAGGCGATTGCATTGCTGTATCTGGAGCGCATGATGCTTTGGTATATTGGTCCAATCACGCTGAGGAAATTTCAGATCGTGAGTTAATAAATATTCCCATAGAAACCGTGAATGTTGTAATTACAAGCAAAAAAATCAATGGGCAACGTTTAGGGAATTTGGCCGAGTCCAATTCATCGCATGGTATTTACATAAATAATATTCATCGAGGATCTATGAACGTAGAGATTCCTTTACTTTCAGAGACTGCTATATTTCAAGGGGATATTATAAATATTACCGGGAGTCGTAGAAATGTTGACAAATTAATTAATGAGTTTGGATATGCGGATCGACCAACAGACGTAACCAGCATGGTTATGGTTGGAGGCGGGATATTTATTGGCGGACTGATTGGATCTGTTGTGCTCCCGATAGCTGGTATTCCTATTACGGTTTCTGCTTCTGGAGGAGCGCTGATTGCAGGTCTTGTCTTAGGGTGGCTTCGTAGCGTCACGCCTAAAATTGGTAATATACCAAACGCTACTGTATGGTTTATGAATACTGTAAGCCTTAATATTTTTATTGCTGTAGTTGGGATTTCAGCTGGTCCTACCTTTATTAAAGGCCTGCAAGATGCAGGGTTAAGTGTGTTTTTGTGGGGAATTTTTTCCAGTGCGTTACCAATGATTCTTGCTCCATTAATAGGAAAATATATTTTCCAATTTGATCCAGCTATAAACCTCGGTTGTTGTGGAGGCGCCAGAACAAGTACTGCATCTGTGGCAATGGTTGCTGACGTTGCAAAGAGCAACGTCCCTATGTTAGGATATACTGTTCCTTATGCTGTAAGCAATACATTATTGACTATGTGGGGATTAGTTATTGTTCTTCTTCTTTCATAGCGCCACGTTCGCGTGAATGTTTTTAATATTATTTATTCAATTGGTAATTTACTAAATGCATTTTCACTCCCTACAACCATATATGTCTAAGAGCTACGCCTCACTGATCAGAGCTAAAAGATGATGTAACAGCAAGTGCAATGGCTGAGAAGAAGACTGTCCAGTACCTGTCGTAGCGGGGTGCAATAAAGCGCCAGTCGTTGATGCGTTCAAACATGATCCCTATGCGTTTGCACGATATTTAGCAGCCTTGTTCCGGAATTTTGGCCTGGGAGACAGGGCTTTCTGCTCTTTTTTTTCAAGGTATCCCTAAACAAGTTGGTATTACAACTCGGGCCAGCGCGTACCATTGGGTCTGCGGCGACTCATTGAGCAGGCCGAAGAAAACAGCCGTTTGCACCAGTATGTTGTGAAGCTTGGTGTTCATGCTGCCTTTCGTGTGCCCAATCAGGTGTTCCCTCCTCCTTCTTTCTTACCTTCAGACTGAAAGCCGTGCAGTGCGCCTTCAGATTGTGAGCGCTAATCATCACCGTTTTGCGATCTAAAACCTCGGGCACAGTTAGACGAATGGATCCCGTTTGCCCGCCCGGCTTGGAAAGATAGGCACGCCGGTTGGGTACATCGCCGATCAGCACCAGATCTAACCTCGTCGAAAACAGCCCATCTGCATTCAAAATGGACACATCATGCTTCGCGGCCTTTTCTGCGCTACAAAATCCACGTAATGGCTACGATCTAATCCCGGGAACCAAGACCATTATCGTTACTTTATTGCCACAAATTAATTAATGATGTTAAGATTCATATCTTGAATTAGGAGAATCGGGATTGTAATTTTGCCATCCTCTATCAGTTGTGCGATTTTTACTTTATATTGTCCCGCACGCGGTCCTCGGATGAAAGCCATACTGCATCGCTTATGTCACCAGTCATGACCTATATCACGTTGACAAAAGATCTATACGATCGGCCTGAGATCTGATTCACTGGTTGCTTCGACGAAGGCGATAAGGTGGAGC
>NZ_JAERLX010000021.1:0-13177 GCF_018256135.1 Gluconobacter sp. Dm-74 | reverse complement strand
CTGTGCGTGTTGGTCGCCGCCGCCATCTTGCGCAAACCGAGATTGACGCCTTCCGCCAGCAACACGTTCATCAGGCCGATCCGGTCGCTGCAGGGCGCGCCGGTGCGCAGATGCGTGAACGCCTCGGAAAATCCGGTTCGCTCATCGACTTCCAGCAACAGATCGGTGATCCTCGCGGGCGGGAGCTGTTGATAGAGATCGAGCACGAGATCCTCGGCCCCTTCGGGCGTGTCGGCCCTCAGCTTGTCGATGTGCAGCTTGCCGTTCTCGATGATGCCGCCTGGGATCGTGCCGGTTCGCGCCGCGCGGCCAAACTCCTTCAGCCGTGTATCCAGTCGAGCCCTGCGCTCGGCCAGCCATTCGCCGGGTCGCAGCGGCACGGCGAGCCGCGCGGTCTGCTCTATCGCCTGTGGCGGGACCAGAAGCTGCTTGAGGTCGCCATAGCGGCGCGATCCCGCCAACCATATGTCACCGGACCGGAAGGCGTCGCGGATGTGGAACAGCACCGCGATTTCCCAAAGCCGGTGGTCGCCGCTGGGCTCAGCGCGAAGATGACGATGCCATTTCGAGTTGGGACGTAGAAAATCCACCGGCGGATCGACCTTGATCCCGTTACGCAGCATCGCAACGGCCGCCAGAAGAGGCGTGGCGATCGGCGCCGCCTGCATGTCGAGCAGGCGCAGCATCCTGGGCGCGTAGAGGCGGAAACGGTGATAGCCGTCCAGCACACGGCTGAGCGGGTCGGCCGCGAGCACGTTGGTCAGCGCGGAGGCCGTGGCGACAAGGGTTCTGAACCGTTCCCAGCCAGGCCCGGTGGCGATTATCCCGTCCAGGGCCGTGCCATCGTCCTGCGCTCCAAGCAAAGCACCACCGATTTCGGCAAAGGACTTCAGCGTGTCCCGAACGGCCGCCTTTTCGTCGGCGATCCTGGTGTTGCAAAGGCGTTCGGAGGCCCGATAGAGACGGCCTACGATGCGATCGTGGGTCTCCACGATGACATCGGCCAGCGATGACCGCCATTCCAGGGTGCAGACAGCGAGGATCGCAAGCCGCCTGTCTTCGGGCAGATCACGCATGCCGTCGGCGTAATAGCGCTCGCCCTGCCGGCGAAGCCGGGTCACACGATGCGCCGGCACGCCGTCCAGCAAATCCGCCGGAAGATCGAACCTTTGAAGATATTCCAGTCGATCCATCAGCCGGTTAGCGGCTGCTGAATTTGCGCCAACCTCGAACTGTCGCAGCCATACGAAGCGCGTGACGCGACCATCCACCGTATCCTCCAACAGGTGAGCCAAATTCTCGCTCAGGGTTGGCGTGATGCGATGGGCGATAAGATCCTCGATCCGGCGCTCGGCCTCAACCAGCGCATCGGCGCAAAGGCGCTCGATCGTCGAGGAGCCGGGAAGGATCGTGCGGGTGCGGCGACACTCCGCAACGAAGCGACGGGCAAGATCCTCATTCGATGTCGCCGCCTCGGCTTCCCGAGCGATCCATTCGCGCAAATCCCGTGCGCCCCGCCCCGAAAAGGAGCGATAGCCGTAGATTCGGCGAAGGTCCGCCAGATGCTCGTGCCGGGTCTCCTCGCGCGCGGCATAGAGGAGTAGATCGTCGCTGGTCAGGCCGAGCTGGGCCGCGACGAAATCCGATACCTGCGCCGGGATCAACTCGCCAGGAGCGAGCACCCGGCCCGGGTAGCGCAGGACGCACAGTTGCAGCGCGAAGCCAAAACGATTGTGGGCGCGCCGGCGCTGGCGGATATGCCCGAGATCCTCATCGCTGAGGGTATAGTGCCGCAGCAGCTCACCTTGATCGACCGGCAAGTGAAGCAGCGCCTCGCGCTGTCGATCGGTCAGGGTCACGCGACGCGGCATACATGCTCCTTATTCTTTCCGAGCTACGGTTTGAGATAGCTTGATTGAGATGCTGGTTAAGATACACAATAGCCCAATCTTATGTGCTCATGTTCGTCACCGCCTCAAACCTTCGTTTGTGATCCATGCTGATCGGCTACGCCCGCGTGTCCAAAGCCGACGGCTCGCAGTCGCTCGACCTGCAGCACGATGCCCTTCGCGCTGCCGGTGTCGAGCCAGGCAATATCTATGATGATCGTGCATCCGGTAGCCGTGATGATCGCCCCGGTCTTGCCGCCTGCCTGAAATCGTTGCGCGACGGCGATGTCCTCATCGTTTGGAAGCTCGACCGGCTCGGCCGAACGCTCACCCACCTGGTCAGCACGGTGCAGAATCTGTCGGATCGCGGTATCGGTCTGCGGGTGCTCACCGGCAAGGGCGCGCAGATCGACACCACGACGCCATCGGGCCGGATGGTGTTCGGCATTTTTGCCACACTGGCGGAGTTTGAGCGGGATATGATCCGCGAGCGCACCATGGCTGGCCTGGCCGCTGCCCGCGCGCGGGGACGCAAGGGTGGCCGCAAGTTCGCCCTCTCCAAGGCCCAGGTGCGGCTCGCTCAGGCTGCTATGGCCCAACGCGACACGTCCGTTTCCGACCTCTGCAAGGAACTCGGGATCGAGCGCGTCACTCTCTACCGCTATGTCGGTCCCAACGGGGAACTCCGGGATTACGGTCAGCGCGTGCTTGCTGCCAAAACGCGATGATGATGACGGGAGCCCCGATCAAACTTACCCAAGCGGACGCCGCAGACGTTGCAGACCTGTACAACCGTTGCAGCGACTATTTCCTGTTGCAGGACGGGGCCGCGCCCACGCTGGACGATGCTCGCGAGCTTTTCTCCGATGTGCCGCCCGAAAAGAGCGCCCACAATCAAGCTGTCCTGGGATGGAAGGGGCCTGGCGGCCTATATGCAATCGCGGCCATCCTCCGCGATTATCCGCGTGATGGCACATGGTATCTCGGCTTCATGATCGTAGATGCCGCACAGCGTGGTCGTGGCGTCGGACGCTCAATTTACTCGACGGTCGAAAGCTGGGCCGCTGCGAGAGGTGCCACAGAGATTCGGTTGGCCGTGCTGGAAGCGAATGAAGCGGCAGAGCGATTTTGGCGTTCTCTCGGCTTCATTGAGTATCGGCGCGTTGGGCCAGACACCTTCAAAATGCGTAGCCATCGCCGGATAGAACTGAGCCGTCGCCTTTCTGGCGCGACCGTAGAAGGCAGCAACAAGTAAGATCTCGCGCCGGCTATCTGGGCGAGCTTGGCGTAGGATTCCGCCCCCTCCCGCAAACGCCCCCTTCCAGGTCTACGCGCGCAAGGCCGATGCGCAGTTCGGCGAGGACGCCTTTGCCTTCGTCGCCGGCACCCGCACCGAGGGCCAGGCCGAGGCTCTGGCCGAGCGCCTGCACCTGGTCGATGCGCTGGGCACCGACAACCAGCACGAGCGCGCCGCCAAGCTGGCCCGCGTGCAGGAAGAGCGTGTACGGCGCGACCCCAACGCGACCGAAGAGGACATTTCAGCCGCTAAAGAGGCACGCAAGACCGCCGAGGCGTCGGCCATGCTCAACGACAGCGACGCGCAGCGCCGCGCGGCCGAGCTGGAGCGCCAGGAACGCGAGCGGCAGCAGGCGCAGCCGCAGGCCGAGAAGCCCGAACGGCAGTACATCAACGTGCCGTACAAGGAGAAGGACGAGGCCAAGAGCCTCGGGGCGCGTTGGGATCGGCAGCAACAGTCCTGGTACGTGCCGCCGGGCACCGATGCCGCTCCCTTCGCCAAATGGGCGCAGGGAGCCGCTACAGCGGCCGTAGAGCCGCGTTCGGCCCAGCCGGCACCCGAAGCCCAGGGCGAGGCGCAGAAGCCCGCGCAGCAGGCCCAGCAGGCCCGCCAGTACCTGGCCGTGCCCTACGAGCAGCGCAACGCGGCCAAGGCCGCCGGCGCGCTTTGGGACAAGGCCGCGAAGTCCTGGTATGTCGGCCCGCGCGCCGACGCGGCGAAGCTCGAACGCTGGAAGCCCGAGAACGTGCAGGCCCAGCAAGGGCCAGCGATGACGCCAAGGGAAGAGTTCGCCGAGGCCATGCGCAGCGCCGGCCTGTTCACCGGCAGCAACGCCCAGGGCGATCACCCGATCATGGATGGCAAGCGGCACCGCGTGCCGGTCGAGGGCGGCAAGAAGGGCGCGCTCGATGGCTTCTACGTGGGCCACCTGGACGGGCACCCGGCCGGGCGGATCATCAACAACAAGACCGGCACGGACATTACCTGGAAGAGCAAGGGCTACGCCTTGAGCGACCAGGAGAAGGCCAAGCTCCAGGCCGAGGCGGCCGAGAAGCTGGCACAGCGAGCCGTCGAGCAGGACAAGGCCCAGGAGGCCACCGCGCAGCGCGTCGGTCGGCAGATGGCCGACCTCGTGCCCATCGAGCAGCCGACGCCCTACCTGCAAGCCAAAGGCATCCAGGCGCAGGCCGGCGTGATGACCGACCGCGAAGGCCAGAAGACCTACATCCCGGCCTTCGACGCAGAGGGCAAGCAATGGACGATGCAATACATCCAGGAGGACGGCACTAAGCGGTTCGCCAAGGACTCGAAGAAGGAAGGATGCTTCCACCCGGTCGGCGGCATGGACGCCCTGGCGGCCGCGCCGGCGCTGGTGATCTCGGAGGGCTACGCCACGGCGGCCCAGGTGGCCGAGGCCGTGGGCCACGCCACGGTCGCCGCCTTCGACAGCGGCAACCTTGAGGCCGTGGCGAAGGCGCTGCACGCCAAGTTCCCGGACAAGCCGGTCATCATCGCCGGCGACGACGACCGGCACCTGGTCATGACCCACGGCAACAACCCCGGCCGGGAGAAGGCCGAGGCGGCCGCCCAGGCCGTGGGCGGCAAGGCGATCTTCCCGATCTTCGCGCCGGCCGAGAACACCTACCCGCGCGACTTGCCCGCCATCACGCCCGACAGCTTCAAGACCCACCTGCGCGCCGAGCAGCGCCTTGCCGACGCCGCCGCCGGCAAGGTCGAGCTGGCCGGCGACGAGGCGGCCAAGCTCAAGGCGTCGATGTTGAGCGGCGCGCAGATCGCGGCGCTGTCCACGATGAAGCAGCACACCGACTTCAACGACTTGGCGCACAAGAGCGAGCTGGGCATCGAGGGCGTGAAGCGGCAGATCGGCGCGGCCATCAGCCAGGTGCAGCGCGACGAGCAGCAGCACCAGGAGCAGAAGCACGTCGAGAAAAAGCAACAGCAGATCGAGCAGCGCCCACGGCGGGCCGCTCGCATCGGATAAGTCGAAAAATCCGGCTAAAGTGGCCGAGCTGCACATCAGGCCGCGCGGTTTTCCTCCCTGATCGCCGGCGCGGTTTCTTCCTCCCTGAACCGCATGCAGACTTGCCGCCTCGGACACCCCGAGGCGGTTTTTTTTCGCCTCGCTCGGGGTCTCCTCGTTTTCAGTGCAATAAGTGACGGTACGCAAAGCTAGCACTGGCGCGGGGGTGGTCTGGGTAGACCGTTGATTTCATTGACTTTCCTGTTCGCTTTGTAAACGGGTATGGTGGCCTCCCACTTTTGAGGTTCACGATGCAGGGTTGGCACACAACGTTTTTGGGGATGCGTGGGCTCCCCCGCGATATCAGCGACTTCGAGATGAAGGCATTTTTCACCTTCGATGGTGCCGAGCGCGACGCAATCAATGCACGCCGAGGTGATTCCCACAAGCTTGGTCTGGCGCTCCATATTGGTTTCCTGCGCATGAGTGGGCGTTTGCTCGGTGCCTTTCGGGTAATTCCAGTAGCCTTGTGGCGCCACCTTGGCAACGAGCTTGGCATTGCAGCACCAGAAGTCGCCTCGCTGAGAGCCATGTATGAACGCGGGCGCACGCTATTCGATCACCAACAAGTAGCCTGCACGGTCCTTGGATTCCAGTGGATGAGCGAGCACCAGCGCCGCTCACTGGTACGTGAACTGCGCGACGAAGTGGCGCGCTGCGCCGACCGCGATCAGCTACTCGTGCGGGCGCGTCAATGGCTGTACAAGAACAAGCTGGTGATCGTGCACGAGCGGGCAATTCGGACACTGATTGCGGCGGCACTTGCCCAGCTTGAAGTTGAAACAGGCACCGCCATCGCCGCCAGCGTTGATCCAGCAACACTTGATCGCTGGCGAGCCTCAGTTTCAGAGCTGCGCCCAGATGGACAAACCCAGCAGAGTTGGCTATGGGCTGCACCGGCGAAACACTCAACCCGCCAAATCAGCGAGGTACTGGAGCGCATCGACCTGCTTTACACGCTGGACGTTCATAAGCACCTGGCAGACATCCCCGATCTCATCTTGCGCCGCTACGCGCGCCGACTTGTCTCCAGGCCGCCCTCAGCCGGAGCCAAGATCAAAGAGCCAGCGCGCACCGTGGAGGTCGCATGCTTTCTTCGGTATTGCCTGTTCACCACCACAGACCAGTTGATCCTTATGGTGCAGCGCCGGATCGCCGATCTGTGGCGTCAGGCTGCCGCCGATGTCCCCGCTACCGTCAATTGGGCCGCAATGTACAAAACGCTGCTCGGCGAACTTGTTGCCTTGAGCGCGCAAGGTGCGGTGCCAGATGCTGAGTTGCGTGCCCGTCTTGAAGCCTTGATCACCGAAACCCAGAAACGCAAACCACCGAGCAGGGCCTCCCTGGTCCGCGAGGGATTGATTGATGGAATTCGCCCCGTGCGGTCGTTGCTCGTCGCCATTGCAAAGCTGCCCTGGCAGGCCACCGGCGAGCATCCTGCCATCGAGTACCTTGCCAAGCTGCAAGCTTTATATCTCAAAGGATCCAGAAAGCTGCCAGTTGAAGTGGTGGCACCAAGTCTGGGAATGATCTGGCAGGTTTCGATCTCCAGCCCAGACCGGGAACGGGCGTTTCAGGCGTTGGAGGTGGCCACCCTGTTTGCCCTGCGCCGCGCGGTGCGCAATGGCTCGGTCTGGATTGAGCACAGCCTGAGCTTTCGGGGTCGTGCGCGCTTGTTCTTCACGGACGAGCGTTGGCAGGCAGAGTCCAAGAAACACTATGCCCGTCTATCGTTACCCAGCAAGGCTGCCACTTTCTTGAAGCCTTTGCTGGCCAGAGTAACTGCCGGTGTCGATGCGGTGGCCGCTGCAGCCCGCAGTGGCGTACTGCGCGTGGATGATGAACTCCATTTGTCGCCATTGCCCGCAGAGGACGAAGACCCAGAAGTGACCAAGCTGCGCGCGGCTTTGGATCACCGCATCGGTGAGGTTCAATTGCCGGAAGTGATTCTGGCCGTTGACGCCCAGGTGCGCTTTAGCTGGATCATGCTCGGACGTGAGCCGCGCTCTACCGACGAGCTGCTGATGGTCTATGCCGGCATCATGGCCCACGGCACCAGTCTGACTGCGGTCGAATGCGCGCGCATGATTCCGCAGCAGAAGGCGGCGCGGCAGTGCTGCCTCAACTTCGGGTGTCACGTCTGTGCTCCTTGAAGAAGCGGCGCCGTCGGTCTGTGCCGGCGGCGCCGCCTTGAGAGGTCGTCCGGCGCACCCACGATCAGCGGGTGCACCTGCTGCTTAGCGCTGACTTCAGCTCAGTTCGCCGCCGAAGCGCTGCACGCCCTTGCCGGTGGCAAAGTTGTGCAGTCCGAAGCTCGGGAAGGTGCCGCGCAGGCCTTCGAACTTGCCGGTGGAATCGACCACCTTGTGCATGACGGTGAGCGAGACCTCGTCGATGCCCGGCACCTGGATGCCTGTGGCGGTGTCGACCGTCGAGATGCGGCTGCCGTCGCGGCTCATGAATTCATGAACCATCGTGAAGCTCGCGCGGCCGTCGACGAACTTGATTTCACTGGTGGCCTTGGCCCAGATCGGGCCGTCGAAGTCACCGTCGCCGGTGGCCAGGAAGGTTTCGATATGCGGCAGGTATTGCACGGCGGCGAAAGCGCCGATGCTGAGGGGCTTGGACATGATGCACTCCTAGGTTGGTGTTGGCCTGATGAATAGGCCGCGGGGACGGACGCTGCCGACGCTCGTCACGCCGGCAGCACCGGGATCACTTGCTGTTGCTCAGGCGGAAGCTGATCACCTTGGCAGCGTCCGTCTTGGAAGCGTTGACGACCTGCGTGTCGGGTGCGCTCTTGGGCTGATAGAACGTTTGACCCGTCAGATAGACGATCGGCGCTTCACCGCGCACTTTGACGCTGACCGCACCCTTGTCGTCGTATTCGTGGCGGTATAGCTTGCCGCCGCGCCGGCTGTCCATCACGTAGGGCGGATCGGCGTAGACGAACTCGGAGCCGGTGAACTGGTGGGACTCCAGCCAGGCCACGGCGTCGCCGTGGTGCAGCTCCAGGCCGGGCACGTCGAGCTGCTGCCAGACCTCGATCACCTCGGGATCAACGTCGATGCCGACGCTGCGGGCAGCGGGCCGCTTGCGCTCCAGGATGTTGCCGCCGCCCAGGTGCGTTTCGATGTACGTGTCGTGAGGCGGGATGTTGTTGATGATCGTCTGGTAGACGCCGGCACCGCCCTTGCCGCCGGGGTATCTCATGGCCTTCTTCCTGGAGTAAATCGGGACTTGGCCAGTATCGTCAGAAATGGCGATGCTGTCAAGGGGTCACTGCACGAAAGTGAAGTTTACGTACGCTAGGATCGAACGAACGGCGAACACTGACGGTGCTAACGTCGGAAGGGTATGACGACAGCCTGGTCGAGGAAGGCGCGCATACCTTCTTCATCGACGGTCTGACGAAAAGCGGCATGCGCGGCATCATCAGTCGCGAACAGGTTGTCCCAGACCGTAGACGTTCCATACTCGTTTTCGACTTCGAGCGACCAGCTCGGCTCATTTTCCAACCGAATGATGTTCACTCTCACGGTGACGCCCTGCTCGGTGACGATACCAGACAGGCTCGAGGTAACGATGTTGGGATCGCGTTCGTTCATCACTCTTTCCTCATACTTTGACTGCGGTCTTGGCAGTGGTGCCTTCGAGAGCCTTGTAGAGCGCGGTTTTGCCAACCTTGAGGCGCGTGGCCGCCTCGCGGACAGTCAGCCCTGCCGCGATATGATCGCGCGCCTTGCGCAATTTGTCAGGCGTGATGACCGGACGTCGACCGCCAAGGCTCCCTCGTTCCCGTGCAGCCTTCAATCCGGCGTTGGTGCGCTCGCGGATTAGATCGCGCTCGAACTGGGCAAGCGAGCCGAAGATGTTGAACACCAGCATGCCGCCTGACGTGGTGGTGTCGATCTGCTCGGTAAGCGAGCGGAAGCCGACGCCGCGCGCGGCGAGTTCGCCAACCTTCTCGATCAGGTGGCTCATCGAGCGGCCAAGACGATCGAGCTTCCACACGACCAGTGTGTCGCCAGCGCGCAGATAGGCCAGTGCCTCGGCCAAGCCTGGCCGATCGGTCTTTGCGCCGGACGCATGGTCGTTGAACGTCCGCTCGCAACCGGCCGCGTTCAGCGCGTCGTGCTGGAGCGCCAGCTTCTGGTCGCCGGTCGATACTCGCGCATAGCCAATCAGCGCCACAGCCGGTCCCAATCTGTCCGTTTTCCCATCGATTTGCATTCTTGTCCGAATCGCCATCACGGGTCCAGAGTTGACGGACATATTCATGCTGGCCGCCAGAGGACCGTCTGACGGACAGAGCGAGAAAGGTCGTGGCACATGGCAAGGCGGCGGTTGCTGACACGCGAGGCGCTCGCCCCGCATTACGATCCGCCGACCGAAGAACGGGAAATCGCCCGTTACTTCACCCTCAGCCGTGAGGATCTCGATCTTGTCGGCGAACGCCGGGGAGCGTCGAGCCGGCTCGGGTTCGCACTGCTGCTGCTCTACATGCGTTGGCCAGGCCGAGTGTTGGAGGCGGGAGAGAGGCCGCCCGGTGCCATCCTCGCCTTTGTCGCCGATCAGATCGACGTGCCGACAACGGCGTTCGACGATTACGCCCGTCGCGATGAAACCCGGCGCGCACATCTCGCCGATCTCATGCAGCGGCTCGGCTATACCGCTTTCGACCGGAACCACTTTCGCGCGATCGTGGCGTTCGCGATGCCGGTCGCGCAGACTGCCGCCCAGCCTCTCCTGCTCGCTGGCACCGTGATCGACGAGTTGCGCCGACGGCGGGTGCTACTGCCACCATCGGCTGTCATCGAGGCGATCGTCAGACACGCGCGCCAACAGGCCGAACAACTCACCCATGCAATCCTGACCAACGGCATCGAGCCGGAAAAGCTGACGGCGCTGGACGCCTTGCTGACCCGGCGATCGGATCAGGGGACAACATGGCTGGCCTGGCTGCGCAATGCCCCGCAATCGCCGGCGCCGCGCAGCATCCTGCGGTTGCTTGAACGGCTCGATCATGTCCGCACGCTCGACCTCGACCCGGCGCGCGCCACCATGATACCGTCGGCAACCTTCGATCGACTGGCCGACGAGGCAGTGCGGATCACGCCGCAACATCTCGGCGAGCTGGCGGCCATGCGCCGCCACGCGACGCTCGCGACCGCAGCCATCCGGCTCGAGGAAAGCCTGACTGACGCCGCGCTCACCATGTTCGACAAGCTGCTTGGCAGCATGGTGCGCCGCGCAGAAAACCGGACGCGCGACAAGGCGATCAGGACCGTGCGCGAGATGCAGGGGCATTTGCGCACGCTAACAAATAGCTGCCGCGTGCTGATCGACGCGCACGCCAAGGGTATCGACTCCCTTGCGCGTATCGGCCCCTTCGACTGGGAACGGTTCGGCTCCGCTGTCGCCCAAGCGGAAGTCCTCGTCCGCCCCGAGACGATCGACCGCACGGCCGAACTGATCGAGCGGCATCGCACGGTGAAGCTGTTCGCCGGTCAATTCCTGCGGGCGTTCGCTTTTCGCGGTGCCGGACCGGTCCAGGGCATCCTCGATGCGCTCGCCATCATCGCTGATCTCTACCATACCGGCAAACGACGCCTGCCCGACAAGGTGCCGCTACGCTTCGTGTCGGCAGGCTGGCGACCCTTCGTGATCCGCGACGGCGTCGTCGATCGCGCAGCCTATGAACTCTGCGCGCTGTCCCAGCTTCGCGACCGGTTGCGGGCCGGCGATATCTGGGTGGCAGGCAGTCGGCAATTTCGAGACTTCGACAGCTATCTCATTCCGCCAGCCACCTTTGCAGCGTTGCGCGAGAAGGGGCCGCTCCCGCTCGCGATCGAGTCCGGATTCGATCAACATATTGGGGAGCGCCGTGAGCGCCTGGACCGCGCGATCGAACGGGTGACGGTACTGGCCAGGCAAGGTGAACTGCCCCAGGTCCGCCTCGATGAAAATGGTCTGATGATCTCGCCGCTGAAGGCGATCACGCCACCCGCCGCAGAGGTCGCGCGTCGCACCGCCTATGATCGTCTCCCTCGCGTGAAAATCACGGACATCCTGCTCGATGTCGATGCGTGGACCGGCTTCGGCGACTGTTTCACACACCGGCGCTCGGGCCGTCCTGCCGACGATCGCAACGCGCTGCTGACCGTGATCCTCGCCGATGGCATCAATCTCGGCCTGACCCGCATGGCGGACAGCTGCCGGGGCGCGAGCCTGCGCCAGCTCGCCCATCTGCATGACTGGCACATCAGCGAGGCTGCCTATGGCGAGGCGCTGGGGCGCTTGATCGACGCTCATCGCGCAATGCCGCTCGCTGGATTATGGGGCACCGGCGTCAGTTCATCGAGCGACGGGCAGCAATTTCATGCCGGCGGGCGCGGTGCCGCGATCGGCGATATCAACGCGCGCAACGGCAACGAACCCGGCGTGTCATTCTACACCCATATATCGGACCAGTATGACCCTTTCGGCTCGCGCGTGATCGCCGCGACCGCAGGCGAAGCACCCTATGTCCTCGATGGCTTGCTGTACCACCAGACCGGGCTATCGATCGAAGAGCATTATACCGATACGGGCGGCGCGTCCGACCATGTGTTCGGGCTGATGCCGTTCTTCGGCTACCGCTTCGCGCCCCGCCTACGCGATATCAAAGAGCGCCGCCTGCATCTCCTGCCCGGGCAGGAGGCGGGGCCGTTGCTCGCCGGCATGGTCGGCGATCCGATCGCGTACGACCATGCAGCTGCGCATTGGGACGAACTGCTGCGGCTTGCCACCTCGATCCGGACCGGGACCGTCACCGCCTCGGCGATGCTGCGCAAGCTGTGCGCCTATCCGCGCCAGAACGGCCTGGCACTGGCATTACGCGAAGTCGGGCGGCTCGAACGCTCGATCTTCATGCTCGACTGGTTGCAGGATATCAATCTGCGCAGGCGAACCCAGGCCGGGCTGAATAAGGGCGAGGCGCGCAACGCGCTCGCCCGCGCATTGTTCTTCAACCAGCTCGGCGAGCTGCGCGACCGTCGGTTCGAAAACCAGTCCTATCGCGCCTCCGGTCTCAACCTGCTGGTCGCCGCGATCATCCTGTGGAACACCCGCTATCTCGAACAGGCATTGGCGGACATGAACACGTCGGACGACATTGCCCGCCATATCGCGCCGCTGGGTTGGGAGCATATCGCGCTCACCGGCGACTATAGCTGGGAGCGGGACGATCGGCCGGCACCGCATCAGCTGAGGCAGCTTCGCATTTCACCATCACTTCTTGCCGCGTGATATGATCCGGGGATGGGAATTGCCGACCCGCGCCCATTCAGGCGAGCAGGTCATCCATCGTCATGGCAGCCGAGACAGGAAGATCGGGCAACGCTGCAATCCTGGGAAGTCCATCACCACGCCAGATCGCACAGACTACACCTATGACCGTTGCCCCAGCCTCTGTTACGAGCCGGGTAGCGTCCGCGACCGCACCGCCAGTCGTGATAACATCCTCAATGAGCACCACGCGCTTGCCTGAAACGTCGCCCCCTTCGACCGCTAGGCAAGTGCCGTAGTCCTTCGGTGCTTTCCGAACGAACGCGGCGGGCATTCCTGTGGCAAGCGACAACGCCGTTGCTATCGGCACACCCCCAAGTTCCAGTCCGGCAAGGATTTCTGCGTTGGCGGGGATCAATGGGATCATCTCCGCGGCCACCCTGCTCAGAAGATCAGGCCGAGCTTCAAATCGGTATTTGTCGAAATATGTAGATGATAGCTGTCCAGACCGCAGCCGGAACGTTCCTTCCAAGGCAGAGGCAGCGTTGATGTCGGCGGCTAGGGTCGGGTCGATCATGCGTACGTCTTGCCATAAGCAAACGGCCGCTTCCCATCACTTTTTGCCGTTCGTTTTCTGTTCTCGCCTAGCGTACGTAAAACTCACTTTCGTGTGGTGACCCC
>NZ_JAERLX010000020.1:0-14641 GCF_018256135.1 Gluconobacter sp. Dm-74 | reverse complement strand
ATTCGATCGGCTCGCCGACCCTATGACAATGATCGGTCATGGGGTCGGGGGAGCCTGATGGCGATAGCACCCTAAAATTGCACAATTCCTCTTTTTCCTAGAGCCGAGTGCTTTTTAGTAAGTGAACCGCCCCGGGATTGGCGGAGACTGGTTTTCTTAAGTTAGTCTGCCATGGGGACGTGATCCATAGCGGCATAAAACTGTTGCTCGGCCTCGGCCGGCGTGATGTTTCCGATGGGCTCGAGGATGCGTCGGTTATTGAACCAGTCCACCCATTCGAGAGTGGCGTATTCCACAGCGTCAAACGAGCGCCATGGGCCACGCCTGTGGATCACCTCGTTCTTGAACAGACCGTTGATCGTCTCGGCCAGGGCGTTGTCGTAACTCTCTCCGACACTGCCGACCGAGGGCTCGATCCCGGCGTCGACAAGGCGCTCGGTGTAGCAAATGGCGACATATTGAGACCCGCGATCCGAGTGGTGGACAAGATTGCCTGCTCCAGCGCATCGAGTACGAAGCCCGCATGTGCTGTCCGGCTGACGCGCCAGCCGACGATATACCGGGCGAACACATCGATGACGAAGGCCACATAAACGAACCCGGCCCAGGTCGCGACATAGGTGAAGTCCGACACCCACAGCCGGTTCGGCGCCGGTGCCTTGAACTGCCTGTTGACGTGATCAAGTGGACAGGGTGCGCCCTTGTCGCTGATCGTGGTTCGCTTCGGTTTGCCACGGATCACGCCCTGCAGGCCGAGATCACGCATCAGCCGCGCGACCGTGCATCGGGCGACTTCAATCTTTTCCCGGCCCAACTGACGCCAGACCTTCCGCACGCCGTACACACCAAAGTGCTCCGAGAAAACGCGCAGGATCTCAGGTTTCAGGATCTCGTCACGTTTGCTCTGAGCCGATCTGCGCTCTGGTTCAGGCCGTTTGCGCAGCCGCTCATAGTAGGCTGATGGGGCGATCTGCAGCATCCTGCAGATCGGCTCGACCCCGTAGGCCTGGCGATGCTCATCGACGAACGCCGTCATTTCCGAAAGGGGCGGTCGAGTATCCGTCTTGGTCAAGGACGAACGGGAAGCCAATTCCGATTTTCGCGCAGCAAGGTGTTCGCCAGAATGATCATGCGCCGCATGATCGCCGTGATGGCAACTTTCTTGGCTTTCCCAGCCTTGATGAGCTGCTCGTATTTGCGCTTGAAATCGGCATTGAAGCGAATGGCGACCAGTGCGGGCATGTAGACTGCCCGCCGCAAGGTCGCGCGGCCGCCATTGATTCGCTCCTTGCCCTGCCATTGTCCCGACTGCTGTGACATCGGGGCCAGGCCTGCCAACGCGGCGATTTTCTTGCTATCCAGATGACCGAGTTCCGGCATGTCGATCAACATGACAGTGGCCGTCAAACGCCCGATGCCAGGAATGCTCATGAGGCGTTGAATACGGTCTTCTAGCGTGCCGCGTTGTTGGGCGATCTGTGCCATGACGTCATCCAGCGCGCGAATATCCAGGGCAATGTCGGAAATGCGACGATCCAGCTGTTCCTGAATGATCGGGTTCACCGCTGTTGCGCGGCGGGTTTTTGCCGTGACCTGATCTTTTACCAATGCTCGACGTGCTGTCAGCAACTCTCTGAGATCGTGGATATCTTCGCCCTCGACGCGCTGCGGACCAAGATCCAGCACAACACCCATTTTCGCCAAGAGTCTGGCATCGACACTGTCAGTCTTTGCCAGGCGGCCAACGGCCTGGGCAAAGCGTCGAGCCTGTCGGGGATTAACCTTAAGGAATGGAACGGCGGCCAGTCCCAGGTGCCGCTCAAGCCCGCGATGATAGGCGCCAGTCGCCTCGAAAACAAACAGGATGTCGTCGGCGCTGGCAACCCAATTGCAGAGATCGGCAAAACCAGCCGGGGTGTTCGGTACGGAACGCAACTCCGCGCGCGAATGCCAGAACGCGTCAAGATAATCCTTGGAGATATCAATTCCCAGCGTATCGATGGCCATCTTCTCGTTGCCCTATGCTTGTCGTTCGGGCCCGGAGCCCACGTATCCGTTCAGGTCGCAAGAAAAGACGAGGATCCATCAAACTCGACCGCGATCCTTGAAGACCAAGCTCCGCACGATGCGATCCTCGCCGCCACACGGTGGTATCGCCGCCGAGTGGTGGCTCCCTTTTGCCTCAGGAACCGCTCAATCGGATAAGACAAGCTCCGCCTGGGAGAAATACGCTGAAGCTTTCCGCAGGATCTCATTAGCCTGACGCAATTCGCGCACTTCACGTTCCAGCGCCTTGAGCCTATCTGCGGTCTCGGCCGGAACACCAGCCCGCTTGCCAGTTTCGATCTCGGCCTTCTTGACCCATTCGTTCAGCGTATGCGCCGAACAGCCGATCTTCCCGGCAATCGACACCATCGCCGTCCAGCGAGACGGATGTTCGCCCTCATGCTCCAGAACCAGCCGCACCGCACGGGAACGGACTTCAGGAGAAAACTTCTTCACAGAATTGCTCATCAGACCCTCTTCTCAGGTGAATAGGTCTCCGCCAATCCCGGGGCGGTTCACTCTCTCCTGAGCATCAGGGTGTACTCTCGGCCATTGAGGCCGCTGCCGACGTTGTGCACAACCTTCCGCATCTGCTGGCCGAGCAGACAGAATCAAACGAGGTCGTTCTTATCGGCGAAGTGACGTCCGCGAACGAAACCCTGACAACGCTCAAAATGCGCTGATAAGCCGCACTTCTGAGCCTGCTGGACGGAGTGATAACGCTGTCTTCCGCAGCGGTCTCTCTTAAAAATTAACTTGCGTCCCGCGTTCGTTTGTTCTCTTTCTGTTCTCGTTAAGGAGAACAGTCATGACTTCGAACGCGCTGGCGCGTCTGCGCGAGCAGGTCCGATGCCTGGAGCGTCGGAGCCTACCTCATTCCATCTCCCGGGCGCTGCCAACAGGTCTGCAACCGGTCGATGACCACCTGGGCGGCGGTCTCAGAACCGCCTGCCTGCATGACATTCTGGTGCCCGATCCGCTTGAAATTGGTTCCAGCCTCGCCCTGCTTCTGCCTCTGCTCGCGCGCAGTGGCCAGCCTATCTTCTGGCTGGGGGCGGTCCCCGCTCAGCTCCATGCCTGGGGACTACATCAGACCGGGATCTCGCTCCGGCACCTGATCTGCGTTGAAAGCGATGACGCCAGTGTTCTGACTGTGGCCGAGGACATCCTGCGCGGTCCCGAGCGCGCCCTTGTCGTGATAGCTGGTCCGCGTATTCCCTCCCTGACAGAAGTACGTCGTCTGAATCTGGCCGCCGAAAGCAGCGGGAATACTGGCTTCTTCCTGCGCCCTGTCAGCGCCTCCCGCTCATCCGGAAAGGACCCCTGTGCCTGCGCCACGCGCTGGCAGGTTACTTCTCATCCTTCAGCCCCTCTCTGTCTGCCGGGACTGGTTCTGCCGCTTCCCGGCCCCCGCCGTCTTTCCGTCTCGCTGTTGCGGGTGCGTGGAGGACGTCCTGCTCACTGGCTCCTCGACTGTCCTGACCATGCGCCGCTTCCTCGCCCTGTGGCTTCCTTTCTGGCGCACCGAGCGCCTTCAGCTCTGCCAGTCGAATCATTACCCCCCCGATCGCCCGCTTGTCGTGCACGCGCCTGAGCACAACCGCCAGACGCTTACGGCCGTCAATCCGGTGGCGCTGGCAGCGGGCCTGAGACCCGGCCAACCGCTTGCCCAGGCAAGGAGTGTCCTGCCGGACCTCCTGTGCGTTGAGCAGGACACTGACGCCGATGATGAGGCTCTCTTAGAGCTCTGTTCCTGGCTGCTGTGGCTGTCGCCCCTGCCCGCTCTCGATGCGCCGGATGGCCTGTACAGTGACACAACTGGCTGTGCCCATCTTTATGGTGGTGAAGAGGCCATGCTGTTTCTTGTCCGGACGCGCCTTTCCGAGAAAGGTCATGCCTGTTCTCTGGTCCTGAGCGACAGCGCGGCGGCCTCGCGCGCTCTGGCACGCTCGCGCCTCGACGGCGCCTGCGTCATCCCGCCTGGTCAGCAGAAACAGGCTTTGGACAAACTATCCTGCTCGGCTCTGCCGATTGCCCCGGAGACAGCATCCCGTCTCAATCGTCTGGGACTGACAACCATTGGTGCGCTTGCAGCCCTTCCCCGAGCGCCTCTGGCCAAGCGGTTCGGCACGGAGCTTCTCACCTGCCTGGATGAAGCCGTTGGCCTTCAGGTAAGACCGCTGAACGTGGTTCAGGTGCGGGACCGGATCTCCCTGTCACGCTCGCTTGTTGAGCCTATCGGCACAGCCGAGGCGATTGCGACCGTCATTGAAGCTCTCGTGCCAGATGCCTGCGCCCTGCTGTCCCGTCGCGGTGAAGGCGCACGGCAGATCGATTTTCTCTGTGTCCGTGTGGACAGCACGGTCCAGGCCATCCGTGTGGGCACGTCCGATCCGACCTCAGACAAGACGCGCATCCTGCGCCTCCTCAAAGATCAGATTTCCCGGATTGAACCCGGTTTTGGCATTGAGGCTGTCACCCTCACGATCAGCGCCAGCGAGCCGATAGAGGCCGGCCCCGCTCGCCCGGTACTTTCAAACCCAGAGGATCGTCAGGTCGATACGGTGCCCGCGACCCTCATCGACCGGCTGATCAACCGTCCTGGTGTTGCAGCCGTCTATCAGTTTGCGCCCCGGTTTTCCGCCTGGCCAGAGGACGGACAGTCTCGCGTTTCTCCGGCCGACATGGCAAAACCGCCTCTCGCGAGCCAGATGCTCTGGGCGCGGCCGAACATTCTGTTCGATCTGCCCGTCCGGGTGCAGGTGACTGCCCTGCTTCCGGACGGTGCGCCCCGTCAGTTCGTCCTGAAGCGACAGACGCATCGCATTGCGGCGGCCGATGGCCCTGAGCGTCTGCTGGGGGAATGGTGGCACACGGCCGAAAACTATGGCGCGATCCGCGACTACTGGCAGGTCGAGACCACGACCGGCCTGCGCCTGTGGCTGTTTCGCAAAGGCGACGGAACCCATGCCTGGTCCGGTTCGGGCGACTGGTTTCTTCAGGGGATGTTCTGATGGACTCCCGCGATGATCTGATTCCGGCCAGCACCTCGGACGTGGCCGAAGTCCTGATGCACGCGCTGTGTTACGACGGACGCAGGCGGACGCATGACGCCGCCGAGCTGATGGCCCGTCTGGTGGCCGAACGGCTTGTCGCCTATCTCGAGCGCTCGGGCTTCGTGGTCATGCGCGCGCCCACCAGCAACGCACCGGACAGCAGCCGACATCCCCATCCCCACCGCCGCTAGACCATGAGCGCGCCTTACGTCGAATTGCAGGTGACGTCCTCGTTTTCGTTCCTGCGCTCGGGCAGCCAGCCGGATGAACTGATGTTCCAGGCGAAAGCCCTGGGCTATGACACGATCGGTCTGACCGACTGGAACACCGTGGCCGGGGTCATCCGCGCCCATCTGGCGGCGCAGGAGGCCGGTCTTCGTCTTCTACCCGGATGCCGCCTCGCTCTGCGCGATGGCAGTACACTCCTGGCCTATCCCCGCAACCGTGCAGGCTGGGCAGGTCTCTGCCAGCTTCTGACCCTTGGTCATCACCGGGGCGAGAGGGACGTGTTCCTTCTAGGGTGGGAGGATCTCGTCGGAGCGGCACCGGATCTCCTCCTGATCCTGTTGCCGCCCGAGGATCTGGCAGCACTTCCCGGGCACGTTCAGAGCCTGCTGGATCTGCCCGGACACAGGGAAGGCGAAGAAGAGACCCGGTTTGTCGCGCTGACGGTGCTCAGGCAGCCGGGAGATCTGGCGCGGCTTCACGCGCTCGCGGGCTTCTGCACAGCGCGCGGTCTGGTCTGTGTTGTGACAGGAGATGTTCTTTACCACGATGCGCGCCGGCACGTTCTGCAGGACGTGGTCACAGCCATCCGGAAAGGCTGCACCGTCGATGCTCTCGGCAACCGCCGTCATGTTCACGCCGATCGCCATCTGAAGGCCCCTGAAGAGCAGGCACGCCTGTTTGCCGCCTTTCCTGACGCTCTGGCCAACACACGGCGAATTGCCGAGGCCTGCACGTTCAGTCTGGATGACCTGACCTATCAGTATCCGACCGAAACCGAGAGATCGGGCGAAAGCGCGCAGGAGACACTGACACGCCTGGTCGAGGCCGCACTGCCGCGTCGCTATCCGGCCGGGGCGCCGCCTGAGGTCGAGGCGCAGATCGCCCATGAACTGAAGCTGATCGGTTCTCTGTCTTACGCGCCGTATTTCCTGACCGTGAATACGATCGTGCGTCATGCCCGCTCACTTGGAATTGTCTGTCAGGGGCGCGGATCCGCCGCGAACTCGGCGGTCTGCTATGTTTTGGGAATTACCAGTATTGATCCGGTTCGCTCGGGTCTGCTGTTCGAGCGGTTCATCTCGGCCGAGCGGCAGGAACCGCCCGACATCGACGTCGATTTCGAGAGTGACCGCCGAGAAGAAGTCATCCAGTGGATCTACCGGCATTACGGCCGTCATCGCGCGGCCCTGTGTGCGACCGTGCAGCGTTATCAGCCCAAAGGCGCGTTGCGCGAGGTCGGCAAGGTGCTCGGGCTGCCGGAAGATCTGACCGGCCAGCTTTCCAAACATATTGCCTCGTCCCTGCCTGATCCGGACCTGTGCAAGGCGCGCGCGGCTGATCTTGGTCTGAACCTGAAGGACAGACGCCTCAGCCTGACGTTTCATCTCGCCCGCCAGCTTCTCGGCTTTCCACGCCAGCTTGGGACGCATCCGGGCGGATTTGTGCTGACCGAGGATCGCTTGGACGAACTCGTGCCTCTGATGCCGACGGCCATGGACGGACGGCAGATTATCGTCTGGGACAAGGACGATATCGACGTCCTGCGCTTCATGAAGGTGGATGTTCTGGGTCTCGGAATGTTGGGCTGCCTGCGTCGCGGGTTCGAGCTGCTGCACACCGTGTATCAGACCCGCATGGATCTCGCTTCGATCCCGGCCGAGGATCCGCAGACCTATCGCATGATCCAGAAAGCCGACACGCTCGGGACCTTCCAGATCGAAAGCCGGGCACAGATGTCCATGCTGCCGCGCATGAAGCCCAGAACCTTCTATGATCTGGTGATACAGGTAGCGATTGTCCGGCCCGGGCCAATCCAAGGAGATATGGTTCATCCCTATCTCCGCAGGAGAGAGAAACTGGAGCCTGTCACCTATCCGTCCGAGACCCTGCGCGGGATCCTTGGGAAAACTTTGGGCGTGCCGCTGTTCCAAGAGCAGGCCATGCAGGTGGCCATCCATTGTGCAGGCTTTACGCCAGGCGAGGCGGACCAGCTCCGCCGTGCGATGGCGACGTTCAAAGCGACAGGCGGGGTCTCGCCGTTCCGCGACAAGTTGGTGAACGGGATGCTGGCCAATGGGTATGAGCAGGCCTTTGCTGAGCAGACCTTCGCGCAGCTGGAAGGTTTTGGCAGCTATGGCTTTCCGGAAAGCCATGCCGCCTCGTTTGCCCTGATCGCCTACGCCTCGGCCTGGATGAAATGCCATCACCCGGATGTGTTCTGCGCGGCCCTCCTGAATAGTCAGCCCATGGGGTTTTATGCGCCGTCCCAGATTGTTCAGGACGCGCAACGCCATGGCGTCGAGGTCCGGCCGATCTGTATCAATGCTTCACGATGGGATTGCACACTGGAGCGCGGCCGAAACGGACGGCACGCGGCGGTCCGCCTCGGGTTCAGGATGGTGCGCGGGTTGGCGAACGGCCATGGGGCCGCCCTGATCGCGGCCCGGATGCCGGATTATGAGAGTATTGATGACGTCTGGCGGCGTGCGGACGTGCCAGTCTCAGCCCTGGAATGTCTGGCGGAAGCAGATGCCTTCCGGGTGTTTGGACAGATGCGCCGCGCTGCACTCTGGTCGATCAAAGGGCTCGCGGACACGGCCCTGCCGTTGTTCGAAGCAGCGGATCGGGGCCGGAACTTTCCACTACCGGAAGTAATCGAGCCGGAGATTACCTTGCCACTGATGTCAGAGCGGGCGTCAGTGCATGAGGATTACCGGGCGACAGGACTTAGTCTGAACGGGCATCCCGTCGCGTTTCTCCGAGAGGGCTTACGAAAAGAGGGGATCGTGCGCTGTGGAGATTTGCCGTACCTGCGGGATGGGCGCCGGATCCAGCTCACGGGTCTTGTGCTGATGCGGCAGCGGCCAGGAACGGCGAACGGCACCATGTTCGTCACGATCGAAGATGAAACCGGCACGGCCAATCTGATTGTCTGGAAAGATGTGCAGGAGAAGCACCGGCTTCCTCTTCTCGCGTCCCGTCTGCTGGCCTGTAAGGGCAGGCTTCAGAAAGAGGGCGATGTGATCCATGTTGTTGTGCTCAGTCTGGAAGACCGAACGCCGTCGCTTCAGGGATCGGAGCTGCTGAAGGCTCGGGACTTTCGATAGGAAGCGTAATCGGTTCGACCGATCTTATTTGAAAAATAGAGAAATACTTCTTGGTGTTGAACCTGTGGACTTGTGGGCAGAGCCACGCCTGTGGTCAGCCGGAAGGGCTGTCTATCAGGACGCGAGCGGCCGTGAAACGGCTGTCCATAAATCCACAGGCTTTACGCTCGATGCCGGCCCTCAAACAGGGTAATTTCCGGAATCGCATGGGTCGAAGGAAACAGTCTGTTTTCTCTCCAGGTCCTCGGCAATCACTCTGGCCCGCTCTGCAAGGGCAAGCATATCCGGAAACCAGCACAAGTCTGCCTCTACCGCCTTGTGGATCGCATTCGTATCGTCGACGAAGCGCTCTAACGCCAAGATATACTGGGCCTTGAGTGATGCCTCATCGGGAGCCGTGAGGATCGCCTGATCAGTCATACCTCGTCCTCCAACAGGTTTTCGACATTCATTGGCGAGTTGCTGACGCTTCAAGCTCTACGACTGAGACCCGAGCGTTCGAGTAGGGTGTAGCGGACGGATCAGGATGCGTGATGATGTCTGAACCGGCAGCGGCAGCAAGTAATGTGCCAAAATATGGATCATTCTCTTCTGCGATCGAGAGCACCTCGTTCGCGCTGACGGGCGCGCCAAACTCTTTCCCGAGCTTGCTCAGGATATAATTGTCCAGCACCGCATGAATCATGAATGGCTGGTTCCGAAGAGACAGCAGAGTTAACAGACTCTCTGGCATGTCTTCCTCAGGCTCAGCCTCCATAACGGCGTCTACGTTATCGAGCAGAACGTGGAGCAAGACTCCATATATCGTGATCTCCAACGCACGCTGTACCGTTTTTTCGGAATTATTCATGGCTATATTTCCTGTTCGCCAGACGACATTGGTTGTGCACTGAGTTGGGAAACACCCGTTTCCCAACGTGCTCATCATCACCGTGGCTCAGCACGGGTTTAAAATGCTTAACTCGCTTTGCCGGCCAGCACTGCCTGATTGGCGGCAACAGCCTTCTGCGAGCTGATTGAGTTCAGATCGTCTGCCGTTGCGCCCGCCTGAATCTTAGCCCTGCCTGTCTGAACCTGCTGCAACCCGGTTGTTGCTTCCTGCGCCATATTATCCAGGCTGATCGCACCGGCTGCTTCCGCCGCCTTCGGCGCAACGGCCTTTTCGTAGATGATTGGTGCACCATCGGCCGTCGTTGTCGGCGCGCCCGGAGCGGGCGCAGTAGCTTCCACAGGCGCAGGCGCAACAGCCACCGGTGCGGCGCTCACAGGCTGACCAGGCTGTGCTGTTATCTCTGCCTGAAGAGACGGTGAAGCCGGTGCCGCGACAGGCGGCGCGCTGCAAGCCTTGCGATTAAGGATCAGATGGTCGGGTCCGGTGGAATCCGTGGGATCTTTGTCATAGATGTCGACAAGCTTGTCATCTGAACCGAAGCAGAACAGGACCGTATGCTGCTGAGGACGCGTTCCGGCTTTGACCGGAGCCCAAATCATCTGGGCCGCACCTAAAGTCAGAACGCTACTTAGGACTTCAGTTGCCTTCACCGCTGCGCGGCCGCCTGCCGTCAGACCGGTAGTGTAGAGTTTATAGATATCGCAGGGTCGGCCGCTCTTTTGGATCGTGCCTTCTGGCTTGCCGACAGTGCTGACAACGCCGAAACGGTCCGTGTTCTGGTTGAATTGACTGAGCAATACGGGCTCAGGCGCGGGCATCCCGCTGCTGCAAGCCGCCAGAAGCAGAAGGGCAGAGCTGGAGAAAAGTGTTTTTGAAATGGCTTTCAGTGTCATGACGGACCTGTCGATCACGGTCCCCGCCTGACCGACAGGGACACAGTATGTTGCGTTACAAATCATATTAAACGCTATCGTTTATCCGTCAATAGACGATATCTTTTATTTATGTTTGACAGGTGCAGCATGAGCCGTGTAGCGGAGGCGTATGGGAAGACCGCCACTCAACTTCAAAATGACATCCGTTCGCCTGAGTCCTGAGGAGCGCGATCGTATTATCGCGCTTGTGGGCGACAGGGGCATGGCGCAGTTTATCCGGGAGGCCGTTGAGAAAGAGTTAAGGCGTCGCGAGCAGTCTCTCCGTCGTCAGGGCGATCCGCCTTCAGATCCCTGACGGCTTCCGCCAGCCCTGCCCCCAGAAGCAGAAAAGCAATCCCGCCAAGCGGCATGTTCAGGAAAGCGCTCTGCGACGACAGAGGCCACTCATGCAGGACAGCGGCCCCGAAGAGACCGACACGCCAGCCAATGTCTGCTGCACAAAGCCCGCCCTGCCTTCTGGCGGTTCGTCCCAGAACAAGCCACCAGCTTCCGATCATCGCCACAAACAGAGCGGCTCCCGGAAATCCGCTGTTTGTGGCGGCTTCGAGCACATGATTATGGGTGTGCTGAACACAGATCGACACCCCGCCTCCATCCGGTTGCAGATGGCTCGGACCGGGCCTCAGAAACGCTTCACATCGACAATAATGCCGGAATGCATCGTCCCCTAACCCCAGAGCCGGGTGTGCTTCGATCATCACGGCCGCCCGGTTGTAGATCTGCCCATAAGGGGAACTGGCGAAGTGGGCGAGCTGCGTCCGGGTCTTTGTCACCAGATGCCCGAAAGCCTCCGGGGACACGAACGCTAGCAGTCCAATGAGTGCCGGACTGACGACCAGAAGTGCGAGCGAAGGCCGTCGTAGTGAGGGGAGCACCAGGGCACAGACGCCTGTGCCGAGAAGGAATGTCGCCAGAGACATCCGCTGGCCGGCCAGCACGAGCAAGCCGAGAACCGGCAGCAGGGTCGCCCCCGTCAAGAGTCCTTTCTGCCAGGACCTTCTCACCCGTTCCCCCAACAGCGCCCCAACAAACAGAGCCGCCGGAAGACCCAGCAGTGCAAAAGGCGCGGACACACGCGGCTTGTCGTAGGGGCCAGTGAGTGTCCCATCCCCAAAGCGGGGATTGCCAAACAGGTTATGGCCCGTCACCGCCTGAAGCAGCATTTGGCCCCCCAGATACAGCACGCAGGTGATAACCAGACGGCGACACCATGTCCGGGTCCAAGATTCCTGCAACGTCCAGAACGCCAAGGCAAAGGCCGCGACCGGAAAACGGATGGCCAGCAGCGCCTGGGCAAGGCTGGCAGCCGCCTCTGCCGAAACAGGGATTTGACGAGGCAGGGCACACAGGACCAGCCACCCCCACCAGACAAGGGCCGGCCAGACGAAGCCCTGCCGACACCAGAACCAATCGCGGGTCAAGGCGCTCCGAAGCAGAAATCCGACCGCCAGTCCATCCAGACAGCCCTCGGCGATACCACGCCAATGCACCAGAAACAGCGGCAGAAGCAGGGTGGCCAGTGCGCCGAGACGATCAAGAACTCGCAGAAGAGTAGGCTTTGCAACAAACCCCATGTCAGATCCACGCCGCCCGGGTTTTGGTGCTTTGCACACCTACGGTCGCGAGCGAGACACCGGCCTCGGCGAGCATCCCCGCTTCCCGGGTGCGATGATCCCGCAATGCATACAGGCTGCGATCAAGGAACAGGGTGTTTCGCGCCCCCCGCTCGATCAGGGAGCGGAAATAGGCATCCCGGAACCGGATGACAGCGCCCCGCTCCAGTCGTGACGCCATGACGATCACGGCGACGGCCGCCTGCAGTCTCCCAAGGACGACGCAGGCCTGGGACCAGGCATGACAGGACACACCCACCTGCCCCGACAGATACTCGGCCGCCTCGATCAACTGCTCGGCAGTCGGCCGACCGGAGGAACAGAGATCCCGCAGACTGCTGCAGATTTCGAGATAGAACGTCGCTGTCCCCTTGAACCCGCGCAGCGCCGTCCGGTCATACACGCTCGAACGGTCGGACCTGGAGCTCTGTCCTTCACGCCGCATTTCTTCAATGCGAATGCCGCCATCGGCGGCTACGTGATCTACTTTTTTAGAAGATTGAATGTTTTTAGTATCTGTATAGTGGGCCCCGTTTTGAGGACCCATGGGCCTCATTTCTGCTGGATACGACGTTGAAAAAGCAGCGTTTTCCACAGGCGCATCATCCCGGCCGGTTTCAGGCTCGGCGTACTGCCCGGCCAGAGTGGCAGAAAGGGCCAGCATCTCCCGGTACAACCCCTCCAGAGTGCCGGGCTGGGCCGTCCTCAGACGGCTGCGCATGATCCCCACTGCCTGCTCCATGATATTCTGAAGCCCGAGGTCCTCTGCCTGTGCCCGGACCGTGTCGTTCAGGCTGGCAATGCTGTCGCGCAGAAAGGAGACGCGCTGACGCAGTCGCCGCTGTTCCGCGCTCAGGGCCAATAGATCAGGCCAGCGATAGCGCAGGGAGGCCAGATTGAAGCCAACCTGTGTCTGTCCCTCCTCCGCCTGCCACCGTCGGCCGCGCTGTCCGTTGCGTCCGTCCTGCGGCACCAGAAGCCGCGCTTCCGCCAGCTCCCGGATGTGTCGCTGCAGCGTACTGCGCGACAGTCCTGTCCAGGCCATGAGCGTGCTGTTGTGCGCGTAGATGAAGGGCGTCTCAAGCGTCGTCCAGGCGTCCGGAGAGGTCTTCTCCACCATGATGATCAGCGTCGAGGCCGCTCCCCGGCTGACGGGCAGCGCACCCCGCAGGGATTTCAGCATGTTCAGCATATCCCGTTTGCCGGGCTCGGCCGGGACGGGGGTGGTCAGTTCGTCGCGTGCGGCCAGCATGGCCTCACTGATCCGGCGTCGGCCGCGCCGCGTGCACGGGGCCTGCGCCCTCTGCGTCTGTGCAGAATGCTCCATTGATCGGTCCGGTCTGGGGGTGAAGGGACCACCTCACGGCCGGACACCAGACAAAACGCTCCCGTTCGCAATTTAGTGCTTGCGTTTCGAAAAGAGCTGACGCTAGATGAATTTAACGAATTACTCACCTAGCAACTGTTTTGCCGGAGCCCTGGCTCTTCCGATTTGGCGATCGGAGGAGGCGGGGTTTTTGGTATGTGGGCGCTACGTCATCGGGGGTCCTCTGGGTCGACTCGCTGGCGCCGCCCACAGGGACGTCTCCAGACATCCGGGCATCGTGCCTCCGTTCGGGCGCTGTAACAACCTCGAAAGCGCGCTGACAGCGAAAAAACTGTGTAAAAACGGGCGTTTAGTGTGCCCATTTTGGCGCGCTCTTTTCAACTTGTGAGGGGGCGTTTGCGGGAGGGGGCGGAATCCTACGCTAAGGATTTGGGCCAGCGATATTCCCCGGTTAGATTGATGTGTTCCCATCCCAACGGCGAGACGTGGGCGAGTAGATCAGGCGCGATATGGGTACCGCTGGCGGCCCGGGTATTGACGACCTCGCCGAGCTTCATGGTGTTCCAGAATATGATGATGGCGGCGAGCAGGTTCATTCCGGCGATGCGATAGTGCTGGCCTTCGCCGGATCGATCCCGGATTTCACCTCGGCGGTGGAAGCTGATGGCGCGCTTTAGGGCGTGGTGGGCCTCACCCTTGTTGAGGCCGATCTGAGCCTGGCGCTGGAGGCCGGCATCAAGAATCCAGTCGATCATGAACAGGGTTCGCTCGATGCGGCCCACCTCTCGCAATGCGAGGGCCAGCTCATTCTGGCGCGGGTAAGAGGCGAGCTTGCGAAGAATCTGGCTGGGGGCGACGATCCCCGCTGCGATCGTCGCCATGATGCGCAGGATGTCGGGCCAGTTGCGCTCGATGAGCGGTTCATTGATCTTACCTCCGACCAGCGCTCGCACATTGGCCGGCGTCGCGTTGGGCGTGAAGGCATAGAGTCTTTTCTGAGGGAGATCGCGGATACGGGGGGCGAACCTGTAGCCGAGCAAGGCGCAGGCGGCGAACACATGATCGGTGAAGCCGCCCGTGTCGGCAAAATGCTGGCGAACGCGGCGGCCCGCGTCATTCATGAGCAGCCCGTCCAGGATATAGGGAGCCTCGCTGACCGTTGCCGGGATCACCTGGGTTGCGAACGGCGCATATTGATCGGACACATGGCTGTATCCCTTGAGGCCCGGGACGTTGCCATATTTCGCGTTGATCAGATTCATCGCCTCGCCCTGCTCGGTAGCAAGGAAGAACTGCCCGTCGCTGGATGCCGATTGCCCTTGTCCCCAGAAGGCGGCCATGGGCAGGGCGGCGTGGGCCTCCACGATCATGGCGAGCGCCCGATCATAGGCGCTGCCTTCGACATGCCAGCGCGCGATCCGCAGCAATTCCCAGAAG